>NZ_JAMDGY010000081.1 GCF_028656955.1 Pseudomonas fontis
ATTTCTGACACCCCCGTATAACCCGGTTTTCAGGCCCCATAAAAAAGCCCCGCAAGCGGGGCAAAGAGTCGGAATAAACCAACCAAAGGAGCTTTTGCAATCAGTGTGCCGAGGCCACTGCCTCAGGCTGCAAGCCGCCGCCCAATGCCTTGTAGATCGCCACGACACCACGATAAAGATCAACTTCGCCCTGGGCCTGGGCATCCTCGGCGCTCAGCCGCTCACGCTCGGCATCCAGCAGCACCAGGTAATCGACCGTACCCTCGCGGTAACGAATCGACGCCAACTCCGCCGCCTTGCGGCTAGCCTCGCTCTGGCGCAGCAGGGCCATCAGCCGCTGCTGGCGCTTGGCGTAGTCACTGAAAGCGTTCTCGGACTCTTCCAATGCCAACAACACCTGTTGCTCATAAGTCGCCAAGGCACCCTCGGCTTCAGCATTCGCACCGCGCAAGCGCGCACGCACGCTGCCCAGGTCAAACGCCGGCCAGGTAATGCTCGGGCCCAGCGCCCAGGCTTGCGCCGCCGACGAGCCCAGTTGCGAGCCGCGTGCCGCGGTGAAGCCCAGGAAGCCGCTGAGGCTGACCCGTGGGAACAGGTCGGCAGTGGCCACGCCAACGTTCGCCGTCGCCGCCGCCAACTGGCGCTCGGCACTGCGTACGTCCGGGCGACGCTTGAGCAGCTCGCCCGGGTCGCCAATCGGCAATGCCTTGGCGATCGCCGGCAGTTGCTTGGGCGACAGGTCGATGCTCAAGGCCTCCGGACGCTGCCCCAGCAGCGTCGCAATACGGTTTTTCGCCCGCACCTGCTCAGCCTGGAGCTGCGGCACGCTCGCCTCGACCGCCGCCAGGCGCGCATCGGCACGGACCACGTCGAGGTCGTTGCCAACCCCGGCGTCACGCAGGGTCACGGTGATGCCGCGTGAGTCCTGCTGGGTCTTGAGGTTGGCCAGGGCGATGTTCTCGCGCAACTGCGCACCGCGCAGTTGCCCATAGGCATCGACCAGCTCGGCAATCAGGCTTACCTGCAATTGTTGCAGGTCGGCCGCCGCGACCGCTTCCTGCGCCTCGCTCGCTTCCAACTGACGCTGGATGCGGCCGAACAGGTCCAGCTCCCAGGCCATGTCCAGGCCCAGGTCATAGCGTTCGCTATTGACCCGGCGCTCGGTCTGGCCAGGGATCTGGCCCTTGCCCAGTTCGCTGCTGGCGCGGCTGGTAACGGTTGGCAGGGCGTCATTGCTGACGTCTTCACGAATCGAACGCGCCGCCTTGAGCCGGGCAAACGCCACCCGCAGGTCGCGGTTGCCGTTCAGCGACTGGCTGACCAGTTGGTCCAGCACCGGGTCCTCGAACTGATGCCACCACGCCGATTCGAAACGGCTGCGGTCGAAGGCCGCCTTGGCCTCGGTCGCATCGGCCGCATCCAGGTGCGCGGCCGCCGTTTCCGGCGCCTTGTAGTCCGGGCCTACCGCGCAGGCGGCCAGCGCCAGCACCAACAGGCTCGGCATCCACAGTTTCACGCTACTCATGCTTGGGTCTCCAGCGCCAGTTGCCGGGCGGCCTTGCGCGCCTGGCTACGTTCCACGTAACGGCGAATCAGAACAAAGAACACCGGGGTCAGCAGCAGGCCGAAGAAGGTCACCCCGATCATCCCGGAGAACACCGCCACGCCCATGGCATGACGCATTTCCGCACCGGCACCGGAGGAGAACACCAGCGGCACCACACCCATGATGAAAGCGAACGAGGTCATCAGGATCGGCCGCAGACGCAGGCGGCAGGCTTCCAGTACCGCAGCCAGCGGGTCGAGCCCTTCGGCCTGCTTGTCCTTGGCGAACTCGACGATCAGGATCGCGTTCTTGCACGCCAGCCCCACCAGTACGATCAAGCCGATCTGGGTGAAGATGTTGTTGTCGCTACCTGAGAGAATCACCCCGGTAATTGCCGACAGCAGGGTCATCGGCACGATCAGGATCACCGCCAGCGGCAGGCTCCAGCTTTCGTATTGAGCCGCCAGCACCAGGAAGGCCAGCAGCACGCAGAGCGGGAAGACGAACAGTGCGGTGTTGCCCGAGAGGATCTGCTGGTAGGTCAGCTCGGTCCATTCGAAGGTCATGCCGTTGGGCAGTTCTTCCTTGAGCAGTTTCTCGATGGCTTTTTCCGCTTGCCCGGAGCTGTAGCCTGGGGCGGCAGCGCCGTTGATTTCTGCGGTGATGAAGCCGTTGTAGTGCATCACGCGGTCCGGCCCCGAGGTGTCGCTGACCTTGATGAAGGTCGCCAGCGGGATCATCTCGCCCTGGTTGTTGCGCACTTTCAGCTGGCCGATCTGCTCGGCGTCGAGACGGAACTGCTGTTCAGCCTGGACGTTGACCTGGTAGGTGCGGCCAAAACGGTTGAAGTCGTTGGCGTACAGCGAGCCCAGGTAGATCTGCAGGGTGTCGAAGATATCGTTGATCGCCACGCCATGGGTCTTGGCCTTTTCCCGGTCGATGGCGGCATCGACCTGCGGCACGTTGACCTGGTAGCTGGTGAACAGCCCGGCCAGCTCCGGCACGTTGTGGCTCTTGGCGATGATGTTCTGGGTTTCCTTGTACAGCGCTTCGTAACCCAGGTTGCCACGGTCTTCAATCTGCAGGCGGAAGCCGCCGATGGTGCCCAGCCCCTGTACCGGCGGCGGCGGGAAGATCGCGATGTAGGCGTCTTCGATATCGGCGAACTGCGCGTTCAGCGCGGCGGCGATGGCGGCGGCCGACTGGCTTGGGTCCTTGCGCTCGTCAAACGGCTTGAGCGGGGTGAACACGATGCCGCTGTTCGGGCTGTTGGTGAAACCGTTGATCGACAGGCCCGGGAAGGCCACCGAGTCGGCCACGCCAGGTTGCTTGAGGGCGATTTCGCTCATCTTCTTGATGACCGCCTCGGTGCGGTCCAGGCTGGCAGCGTCCGGCAGTTGGGCGAAGGCCACCAGGTACTGCTTGTCCTGGGCGGGCACGAAGCCGGTTGGCGTGGAAGCAAAGCCCAGCCAGGTCATGACCATCAGGCCGCCGTACACGAACAAGGCGATACCACTGCTGCGAATGACCCGCGCCACGGCGCCGACATAGCTGTGGCTGGCACGTTCGAAGAAGCGGTTGAACGGGCGGAACAACCAGCCGCCGAGCAGACGTTCCAGCAGGCGCGAGAAGCGGTCCTTGGGCGCGTTGTGCTCACGCAGCAGCACTGCGGCCAGCGCAGGCGAAAGGGTCAGCGAGTTGAATGCTGAAATCACCGTGGAGATGGCAATCGTCAGGGCGAACTGCTTGTAGAACTGCCCGGTAAGCCCGGAGATGAAGGCCGCCGGGATGAACACTGCACACAGCACCAGCGCGGTGGCGATGATCGGGCCGGTCACCTCGCCCATGGCGCGCTTGGTCGCTTCCAGGGGGTTGAGGCCCAGGCCGATATTACGCTCGACGTTTTCCACCACCACGATGGCGTCGTCCACCACGATGCCGATGGCCAGTACCAGGCCGAACAGCGACAGCGCATTGAGCGAGAAGCCGAACAGGTGCATCACCGCAAAGGTACCGATCAGCGATACCGGTACAGCCACCAGCGGAATGATCGAGGCGCGCCAGGTTTGCAGGAACAGGATGACTACCAGCACCACGAGAATCAGCGCTTCGAACAGGGTGTGCACCACCGCTTCGATCGAGCCGCGGACGAACACGGTCGGGTCATAGACGATGCTGTAGTCCATCCCTTCGGGGAAGTCCTTTTTCAGCTCGGCCATTTTCCCGCGCACTTCATCGGAGATCTCGATGGCGTTGGAACCAGGGCGCTGGAAGATCGGGATGGCCACGGCCGGCTGGTTGTTCAGCAGCGAACGCAGGGCGTACTGGCTGGAGCCGAGTTCGACGCGGGCGATGTCCTTCAGGCGGGTGATTTCACCGTTGGCGCCGGAGCGGATGATGATGTTCTCGAACTCATCCTCGGTCACCAGCCGGCCCTGGGTGTTCACCGACAGCTGGAAGCTGGTGGAGCCTGGGGCCGGTGGTGCACCGAGCTGGCCGGCGGCGACCTGGCGGTTCTGCTCGCGAATGGCCGTGACCACGTCACTGGCAGTCAGGTTGCGCGAAGCGGTCTTGTTCGGGTCGAGCCACACCCGCAGCGAGTAGTCGCCCATGCCGAACAGCTGCACGTCACCCACGCCACCCAGGCGAGCCAGCTCGTCCTTGATGTTGAGGATCGCGTAGTTGGACAGGTAGAGCATGTCATAGCGGTTATCCGGCGAGGTCAAGTGCACGACCATGGTCAGGTCGGGCGAGGCCTTGTCGACGGTGATACCGATGCGCGTGACTTCTTCCGGCAGCTTGGGCTGGGTCCGGGTCACCCGGTTCTGTACCTGTACCTGCGCGTTGTCCAGGTCGGTGCCCAGGGCGAAGGTGATGGTCAGGGTGATCTTGCCGTCAGCGGTGGACTGCGAGGACATGTACAGCATGTTCTCGACACCGGTGATGGCCTGTTCCAACGGCGCGGCGACGGTCTCGCCGATCACCTTGGGGTTGGCCCCGGGGAAGTTGGCGCGCACCACCACGGTCGGCGGCACCACCTCGGGGTATTCGCTGATCGGCAGTTGGAACAGCGAGATGCTGCCGGCAATCAAGATCAGCAGCGACAGCACCGCGGCGAAGATCGGCCGGGTAATAAAGAACTGGGAGAAATTCATCGGACTGATCCCTTAACCACGTGGAGTCGCGGCACTGGCGAGCTTGACCGTGGGGTTGCTCACGGGCTGGCCTTGGGTGCTGGCTTCAAGGGCCTGGCGTTGCTGGGCGAGGGTGGCGAGGGTAGCGTCGCTGGCCATCGGCGTATCCTGCGGGGTGACCGGCGAACCTGGGCGCACACGTTGCAGGCCCTTGACCACGATGCGGTCGTCCTTGTTCAGGCCGCTGCGCACGATGCGCAGGCCTTCGAGTTTCGGGCCCAGCTCGACGGCGCGGTAATCGGCCTTGTTGTCCTTGTCCATGACCAGCACGAACTTCTTGCCCAGGTCGGTGCCGACCGCTTCATCGTTGATCAGCATGGCCGAATAGGTCGCGCTACCGACCAGCTTGAGGCGGGCGTAGAGGCCAGGAGTGAACTCGCCGTTGCTGTTGTCGAACACGGCGCGGCCGCGGATGGTGCCGGTTTTCGGGTTGACCTGGTTGTCGACGAAGTTCATCTGGCCCAGGTGCGGGTTGCCGGTTTCGCTGGACAGTCCCAGGTACACCGGGGTGCTCTGGCCGCGCTGGCCGTCGCGGGCCAGTTGGGTGTACTTGAGGTAGACGCGCTCGTCGGCATCGAAGTAGGCGTAGACCTTGTCGGTGGAGACCACGCTGGTCAGCGGGGTGACATCGGCGGTGACGATGTTGCCGGCGGTGAACTCGGCGCGACTAACGCGGCCGCTGATCGGCGCGGGGACGCGGGGGAAGCTCAGGTTCAGGCGAGCCAGGTCCAGTTGCGCCTGGATCGCGGCGACCCCGGCACGGGCTTCGGCCGCAGCGCTGGTGCGCGATTCGGCAAGTTCGGCGGAGATCGCGTTGCTGGTACGCAGGCGCTCGCCACGCTGGGCTTCGTTCTCGCTGCGAATGGCAGTGGCGCGGGACTGTTGCAGCTGTGCTTCGAGGCGGCGGACTTCAGCCTGGAACGGGCGTGGGTCGATCTGGAACAGCAGGTCGCCTTTTTTGACCTGGGCGCCTTCGGTGAAGGCGACCTGATCGATCTGGCCGGAGACCCGGGGGCGGATTTCGACGGTTTCCGGCGCTTCCAGGCGGCCGGTGAATTCGTCCCACTCGTTGATAGGCTGTTCGATGACCTTGGCCACACTGACCTTCGGCGCGCTGGGCGCCTGAACGGCTTCGGGGGTGCGACCGCAGGCACTCATTACCAGCAATGCCAAGGCGGCAAGGGGGTAGCGCAAGGGTTTGAGTGACTGTTCCATGGAGAACTCCGCCAATGTATTGATAGTGGGCGGATTCTGCGAGTTGTAACCATTAACGACGAATCGAATGGCACGAAGGTTAATATCACTGGGAATGATATCAGCGCGCTAGTGCGGGTGATTCAGCGCAAGCTTAAGGTAGCGGCGTAGGCGACCGCTTTGCGGTCGATCGCTGGCAAGGCCAGCTCCCACAGTGAATTCACATATGTCTCAACTTGTGGGAGCCGGCTTTGCCGGCGATGAGGCCCTAAATTTCAGCGACAAAACCGGTGATTGCAGCGGTCCGGCGTTACTTGCACTCAGCCACCACCACTTTGCAGGACCCCGGTGTTCCCCCCGAGCGCCCGGCATAGCGCATGCAGCCATCCATGGACTTCTTGCGCGCCATTTGCAGGGTATTGCCCCAGGCCAGGCCACCCTCGCCGCTGACGGGGAGGGCCTTGGCATAGCAGCGCGACCCGGTGACCGGGGCCGTGGCGTGTGAGGAGCACCCGGCCAACAGCGCCAAGGCACCAACGAGCAGGGCTGCAATGGCCAGCAACAGGGAGCGGTGTGCTGCGTTTGCGGCCATTGCCTTTCCTCTACGAGACTTGCAACGTCTTGGCTGGCGGGTTGACCAGACGCTCGCGCAGCAGGTCATACACCCAGTTATAGGCCATGGTGTAGGGCAGCATGAAGACGAAGAAACCGATCTCCAGCATGAACGCCTGTACCAGCGACACATTCAGCATCAGGGCCGCCAGCGGCACGCCGATCACCACCAGCCCGGTTTCAAAACCAGCCGCGTGCAGCGCACGCACCTTGACGCTCCGCACCACCCGGCTGACCGGCCACAGACGGTCGAAAGCCATGTTGTAGAGCATGTTCCAGATCATTGCGACTGTCGATAGCATCAGTGCCAGCGCACCCACTTCGAGCATCGAACGGTTGAGCAACCAGGCGCCGACAGGGGCGCAGATCAGCACCGCGATCACTTCAAAACCGACGGCGTGGACGGCACGTTCAGCGAACGACTTGTTTTGCACTTGCATGACATCACCTGGGGTGAGATTCGATGGAGTGATTGTCATCGCTTTTTTGCTTATGTTAAAAATAGGTTCCATCGATAAAAGCGATAGACCATGCGCTATTCACCTGAAGCATTGCAGGCCTTTGTCGAAGCGGTAGCCCTGGGTTCGTTCTCGGCGGCTGCGCGCAAGTTGCGCAAGAGCCAGTCGACCATCAGCGCCGCCATCGCCAACCTGGAGGCGGACCTGGGCGTCAGCCTGTTCGACCGCCAGGCCCGCCACCCGGTGCTCACCGAGGCGGGGCGCAAGGTGCTGGGGCATGTGCAGGAGATTCTCGCGGCCAGTGAGCGCCTGGATGCCTTGAGCATCCGCTTGGCCGACAAGGTCGAGCCGCGCTTGACCCTGGTGTTGTCCGACATGTACCAGCTCAGCCCGAACAACCAGGTGATGCGGGATTTCGAGCAGCGTTACCAGGACATCGAGCTTGAATGCATGATCGCCGAGGCAGGCGATGTGCTGAACCTGTTGCAAAGCGGCCGCGCACACCTGGGCCTGCTCGCGGCGCAGGCGAGCTACCCGGCGGATGTCGCGGCCACGCGCTTGCCGCAGTCTGCACAGATGGGCATCTTCGTGGCGCAGGGGCACCCGCTGGCGCAGTTGGATGCGCCGAGCCAGTCCCACCTGAGCGGGCATCGGCAGCTTTACCTGAACACCTTCACCGACAGCGAAAACAAACCCCAGGGGCGGGTCTGGTCGGCACCGGATTACCTGTTGCTGCTGGAGATGACCGAGGCGGGCTTTGGTTGGGCCGAGCTGCCCCATGGCCTGGTCGAACTGTACGGCCATGGCCAGTTGATCGAGCTCACGTTGCGCGGCTGGCCGCGGCCGATTGCGGTGGATGCCGCCTGGTCGAAACTGACCCCGCCGGGCGCGGCGGGGTTGTGGTTGCTGGAGCGGTTGTTGGCGCAGTGATCAGAGTGACCAGTTGACCGTGACCATGGCATTGCGTGGCTCACCGTACAAGCTGGTGCCGTAATCCGTGTTGCCGCTGATAGCCTGGTAGTAGCGCTGGTCGAGCAGGTTGTTGAGGTTGAAGCGAATGTCCACATGCTCTGATGCCTTGTAACGGGTCATCAGGTCCACCACGCTGTAGGCCTTCTGCTCGATGCGGTAGTCGAAGGTGCTCAAGTAGTCATTGGTGCCGGTTTTGTAGATCGTGTTCTGCCGGTACAGGCCGCCACCGACCGTCCAGCGCTCCAACTCGCCTGGCAGTTGATAGGTGGTGAACATCTTGAAGATATGGCGCGGTATGTCGGTCTGGAACAGTCGGCCGACATTGGCCTGGTCGGTGTCCTTGGTGTACTTGGCGGCAGCGTAGGTGTAGCCCGCACCCAGTTCCCAGCCTGGCAACAAGGCACCGTTGACCTCGAACTCGATGCCTTCGCTACGGACCTCACCCGCCGCTTCATAGCACGTGGGGCCCGCCACGCTGCACTGTATGGGGTTGAGTTGCTTGGCGCGGTTTTGCTGGTCAACACGGAAGATCGCCGCGCTGGCATTCAGGTTGCCGTCAAAGTATTCGCCCTTGATGCCCAGCTCGTAGTTTTTGCCTTCGATGGGCTTGAGCGCATTGTTCTGGGCATCGAGCTCGGTCTGCGGGCGGAAAATGTCGGTGTAGCTGACGTACACGGAGTGATGCGGGTCCAGGTCATAGATGACACCGGCATAGCGGGTCAGGTGGCGGGTCACCTTGTTCGGCAAGCTGCTGGCCGAGGATTTGCCATTCCAGCGGGTATCGACATCGAACTCGTACCAGTCCAGGCGCCCACCGAGAATCACTTTGAGGTCATCGGCGAGGTTCAGGCGGGTGGTCAGGTAGGCGCCTTTCTGTTCGCTGGTCCGGTGTTGCGTCCAGGGGTTGGCGCTCATGTCCGGCTTGGCAATGCCGGTGGGGTTACTCAGGTCGGTATGCGTTTCGAGGTCGATGGGCAAGCCCTTGCCGTTGAACGTCAGGTCGCGTTTGCTGGCACCCACTACCAGTTCATGGGTGCGTCCGAGCAGCGAGAACGGGCCGGTGACATAGCCGTCGTAACTGCTCTGCTGGTCTTTGTAGTCGTACCGGCCGATGTTCTGCCCAAATTCATCGAAGTTGTCGCCCATGCGCTCGGGGATGGAGCCCAGCATGCTCAACTTCGACCAGCTCTTGCTGGCGGCCAGGAGCATCTTCCAGTTGTCGGCAAAGCGATATTCCAGGCGGGTGAATGCGGTGGTGTTGTCCTGGTCCCAGTACTCCCACTGGCTACCCAGGTACGTTGAGCGCTTCAAGTGCAGATCGCTGCCGTCGGCCGCGACCGGCAGGCCACCCCAGGAACTGTTGTTGTTGGCGTTCTGGTTTGACGCGCCAAAGGTGAAGGTGGTGTCGTCATTCAGGTCCGCTTCGGTGATCGCATAGAACACCGCGCGTTCGGAGCTGGTGAAGTCCTGGAAGCTGTCTTTGGTCTGATACGCGGTGACCACCCGGCCGCGCAGGGTGCCACTGGCGTTCAACGCGCTGGAGGCATCGAACTCGGTGCGGTAGTTGTCCCAACTGCCGGCGCTGCCGGTCACGCTCACACTGGGGGTGGCGGTCGGGCGTTTGCGGATCATGTTGATGGCCGCAGAAGGGTTGCCCGAGCCCTGCATCATGCCGGTGGCGCCGCGCACCACTTCGACGCGATCAAAGATCGCCACGTCAGGCGTGGAGTTCATGTCCCGGCTCAGGTAGTGAGACAGGTCATTGGCCAGGCCATCGGTCATGAGGTTTTCGACGGCAAAGCCGCGTGAGTAGTAAGTAGGCCGCTGCGGGCCGTCCTAGGTGATGGAAATGCCGGGGGTACTCCTGAGCACGTCCTCCAGGGACTTCATGTTCTGGTCATCCATGCGCTGGCGGGTGACCACGGTGACGGACTGCGGGGTTTCCCGGTTCGACAGTGCCAGCTTGCTGGCCGACTGCATGCGCCCGGTGGTGTAGGAACCAGTGCCTTCGGTGGTGGTGTCCAACCCTTGGCCCTGGATGGTGGTGGCCTCCAAGCTAAGTGCCCCGTCGTCAGCCGGGCGGGCGATCAGGTAGCTGTTGTCGTCGATCCGTTGCACCTGCAGGCCACTGTGGCCGAGCAGGGTTTCCAGCGCCTGTTGCACGGTCAGTTGGTTGTGCAGCGCCGGGGCGGGCTGGTCGGCCGCGATGTCGGTACCGAACAGCACGCGGCTGCCGGTTTGCTGTGCCAGCGCGTTGAGGGATTTGTCCAGCGCCTGGGCCGGGATGTCGACGCGGTAGGTGAGGGATTGCGCCTGGGCGACGCCCGCCAGTGCCAGGCTGGAAGCCAGCAGTGCCAATCCCTGTGTCAAACGGTGCGAAAGCCAAGCGTTGCTCATCGTGATCCCCAATGGTCGAGAGTGTTCTCAAAGGGCAATGGCGTATGGCGCATCGCGAATCAGTATGTCGTGTTGAAAATAATTCTCGTCTGTCAGCGCAGCCGGCTGAGTACGACGCTGCCGTCGCTGCCGCGTTGCAACCTGACCGGGAGGATCTTCGGCAGCATGTCGATCAACACGTCGACGCGTGAGCTGTCGAACTCACCGGACAAACGCAACTCGCCGGTGCTGACATCGGCGATGCGCATGCGCCCCTGACGGTAGGGCTGCAAGTCGGCGATGACTTCGCTCAGGGGCGTGCCATCGAAACGCAGTTTGCCGTGTTGCCAGGCGGTAAGTGCCGCCGTATCGGCAGGGTCAACCTGACCGATCCGTTCGGCTGTGGCGCGCAGTGTTTCGCCGGCACGCAGCAAGCGCGGTGCGGCCGATGCATTGCTGACCTCGACACTCCCCTCGATCACTCCGACATCCACCCCGCGCGCATCGCTGCGCAGGTTGAACACGGTGCCGATATCACGCACGCGCACGCCTTGGCTGCGCACGATGAAGGCGCTGTCGGCATGCACCACGGTGAACAGCGCCTCGCCGCCGAGCAACTCCAGTTGGCGGCTGCGCAGGCGTTTTTCGATGCGCAGATGGCTGCCGGAATTGAGCAGGACGCGGCTGCCGTCGGCCAGGCTGATGGCCTCGCGCTGGCCGATGGCGACCTGCACGTCTTCAGTGTGCCAGGCCGGGTCCAGGTGCCACAGCAGGCCTGCGAGGGCGAGGATCGGCAACCCGGCGGCGATGGTTTTCTTCTTGTTCAGGCGTTTCTGGGTGAGCGCCATGCCTTCGCTCAGCAAGGCGTCCTTGCCGGGTACGCGCTCACGCAAGGCATCGGTGAACGGCTTCAGCGGGTCGGCTTTGTTGTCCGGGGGGCGAGGGGCGGTCATGCGGTTCTCCCGGTGCTGGCGTTGCAGGCAAGGCGTGCCGGTTCCCAGTGTTGCGCGATGGTCTTCATGGCGCGGGCGTAGTGCACGGTCACCATGTTGACGGAAATCCCCAGCCCATCGGCGATCTCCTTGTAGCGCATTTCATGCACGCGGTTGAGCAGGAACACCTGGCGTTGGCGCGCCGGCAACGCTTCGATGATGTCCAGCAACGCCTCCAGCTGCTGTTCAAAATCCAGCGCGTGGGCACCGTCCCATGGGTCGACCTGCGCGTACTCTGGCACGTAGCCTTGCAGGTGTAACTGGCGCGTGCGTTCGGCGCGGATGCGATCGATGGCACGGTTGAAGGCGGCCTTGCGCAGAAATGCCAAGGGCGTGGCGATGGATTCGCGCGGTGGTTTTTCGATCATCTGCACGCACACGTCGTGGATCAGGTCGCGGGCAAAGTCTCGCCCATTGAAGCGACGCTTGATGTAGTCCACCAGGTCATCGTAGTGATGGGCGAGGGCGGCCATGAGCGGGTGATTTGCAGGCGAGTTGGGCATTGCGAGGCTGGGCGTTTATGAGAATGACTCGCATCATACACCGCTGGTGCAACGCCAGCCTCTTCTTTTCACGAAGCGCTGGCGTTGCTGAGGGTCAACATTACAGAGCGAGCATTAATCCACGTTGGCTCTTTCGTCGTTGGTGCCGGAAAGGATCTTGGCTTTTACTTCCGGGTGAGTGCTGACATAGCCATAGTAGGTTTTGACCGTTTCGGACTTGCCGGGGTACGGCTGTTCATGTGCGACGGTTTTCAGGCTCAAGCCCATGCTGCTGTGGAAGGTCCCGCTGGCTTGCGCGGTAACGCCGCCGCTTTGCACGATGTACCCGGAGGTGCTGATGATGTTGTGCTGGATGCATTCGGAAAAGACTTGTTGGATCGGGATGAACCACAAGTAGTGGTAGTCGCCGTTGTTGTTGATGGCGACTTTGTTGTTGAACCAGATGGCGACATAGCCTTGCATCAAGGCATTGCCCACCCATTGGGTGTTCAACTCGGTAAAGCTCAGGTCGACTTCACCCCAGCCATGGGTATGCGGGGAGATAGGCACTTTGGTCGAGGCGCCGTAGTTGGAGGCCTTGGTCGTGCTCGCGCCTTGCGTCGACGACAGCGTCATTTCAACCGAGCTGCTGGTTTCGGCGCCGCCAATCAGTGGAATACCGGCGTTTACCTTGACCGTGACACCGACCTTGAGTTGCTCGGTCACGCTCCAGGTGAAACTGTCGGTTACGCCTTGTTGGAGGCTGACCACATGTTCAATGACCTGGCCGCCGTCATTGATGGTGTCGTATTTGCCCAGTAATGCGCTGCCACCATCTTTTTGCACGAAACTTGAATACACCAGGTCTTTAGGTGCGGAAACATTGGTTTGATACTGCATATAGCCTTTGGTGTCTTTGTTGCGAGCGTACTGGGTACTTTCAGTAAACCAGCAGGTGGTGCCGTATTGAGCGGTTTTCCAGCGTCCCCAAGCGTTCGTGATAGTGTCGATATCGTTCATGATAATTTCTCCATGAGAATCTTAGGCAGATATGTACTGTTGCTCCGGCTGCGTATTGCCTGCAGCGACGTTCAGGGTGGTAGAAAAAAAAGCCCGCCCACTATCAATGTTGATAGTTTTTCAACGCAATCCTGTGCTAGCCGGGCTGATCCTTGGGCAATCGATACGTTGCTCAGGTTGAAAACGCCGCATCGGGTAGCTAGCCTGATGCTTCGCCTCTGACAATCATCAAGGAACGATATGGTCGCGGCTAAATATCATGTTGATCATCGGCAGGCGTTTGACTATGCGCGGCTGTCATTCAGCGGCACGTTTCAAAACGAGCTCACCCGCAGGATCCAGCGAAAGACCGGTTGTAGTCATTATGCAATTTTCTACAAGGCGGCCGTGCCGGTGTCACTGCCCAAGGTCTACCTTGCGGACAATCTGGACTTTTCCTGCCGGGTGCTCTACGACCAGCGAAAAATGTGGATGACGGACCCGGTATTGGAGATGAACAATGACGAGGACATACGTCATTGGGAGCAGGGTGCGCGGCATTTTTCACCCGGTATTGCAACGTTGATAAAGTCGCCTGCGGGCAATCGTTATGCGGAGGCCTCTACGTTGGTGTATCCCATGCGCAACGGCAGTGTGACATTGATGACGCTTATATGGGCGGGTGGGCAACGGCCGGATATTGATTTCAATGAAATGTATGAGGTGTTGTTTGCAGAGTCGCGCTTGGTGACGCAGAACATATATAAAATATTGAAGTGTGATCCCTCTGTTGTGGGCAGTCAGCTGAATGTTCGTGAGGTTCAGATAATGCGTTTGCTGGCAGGGGGGTTAACTTCAAAGCAGGTGGCTGATGCTATTAGTGTTACGCGCGCCACGGTGTATTTTCATGTCAAGCAGTTTACCCGGAAGATGAACGCCTCGACGCGCTCGGAGGCTATTATCAAGGCGGCGTTGCTTCGGGTTATATGAGGTGGGTGGGGCATGATTTTCGTCACGCGTTTCTGGGTCTTTGAAGGTTTCTTTCAAAGACTATTCAGATCCCCAAAAAATATTTTGACTTGGCTCTAGGGCGGTGTTTTCAGCCCGAAAAAATCGAATTTCGCCCCTAACTTTGCCCTCAGCTGCATCAGGTTTACGAGTGATCGAGAATGGCGATTTCTTACATAGACCAAGATGGATTCGGATGGTTTTCAGTGTACCGTCATCTCAGATTGGATTGTTTGGCATCGATCGTCGATTGGTGAAGGAAGAGAAGAAGGCGCTATGGCTGAGATGTTGCGTCTCGCTTCATATGAGCGCAAAACCACCGATGCGTACATGCCTGGAACGTATGCCAGCAGGCCACCCGGGACTGCATTGAAGACATCGTTGATGCATCAAGAGCAGCTGGTTACCAAGCAGTTGCTGGAAACGAGATGCAGACCAAGGTGACCTATCCGCTACTGATTGTGCTTGATCCCAGCATTGTGACATCCCCAGTGAAAGCTTGAGCCCAGGCACAACCTGATTCCAGAGGCGGTTCAGCGGGGTAAAATCCTGTCCGCACTGTTGGGCGCCCTTGTGCCATTCACTACAGCGTACCGATACCTAGCTACCCGAGCTATGAAGCACTATGGTGGTGAGGCGGTTGGAGCAAATCCAGTGATGATAGAAACATTCAATGAGCTGAGAAAACGACGGGCCTCGTAGTGCTCCAGTGATCGTTTAACTGAACAGTGTATTTCTTGGCAAAGTACACTGCGGCTTTTTTAAGATTTCTCGCTCTTCAGTGACTACTGATGTTACTCATTACCAAAGGTGGGCCTGAGGCGCGTGAGGTCCTCGGGCAATCCGGGGTTGGAAAGGGTATTTAGCGTTGCTCTCGAACCCGCATCCAATCGAAAAAATCTTCGGATGCAAAGCCGACGCTGCAGTTGGCTTCGAACCGCTCGTTGATTCTGATGAGAGTCATCCGCTGAGCTTCTTGTGGTGAGGTTGGGAAGAAAGCTCCACCAGGTTCGCTGTGCATGAAAAAATCGCCGAGCTTGGCTCCGCAATTTTCGCAGTGATTCATCAGGTAACGGCGGCCTACCGTTTTGCTGTAGGCCTGCTTGAACTTGTTGGTGAAGTGATGGATCTGCTTCGTGACCAAGGGAGAGAGGCTGGCGACGTTGGAGACCGTTCCGCGATACCCGTGGCACTTCCATTCGCCGAGGTTGCTTGTGAGCGCGAAATCTTCGTCCTCATCCTCGTAGTAATCGAACTCTTCGTGCTGCTCGGGCAGCTTGAACGAAAACACGCGGGTCAAATTAGAGCAACCCCAGCAGTCGGACACTGACTCTATGACGTAGTAATACGGTGCTCTGACACTAAATTCAGGTCCGTGCTCCAGGTCTGCGTGCTCTGTTACGGGCAGCCATTGAGCGAAGGGGCCGATGTCGACCCCCTCGGGGATGTACCAAGTCTTCAGGCCCGGATCCCACCTGGCACCGAGTGATTTCGCGTCATCTTTTTCTGAGAAGGGGACTTTCAGATCAATCCTTGCCATTTCTGTATCCGTACGTAATGCTCATCAGTAACCGTTAGCATCCCATGCTAGAGCCTTCTGGCCTTGTTGGGGACTTTCGAGTTCTAGAAAAAGAGCGACAAAACAGGCTGATGAAGGGATGTGCCGTAATAGCCCGCTGGTCTGTCTTGGTCAGAGGTTAATCCATAACTGCGCTCAATGGTTGGGTCTTCAATCAGGCTGTATACATAGCCTGCTAACCGACTATGGCCGTTATCCGAGGTAGACCAAGTTTAGGCCTTAAAAGGAGGCCTATAACTCGGCTCAGGGCAGCAGCCAAGTGCTGTTTGGGGTGGTGGACCGGATGCCGACCCTGGCACTGCTCCAGAGTCGGCAGAATGTAGGTGAGTTGGTACGGCCCGGCTTGCTTTCTGCTCTGTAACGAGCCGCTTGGCAAAGCGGCTCGGATTTTTCGTACGTATGGTTGGAGCTGATTTCCACAGCTTGTGCTTGGCCGAAATGATTGTTACCGGCGAGGTAGTTCAACGTTTGCTGGAAAGCTGCTCGAGTCCGCGCCAACTGCGAGTCTTCTGATCCGGTCTCAATCACAACACGATTTGCATCAACAGTCGCGATACGGAAACGGGCGCTACGCGACGGTGTTTGCAGTTCCTTGCCTTGCAGGCGGCTGATCAATGCCCAGAGAGTGTTGTCTACTTGAGTGATCTGCTGCATGGGATAGTTCCTTCGTTGCTGAACGGGCGCGCGCTTTAACCTGAAGCGACTTATGGAATCTTGATCCCCAACGCATTCAGCGATGGTGTATCCATCCGGCCATTCACGGTCAGCCCACTGTCCATCTGAAAGGCCATCAACGCACCACGTGTAGCCTTGCCCATCACCCCATCAATGGTGCCTTGGTAATACTGGCGTACCATCAGCGCGGTCTGCACTCGGGTGACCAGGTTGCTTTTCTGCTCATTGGTCGTACGGCTCTTTGAAGTGTTCGAACTTGTCCCGCTGGTAGTGCCAGACGACTGATAAAGGCTGTTGCTGCTTGAGGTGCTGCTCGAAGCACTCGGCGTACTGTAGCTTCGGGTACTAGTAGCGGGTGGGCTGTAGTAGCGAGGTGCGCTATAGCCACCCGAGCCGCTGTAGTGAGAACTGTGCGAACTGTGGGACCGGTGTGAACTGTGCGAGCGATGTGCCGCATAGATGTTGACGGTGTCTGGCGCATTGAGCGTATCGGCAAATACCGGGGGCTGTAGCTTGTCGTTGGGTTGCCAGTTCGCATCGGCGAGCGACAGATGGCCCGCCTGTGCCAGGGTGGTACCTGCCATTGGCAGTAAGCTGATCCCACTGATCAGGACTTTCCAGCGGTCGAGCAATTTCACTGTGCACTCCTTGCATAGGCGCTAAAGGCCTCGGTCGATAGTCGTTGTACGCCGCGGCTCTGCCAGCGGTCGGTGTGGGATTTGAAGAAGCCAGAGCAATGTTTGACGGCAGCGCATTGCTGGCACGTATCGATGAACAGGTTCTTCCAGTCCGAGATGCTCTGACGGGCGAAACGCGAGAGATGGGCTGGGATCAGGCACAGGGGCAAGTTGTAGATCGAAACCGGCACTCCGCGGTTGAACAGGAAATACACGGCCTGGCTCAACGACTCCTGATAGTCCAGCGGGTCAATCCACAGTTCTTCGTAGTTCTTCCTGGCCAGGCCGGTACTTTCAATACCCATCAGCGCAACATGCCGCACGAATGGCAGATTCCTGAACACGTAGTGGGCGAACTCTGGCAAGCGTGGCGTGGTCAGGCGATTGAGCACCATGCGTATCTCGATGATCTGGTTGGCGCGGGCCAGGTTGTAAAGACCTTGCAGGGTTTCGCTGAAAGCGCCTGGAGCCTGCACCACATGGTCATGGTCTTCGGCGTTGTCGGCATACAGGGGGATGCCCCAGCTCAACTGAGGGTGGCCAATGGCAGAGAGCGCTGCGATCCAGCTTGGGTCTTGGATCAGGCGCCCATTGCTGAGCACATGAATAGATTTCTGCGGCAAAACGGCTTTGCACTTAGCCAGGATTTCGAGCAGGCCATCACGATAAAGCGTTGGTTCTCCGCCACTAATTCCCAGATTTTCCTCGCCCGGGTCCATCAGGTCGATCAGTCGTAGGTTCTCCTCGATGTGCCAACGGTCATCGATATCTTTGGGCGGCTGCGAGCACATCAGACAGAGGCTGTTGCAACGATCGGTCATGAACAGCAGGTTGCTGTCTGAGCCACGTCGATAGAGCACTCGCACCATCGCGTTGCCTGGTGTGATGGCAATGACATCGCCGGGCCGCACGACATCCGCATCTTTTGGGGTGTGCAGGTGTGGCCGCGCGCTGTAGAGGTCGCCAATCAATGGCTCCGGGATCAGGAATCCACCCACTGGTAGTGAGAGCAGATGCGGGCTCCTTAGCCGTTCTTCGTTTGGCAGCCAAAGCAGCAAGTCACCGAACTCAGCGCTTCCGGCACAAACAGCCAGGCCTTGTTCGATGAACTCATTCAGAGTGACCACCTTGAGCAGTTTCGGCTCATTCAGGTGATGGATTTCAAAGTGGGTATCTTTGCGCAGCATCGCCATCAACCCCTGTAACCCGGGAATCGGACATCGTTGTAAGAGCGCCTGTTCAGCCAAGACAGCAGCACCCTCTGCACGTTGTCGTCGCCATCGCAAAGCAGGCCGAAAAGATACTTCAGCAGCCCCGTATTTTTCTTGCAGAAGCTGCTGAACACTCGGTGTCCGATCGGGTCAGCTTGGCGGGCATAGTGTTCGACGGGGTCAGCACCACAGTAGGGGACAAGTGCGCAGTCGGAGCAGCCCGGGAGCCCCTCTGCTACACCACTGGAGAGCAACGCATTCAAAACGGGCGATGCGAGTAATTCAGACAAGGGTTGCTTCACGGTGCCGAGTCTCAAGCCGTCTTCACCCATCTCCAGCAACATTCGGGCTTCGTCCGAGGGATAGACGTAACCGTCATAGTTGTAAACCAGCGCCGCAGTGCCTGCGCCAGCAGGGGAGCGCAGGTCTACATAGCCGGAGGAGAAGGGTGTCAGAATATTCTTCAGCAACAGGCTCGTATAACTCTCTGAGAGGTATGAGCCCTGTTGGTTGATATGCAGTAAATAGGCCAGGGCCTTCTTGTAGAAGGTCAGGTATCGCTCAATAGGGTAATCAAGTCGATGGGCACTCTTGCTGGCAAACCCATAAGGGCTCAGAGGACGAAGCGAGATGCTGGAGAAGCCCTGGCTTACATACTCGTCGATGATCGCTTCAGGTTGTTCGAGGCTTCTTGAAGTCAGCGTGGTCAGCGCGGAAACTGAATCATGGCCAAGGCGCTCACGGACCCACTGGATGCCTTTTACAGTGCGTTCGTAGGAGTCTCGTGATGGGGTAGGGCGGTTGGCATTGTGCAAGGGCGCCGGCCCATCGAGCGAGGTCGAAAACTGGATGCGATTTTGTTCTGCGAAGTTGAGTATTTCCTCCGTCAGGTGGTGCAGCGTGGTGGTGATGACGAACTGGATATCTCGTTGTTCGACCACGTTCCGTTCAACGACCCATTCGACAATCTGGCGCACGCGCCCGAAGGCCAGAAGCGGCTCGCCACCTTGAAACTCCACAGTCAGGGCGGGAGCGTTCGATTCGAACAGGCGATCGACCGCTGCCTGTGCATCCGCTTCCGACAGGTCGTGGTCGGATCCTCCCAGAGGGGCCCGCTACACCTGGCAGTACTGGCAGGTGTGGTTGCAGCGCAATGTAACCACGAACAAGTGCAGTGCAGGGCCCTGGAAGAGGAAGTCCTTGCGGCTGCGATACTGCGCGGCCATTTCCGGGAATGGGTCGTGGCGGCCTGGTTCATAGATGAAGTGGCGGGCCAGCAGGTCCTTATAAAAAGGCGTACTTGCTTGGAGGTCGAAGTAACTGAGGGCTCGTAATTGCGCGTCGTTCACGTGCATGTACTCACCGGTATCGGAGGTGAGCAGGATGTCACGGTCATGTCCCGTGTTCATGCGCATGAATCGAAAAGGCAGCAACCGGTAGTGCTTGGCGTCTGTCGCAATCAATCGCACTGGGAGATCCCACATCCAGCGAGCGCGGCTCGGGCCAGGATTTCGCGCAACCCTGCTGTTTCGCGGTTGATATGGTCGCGTAGGGCGAAGTCGTTCAGATGCTGGAGGATCAGCGAGTGAGCCTGCTCCGGGGAAAGCGTTAGCCTTGCTTCAGAGGGGTGGGCTGTGAGGCTTATCTGATTGGCTTCAATACCGACCTGGATCGAGACAGTGTCGGCCAGGGAGTAAGCAGCGCGTTGTACCACGCTGAGCGGGTAGGCTGCGCTGTCGAGTTTCAGCGTGAATGGCCATGCCATCGGAACCGGTCCTTCAAATCCGTTGGAAACGTGTGGATTTTGCCGGTGATTGGGGCGTTATGCCATCATAATTTTTACATGTGCACGCATTTGTCCAGCGTGGTGTGTGTTGCTTTCACAACGGCTCAGCGATTGATACGCGGTTGGGTCGAGGGTTCATAGATAGTTTTGATCCTGAGCTGACAATCTTCGAGTTGGTGGTGATATTGGAGAGTCAGTCAAATGTTCATCGGCTGCATACTCACCGTTCCACTGAAAGTCTTAGGCTGGTGTAGAGACTCGCAGAGGGTCCGGTCGGAGCTATCTTTATCAATAACCTGCTTGACCTTAGGCTGGGGGCGTTCTTTTCAAACCATCCCACGCATGCCCTCAGATATGCCCCCAAGGTGCCTCATCCTCTGGAACTGGGTAGATCTCCATGGCCTATGAAAAGCCAGAAATGATCAAATATACAGTTTGCCAGATTACCCCTAAAGACTATCCGGATCCCCGAAAAACATCTGAATCCGCGACCGCAGCCACCGCTCCCCCGGATCATTGTCCTGCGACCCGCGCCAGGCCATATGCAGTTCAAAGCTCTGCACCTCCAACGGCGGGTCCTCCGCGCGCAATCCCCCGGCAGCGGTCAACACCTCCGCCGTGTAGTCCGGCACCGAGGCAATAATGTCCGTGCCCGTCAGCAAGCTGCTCAAGCCATTGAACTGCGGCACGGCCAGCACCACGTGGCGCTTGCGCCCAAGCTTCTCCAGCTCGGCATCGATAAACCCGCTCAAGTCCCCGGCAAACGACACCAGCGCATGCGGCCGGCTGCAGAAGTCGTCCAGGCTGAGGTTGCCCGGCATCGAGTCGGCGCGCAGCAGCTTCGGCCGGCTGCGGCGCAATACCTTGCGCTTGGCATTGGCCGGCAGGTCGCTGGTGTAGCTGACCCCCACCGAAATCTCGCCCGAAGCCAGCAACGCCGGCATCAGGATGTAGTTCACCCGCCGCACCACCAGCACAATACCCGGCGCCTCGGCGCGCACGCGCTTGAGCAACTGCGGCAGCAAGGCGAACTCGGCGTCGTCCGACAAGCCGATACGGAACACCGCCGTGCTGGTTGCCGGGTCGAAATCGGCAGCACGGCTGACCGCCGTGGAGATCGAGTCCAGCGCCGGGGAGAGCAAGGCGAAGATTTCCACCGCCCGCGCCGTAGGCTCCATGCTGCGCCCGGTTCGCACGAACAACGGGTCGTCGAACAGGCCGCGCAGGCGCGACAACGCCGCACTGATGGCCGGCTGGCCAAGGAAGAGTTTCTCCGCAGCCCGGGTCACACTGCGCTCGTGCATCAGGGTCTCGAAGACAATCAGCAGGTTCAGGTCGACGCGGCGCAAGTCGTTACGGTTCATCGGCTTCGCTTCACAGGACGGGTCGGGGCAGGGGTGAATCTTAAGGGCAAAGGCTGTTACCCTGCACCGGAATATTTTCACCGTGTGCCAGGGCGGCACGGTAGGCGGCGCCTACCATCAATCAATGACAGGCATGTTGACTATTAATGGCCACTGATGGTCTAACCGCTAAAGCCCGGATAGAGTTCAGGGCATTAAAGGTTCACTTGGCGAGGTTTGCGATGTCCCGCATGATCCGATTCCACAAGTTTGGCCCGGCCGAGGTGCTCAAGTGCGAAGAGCAACCTGAGCCTCAGCCAGCAGCCGGTGAGGTGCAGATCCGCGTTCAGGCGATCGGCATCAGCTGGTATGACGTGCTCTGGCGGCAGAACCTGGCGCCGTCCCATGCACGTCTGCCGTCAGGCCTGGGCCATGAAATGGCCGGGGTCGTGACCGCAGTGGGCGAAGGCGTCGAGGACCTCGCCGTCGGTGACAAGGTCGCCAGCTTCCCGGCCACCAGCGCGAATGATCACCCGGTCTACGGTGAAGTGATCGTGCTGCCGCGTACGGCGCTGACCCGCTACCCGGACCTGCTCACCCCGATCCAGGCCAGCGTGCATTACACGCCATTGCTGATCGCCTACTTCGCCTACGTCGACCTGGCCCGCGCCCGTGCCGGGCAAACCGCCCTGGTCACCGACGCCAGCCATTGTGCCGGCCCGGCCTTCGTCCAGTTGGGCAAGGCGCTGGGGCTGAAGGTGATTGCCGCCACCAAAGACAGCGACGAGCGCGAGAACCTGCTCAAGCTCGGTGCCGACAAGGTGATCGTCACCGAAGAGCAAGACCTGCTCATGCAGATCAACAAGTACACCGACAACCGCGGTGTCGACATGGTCCTCGATGGCCTGGGCGGCCCGCAGATGTCCCTGCTCGGTGATGTCCTGGCGCCGCGCGGCAGCCTGGTGCTGTATGGCCTGCAAGGCGGCAACCAGACGCCATTCCCGGCCTGTGCGGCGTTCCAGAAGAACATCCAGTTCTTTGTGCACTGCATCGGCAACTTCACCGGCAAGCCGGAACTGGGCATCACCCAGGACCAGGTGGCCCTGCACCGCGCCCTGCGTGACATCAACCAGTTCACCGCCGACCGCGTGCTGGAACCGCAAATCGTGAAGGTGTTCCCGTTCGATCGCTTCGTCGATGCCCATCGGCTCATGGACGAATGCCCGTGTGGCGGGCGTATCGCACTGGAGATGCCAGACGCCTGATTGCGCTGTTGGTTGAGCTGAAAATAACCCGAGCCTGGCCTCGGGTTTTTTTATGGAATTTTCCTATGTTTCTTTAGGAAATTTCCTAGGCCTTCCTGGAAGAATCGCGGGCAGCCTTGCGCTATGTTGTGACGGTGGGAACAGAGAAGTTCCTACACGTGGAAGCCATCAAATCCTTGTGAAAGCGCAGCCGGGCTTTTCGCGGCTATTCGGAATAGTGTG
>NZ_JAMDGY010000082.1 GCF_028656955.1 Pseudomonas fontis
CGCTGCCGTGAGGCTGCGCTCGCCTGCAACGCAGGCGCCGCTTTTGGGAGCCCTGCGGACTCCAGCGCAGCCCCTGGGCAGCGGCTACATGGATCAGGGTGTGGTCGCGCGGGCAAAAAAAAGCCTCCCGAAGGAGGCTTTTTCAATCACACCGAATTAGCAGCTGTAGTACAGCTCGTATTCCAGTGGGTGCACGAAGGTGCGCACCTTGATTTCTTCTTCGCTCTTCAGCGCGATGTAAGCGTCGATGAAGTCGTCGCTGAACACGCCGCCTTTGGTCAGGAACGCACGGCCCTTGTCCAGTTCTTCCAGCGCTTCTTTCAGGCTACCGCAGACCTGTGGGATCTCTTTCGCCTCTTCTGGCGGCAGGTCGTACAGGTTCTTGTCAGCCGCATCGCCTGGGTGGGTCTTGTTCTGGATGCCGTCCAGGCCAGCCATCATCAGTGCCGCGAAGCACAGGTACGGGTTGGCAGCCGGGTCCGGGAAGCGTGCTTCGATACGGCGGGCTTTCGGGCTCGACACGTAAGGAATACGGATCGAAGCGGAACGGTTGCGAGCCGAGTAGGCCAGCATGACCGGAGCTTCGAAGCCTGGTACCAGGCGCTTGTAGGAGTTGGTAGCCGGGTTGGTGAAGCCGTTCAGGGCCTTACCGTGCTTGATGATGCCGCCGATGAAGTACAGGGCGGTGTCGGACAGGCCGGCATAGCCTTCACCCGAGAAGGTGTTCTTGCCATCTTTGGAGATGGACATGTGCACGTGCATACCCGAGCCGTTGTCGCCGTACAGCGGCTTCGGCATGAAGGTAGCGGTGCGGCCGTAAGCGTCGGCAACGTTGTGTACGCAGTACTTAAGGGTCTGAACTTCGTCAGCCTTCTTCACCAGGGTGTTGAACTGCACGCCGATTTCGTTCTGGCCGGCAGTTGCCACTTCGTGGTGGTGTACTTCGATGACCAGGCCCATTTCTTCCATGGCGTTGCACATGGCAGTACGGATTTCGTGGTCGTGGTCGAACGGAGGTACTGGGAAGTAGCCGCCTTTGACGCCTGGACGGTGGCCTTTGTTGCCGCCTTCGACGTCCTGGTCGGACATCCAGGAGCCTTGCTCGGAGTAGATCTTGAACATCGAGCCGGAGATGTCGGACTTGAACTTCACTTCGTCGAAGATGAAGAACTCAGGCTCTGGACCGACGAAGACGGTGTCACCGATACCGGTGGTCTTCAGGTACTCTTCGGCACGCTTGGCGATGGCACGTGGGTCGCGATCGTAGCCCTGCATGGTCGAAGGTTCGATGATGTCGCAGACCAGAATCAGGGTCGGCTCTTCGGTGAACGGGTCGAGCACCGCGCTGGAGTCGTCCGGCATCAGGATCATGTCGGAGGCTTCGATGCCTTTCCAGCCAGCGATCGAGGAGCCGTCGAACATTTTGCCGACTTCAAAGAACTCGTCATCCAGCGCATCACGAGCTGGCATGGTCACGTGGTGCTGAGTGCCTTTGGTGTCAGTGAAGCGCAGATCAATCCATTTAACGTCATGATCTTTGATGAGTTGAACCGACTTCGACATAGTGTCCTCCGGGGTGGGGTAGCGCGTGCCAGTGCAGCGCTTCAATTTGGGTGATGCTGGGCGCGAATAGTCGGCCAAGGCAACCTGCCTCACAAGGGAGCAAATTGCATGCCAGTGCCCCGATCTGGGTTTTTTGCCCCAATCCCAAGCGTTTACGGCCTATAAAACAGAAATCACGGTTTTTTCTGCACCCTTAAGAGGCGCTTTGGTGTGAAAACGCACCAAAACAGGTCATTGAAAACCTTCTGTACAAAAGTTGGTCAAACCTTGAGCAATTTCCGCTATAATCCGCGCCCCTTCTTTTTCGGCTGGCCCTTCGCGCGCTGTTTTCATGAAACTAATCGTCAAAGTATTCCCAGAAATCACCATTAAGAGCCGGCCGGTTCGCAAGCGGTTCATCCGTCAATTGGCCCGCAACATCCGCAACGTGCTCAAGGACCTCGATCCTGCGCTCGTGGTTGACGGTGTCTGGGACAATCTCGAAGTGGTTACCCGCATCGAGGACGAGAAAGTCCTGCGCGAGATGACCGAGCGCCTGACCTGCACCCCGGGCATTGCCCACTTCCTGCAGGTTGAGGAATACCCGCTGGGCGACTTCGACGACATCGTCGCCAAGTGCAAGGCGCATTTCGGCCACCTGCTGGCTGGCAAGCGTTTCGCCGTGCGCTGCAAGCGTGGCGGCCACCACGATTTCACCTCGATGGACGTTGACCGTTATGTCGGCAGCCAGCTGCGCCAGCAGTGCGGTGCGTCGGGCATCGACCTGCGCAACCCGGAAGTGGAAGTACGTATTGAAGTGCGCGACAAGCGCCTCTACGTGATCCACAACCAGCACAAGGGCATCGGCGGCTACCCGCTGGGCGCCCTGGAGCAGACCCTGGTGCTGATGTCCGGTGGTTTCGACTCCACCGTCGCCGCCTACCAGATGATGCGTCGCGGCCTGATGACCCACTTCTGCTTCTTCAACCTTGGTGGCCGTGCCCACGAATTGGGCGTGATGGAAGTCGCGCACTACCTGTGGAAGAAATACGGCAGCAGCCAGCGCGTGCTGTTCGTCAGCGTGCCGTTTGAAGAAGTGGTCGGCGAGATCCTCGGCAAGGTCGACAACAGCTATATGGGCGTGACCCTCAAGCGCATGATGCTGCGTGCGGCCACCAACATTGCCGACCGTCTGGAAATCGACGCGCTGGTGACGGGCGAGGCGATCTCCCAGGTGTCCAGCCAGACCCTGCCGAACCTGGCAGTGATCGACTCGGCCACCGAAAAACTGGTACTGCGTCCGCTGCTGGCCAGCCACAAGCAGGACATCATCGACCAGGCCAACGAAATCGGCACGGCCGAGTTTGCCAAGCACATGCCAGAGTACTGCGGCGTGATCTCGGTAAACCCGACCACCTGTGCCAAACGTCATCGCCTCGAATATGAAGAGAAGCAATTCGACATGGCGGTGCTGGAGCGCGCCCTGGAGCGTGCCCGCCTGATCTCGATCGACCACGTCATTGATGAACTGGGTCAGGACATCGAGATCGAAGAAGTCAGCCAGGCGCTGGCCGGGCAGGTGGTGATCGACATTCGCCACCCTGATGCCCAGGAAGACCAACCGCTGGAACTCGACGGCATCGAGGTTACGACCTTGCCGTTCTACGCCCTCAACAGTCGCTTCAAGGACCTGGACCCTACGCGCCAGTACCTGCTGTATTGCGACAAGGGGGTGATGAGTCGCCTGCATGCCCACCATCTGCTGAGTGAGGGTCATGCGAATGTGCGTGTTTATCGTCCGACATAAGATGCCGGGGTTATATGGCGGCAGCATCCGCCATCGCCCTCCCGACCGCCGGGCAGTCTGAGCGCCGTTCATTCATATTCGCCACCTAGACTAAGTGGCACACCGAATCCTCTGATCGAGATACACAAGTGATCGAAAATCTGCGTAACATCGCCATCATCGCCCACGTTGACCATGGTAAAACCACCCTGGTTGACAAACTTCTGCGTCAGTCCGGCACTCTGGAGCGTAACGAGCTCAACGACGAGCGCGTCATGGACTCCAACGACCAGGAAAAAGAGCGCGGTATTACCATTCTGGCGAAAAACACCGCCATCAACTGGAACGGCTACCACATCAACATCGTGGACACCCCGGGCCACGCCGACTTCGGCGGCGAAGTAGAGCGCGTGATGTCGATGGTTGACTCCGTTCTGCTGCTGGTTGACGCTCAAGACGGCCCTATGCCGCAAACCCGTTTCGTGACCAAGAAGGCTTTCGAAGCCGGCCTGCGTCCAATCGTGGTCATCAACAAGGTTGACCGTCCAGGCGCGCGTCCTGATTGGGTTCTGGACCAGATCTTCGATCTGTTCGACAACCTCGGTGCTACCGAAGAGCAACTGGACTTCCAGGTTGTTTACGCCTCGGCCCTGAACGGCATTGCCGGTCTGGATCACACCGCCATGGCTGAAGACATGACCCCGCTGTACCAAGCGGTTGTCGATCACGTTCCGGCTCCAGCCGTTGACCGTGATGGTCCGTTCCAGATGCAGATCTCCGCGCTGGACTACAACAGCTTCCTGGGTGTTATCGGCGTTGGCCGTATCGCCCGTGGTCGCGTCAAGCCGAACACCCCGGTTGTCGCTATCGACGCCGACGGCAAAGAACGCAAAGGCCGCATCCTGAAACTGATGGGTCACCACGGTCTGCACCGCGTTGACGTTGAAGAAGCAGCAGCTGGCGACATCGTCTGCATCAGCGGTTTCGACGAGCTGTTCATCTCCGACACCCTGTGCGACCCGTTGAACATCGAGGCGATGAAGCCTCTGACCGTTGACGAGCCAACCGTTTCCATGACCTTCCAGGTCAACGACTCGCCATTCTGCGGTAAAGAAGGCAAATTCGTGACTTCCCGCAACATCAAGGAACGTCTGGACAAAGAGCTGCTGTACAACGTTGCTCTGCGCGTTGAAGAAGGCGACTCGGCTGACAAGTTCAAAGTTTCCGGCCGTGGTGAGCTGCACCTCTCGGTACTGATCGAAACCATGCGTCGCGAAGGCTTCGAAATGGCTCTGGGTCGTCCAGAAGTGATCATTCGTGAAGTGAACGGCGTGAAACAAGAACCGTTCGAAAACGTCACCATCGACATCCCTGAAGAAGCGCAGGGCAAGGTCATGGAAGAGATGGGCCTGCGTAAGGGCGACCTGACCAACATGGTGCCGGATGGCAAAGGCCGTGTTCGTCTGGAATACAACATCCCTGCTCGCGGTCTGATCGGTTTCCGTAACCAGTTCCTGACCCTGACCAACGGTGCTGGCATCCTGACTTCGATCTTCGATCGCTACGACACCGTCAAGTCCGGCCACATGTCCGGCCGTCAGAACGGCGTTCTGGTTTCGGTTGAAACCGGTAAGGCACTGACCTACTCGCTGGAAACTCTGCAGGCGCGTGGCAAGCTGTTCGTTGAACACGGTCAGGAAATCTACAACGGTCAAATCGTTGGCCAGAACAGCCGTGACAACGACCTGGGCGTCAACCCTACCAAGGGCAAGAAGCTCGACAACATGCGTGCTTCGGGTAAAGACGAAACCATCGCTCTGGTACCACCTGTTCGCTTCACCCTGGAACAGGCTCTGGAATACATCCAGGAAGACGAGCTGTGCGAAGTCACGCCTAAGTCCATCCGTCTTCGCAAGAAGATCCTGGACGAAAGCGAGCGTACCCGCGCTGCCAAGAAAGCCAAGAACTGAGTCTTAGTTCAGGCTGAATGAAAACGCCCCCGGTCGAGAGACCGGGGGCGTTTTTGTTTGTGTGCGCTTTGGAGCGTGTCGCTCTCATCGCTGGCAAGGCCAGCTCCCACAGTGTCAGCAGTGCATGCAATACCTGTGGGAGCCGGCCTTGCCGGCGATGCCCTTGCTCAGCGCGCGACGGGTTTCGGCTTGTACGCGCAATAGCCAGGCCGTGGCCCGATCCGCGGGTGGTTGCGGCAGGTGTCCGGGCGCTTGTCATAAATGGTGCACAGGCGGCTTTTACGATCCAGATACAGGCAGTCGTCGTTGCTCATCCGGGTCAGGGTGAAGATCCCTGACTTCTGGTTGTACCGCTCGACAATCCCGTCCTTCTGCAAACGCTTGGCGATGTTCTTCGGTGGGTCACCTTTCTCGAACTCATCCACCACGCCAATGCGGATCAGGTCCTTCATCTGAACCTCGACCGGCAAGGTGCAGCAGGTGGAGTTGCAGCCCCCGCACATGTGGCTGGCGTATTTTTGCCAGGTGTCCAGGCGGTCGACTTCGGCGGCGGCAATCAGGGTCGGTTTCATCAGGTTCAGGTTTTGGATGTTCTATTAATAAGGCGCGCGATGATACCGGAGTTGATCAAAATGTGAACAACCATTTGCCGGTTGCACGGCGAATGGGTACTGCTTTTGCATCGAGTTTCATCAAGAACACCCGAACCAGCGCTTTCGCTCTGTGTCGAACCGACTAGGCTGAGAAATCTCCATCCGTATTCGTCAACTTGCCCGAGGACGTTACATGTCTCAGGAACCGCTCGCACGTGACGCAGAGGTGGCCGCTTTTCGCACCGCTGTACTGGATAAACTGACCTACGCCGTCGGCAAGGACCCGGAGCACGCCTTCGAGCACGACTGGTTCGAAGCCATTGCCCTGGCCGCCCGCGACCACATGGTCGATCACTGGATGGACCACACCCGGCAGATCTACCGCAGCAGCCAGAAGCGGGTGTACTACCTCTCCCTGGAATTCCTCATTGGCCGGCTGCTCTACGACAGCCTGAGCAACCTCGGCCTGCTCGATATCGCCCGCGAAGCGCTGACCGGCCTGGACGTCGACCTTGAGCGCATCCGCCTGCTGGAACCCGACGCGGCGCTGGGCAATGGCGGCCTGGGCCGCCTGGCTGCCTGTTTCATGGGAAGCATGTCGACCCTGGGCATCGCCGCCCACGGCTATGGCATTCGCTACGAGCATGGCCTGTTCCGACAGGCGGTGGTCGATGGCTGGCAGCAGGAGCAGACCGAGAACTGGTTGGACTTCGGCAACCCCTGGGAGTTCGAGCGGGCCGAGGTGATCTACCCGATCAGTTTCGGCGGCCATGTCGAAACGGTGAACGACGCCAGCGGCCAGCCACGGCAGATCTGGTGGCCGGCCGAAACCGTGCGTGCGGTGGCCTACGACACGCCGGTGGTCGGTTGGCGCGGTGCCAGCGTCAATACTCTGCGCCTGTGGCGGGCGAGGGCGCTGGAAGAGCTGCACCTGGAGCGCTTCAACGCTGGCGACCACCTCGGCGCCGTCGCCGAAGTAGCCCGCGCGGAAAGCATCTCGCGGGTGCTGTACCCGGCCGACAGCACCGAAGCAGGGCAGGAACTGCGCCTGCGCCAGGAATACTTCTTCGTCTCGGCCTCCTTGCAAGACCTGCTGCGCCGCCACCTGAACATGCACGACACGCTGCTCAACCTGCACGAGGCGGCGGCGATCCAGCTCAATGACACCCACCCCTCGATTGCCGTGGCCGAGCTGATGCGGCTGCTGGTCGACCAGCACGAAGTGCCGTGGGACACCGCCTGGCAACTGACCGTCGACACCCTGGCCTACACCAACCACACCTTGCTGCCAGAAGCCCTGGAAACCTGGTCGGTGGGCCTGATGGAGCGCATGCTGCCGCGGCACATGCAGATCATCTACCTGATCAATGCCTTCCACATCGATGCGCTGCGGGCCAAGGGCATCCACGATTTCGACGTGCTGCGCGCGGTGTCGCTGATCGAGGAAGACAACGGCCGCCGGGTGCGCATGGGCAACCTGGCGTTCCTCGGCTCGCACAGCGTCAACGGCGTGTCGGGGCTGCACACCAAGCTGATGCGCAGCACGGTGTTTGCCGAAATGCACAAGCTCTACCCCGACAGGATCAACAACAAGACCAACGGCATCACCTTCCGCCGCTGGCTGTACCAGGCCAACCCGCAACTGACCGGGATGCTGGTCGAGGCGCTGGGCAAGCAGATCCTCGACAACACCGAAACCGGGCTCAAGGCGCTGGAACCGTTCGCCGACAAGTCGGCCTTTCGCAAGCAGTTCGCTGAGCAGCGCCTGCACAGCAAGCGGGCACTGGCCAACCTGATCCAGGAGCGCCTGGGCATTACCGTCAACCCCGAGGCGATGTTCGATGTGCAGGTCAAGCGCATCCACGAGTACAAGCGCCAGTTGCTCAACCTGCTGCACACGGTCGCGCTGTACCAGGCGATCCGTGCCGAGCCGAGCAACGGCTGGGTGCCACGGGTGAAGATCTTCGCCGGCAAGGCGGCCGCCAGTTATCACCAGGCCAAGCTGATCATCAAGCTGACCAACGACATCGCCAAGGTGGTCAACAACGACCCGACCGTGCGCGGCCTGCTCAAGGTGGTGTTCCTGCCCAACTACAACGTCAGCCTGGCGGAGAGCATCATTCCCGCCGCCGACCTGTCCGAGCAGATCTCCACCGCCGGCTACGAGGCCTCGGGCACCAGCAACATGAAGTTTGGCCTCAACGGCGCGCTGACCATCGGCACCCTGGACGGCGCCAACGTCGAGATGTGCGAGCAGGTCGGTGCCGAGCACATGTTCATCTTCGGCCTGACCGCCCAGCAGGTCGAGGCGCGCAAGCGCAGCGGCGACTTTGGCGCGAATGCGGCAATTGCCGCCTCGCACCGGCTCAACGATGTGCTGCAGGCCATCCGTGGCGGGGTGTTCTCACCGGATGACCCGGGGCGCTATGTCGGCCTGGTCGATTCGCTGGTGGCCTACGACCGCTTCCTGCTGTGCGCCGACTTCGATGCCTACTGGGAAGCGCAACGGCGGGTGGACGAGTTGTGGCACGAGCCTAAACTGTGGTGGCGCTCGGCGGTCTTGAACACCGCGCGGATGGGCTGGTTCTCCTCTGATCGGACCATCCGCGAATACGCCAGCGAGATCTGGAAGGCGCTGGACTGACCGTCGGCAGCCGGCCCGGGGGCGTGAACCTTCGGGTCGAAGTGCCGTCTGATCGGGCAGGCGTGTCCTACCGCTCGCCCGCGCTGCACTCTCCCTGTAAACTGCGGGGGTTTTTACTACCCCCTTCTTCGGAGCCTTACATGTCCCGCGTTACCCTGAGTCGCTATTTGATTGAGCAGACCCGTAGCAACAGCACTCCTGCCGATCTGCGCTTCCTGATCGAAGTGGTGGCGCGTGCGTGCAAGGAAATCAGCCACAACGTCTCCAAGGGCGCGCTGGGTGGCGTTCTGGGCAGTATGGGCACCGAAAACGTGCAGGGCGAAGTCCAGAAGAAGCTGGACGTGATCTCCAACGACATCCTGCTCGAAGCCAACGAATGGGGCGGTCACCTGGCCGGCATGGCGTCCGAAGAAATGGACAATGCCTACCAGATCCCCGGCAAATACCCGAAAGGCGCCTACCTGCTGGTCTTCGACCCGCTGGACGGTTCGTCGAACATCGACGTCAACGTCTCGGTCGGTACCATCTTCTCGGTACTGCGCTGCCCTAACGAGTACCTGAGCCAGAACGAAAGCCTGAACGAGCAGGCCTTCCTGCAGCCAGGCACCGAGCAGGTGGCTGCCGGCTACGCCATCTATGGCCCGCAAACCATGCTGATCCTGACCCTGGGCAACGGCGTCAAGGGCTTCACCCTGGACCGCGAGCTCGGCAGCTTCGTGCTGACCCACGAGAACATCCAGGTGCCGGAAACCACCGCCGAGTTCGCCATCAACATGTCGAACCAGCGTCACTGGGAAGAGCCGGTTACCCGTTATGTCGGTGAACTGCTGGCTGGTGAAACCGGCCCGCTGAAAAAGAACTACAACATGCGCTGGATCGCTTCGATGGTTGCGGACGTACACCGCATCCTGACCCGTGGCGGCCTGTTCATGTACCCACGCGATGCCCGTGAGCCTTCCAAGCCGGGCAAGCTGCGCCTGATGTACGAAGCCAACCCGATGTCGTTCATCATCGAGCAGGCCGGTGGCGCGTCCACCGACGGTCGTCAGCGCATCCTCGATATCCAGCCAGAAAGCCTGCACCAGCGCGTAGCGGTGTTCCTGGGCTCCAAGCAGGAAGTCGAGCGCGTTACCGGTTATCACCAGGAGTAAATCATGCTCGCACCTTGGCAGCCGTTGCTGGAATGGTGGTTCGGTTGGGGCGCCAGCCCACAGGACGTGGCTGACGAGAAGAGCAGCCTGTGGTTCGGCAAGCAGCATGATGCCGAGGCACAGGAGTACTTTGGCGACTTGATGGAGCAAGCGCTGGCCGGTGGCCTGGATGAGTGGCTGCAAAGCCCTCAGGGCTGGTTGGGGCTGGTGCTGTTGCTCGATCAGTTGCCGCGCATGATCCACCGTGACACGCCGCGTGCCTTTGATGGCGACCGGCGCGCGCAGGTGCTGGTGATGCAGGGCCTGGACAAGGCCTGGGATTACCAGCTGCTGCCGTTGCAGCGGGTGTTCATCCTGCTGGTGCTGGAGCATGCCGAAGTGCTGGACTGGCAGAACATCTGTGTCGAGCGCTACCAGCTGTTGCTGGGGGCGCAGCCGGAAAAGGACCGCCGCTTGTTCGAGGGCTTCCTGGACTATGCCGAGCAGCACCAGCGGGTGATTGCCCGGTTCGGCCGGTTCCCGCACCGCAATCTGGTCCTCGGTCGGCCTAGTACCGACGAGGAGATGGATTTCCTGCTGGAGCCCGGCTCACGGTTCTGAGCCTTGTGAGTGGCTTGCGGGCCCTATCGCCGGCA
>NZ_JAMDGY010000083.1 GCF_028656955.1 Pseudomonas fontis
CGTCCTCGCATACGCAGAAGGCGGCTACGCCCCCGCCCGTTTAACGACACCTCCGTTCAGCCTCTGGAAGACGGGGCCGGCAGATCAAGATCAACAGCACAATTCGCTTCGCTCTTGCTTTGTTAACTATGGGCTGGCTTATCGCTGTCTAACGAAGCCGCTGCCGTAAGGCTGCGCTCGCCTGCATAGCAGGCGCCGCCTTTTGGAGCCCTCACGGGCTCCAGCGCAGCCTGACGGCAGCGGCTACAAACGGTTGTGCCAGACAGTGGCGGGGCCTACCGCCCAACCCGGAACCGATTGACCTCCTGGCGCAACTGCCCCGCCAAGCCTTCCAGCTCCCGCGCCGTCGCAGCAAGGTTCAACGCCACTTCACGCTGCTCGCTATTGGCCAGGGCAATGCTCTGCAAGTTGCTGCTGAGCATTGTCGCGGTGCTGCTCTGCTCCTGCGTCGCCAGCGTGATCGCATCGAACTGCTGACCCGCCGAACGGCTCTGCTCATCAATGCGCGCCAGCGCTTCAGCCACCTTGGCATTGCGCGCCAGCCCGTCCTGCATCAGCCGATTGCCCTGCTCCATGGTGCTGATCGCATTGCCGGTCTCCTGCTGGATACTGCCGATCATGCCGGAGATCTCATCCGTCGCCTGACGCGTGCGCGCCGCCAGGCTGCGCACCTCATCGGCCACCACGGCAAACCCGCGCCCCTGCTCACCAGCCCGCGCCGCTTCAATGGCCGCGTTCAAGGCCAGCAGGTTGGTCTGCTCGGCAATCGAGGTGATCACCCCGACAATCCCGCCGATTTCCTGCGAGCGCACGCCCAGCGTGTCGATCACCTGCGCCGTGCTGCCCAAGGCATCGGCAATCTGCTGCAGCGAACCCGACGCTTCATCCATCGAAGCACGCCCGATCCGCGTCTGCTGGGCGTTGTCCTGGGCCATGCGCTGGGTGTTGCCCATGTTGTCGGCGATGTTCAGCGAGGTCGCGCTGAACTCTTCCACCGCGCCAGCCATGCTGCTGATTTCACCGGACTGCTGCTCCATGCCCTCACAGGCCCCCGAGGACATCCCGGTCAGCGCCTGGGCGCGGCTGCTGACTTCCTGCGACGCGGCGCGAATGTGCACGACCATGGTCGCCAACGCCTCGCCCATCTGGTTGAAACTGCGCGCCAACTGGCCGATCTCGTCATGGCTGGCCACGTTCAACCGTGCATCCAGGTCACCCGCGCCAAGCGCTTCGGCCTGGCGTACCAGGTCACCCAGTGGGCGCAACTTGCGCTGCAGCAACCACAGCGTCGCCCCCACCGCCACCAGCATCGCCAGCAGGCTGCCAATGGCCAGGCGCAGGCCGATGCTCCAGGTCACCGCGCGGATCTCGTGCTTGGGCATGCTCGCCAATACCGTCCACGGCCCGCCGGCAAATGGCACCGCGACGCTGTACAGCTCTTCCACGCCATCGTCCCAGAAGCGCCCTTCCCCAGGGTGCCCGGCAAAGTCGGCCAACTGGCTTGCCGCCTGCTCCGGCGAGGTCACCCCGGCCGGCGCCACCAGCCAGCGCTGCTGCTCATCGAGCAGCGCCAACGAGCCGGTCTGGCCAATGCGGAAACGCTTGAGGTTGTCGAACTGGGCGGCCTGCGCGTCGGTGTAGTCAAAGCCCACGAACAGCACGGCGATCACCCGCCCGCTGCTGTCTCGCACGGGGGTGTATTGGGTCATGTAGGCACGCTCGAACAGCAGCGCACGGCCGACATACGCCTGGCCAGCCATCAATTTCGCGTACGCCGGGTGCGCACGGTCGAGCAAGGTGCCGATGGCGCGGCTGCCGTCCTGCTTGGTCAGCGAGGTACTGATGCGGATGAAGTCCTCGCCGCTGCGCACGAACACCGTGGCCACCCCCGCCGTCATCTGGCGGAAGTCATCCACTTCACGGGAGTTGTTGTTCAGCGCCACGTCCCCCAGGTACAGCCCTGGCGTGGCCATGCCACCGACGTTGATCGACTCGCCCGGGGCCAGGCGCAGCCCGCCGGCGAAACGCTTGTCGAACAGCCCGCTGAGGCGCTGGGTGCTTTCGCGCAGGGTGCCGTGAAAGGTACTGAGCTGGTCGGCGAGCAGGCGCGCTTCGCTGGCCAGGTGTTCCTGGCGGGTGATCAGGTTGGCGCTGTCGAGCGAGCGCAAGGCAAACAGGGTACTGCCGGTAATCACCACCGCCAGCACGGCGGCCAGGGCGATACCGAGTTGCGAGGCAATCCGGGCACGAGGTTGGGACATGGAAGCTCCAGGCGACAGGGGCCGGGATCGTCCTGATCACGCTGCACCGCCGGCATCTCATCTGTAGGGGGAGTGAGCCTTCTGCATGCGGCTCTGCCCTACTGATTCGGCGCCAACGGGTATTACTTGAGTCCAATGCAGGGATATTTAGCGCAAACGTTCATTCGCCGATATTGGCTTCAGTTGCGTTCAGTATCTGCACATCTGGCAGGTTCATGGCCTGCACCTCACCCTGCAGAAAGTCACTCAAGCGGCGCAGGCGCTCACCACCGGGGCGGGTGCGCGGCCAGACCAGAAAGTAGTCCAGCCCGCTGGCCACTGCGGTCGGCCAGGGCAAGCTGAGCCGGCCCTGGGCAACGTCTTCGGCGACCATCAGCAAGTCGCCCATCGACACGCCATAGCCCCGCGCGGCGGCGATCATGCCCAGTTCCAGGGTGTCGAACACCTGGCCGCCCTTGAGCGACACCTGCTCGGTCAGGCCCATGCAGGCCAACCAACTGCGCCAGTCGCGCTTGTCCGGGGTGGGGTGCAGCAGTTCGCAGGCAACCAGGCGTTCGACCGTCCACGGCTGCTCGTTGAGCAAGGCCGGCGCGCCAACCGGGATCAGCAGCTCGGGGAACAACCGGCGCACTTCCCAATCCGGCGCAAAGTGCCCATCGCCCAGCAGCACCGCGCAGTCGAACGGCTCGTGGTTGAAATCGACATGGTCGACGTCCATCCAGGCACTGGTGAGCTGCACCTCGTTGCCCGGCTGCAAGTGACGAAAGCGGCTCAGGCGCGCCAGCAGCCAGCGCATGGTCAAGGTCGAGGGGGCTTTCATGCGCAACACGCCGTCTTCACTGCGCAGGGTATTGCAGGCGCGCTCCAGCGCGGCGAAGCCCTCGCGCACCCCGGGCAGCAGCAGGCGCGCCGCTTCGCTCAACTGCAGGTTGCGCCCGTTGCGGTGAAACAGGCGGCAGGCAAAGTGATCTTCCAGCGTGCGCACATGCCGGCTAACGGCACTCTGGGTAATCGATAACTCATCCGCCGCACGGGTGAACGAGCTGTGCCGGGCGGCCGCCTCGAAGGCGCGCAGTGCGTACAGCGGCGGCAATCGGTTTGACATGGGCGGCTCCTGGGCGTGCCTGCGAATGAGAGGCTGAAATCATACTCGCATGATTTTTACTCATGCCAATGATCGTTTTTATCCTTTTGTGGAAGTTGCCACAAAGGTCGAGAATTTGCCTCTTGCCCATCGCTCCAACAAGGAAAGTCATCATGCAGGCTGCGCCCACGCACGAACTCAAGGCATTGCTCCGGCTCGCCGGGCCACTGATCGCCTCGCAGTTGGCGCACATGCTGATGGTGCTGACCGACACCCTGATGATGGCCCGCATAAGCCCCGAGGCCTTGGCCGGCGGCGGCCTGGGCGCGGCGAGCTATTCGTTCGTGTCGATCTTCTGCCTGGGCGTGATCGCTGCCGTGGGCACCCTGGTCGCCATTCGCCAGGGCGCGAGCGACCGCGAGGGCGCCACGCGCCTGACCCAGGCCGGGCTGTGGCTGGCCTGGGTGATGGCCATCGTTGCGGCGTTGGTGTTGTGGAACCTGTCACCGGTGCTGCTGCGCCTCGGGCAAACCCCGGAAAACGTCGCCCATGCCAGCCAGTTCCTGTTGCTGCTGCCGTTCGCCCTGCCCGGCTACCTGAGCTTCATGGCCTTGCGCGGGTTTACCAGTGCGCTGGGGCGCTCCTCGCCGGTGATGGTCATCAGCCTGGTCGGCACCGTGCTGAACTTCCTCTGCAACTATGCGCTGATCGAGGGCATGTTCGGCCTGCCCAAGCTGGGCCTGATGGGCATCGGCCTGGTGACGGCGATTGTCGCCAACCTGATGGCCGTGGCCCTGGCGCTGTATATCCGCTATCACCAGGCATACGCCGCCTACCCGATTCGCGCGGGCCTGAGCCGGCCGTCGATGCCGGCGCTGCGCGAGTTGTGGCGCCTGGGCCTGCCGATTGGCGGCACCTACACCGTGGAAGTCGGGCTGTTCGCCTTCGCCGCGCTGTGCATGGGCACCATGGGCAGCACCGAGCTGGGCGCGCACCAGATCGCCCTGCAGATCGTCTCCACCGCGTTCATGATTCCGGCGGGTTTGTCCTATGCCGTGACCATGCGCGTGGGCCTGCACTATGGCGGCGGGCACCTGTTGCGGGCGCGGCATGCCGGGCGGGTCGGGATCGTCTTTGGCGCCGCGATGATGCTCGGTTTCTCGCTGCTGTTCTGGCTGTTCCCGGAGGCGCTGGTGGGGCTGTTTGTCGACCGCAATGACCCGGCGTTCGCCAAGGTGTTCGCGTTGGCGGTGAGCCTGCTGATCACGGCGGCCTGGTTCGAGCTGTTCGATGGTATCCAGACCATTGCGATGGGCTCCATCCGCGGGCTCAAGGACGCCAAGACCACGTTCCTGGTGGGGCTGGGCTGCTACTGGCTGATTGGCGCACCGGCGGCGTGGATCTTCGCCTTCTGGCTGGACGGCGGCGCGGTGGGCGTGTGGTGGGGCCTGGCGCTGGGGCTGGCATGCGCGGCGGTCAGCCTGACCTGGGCGTTTGAGTGGCGGATGAAGAAGATGATGGGTGGGGCAAGCGCTCCGGCCGAATCGGTTTCGGTGTGAAGCCCTTCGCCGGCACGGCCGGCTCCCACAGCAAGATACTGTGGGAGACACTGTGGGAGACACTGTGGGAGCTGGCCTTGCCAGCGAAGGGCCGCATAGCGGCCCCGAGCGTCACATCGCTGCCGACTCCTGCGCGGCCCCCAGCAACAGGTAATCCACCAACTGCTGGAACGGCAATGGCTTGCTGATCAGGTAGCCCTGCACCTGGTCACAGCCAAAGCTGCGCAACAGGTCCAGTTGCTCCGGCGTTTCCACGCCCTCGGCCACTACTTCCAGATGAAGGTTGTGCGCCAGGTCGATCATCGCGTGGACCAGCTTGCGGTTCTCCTCGCGCTGCTCCATGCCACCGACAAAGCTGCGATCGACCTTGAGCAAGGTGATCGGCAAGCTGTTCAAGTGCACGAACGACGAAAAACCCGTGCCGAAATCGTCCAGCGAGAAGCGCACACCCAGCCGCCCGAGGGCGTCCATGGTCTGCTTGACCAGGTCATTGCGACGCATCACCGCCGTTTCGGTCAACTCGAACTCCAGCCAGCGCGCATCCACGCCATGTTCGATGATCAGCCGGCTCAAGGTGGCCAGCAACTGGCTGTCCTGGAACTGGCGGAACGACAGGTTCACCGCCATGTGCAACGGCCCCAGGCCCTGCTCGCGCAACGCCTGCATGTCGCGCAAGGCCCGGGAAATCACCCAGTAGCCCAGCGGCACGATCAGCCCGCTCTGCTCGGCCAACGGCACGAACTCGCTCGGCGGCAACAGGCCCCGCTCGGCATGCCGCCAGCGCACCAGCGCCTCCAGGCCGACGATGCGCCCGTCAGTCAGGTCCAGGCGTGGCTGGTAATGCAGTTCCAGCTCGTCCCGGCGCAAAGCACGGCGCAGCTCGGCTTCAAGGTCGGCCAGGCTGCGTGCGTTGCGGTTGATCCGCTCGTTGAAGACATGGAAGGTACAGCCCTGGGTGCTCTTGGCCTGCTGCATGGCGATGTGCGCATGCCACATCAGCGGGTCGGCGCCAGCCTGCGCGCGGGCATGTGCCACTCCCAGGCTGCAACCGATCAGCAGGCTTTCACCGTCGATCCAGTAGGGTTCGGCCAGCACCTCGACGATCCGCTCGGCCATCCACTCGGCACGTTGCGGTTCGCGGCGGGTGTCGATCAAAAGGGCGAACTCGTCGCTGCCCAGCCGCGCCACCTGGTCACCGGCTTCCAGCTGGCTTTTCATGCGGCCAACCACCTGCAGGATCAGGCGGTCGCCGGCCTGGTGCCCGAGGGCGTCGTTGGCATGGCGGAAGTTGTCCAGGTCGAGGTGCCCGAGGGCCACGCCGCGCCCGTCGTTTTCAGCCAGGCGCGCGGCCAGCAAGGTCTGGAAACCCTGGCGATTGGCGATGCCGGTCAGTGGGTCCTGTTCGGCCAGGCGCTGCAAGGTGGCTTCCAGCACACCGCGCTCGCGCACATGGCGCAGGCAGCGCCGCAGGATGTCGCCGCTCAGTTGGCCACGCACCAGCCAGTCGCTGACCCCCAGGGGCGCTTCGTCAGGCTCGGCGTCAAGCAACAGGACCATGGGCAGCTCGCAGCGCCCCGGCGCCGGTTGCAGGCGCGGAGTGGCCAGCACCACGGCATTGCGGTCGCGGGCAAACAGGCTGTCGACCGCCTCCCAATTGGGCGCAGTCAGCAATACCGCCGCGCCAGCCAAGGGCTGCAGGCACTCTCCCAGCACTGTTGCCCATTCCGGCTCTTCGGCCAGCAGGAGCAAACGCAACGGTTCGACAGGCGTAGACAAGCTGGCTCCTTAGCACGTGGACGCAGTCAAATGACGAATAAGTAAACGAAATGGAACTTCCTGACCATTAATGTAAATGGTTTTCACTTGAACTCATGACATTCCTTTGTCCGGATCCCGCTTTATTTCGCCACGCATCCTGCGGGAAAGTACCAGAACCGGCAAATTTAGTTAGCGTGTTGCGTCACACTGTCAGACGGTCGCGCCCAAAACCCCTCGCGCCTGTTAAAATGCGCGGCTATTTTCAGCGACCCCCGGTTTACGTCATGTCCCGACTCAACCCTCGGCAACAGGAAGCCGTGAATTATGTCGGCGGCCCTCTTTTGGTGCTCGCCGGTGCAGGCTCCGGCAAGACCAGCGTGATCACGCGCAAGATTGCCCATCTGGTACAGAACTGCGGCGTACGTGCGCAGTACATTGTAGCCATGACGTTCACCAACAAGGCCGCGCGCGAGATGAAAGAGCGCGTCGGCACCCTGCTGCGCCCGGGAGAGGGCCGTGGGCTGACGGTGTGCACCTTCCACAACCTGGGCCTGAACATCATCCGCAAGGAGCATGAACGGCTGGGCTACAAGCCGGGTTTCTCGATTTTCGACGAAACCGACGTGAAAGCCCTGATGACCGACATCATGCAGAAGGAGTACTCCGGGGACGACGGCGTCGACGAGATCAAGAACATGATCGGCGCCTGGAAGAACGACCTGATCCTGCCGCCCGAGGCGCTGGAAAAGGCCCGCAACCCCAAGGAGCAGACCGCCGCCATCGTCTACGCGCACTACCAGCGCACGCTCAAGGCGTTCAACGCGGTGGACTTCGACGACCTGATCCTGCTGCCGGTCAAGCTGTTCCAGGAACACGCCGACATCCTCGAGAAGTGGCAGAACCGCGTGCGCTACCTGCTGGTGGACGAATACCAGGACACCAACGCCAGCCAGTACCTGCTGGTGAAGATGCTCATCGGCACGCGCAACCAGTTCACCGTGGTGGGCGACGATGACCAGTCGATCTACGCCTGGCGCGGCGCACGCCCGGAAAACCTCATGCTGCTCAAGGACGACTATCCGTCCCTGAAGATCGTCATGCTGGAGCAGAACTACCGCTCCACCAGCCGTATCCTGCGCTGCGCCAACGTGCTGATCGCGAACAACCCGCATGCGTTCGAGAAGCAGCTGTGGAGTGAAATGGGCCACGGCGACGAGATCCGCGTGATCCGCTGCAAGAACGAGGAAGCCGAAGCCGAGCGCGTGGCCATGGAAATCCTCAGCCTGCACTTGCGCACCGACCGCCCGTACAGCGATTTCGCCATCCTCTATCGCGGCAACTACCAGGCCAAGCTGATCGAATTGAAGCTGCAGCACCACCAGGTGCCCTACCGCCTGTCGGGCGGCAACAGCTTCTTCGGTCGCCAGGAAGTGAAGGACCTGATGGCCTACTTCCGCCTGCTGGTAAACCCGGACGACGACAACGCCTACCTGCGCGTGATCAACGTGCCGCGCCGGGAAATCGGCTCCACCACCCTGGAAAAACTTGGCAACTACGCCACCGAACGCAAGGTATCGATGTACGCCGCCAGCGAGGAGCTGGGCCTGGGCGAGCACCTGGACAGCCGCTTCACCGACCGCCTGCAGCGCTTCAAGCGCTGGATGGACGGGGTCCGCGAGCAGGTCGCAACCAATGAACCGATTGCTGCGCTGCGCAGCATGGTCATGGACATCGACTACGAAAACTGGATTCGCCAGAACAGTTCCAGCGACAAGGCCGCGGATTTCCGCATGGGCAACGTCTGGTTCCTGATCGAAGCGTTGAAAAACACCCTCGAGAAGGACGAAGAGGGTGACATGACCATCGAGGATGCCATCGGCAAACTGGTCCTGCGTGACATGCTCGAACGTCAGCAGGAAGAGGAAGACGGTGCCGAAGGCGTCCAGATGATGACCCTGCACGCGTCCAAGGGGCTGGAATTCCCCTACGTGTTCATCATGGGCATGGAAGAAGAGATTCTTCCGCACCGTTCCAGTATCGAGGCTGACACCATCGAGGAAGAACGGCGCCTGGCCTATGTGGGCATTACCCGGGCGCGGCAGACCCTGGCGTTCACCTTTGCCGCCAAGCGCAAGCAGTACGGCGAAATCATCGATTGTGCGCCAAGCCGCTTCCTGGATGAGCTGCCTGACGACGACCTGGCCTGGGAGGGCCTGGACGACGCCCCGGTCGAGGTCAAGGCCGCTCGCGGCAATAACGCATTGGCGGATATCCGCGCGATGCTCAAACGTTAGATAATCCCCCTTTGTCCCGGCTTGTTGCCGGGGCCACATGGCTACATCGAGGAAATACAACAGTGGAAGCACTGCACCAGAAGATTCGCGAAGAAGGCATCGTGCTTTCCGACCAGGTCCTTAAAGTCGATGCGTTTCTCAACCATCAGATCGACCCTGCGCTGATGCAACTGATTGGCGACGAATTCGCCCGTCTGTTTGCCGACTCGGGTGTCACCAAGATCGTCACCATTGAAGCCTCGGGCATTGCCCCGGCGGTGATGACCGGCCTGAAGCTGGGCGTTCCGGTAATTTTCGCGCGCAAGCATCAGTCGCTGACCCTGACTGAAAACCTGCTGAGCGCCTCGGTGTACTCCTTCACCAAGCAGACCGAGAACACCGTGGCGATCTCGCCGCGTCACCTCAACAGCAGCGACCGCGTGCTGGTGATTGACGACTTCCTGGCCAACGGCAAGGCGTCGCAGGCGCTGATTTCGATCATCAAGCAGGCCGGTGCCACCGTGGCCGGCCTGGGTATCGTGATCGAGAAGTCGTTCCAGGGCGGCCGTGCCGAGCTGGACAGCCAGGGCTACCGCGTTGAATCGCTGGCGCGGGTGAAGTCGCTGGAAGGCGGCAAGGTTACGTTCATCGAGTAACCCTAGCACCCTGCTTGTGGGAGCCGGCCTTGCCGGCGATCGGTCGCGAAGCGGCCGCAGCCTGTGCTGGCCTCATCGCCGGCAAGGCCGGCTCCCACAGATTTACAGCGTATTCAGTGATGTTGCCTGCAAGCCCGCCAACAACAGCCGCTGATACAACTCCTCACGCAACCCATCCGGCGCCACCAGTCCCATGCGCGCCAACTGTTGCGGGTAGGCCTCCGCCGCCGGAGCGTCCAGCGCCGCCCTCCCCAGCTTCAGCACCTCGCTCAACTTGAGCTTGCTCTTGAGCCAGTTCAGCGCACGCAGCAAATCCCGCTCTTCAGCAGTAAAGTCACTGCCCAGCGGATACTCCGGGAACAACCGCGCGTGTCGCCCACGAAGCGCCTCCAGACGCTGCGGGGTATTCTCGGCAAAGCGCGCATCCAGGCGGAAATCCTGCGCCAGCTTGCCGGCCTTCTTCGCCTGCGCCATCAAACTGTCCTGGAACCGCGAATCACTGATCGCCAACAACCGCGCAATCACCTCGGCATCGGTTTGCCCACGCAAGTCGGCTATCCCGTACTCGGTCACCACGATGTCCCGCAGGTGCCGGGGGATCGTGCAGTGGCCGTACTCCCAGACCAGGTTCGAACTCACCTCACCACCCGACTCGCGCCAACTGCGCAGCAGCAGGATCGAACGCGCACCCTCCAGCGCATGGCCCTGGGCAACGAAGTTGTACTGCCCGCCCACCCCGCTCAGTACCCGGCCGTCTTCCAGCTGGTCGGCCACACCGGCGCCCATCAGGGTCATGGTGAACACGGTGTTGATGAATCGCGCGTCGTGGCGCTGCCGGCGCTTGAGCGCTTCATCGCCATACAGCTCGTTGATGTAGCTGATGGCGCTCATCGCGATGCGCTTGCGCTGGGCCAGCGGCATTTCCCGCAGGCGCTGGTAGAACGCCTGCGGCCCAAGGAAGAACCCGCCGTGCACCAGCACATCGCCCTCCACCGGCCGGCGCACGATGCCGGCATCGACCAGCGCCAGCAGGCCGTTGACGAACATCTCGCTGCAACCGTAGAGGCCCTGGGCGAAGGGCTGAATGCCGCCTTCGCGCTTGATCAGATCGCGCCATGGCGCAAGATCGAGGTCTTCCAGTACCGCTTGATACCCGAGCGTGTCGGCCTGGCGCGACAACAGAGCCGCCGTCAACGCATCGCCCATCGCACCAATGCCGATCTGCAAGGTGCCGCCATCGCGCACCAGGGCGCTGGCGTGCAGGCCGATGAGATGGTCCTGCGTGGTCACCGGCATGTTCGGGGTGGAGAACAGCCGCGTGGTTTCCGGCTGCTCGATCAGCAGGTCGAAGGCTTCGCGCGGCAGCTCCGAATCACCCGGCATGTAGGGCAGTTCGGCATGCACCTGGCCGAGGATCAGAATGGTTTCACCCGCCGCGCGCCGGCGTTCGACCATGGGCAGGAGGTCAAGGGTGATGTCCGGGTTGCAGCTCAGGCTCAGATGGCCGGGATGCGCCGGGTCTTCAGCCACGATCTGGGCGATCAGGTTCAAGCCCTTGGCATTGATGTCCCGCGCCGCGTGGCTGTAGTTGCTGCTGACGTAGTCCTGTTGCGCCGAAAGGCTGTGCAGCAGGCTGCCAGGCTGCATGAAGAACTGCTCTACGCGAATGTTGGCAGGCAGGCGGTCAGCGCGCAGGTCGGCGAGGTAATCCAGCTCGGGGTAGTCGGCAAACACGCGCTCGACGAAAGGCTCGAGGAAGCGCCGCTGCAAGCCGTCGCCCAACGCCGGGCGGCCCAGGCTCAGGGCGGTGTAGAGCGTCAGTTGGCGTTCGGGCAGCTCGCGCACCCGCGCATACAGGGCGTTGACGAAGCGGTTCGGCTTGCCCAGGCCCAAGGGCAGGCCCATGTGGATATGCGCCGGCAGACGCGCAAGCACCTCGTCCACCGCCTTCTCGATCGAACAGCTGTACGCCATCTCGGCCTCCTGTGGCATCCATGAATCCAGGTTACCCCGAGCATGCCACAGGCCAGCGGCAGAAACGACAAAGCCCGCACGAGGGCGGGCTTTGAAGATTCAACACGTACACTCTGGGTAGCCGCTGCCGTCAGGCTGCACTCGCCTGCAACGCAAGCGCCGCTTTTGGGAGCCCTTCGGACTCCAGCGCAGCCTCTCGGCAGCGGCTACAAAAAGCAGGGCTAGACGTTACAGGCCCGACATCTTCTTGATCGCGCCTTTCAGGTCGTCATCCGAGCAATCGGCACAGGTGCCTTTTGGCGGCATGGCGTTCAGGCCGGTAATGGCCTTGGCCAGCAGGCCGTCCAGACCACCCTGGTGATCAGCACGCTCTTTCCATGCCGCGGCATCACCGATTTTCGGCGCATTGAGCAAGCCTGTGCCATGACAGGCGTTGCAGTGTTTGGCGATGATTTCATCCGGGGTCTTGGCACCACCGCCGCCAGCAGCGACAGCAACTTCCATTCCCTTGCATTCCTGCCCCTGAACACATACCTGCCCGACCGGTTCGAGTCGCTTGGCAATGTCGTCATTGGTCGCAGCCTGAACACTAACGGCCCAAAGGGCTACTACGGCAGCTGGTACGGCCAGCATTTTCTTGATTAGATTCACGCGTACACCCTCATGGTGGCTATTCACGCCCGCGGCCACGGTTTCGCAGGCGGCGCAAGTATAACGGGAACCCTGCCTCACCGAAACAGCCCTACACTCTAAAGGGGTTTAGCCGCGACAATCCGCCGCAATAATCGCCCCTCAGAAGTTGGCCGGTGTCGCCGCGCTGATCAGCCGAGCCGGCTCATCGTAAGGATTGCGGAAACGGTGTGGCTTGGTGCTCTCGAAATAGTAGCTGTCGCCAGCCTCGAGGATGAAAGTTTCAAGGCCCACTACCAACTCAAGCTTGCCTTCGAGCAGGATGCCGGTCTCTTCGCCGTCGTGGGTGAGCATCTCTTCGCCGGTGTCGGCACCGGGCGGGTAGATCTCGTTGAGGAAGGCAATGGCCCGGCTCGGGTGCGCCTTGCCGACCAATTTCATGGTCACCGCACCGTCGGAGATGTCGATCAGCTCATGGGCCTTGTAGACGATCTGCGTGGGGTTTTCCTGTTGCAGCTCTTCCGAGAAGAACTCGACCATCGACATCGGAATCCCGCCCAGCACTTTACGCAACGAACTGATCGAAGGGCTGACGCTGTTTTTTTCGATCATCGAGATCGTGCTGTTGGTGACGCCCGCGCGTTTGGCGAGTTCACGCTGAGACAGGCCCTTGAGCTTGCGAATGGCTTGCAGTCGTTCACCGACGTCCAAGGCTGGAGCCCTCCTAAACGAACGAGTGGGGTCGAAATTGAACGGTATCATCGCAACAGCGTTCAGTATTTACAACACTTCGACCCGCAGCCTGTCCGCTATGGCGCCTCAATCGCCGCTGTAGACCAGCGGCACCCGCCGCAGGTTGCAGAAGATCTGGTACGGGATGGTCCCGGCCTGGATCGCCACGTCGCTGGCCAGCACGTTCTTGCCCCACAGTTCCACCGGGCTGCCCAGGCCGGCTTCGGGTACATCGGTAAGGTCGATGCACAGCATGTCCATGGATACCCGGCCGATCAGTTGGCTACGTTTGCCGGCCACCAGCACCGGGGTGCCGGTCGGTGCCAGGCGCGGGTAGCCATCGGCGTAGCCCATGGCAACCACACCGACCCGGGTCGGACGCGGGCTGACGAACCTTGCGCCGTAACCCACCGGCTCACCGGCCGGCAGCTCACGTACGCTGATCACTTTCGATTCCAGGGTCATCACCGGCTGCAAGCGCGCGGCCTCGGCCTGCGGCACTTCGAACGGGGTCGCGCCATACAGCATGATGCCCGGGCGCACCCAGTCACTCGGCACCTGCGGCCAGCCCAATACTGCCGGCGAGTTGCGCAGGCTGACTTCGGCGCGGAGGCCTTTGCGCGCCGCTTCGAACACCGCGACCTGATCGTTGCTCGCTGCGCAGTCCAGCTCATCGGCGCGGGCGAAGTGGCTCATCAGCACGATCTTCGAGACCTTGCCGGTGGCCAGCAGGCGCTGGTAGGCCGCCTGATAATCCTTCGGGTGCAGGCCAACCCGGTGCATGCCCGAGTCGAGCTTGAGCCAGACGTTGATCGGCTTGGCCATTGAAGCCTGCTCGATGGCCTCCAACTGCCACAACGAATGCACCACGCACCAGAAGTCATGCTGGGCGATCAGCGCCAGCTCGCTGGCTTCAAAGAAGCCTTCAAGCAACAGCACCGGCGCCTTGATCCCCGCTGCACGCAGCTCCAGCCCTTCCTCGATGCAGGCCACGGCAAAACCATCGGCCTCGGCTTCCAGGGCCTGGGCGCAACGCACTGCGCCATGACCATAGGCATCGGCCTTGATCACCGCCAAGGCACGGGCCCCGGACAGCTGACGCGCGAGTTGATAGTTGTGACGCAGTGCTTGGAGGTCGATCAGGGCACGGGCGGGACGCATGACGGCAGCCTTCTGGCAGTCTGGTTGGTAGTAAAAACCCGGTGCATGCCTGCAGCGTTGTGGGCCGTCAGCGGCACCGGGCGAGGGAGCAGTTACTGGTGAACAGGCGCCGGGCTGGCGTGCTTGGTGGTTTCCTGGCTGCTGCTGTAGCGGGAAATATCCAGGCCTTCAGCACTGATCTGCGGCTGCTTGCGCGCAATCAGGTCCGCCAGCAAGCGACCCGAACCACAGGCCATGGTCCAACCCAGGGTGCCATGACCGGTGTTGAGGAACAGGTTGCGGAACTTGGTGGCGCCGACGATCGGCGTACCATCCGGGGTGGTCGGGCGCAGGCCGGTCCAGAAGCTCGCCTGGCTCAGGTCACCGCCACGAGGATAAAGATCGTTGACGATCATCTCCAGTGTTTCGCGCCGACGCGGGTTCAGCGACAGGTCAAAACCGGCAATCTCGGCCATGCCGCCGACGCGGATGCGGTTGTCGAAACGGGTGATCGCCACCTTGTAGGTTTCGTCCAGGATGGTCGAGGTCGGGGCCATCGCCGGGTCGGTGATCGGCACGGTCAGCGAGTAGCCCTTCAGTGGGTACACCGGGGCCTTGATCCCCAGCGGCTTGAGCAGCTGCGGCGAGTAGCTGCCCAGCGCCAGCACGTAGCGGTCGGCGGTTTCCAGCTTGCCGTCGATCCACACGCCGTTGATCCGATCACCGGCGCAATCCAGGCTTTCGATGTTCTGCCCGAAGCGGAACTCGACACCCAGCTTGACCGCCATTTCGGCAAGGCGAGTGGTGAACAGCTGGCAGTCGCCGGTCTGGTCGTTTGGCAGGCGCAGGGCGCCGGCGAGGATGTCAGTCACATTGGCCAGCGCCGGTTCGACGCGGGCAATGCCTTCGCGGTCGAGCACTTCGTAAGGCACGCCGGACTGCTCGAGCACGGCGATGTCCTTGGCGGCGTTGTCCAGCTGGGCCTGGGTACGGAACAGCTGGGTGGTGCCCAGGGTGCGGCCTTCGAAGGCAATGCCGGTTTCGGCGCGCAGCTCGTCGAGGCAGTCGCGGCTGTACTCGGACAGGCGGACCATGCGCTCCTTGTTCACCGCATAGCGATTGGCGGTGCAGTTGCGCAGCATTTGCGCCATCCACAGGTACTGGTCGACATCGGCGGTGGCCTTGATGGCCAGCGGGGCGTGGCGCTCAAGCAGCCACTTGATGGCCTTGAGCGGCACGCCCGGCGCCGCCCACGGCGAGGCATAACCCGGCGAGACCTGGCCGGCGTTGGCAAAACTGGTTTCCATGGCCACCGCCGGCTGACGGTCGACCACCACGACTTCGAAACCTTGCCGCGCCAGGTAGTAGGCACTGGCGGTCCCGATTACACCACTACCAAGTACCAGAACTCGCATGTTGTTATCCCTCGAAGCGGCGCACCGCAGACATTTATTGTGAATGGCGTAGTTGCGCGCAGTATAGGAAGGTAGGGGCAGTGCTTTTCACTATATAAAAGCCTATATTTGGCGAGAATTCTTGGCGAAAACGGCTTTTACAGAGGGGCATCCACTATGAGAACCCAGCACCAAAGCAAACGCGAACTGGACAAGATCGACCGCAACATCTTGCGCATCCTGCAAACCGACGGGCGCATCTCCTTCACCGAGCTGGGCGAGAAGGTCGGCCTGTCGACCACGCCGTGCACCGAGCGGGTCCGGCGCCTGGAGCGTGAAGGGATCATCATGGGCTACAACGCCCGGCTCAACCCGCAGCACCTGAAGGGCAGCCTGCTGGTGTTCGTCGAGATCAGCCTGGACTACAAGTCCGGCGACACCTTCGAGGAGTTCCGCCGCGCGGTGCTCAAGCTGCCGCACGTGCTGGAGTGCCACCTGGTCTCGGGCGACTTCGACTACCTGGTGAAGGCGCGGATTTCCGAGATGGCCTCGTACCGCAAGCTGCTGGGCGACATCCTGTTGAAGCTGCCGCACGTGCGCGAGTCGAAGAGCTACATCGTCATGGAAGAAGTGAAGGAAAGCCTGAACCTGCCGATTCCGGACTGAACTTCAGACCAGTACCTGGCGGGTGCTGGCAATGAATTGGTGAACCAGCTGCTCGGCCTGCGGGTGGATCAACTCCACCGGGCCGCGGCCATTGGGGCACGGCAGGCGCGGCGTGGTACCGAACAGCCGGCAGATCAGCGGGCGCTCTTCGTACACGGTGCAGCCGTTGGGCCCCAGGTGCACGCAGTTGAGTTCGGCGAGGGCAGCTTCCTGCTCGGCAGCGCTCTTGCGCGGCAGGCGGGCCATCTCTTCCGATGAGGTGGTGACCGGCCCACAGCAGTCATGACAGCCGGGCACACACTCGAAAGACGGGATCTGCTCACGCAGGAAGCGGATCTTGTGGCTGTTGCAACTCATGGCGGCCTTCGGTGCAGCGGGGAAAGGCCAATTTTGCCTCATGGTTGCCCCTCCATGAAAGCACGGCTTATCCTGCGTCAATTTTTCCAAACACCCGAATCAGGATGAACCCATGACCGCCGGTGCTCCGCACACTGCTTCCTACTACGCCGCCAGCAGCGTGCCGCAGCCCGAGTACGCGCCGCTGGCAGGTGAACAGGTGTGTGATGTCTGTGTGGTCGGCGGCGGCTTCTCCGGGCTGAACACGGCCATCGAGCTGGCCGAGCGCGGCTTCAGCGTGGTGCTCCTGGAAGCGCACCGGATCGGCTGGGGCGCCAGCGGGCGCAATGGTGGCCAGCTGATCCGCGGGGTCGGCCATGGCCTGGAGCAGTTCCGCTCACTGTTGGGCGACAACGGTGTGCGCGAGCTGAAACTGATGGGCCTGGAGGCGGTGGAGATCGTCCGCCAGCGCGTCGAGCAACACGCCATCGACTGCGACCTGACCTGGGGCTACTGCGACCTGGCCAACAAGCCGCGTGACTATCAGGGCTTCATCGAAGACGCCGAAGAACTGCAAAGCCTGGGCTATCGCCACGAGCTGCGCCTGGTCGAGCCGGGGCAGATGGCCTCGGTGATCGGCTCTGATCGCTACGTGGGCGGCATGATCGACATGGGCTCTGGGCACCTGCACCCACTGAACCTGGCCATCGGTGAAGCCAGGGTTGCCGAGCAACTGGGGGTGCGCCTGTATGAACAATCACCGGTGACCCGCATCGACTATGGCCCGCAGGTGCGCGTGCACACCCCGCAAGGCAGCGTGCGCGCCACTACCCTGGTGCTCGGCTGCAATGCCTACCTCAATGGCCTGAACCCGCAGCTGGGCGGCAAGATCCTGCCGGCCGGCAGCTACATCATCGCCACCGAACCCTTGAGCGAAGCCCAGGCCCGCCAGTTGCTACCGCAGAACATGGCGGTGTGCGACCAGCGCGTGACGGTGGACTATTTCCGCCTGTCTGCCGATCGGCGCTTGCTGTTCGGCGGGGCCTGCCATTACTCCGGCCGTGATCCGCAGGACATTGCCGGCTATATGCGGCCGAAGATGCTCAAGGTGTTCCCGCAGTTGGCCGATGTACGCATCGATTATCAGTGGGGCGGGATGATCGGCATTGGCGCCAACCGCCTGCCGCAGATCGGCCGGCTGCGCGAACAGCCGAATGTGTATTACGCCCAGGCGTACTCCGGGCATGGCCTGAATGCCACGCACCTGGCCGGGCGACTGCTGGGCGAGGCGATCAGTGGCGAACAGAGCGGGCGCTTTGATCTGTTCGCCCAGGTCCCGCACATCACCTTCCCGGGCGGCCAGCATTTGCGTTCACCGCTGTTGGCGCTGGGGATGCTCTGGCATCGGCTCAAAGAGCTGGTCTGACGCGCGCTTGGGGCCTCTCGCCGGCAAGGCCGGCTCCCACAGAATTGCTGTAGCAGCTAAACCCTGTGGGAGCCGGCCTTGCCGGCGAAGCGGCCTCAATTGCGCCAGAACGGCTTGAGCCCTTCACGCTGGGCCTGCTCAGGCGTCAGCCCGATATCGCGCAACTGCTCGGCATCCAGCCCCAGCAGCTCGTGCCGCGACTGCCAGCGATGCACCATCAACTGCCAACGGTTCATCCCCGCCGGGGTGCTGTAGAGCTGTGGACGTTGCGCGTCCTGCAACTCTTCGCTGTGCAATTTCAAACGCACATCGCTCAAGCCGTTCATCGCTTCATTTCTCCAGGGTGGGTAGACCGTGTAGAAATGATGCCGCCTTGTCAAAAAGCATTACAGATTCAAAGCAGGACTATTATTTCCATACAGATCTGACGGATTCGGCTCTGAATGCTGTATTTTTCCCACATCTGTATCGGTATGTATCTGTAGGACCACCCAGGAGTACGCCATGACCCTCTACGTCAACCTTGCCGAGCTGCTGGGTGCGCGCATCGAACAGGGCCTTTACCGCCCCGGCGATCGCCTGCCGTCAGTGCGCGCCCTGAGCGTCGAGCATGGCGTCAGCCTAAGCACCGTGCAGCAGGCCTACCGCCTGCTGGAAGACCACGGCCTGGCGGCACCGCGCCCCAAGTCCGGCTACTTCGTGCCCAATGACCGCAACCTCCCGGCCCTGCCTGCGGTCACCCGCCCGGCGCAGCGCCCGGTGGAAATCTCGCAGTGGGAACAAGTCGTCGAGCTGGTGCGCAGCACCCCGAGCAAGGACGTGGTGCAACTGGGCCGCGGCATGCCGGACGTCGAGTGCCCAACGCTCAAACCATTGCTGCGCAGCCTTGCGCAACTGAGCCGGCGCCAGGACATGCCGGGCCTGTACTACGACAGCATCAGCGGCACCCCGGCGCTGCGCGAGCAGATCGCCAGGTTGATGCTCGATTCCGGCTGCACCGTCAGTGCCGCCGACCTGGTGATCACCACGGGCTGCCATGAAGCCTTGTCCGCCAGTATTCGTGCGGTCTGCGAGCCGGGCGATATCGTCGCAGTGGACTCGCCCAGCTTCCACGGCGCCATGCAGACCCTCAAGGGCTTGGGCATGAAGGCCCTGGAAATCCCCACCGACCCGATCACCGGGATCAGCCTCGAAGCGCTGGAGCTGGCCCTGGAACAATGGCCGATCAAGCTGATCCAGCTCACCCCCAGCTGCAACAACCCGCTCGGCTACATCATGCCCGAGGCGCGCAAGCGCGCCCTGCTGACCCTGGCGCAGCGCTTCGACGTGGCCATCCTGGAAGACGATGTGTACGGCGACCTGGCGTACACCTACCCGCGCCCGCGCACCATCAAGTCATTCGATGAAGACGGCCGCGTGCTGCTGTGCAGCTCGTTCTCCAAAACCCTGGCGCCGGGACTGCGTATCGGTTGGGTCGCGCCGGGGCGTTACCTGGAGCGGGTGCTGCACATGAAGTACATCAGCACCGGCTGCACCGCGACCCAGCCGCAGCTGGCCATCGCCGACTTCATCGAAGGCGGCCACTACCAGCCCCACGTGCGACGCATGCGCAGCCAGTACCAGCGCGCGCGCGACCAGATGATCGACTGGGTCACCCGCTACTTCCCCGTGGGCACTCGCTGCAGCCGGCCGCAAGGCGGCTTCATGCTCTGGGTGGAATTGCCGGAAAGTTTCGACACGCTTCGGCTGAACCGCGCTTTACTTGGGCAAGGCGTGCAGATCGCAGTGGGCAGCATCTTCTCGGCCTCGGGCAAGTACCGCAACTGCCTGCGCATGAACTTCGCCGCGCGGCCCACCCCCGAGGTCGAGGCGGCAGTGCGCAAGGTCGGCGAAACCGCCATTCGTCTACTGGCCGACGAGCCCGGCTGAGGGTAGCGTTGCGCCGCCCTTTGCGGTCCACACAGACAACCCCTGTGCTCAAGGACACCCCGTTTTGACCAATCACCGGGCCCTGCCCTTCCTGCTGATGCTGGCACTCGCCCTGGGCGGGTGCGCCAGCCTTGGCCCGCCCCGCGTCATCAGCCAGGCAATGCCGGCCGGCGACTCGGCGTTCGGCCGCTCGGTGCAGCGCCAGGCCTCGGCCTATGACGGGCGCTCCGGCTTTCGCCTGCTGCCCAACAGCAACGAGGCGTTCCGCGCCCGTGCCGAGCTGATACGCAACGCCCAGAGCAGCATCGACCTGCAGTACTACATCGTCCACGATGGCCTCAGCACCCGCGCCTTGCTCCAGGAACTGCTGCTGGCGGCCGACCGCGGGGTGCGCGTGCGTATCCTGCTCGACGACACCACCAGCGACGACCTGGAGGACGCCATGGGCACCATGGCGGCGCACCCGAACATCCAGATCCGCGTGTTCAACCCGCTGCAGCTGGGCCGCAGTACCGGGGTGACGCGAGCCGTCGGCCGCCTGTTCAACCTGTCACTGCAACACCGGCGCATGCACAACAAGCTGTTCCTGGTGGACAACAGCATGGCCATCGTCGGCGGGCGCAACCTGGGTGACGAGTATTTCGACGCCGAGCCGAACCTCAACTTCACCGACATCGACCTGCTCGGTGTCGGGCCGGTGGCCGAGCAGCTCGGGCACAGTTTCGACCAGTACTGGAACAGCGCCCTGAGCCGGCCGATCAACGATTTTTTCTACTTCCAGCCTGACGCCGACGACCTGCGCGCCAGCCGCCAGCGCCTGGAGGCCTGGCTGGCTGATGCGAAAATCAAGCGCAAGGCGCTGTATGAGCGGCTGATGGCCTACCAGACCCATCCACGCCTGGATGTCTGGCGCAACGAGCTGATCTGGGCGCACAACCAGGCATTGTGGGATGCCCCAAGCAAGGTGCTGGCCCGGGATGAACCCGACCCCCAACTGCTGCTGACCCAGCAACTGGCGCCGCAGATGAACAGCGTGCAGCACGAGCTGATCCTGATTTCGGCGTATTTCGTGCCGGGAGAAACCGGCCTGCTGTACCTGACCAGCCGCGCCGATGCCGGGGTCTCGGTCGACCTGCTGACCAATTCACTGGAGGCCACCGATGTACCTGCCGTGCACGGCGGCTATGCGCCCTACCGCAAGGCCTTGCTGGAACACGGGGTGAAGTTGCATGAACTGCGCCGCCAGCCAGGTGAGCCGAGCAGTGGCAGGCTCCACCATTTCGGCGGCTCGTCCGATTCCAGCCTGCACAGCAAGGCCATCGTCTTCGACCGGCAGAAAACCTTTATCGGCTCGTTCAACTTCGACCCGCGTTCAGTGTTGTGGAACACCGAGGTCGGCGTACTGGTCGACAGCCCGGAGCTGGCCGAATACACCCGCGACCTGGCCGTACAAGGCATGGCCCCGGCCCTCAGCTACCAACCACGCCTGCAAGACGGCCAACTGGTCTGGGTAACCGAGGACAACGGCCAACTGCACACCCTGACCACCGAACCCGGCGGCCTGTGGCGCCGCTTCAATGCCTGGATCAGCAAGGCCGTTGGCCTGGAACAGATGCTCTAGCCCTGCGCGGTCGCCGGCTCGAACGCATTCGGTCGACGCGCCAGCAGCACCAGGCCGAAGGCCCCGGCCGCCATCAGCAGCGGCAGTGCATGACCACTGACCCATTGGCTGCCGGCCCCTGCCGCCAGCGGGCCGATCAGGCAGCCGATACCCCAGAGTTGCGCAACATGGGCATTCGCCCGCACCAGCGCATCATCGCGAAAACGCTCGCCGATCAGCACCAGCGACAGGGTGAACAAACCACCGGCACTGGCCCCGAACAGCACCCACAATGGCCAGATCAGCGGCGTGTGCATCAGCACCGGAATGGCCAGGCTCGAGACCAGCAACGTCACCGCACAGCCACCGAACAGGGTCTTGCGTGACATGCGGTCGGCCAGCGCGCCAATCGGCAGTTGCAACAGCGCATCGCCCACCACCACGGTGCTGACCATGAACAGCGCCACCTCTGCCGTGAACCCTTGCTGCAGGCAATACACCGGCAACAAGGTGAGGATCATCGCTTCGAACGCCGCGAACAAGGCAATCGCCCAGGCGATCACCGGCAGGTTCTTGCAGAAGCCGACCAGGTCGCGCAGGCTGACCGAGTGCGCCTCACTGGTCGGCGCCCCGTCTCGCCCGAGCAAGGCCAACGGCGCCACCAGCAACAGCCCGGCGCCGATCCACAGGCCCAGGTCGTCTTCCGACCCGACCAGCCCGAGCAACAGCGGGCCCGCCAGTTGGCTCAGCGCATAGCTGCTGCCATACAAGGCCACCAGCCGCCCGCGCCACTGTTCGACCACCAGTTGGTTGATCCAGCTTTCGCCGAGGATGAACACGATGGTCAGGATCATCCCGATCAGCAGGCGCAGCAGCAGCCACACCGGGTAGCTGGGCAACAGCGCCACCAGGGCGATGGACAGTGCCCCGGCCAGCAGGCACAGGCGCATCAGGGTTGGCGTGCCGAAACGCGCCGCCAAACGGCTGGACAGGCTCGCACCGACCAGGACGCCAATGGCCGGCATCGCCGCCATCACGCCGATGGCGAAGCTGCCGTAACCCCAGCTTTCCAGGCGCAGCGATACCAGCGGCATGCTCATGCCCAGCGCCAGGCCGACGCTGAGCACCGCCGACAACACGGCGAAATAGGTCCCCCAGCGCATCTCGTGCTCCTGTGCGGGTGTTAAATGCATCGCGGGACGAGCCCACTCCCCCAAGGTCATGCAACAACCCTGTGGGAGCGGGCGCGTCCCGCGATTAGGTCAGGCTGGTTGGGTTACAGCTTGATCCAGGTCGCCTTGAGTTCGGTGTACTTGTCCAGCGCGTGCAGCGATTTGTCGCGACCGTTGCCCGACTGCTTGAAGCCGCCAAACGGTGCGGTCATGTCACCACCGTCGTACTGGTTGATCCAGACGCTGCCAGCGCGCAGGGCACGGGCGGTGTGGTGGGCCTTGGAGATGTTCGAGGTCCATACACCGGCAGCCAGGCCGTACGGAGTGTCGTTGGCGATGGCGATGGCTTCTTCGACGGTGTCGAAGGTGATCACCGACAGCACTGGGCCGAAGATTTCTTCCTTGGCGATGCGCATGGCGTTGTTCACGCCGTCGAAGATGGTCGGTTCGACGTAGGTGCCGCCGGTCTCTTCGAGGATGCGCTTGCCGCCCACCAGCAGCTTGGCGCCATCGCTGTGGCCTGCTTCGATGTAGGACAGCACGGTGTTCATCTGCTGGGTATCGACCAGGGCACCGACGGTGGTGGCCGGGTCTAGCGGGTTGCCCTGGTTTCCAGGCTTTCAGGGCTTCCAGCACCATCGGCAGGAACTGCGCCTTGATCGAGCGCTCCACCAGCAGGCGCGAACCGGCAATGCACACTTCGCCCTGGTTGAAGGCGATGGCAGCAGCGGCGGCTTCGGCGGCGGCCTTGAGGTCAGGGGCATCAGCGAAGACGATGTTCGGGCTCTTGCCGCCGGCTTCCAGCCAGACGCGCTTCATGTTCGACTCACCGGCGTAGATCATCAATTGCTTGGCGATCTTGGTAGAACCGGTAAACACCAGGGTGTCCACATCCATGTGCAGGGCCAGGGCCTTGCCAACGGTGTGGCCGAAGCCTGGCAGTACGTTCAGCACACCCGCCGGAATACCGGCTTCGATGGCCAGCTGGGCAATGCGGATTGCGGTCAGGGGCGATTTCTCGGACGGCTTGAGGATCACCGAGTTACCGGTGGCCAGCGCGGGGCCGAGTTTCCAGCACGCCATCATCAGTGGAAAGTTCCACGGCACAATGGCCGCGACCACGCCCACAGGCTCACGGGTAACCAGGCCAAGCTGGTCGGGCGGGGTCGCAGCAACTTCGTCATACACCTTGTCGATGGCTTCGCCGTTCCAGCGCAGCGCCTGGGCAGCACCCGGCACGTCGATGTTCAGCGAGTCGCTGATCGGCTTGCCCATGTCCAGGGTTTCCAGCAGGGCCAGCTCTTCGACGTTCGCCTTGAGCAGCGCGGCGAAGCGGATCAGCGTGGCTTTGCGCTTGGCCGGGGCCAGGCGCGACCAGACGCCGGAATCGAAGGTGGCGCGGGCGTTTTCCACGGCGCGGTTGGCGTCGGCTTCGTCGCAGCTGGCGATCTGTGCCAGGAGGCGTCCGTCGACCGGGCTCAGGCACTCGAACGTGGCATTGGAAACGGCGGCGGTGTACTCACCATTGATGAAAGCACGGCCTTCGATCTTCAGTTGCTGGGCGCGTTGTTCCCAGTCCGCACGAGTCAGGGTGGTCATACGAAACTCCTCTTGTTGAGATGCAGTGCCGCACGAGGGGCCACAGGCACTGTCAGAAATTCTGCCGGAGCGAGAGTGCTCTACGGGCACCCGCCACCCTAAACTACTGGGGGCCAGATTATCAATATATTTGACATTACATCGCCAAATGCCTATCGATGTGCAGTTTATTTAACAAAAAGGGAAGCAATTGCATGAATATTGATCAGATCATCGACATTGCCCAGGTCCTGAACGACGCCGAGCGCTACCGTCCGGCCGCCGAAAAAGTGCTCAAGGGCGACCCTGAACAAGCAGTCTTCAACCAGTACTCCAGCCCGTGCGATCAGTTCGCGGCCGGTGTCTGGGAGGGCGCGGTGGGCCAGTGGACGGTCAATTACACCGAGCACGAGTACTGCGAGATTCTCCAGGGCGTGTCCGTGCTGCGTGACGGCGAAGGCACTGCCAAGACCCTGCGCGCCGGTGACCGCTTCGTGATCCCGGCCGGGTTCAAGGGCACCTGGGAAGTGCTGGAGCCGTGCCGCAAGATCTATGTGATGTTCGAGCCGAAGCAGTAAGCCTGCCGGGCCGCCCTCGTCGCCGGCCCATAAAAAAAGGCCCGCATCCTAGGATGCGGGCCTTTTTTCGTCAGCCGGATCAATTACTTGATCTTGGCTTCCTTGTAGATCACGTGCTTGCGAACAACCGGATCGAATTTTTTGATTTCGATTTTGTCCGGAGTAGTGCGCTTGTTCTTGTCGGTGGTGTAGAAGTGGCCGGTATTAGCGGTCGACACCAGACGGATCAATTCACGCATGATTCTCTCCCTTAGACCTTAGCGCCGTTACGGCGAATGTCGACCAGAACGGCATCAATGCCGCGCTTGTCGATGATGCGCATGCCTTTGGCAGAAACGCGCAGACGCACGAAACGCTTCTCGGACTCGACCCAGAAGCGATGATGCTGCAGGTTCGGCAGGAAACGACGACGGGTTTTGTTGTTTGCGTGGGAAATGTTATTCCCGGTTACCGGACCCTTACCGGTAACTTGACAGACTCTCGACATGCCTCAGCCCTCTAAAACCACATGCCCAACCCGGCATGGGTTGGCCGCTTAATCTCTCAGTCTTTGGCGCTAGGCGCCGTGTTTCTTCAGGGTCTTATCGGCTAGATCAGCTGATGCGACAAACCGAGCCCCTAGAAAAGAGCGCTGCTTTATACCAGAAAGACCAAAGCACAACAACACAAGTTGCAATCTACCTGAATGCTTTACGCTGCCGCGCGCCGTGGCTGGGGGCTTGCGCGGCCACCGACCACTCGTCGCAGAAATAGGAAAAAAGACATTGGCCATTTCCAATCTTGCGCACTAGGGTAGGACTTTTCCAGACTGCGCCGGCAGATGGGCCATCGTTCAGCCAAGGAGTCCCCATGCGTCCTGCCGTTTTCCCCCTGTTGCTCGCCGCCCTGCTCGGCCCCGCGATATCCCAGGCCGCCGCGCTGAGCGTGTGCACAGAGGCCAGCCCGGAAGGCTTCGACGTGGTGCAATATAACTCACTGACCACCACCAATGCCTCCGCCGATGTACTGATGAACCGCCTGGTGGAGTTCGACGCGACCAGCGGCAAGGTGGTGCCCAGCCTGGCCGAGAGCTGGACCGTGTCGCCCGACGGCCTGGTCTACGACTTCAAGCTGCGTGCCGGGGTGAAATTCCACAGCACCGCCTATTTCAAGCCCGGCCGTACCCTGGATGCCGACGACGTGCTGTTCAGCTTCCAGCGCATGATTTACCCGGCGCACTCCTGGCACAAGATCGCCCAGAGCGGTTACCCCCATGCCCAGTCGCTGCAGCTGCCAAGCCTGATCAAGCAGATCGAGACCCCGGACCCGCTGACCGTGCGCTTCACCCTCGACCACGCCGACGCGACCTTCCTCGCCACCCTGAGCATGGGCTTTGCCTCGATCTACTCGGCCGAGTACGCCGACCAGTTGCTCAAGGCCGGGACGCCGGAGAAGCTCAACAGCCAGCCCATCGGCACCGGACCATTCGTTTTCAACCGTTTCCAGAAGGATGCGGTGGTGCGCTATCGAGCCAACCCGGACTACTTCGCGGGCAAGCCGGCCATCGACCCGCTGGTGTTCGCCATCACCCCGGATGCCAACGTGCGCCTGCAAAAGCTCAAGCGCAACGAGTGCCAGATTGCGCTCTCGCCAAAGCCCCTGGACATCGCTGCGGCCAGCACTGACTCAACATTGAAAATCGCGAAAACAGAAGCCTTCATGACGGCATTTGTTGCGATCAACAGCCAGCACCCTCCTTTTGACAAAGTCGAAGTGCGCCAGGCCATCAACCTGGCGTTCGACAAGGCCAGCTACCTCAAGGCAGTGTTTGAAGACACCGCAGTGGCCGCCAACGGCCCTTACCCACCGAACACCTGGAGCTACGCCAAGGACTTGCCCGGCTACCCCTACGATCAGGACAAGGCCCGCGAACTGCTGAAAAAAGCCGGTTTGGCAGAAGGCTTCAGCACCACGATCTGGACCCGCCCGTCGGGCAGCCTGCTCAACCCCAACCCGAGCCTCGGCGCGCAACTGCTCCAGGCCGACCTGGCCAAGGTCGGCATCAAGGCCGAGATCCGCGTGATCGAATGGGGCGAGCTGATCCGCCGTGCCAAGGCGGCCGAGCACGACTTGCTGTTCATGGGCTGGGCAGGCGACAACGGCGACCCGGACAACTTCCTCAGCCCGCAATTTGCCTGCGCAGCGGTCAAGTCCGGGACCAACTTCGCGCGCTACTGCGACAGCCGCCTGGACCAGTTGATCAGCGCCGGCAAGACCACCACCGACCAGAGCGTGCGCAGCCGCCTGTACCAGCAGGCCCAGGCGCAGATCCAGCAGCAGGCCCTGTGGCTGCCACTGGCGCACCCAACCGCCGCAGCGCTGATGCGCCAGGGCGTGGAGGGTTATCAGGTGAGCCCGTTCGGTCGCCAGGACTTTGCCGGGGTTACGCTCAAGCCTTGAGCCAGCCGTGCTCGACCATCGACAGCGGCTCTCCGTCGCCGATGATGATGTGGTCGAGCACGCGCACCTCTACCAGCCCCAGGGCTTCCTTGAGCTGCAGGGTCATGTGCAGGTCGGCCTGACTCGGCTCGGGCACCCCGGAGGGGTGGTTGTGACACAGGATCAAGGCCGCCGCGTTGTGCGCCAGGGAACGCTTGACCACCTCCCGCGGGTACACCCGCGCACTGTCGATGGAGCCGCGAAACAGGATCTCGAAGCCCAGCGGCCGCTGCTTGGTGTCCAGAAACAGGCAAGCAAACGCCTCGCTCGACTCGTGGCGCAGCATCGCCTTGAGGTACCGGCGCACCGCAGCCGGGCTGCACAGGGCCGGCTCACGCTCGATGGTCTCTGCCAGGTGGCGCCGACCGATTTCCATCACCGCCTGCAACTGGGTGTATTTGGCAGGCCCCAGGCCGAGCTCGCCAAGGAAGGTGGACATGTCCGCCTCCATCAAGGCCCTGAGGCCGCCGAACTTCTTCAGCAGGCAACGCGCCAGATCGACCGCGCTTTTGCCGGCCACCCCGGTTCGCAAAAAAACCGCCAGCAATTCCGCATCGGAAAGGCTTGCCGCCCCGCATTGCAACAACCGCTCCCGTGGACGTTCCGCCACCGGCCATTCCCTGATGCTCATTGCATGCCTCCCTGTCTATCCGTTGCTGCTCCCGGTTTCAGCGCTGTGCTAATCTAGCCGCCTCATTTTTGCGCGACGAACCGGCCTGGGGAGGCGTCGTCGTCGCGTGCAAACACTGATCAACAAAGGCAAGCCTATGCAGCGGCTGTATCGGAAACGCATTGTTCTCGGCGTCGGCGGCGGTATTGCCGCCTACAAGAGCGCCGAGCTGGTTCGCCGACTTCTGGACCACGGTGCCCAGGTGCGCGTGGTCATGACCCGTGGCGGGGCGGAGTTCATTACCCCCCTGACCATGCAGGCCCTGTCCGGGCACCCTGTGCACATGGACCTATTGGACCCCGCTGCCGAAGCGGCGATGGGCCACATCGAACTGGCCAAATGGGCCGACCTGGTGCTGATTGCCCCAGCCACCGCCGACCTGATCGCGCGCCTGGCCCAAGGCGTGGCCGACGACCTGCTGACCACCCTGGTGCTGGCCACCGACGCCACCGTGGCCGTGGCCCCGGCCATGAACCAGGCCATGTGGCGCGACCCGGCCACCCAGGCCAACCTCGAGCTGCTGCAAAGCCGGCAGATCCAGGTGTTCGGCCCGGCGTCGGGCAGCCAGGCCTGCGGTGACGTCGGCCTTGGCCGCATGCTCGAGGCCACTGAGCTGGCCTGGTGCGCCGCCGAAACCTTCCAGCGCCAGTCGCTGACCGGCAAGCACGTGCTGATTACCGCCGGCCCGACCCAGGAAAACATCGACCCGGTGCGCTACATCACCAACCACAGCTCCGGCAAGATGGGCTTTGCCCTGGCCGAAGCGGCGGCCGAAGCCGGCGCCCGCGTGACCCTGGTCACCGGCCCGGTGCACCTGCCGACCCCGGACCGGGTCACGCGCATCGACGTGGTCAGCGCCCGCGACATGCTCGCGGCCTGCGAAGCGGCCATCCCCTGCGACCTGTTCATCGCCTCGGCAGCGGTAGCGGACTACCGCCCAGAGGTCGTTGCACCACAAAAATTGAAGAAAGACCCTACGACCGGTGACGGCCTGTTGCTGCAGATGGTCCGCAACCCGGACATCCTCGCCACCATCGCCACCCGTGCAGACCGCCCGTTCAGCGTCGGCTTCGCCGCCGAGACCGAACACCTGCTCGATTACGCCGCGCGCAAGCTCAAGGACAAGAACCTCGACCTGATCGTCGCCAACGATGTGGCCAACCCCAGCATCGGCTTCAACAGCGAGGAAAACGCCGTCAGCGTGATCGACCGCCAACTCCACGAAACCCTCTTCGCGCAGACCAGCAAGGGCAAGATCGCCCGTCAGTTGGTCGCTTTTATCGCCGAACGTCTCAACCAGGTTTAATTTCGCATGCACGCTCTACAAGCCAAGATCCTCGACCCGCGCATCGGCGCCGAATTCCCGCTGCCGCAGTACGCCACCCCAGGCTCGGCCGGCCTCGACCTGCGCGCCATGCTCAAGGAAGACACCGTCCTTGAGCCGGGCCAGACCGTCCTGATCCCCACCGGCCTGTCGATCTACGTCGGCGACCCGGGCCTGGCGGCACTGATCCTGCCGCGCTCGGGCCTGGGCCACAAACACGGCATCGTGCTCGGCAACCTGGTCGGCCTGATCGACTCCGACTACCAGGGCGAACTGATGGTGTCGTGCTGGAACCGTGGCAACACCGCCTTCACCATCACCATCGGCGAACGCATCGCCCAACTGGTGCTGGTGCCGGTGGTGCAGGCACATTTCGACATCGTCGAGACCTTCGACGAAACCCAGCGTGGCGCGGGCGGCTTCGGGCATTCGGGCACCAACTGAGCCTGACACCCAGCTGCTGACCGCCAAGGATGGCGAACTCTCTGGCGATATTGCCGTCCAAGCGTTCAGTTTGAGCCTGCAGCGAAAGCCTTGGAAATTGGAGCTCCCAGAGATGAACGACATGGCACACCTGGTACCCGCACTGCCTGAAAGCATCTTCCGCGCCTACGATATTCGTGGCGTGGTCGGTGACACCCTGAGCGCCGAGACCGCCTACTGGATCGGCCGCGCCATCGGTGCACAAAGCCTGGCCCAGGGCGAACCCGACGTGTCGGTCGGCCGTGATGGCCGCCTGTCCGGCCCCCTGCTGGTCGAACAACTGATCAAGGGCCTGGTCGAAGCTGGCTGTCGCGTCAGCGACGTCGGCCTGGTCCCTACCCCTGCCCTGTATTTCGCCGCCAACGTGCTTGCCGGCAAATCCGGGGTGATGCTCACCGGTAGCCACAACCCGTCGAACTACAACGGTTTCAAGATCGTCATTGCCGGCGACACCCTGGCCAATGAACAGATCCAGGCCCTGCTCACCCGCCTGAAAAACAGCGACCTGAGCCGTGGCGAAGGCAGCGTGCACAAGGTCGAGATCCTTGACCGCTACTTCCAGCAGATCGTCGGCGACATCAAGCTGGCCAAGCGCCTGAAGGTGGTCGTGGACTGCGGCAACGGCGCCGCCGGGGTGATTGCCCCGCAGTTGATCGAAGCCCTGAACTGCGAAGTGATCCCGCTGTTCTGCGAGGTGGACGGCAACTTCCCCAACCACCACCCGGACCCGGGCAAGCCGGAAAACCTGGTCGACCTGATCGCCAAGGTGAAGGAAACCGGCGCCGACATCGGCCTGGCCTTCGACGGTGACGGCGACCGCGTCGGCGTGGTGACCAATACCGGCAGCATCGTCTACCCGGACCGTCTGCTGATGCTGTTCGCCAAGGACGTATTGGCCCGCAACCCCGGCGCCGAAATCATCTTCGACGTCAAATGCACCCGGCGCCTGCTGCCGTTGATCGAGCAATATGGCGGCCGCGCGCTAATGTGGAAGACCGGTCATTCGTTGATCAAGAAGAAGATGAAACAGACCGGCGCCCTGCTCGCCGGTGAGATGAGCGGGCACATCTTCATCAAGGAACGCTGGTACGGCTTCGACGACGGCATCTACAGCGCTGCGCGTCTGCTGGAGATCCTCAGCCAGGAGCAGATCGACGCCGAAACGCTGTTCGCCGGCTTCCCGAACGATATTTCCACGCCCGAAATCAACATTGATGTGACGGACGAGGGTAAATTCAGCATCATTGCTGCACTGCAACGCGACGCCGACTGGGGCGAAGCCAACCTGACCACCATCGATGGTGTGCGGGTCGACTATGCCCATGGCTGGGGCCTGGTGCGCGCCTCCAATACCACGCCGGTACTGGTGCTGCGCTTCGAGGCTGACACTGACGCCGAACTGCAACGCATCAAGGACGTCTTCCACGCCCAGTTGAAGCGTGTTGCCCCCGACTTGCAATTACCGTTCTGACCGACCCTTAGTTCCACCATTGGAGCCCTGCATGACCCTCGATCGCGATGCCGCCACCCATGTCGCCCAGGTACTGTCCGAAGCGCTGCCGTATATCCGACGCTTTGTCGGCAAGACCCTGGTGATCAAGTACGGCGGCAACGCGATGGAGAGCGAAGAGCTCAAGACCGGCTTTGCCCGCGACATCGTGCTGATGAAGGCCGTGGGCATCAACCCGGTGGTCGTGCACGGTGGCGGCCCGCAGATCGGTGACCTGCTCAAGCGTCTATCGATTGAAAGCCACTTCATCGACGGCATGCGCGTCACTGATGCGCAGACCATGGACGTGGTCGAGATGGTACTGGGCGGCCAGGTGAACAAGGACATCGTCAACCTGATCAACCGCCATGGCGGCAGCGCCATCGGCCTGACGGGCAAGGATGCCGAGCTGATTCGCGCGAAGAAGCTCACCGTCACCCGCCAGACCCCGGAAATGACCACCCCGGAAATCATCGACATCGGCCATGTCGGCGAAGTGGTCGGGGTGAACACCGACCTGCTGAACATGCTGGTGAAGGGCGATTTCATTCCGGTGATCGCGCCAATCGGCGTGGGTGCCAATGGCGAGTCGTACAACATCAACGCCGACCTGGTAGCGGGCAAGGTTGCCGAGGCACTGAAAGCCGAGAAGCTGATGCTGCTGACCAACATCGCCGGCCTGATGGACAAGCAAGGCACCGTGCTGACCGGGCTGACCACCGAGCAAGTCAACGAACTGATCGCCGACGGCACCATCTACGGCGGCATGCTGCCGAAGATCCGCTGTGCACTGGAAGCGGTCCAGGGCGGGGTCAACAGCTCGCACATCATTGACGGTCGCGTACCGAATGCGGTGCTGCTGGAGATCTTCACCGACAGCGGCGTGGGTACCCTGATCAGCAACTGCAAGCCACGCTGAATACCCTGTGGGAGCGGGCGAGTCCCGCCCTCACAAGTCGGATCCGTCCTACTGCCTTGAAGGAAAAGGACTACCGCGCTTCTGATTGAGTTTGCCTTAGGCTCGAATCTTCCCCACCGGAGATCCGACCATGGCTCAGAAAGACTTTGTCCCTTACGGCAGTGACGTTTCGGCTGGTTCCTACGAATGTGTCGATTGCGGTCGCGGCTATTCGAACCAGAGCAAGACCTCGATGCCTCCCTGCCCCAACCTCGACCGGCTGCCGCATACCCTGATGGGTTGGCGGATTCTCACCGGGCAAGGTGATGCAGTAGGCGATCCGTACCCCGAGTAAGAAACGCGACCACAAAAAAGGCGACCCTCAGGTCGCCTTTTTCATGCATCAGATACCGTATTGCGCCCGGTAGGCTTCTACCGCCGGTAAATGCTGCTGGAGCGCCGGGTCATCGGCGAGGAACTCCAGCACCTGAGTCAGCGAAACGATGCTGACCACCGGAATACCGAAGTCGCGCTCCACTTCCTGGATCGCCGACAGCTCACCATTGCCACGCTCCTGACGGTTCAGCGCGATCAACACGCCCGCCGCCTTGGCCTGCTGGCTCTGGATGATCTGCATGACCTCACGGATGGCAGTGCCCGCCGTGATCACGTCATCGATGATCAGCACCTCGCCGGTCAGCGGTGCGCCAACCAGGCTGCCGCCCTCACCGTGAGCCTTGGCTTCCTTGCGGTTGAAACACCACGGCAGGTCCAGGTCATGATGCTCGGCCAGGGCCACGGCAGTGGTAGCCGCCAGTGGAATACCCTTGTAGGCCGGGCCGAACAGCACGTCGAACGGGATCTTGCTGTCGACGATCGCCGCCGCATAGAACCGACCGAGCTGGGCCAGGGCCGAACCGCTGTTGAACAGGCCGGCATTGAAGAAATACGGGCTGGTGCGACCCGACTTGAGAGTGAACTCACCGAAACGCAGAACCCCGCGATCGATGGCAAAACGAATGAATTCGCGCTGATACGGCTGCATGTAGAGTCCCGGATACCACGGATTTAGCTAATTGAGTACAGCTCGGGTATCATACACGCACGAGATTTTTGGGGCCATTTATGCGGATCATCAGTGTGAACGTTAATGGCATTCAGGCTGCCGTTGAGCGAGGTTTGCTCAGCTGGCTACAAGCCCAGAATGCCGACGTCATCTGCCTACAGGATACCCGCGCCTCGGCCTTTGAACTCGACGATCCAGCTTTCCAGCTCGATGGCTACTTCCTTTATGCCTGCGACGCAGAAGTTCCCGCCCAAGGCGGCGTGGCACTTTATTCGCGGTTGCAGCCCAAGGCAGTCATCAGCGGCCTGGGCTTCGAGACAGCCGATCGCTACGGGCGATACCTGCAAGCCGATTTCGACAAAGTCAGTATTGCTACCTTGCTGCTGCCTTCCGGGCAGAACGGCGATGAAGACTTGAACCAGAAATTCAAGTTGATGGACGATTTTGGCAAGTACCTGGACAAGCAGCGACGCAAGCGTCGTGAGTACATCTATTGCGGCTCGTTGTATGTGGCGCAGCAGAAGCTTGACGTGAAAAACTGGCGCGACGGCCAGCAGTCGCCGGGTTTCCTGGCGCCTGAGCGGGCCTGGATGGACGAGATCGTCGGCAACATGGGCTATGTGGATGCCCTGCGTGAAGTCAGCCGTGAAGGTGACCAGTACAGCTGGTGGCCCGACAACGAGCAGGCCGAGATGCTCAACCTGGGCTGGCGTTTCGACTACCAGCTGCTGACCCCGGGCCTGCGCCGCTTCGTGCGTAGCGCGCGCTTGCCGCGTCAGCCACGCTTCTCCCAGCATGCGCCACTGATCGTGGACTATGACTGGACGCTGACGATCTGATCGTCCAGCTGCAAAAAAGCCGACTGTGAGGTCGGCTTTTTTGTGGGTGCAATCTTTGCAACCCGGTTGTCTGTAGCCGCTGCCGAGAGGCTGCGCTCACCTTCACCGCGGCATAGATAGTCAGCACGATCGCGCCAATCACCACCACCGGGAACAACAGGCCGCCGATCAACAGCGCCGCCGTCACCACACAGAGCATCGCCGCAATCGTCACGGTGATCTGGAAGTTCAGCACTTCCTTGCCCTGCGCATCGATATACGGGTCCAGGTCCTTCTTCCACAACCACAGCAACACCGGCGCAACCAGGTTGCCGAACGGGAAGAACAACCCGACCACGGCCGACAGGTGACACAACATCGCCCATTTGCGCGCTTCTTCACCGGGCAGTGGCAATGCAATCGGCTCGTCGGCCATGACAGCTCCTTGGGGTGAATCAGTCAGCCAGCGAGGCCTGCTGCAGTTCGAACAGGTCGGTCATGCCCTTCTGTGCCAGCGCCAGCATGGCGTTGAGCTCTTCAGGCTGGAACGGCGCGCCCTCGGCAGTGCCCTGCACTTCAATGAAACCACCAGCGCTGGTCATGACCACGTTCAGGTCAGTCTCGGCGGCCGAGTCTTCCAGGTAGTCGAGGTCGAGTACCGCTTCGCCCTTGTACATGCCGACCGATACGGCGGCAATCATGTGCTTGAGCGGGTCGCCACCTTTCAGGCCGCCACGTTTCTTGACCACACGCAGGGCATCAACCAGCGCCACCATGGCACCGGTGATCGATGCGGTGCGGGTGCCGCCATCAGCCTGGATCACGTCGCAGTCGACGTACAGGGTGATGTCGCCGAGCTTGCTCATGTCCAGCGCAGCGCGCAGGGAACGGCCGATCAGGCGCTGGATTTCGAGGGTACGGCCGCCTTGCTTGCCACGGCTGGCTTCACGCTGGTTACGCTCGCCGGTCGAACGCGGCAGCATGCCGTATTCAGCGGTCAGCCAACCCTGGCCCTGGCCTTTGAGGAAGCGTGGAACACCATTTTCGACGCTGACCGTGCAGACGACTTTGGTGTCGCCAAACTCGACCAGTACCGACCCCTCGGCGTGCTTGGTGTAGTTGCGGGTGATGCGGATCGAGCGGAGCTGATCGGCAGCGCGACCACTTGGACGTTTCATTTGGGAGTACCTGTACTGGGCTTTAAATCTTGCCGAGCATTATAGAGTGCCGGGCGCCTGCTGGACATGCCCGCTCGCGAATCGGCACGACTCAGGGGTTTTAATGCCCGTTACATAGGCATTGGTCGGGATTTGCCTACGCCCTGCACAGACTTTGTACCATCAGTTAATTGGGAGCCGGCCGCGCACTGCGCTACAATCCTGCGCCTTTGCAGCCGTTTGGCTTCCCTTCTACTTTCTGCGAGGTACTTCCCATGGTGCACAGCATGACCGCCTTCGCCCGCGCTGAACGCGCCGGGGCCCAAGGCACCCTCATCTGGGAACTGCGCTCGGTCAACCACCGCTACCTGGAGCCGCACCTGCGCCTGCCGGAATCCTTGCGCGACCTCGAAGGCTCCGTGCGCGAAGCCCTGCGCCAGGGCCTGTCGCGCGGCAAGGTGGAATGCACCCTGCGCTTCAACGAGGAAAACGCCGGCAAGCCGCTGCAGGTAGACCGTGAACGCGCCGCGCAACTGGTTGCCGCCGCCGAGACCGTCGCCAGCCTGATCCAGCAGCCGGCACCGCTCAACCCGTTGGAAGTGCTGGCCTGGCCTGGCGTGCTGGTGGGCGATGCGACTGATCCGCAAGCCCTCAACAGCGCCGCCACGGCGCTGTTTGAAGAAGCCTTGAAGGAATTGAAGAACGGCCGTCAGCGCGAAGGCAGCGAGCTGGCCCGCCTGATCAACGAGCGCCTGGACAGCATGAGCCAGGAAGTCACCACCCTGCGCGCACTGGTGCCGCAGATGCTCGCTACCCAGCGCCAGAAGGTCCTCGACCGCTTCCACGACATGCAGGCCGAACTCGACCCGCAGCGCCTGGAGCAGGAAATGGTCCTGCTCGCGCAGAAGAGCGATGTCGCCGAAGAGCTCGACCGCCTCGCCACCCATGTGGCCGAAGTGCGTCGCGTGCTCAAGTCTGGCGGCGCAGCTGGCCGGCGCCTGGACTTCCTGATGCAGGAACTCAACCGCGAAGCCAACACCCTGGGCTCCAAAGCCTTCGACCCACGCAGCACCCAATCGGCGGTCAACCTCAAGGTACTGATCGAGCAGATGCGTGAACAAGTACAGAACATCGAGTAAGGCCACCCCCACCATGAATCACTGCAGCGGCACCCTGTTTATCGTCTCGGCCCCTTCGGGCGCCGGCAAGACCAGCCTGGTCAAGGCCCTCACCGACGACCTGAACCACATTCGCGTCTCGGTTTCGCACACCACCCGCGCCATGCGCCCAGGCGAGCACGACGGGGTGAACTATCACTTCGTCGCCCGTGAGCAGTTCGATCAGATGATTGAGCAGGGCGACTTCCTCGAGCAGGCCGAAGTGTTCGGCAACTGCTACGGAACCTCGCGCAGCGCGCTGCAGCAGACCCTCGACCAAGGCCTGGACCTGATCCTGGAAATCGACTGGCAGGGTGCACAACAAGTGCGTGAGCTGATGCCGGAGGCGCGCTCGATCTTCATTCTGCCGCCAAGCCAGCAGGCGCTGCGTCAGCGCCTGACCAACCGTGGCACCGACAGCGATGAAATCATCGAGGGGCGCATGCGCGAAGCGGTTAGCGAGATGGAGCATTACGACGAGTACGAGTTCGTCATCATCAACGACGACTTCGCCACTGCCCTGGAAGACCTCAAGGCGGTGTTCCGTGCCAACCGCCTGCTGCAGTCGCAACAGCAACTGCGTCACGGTGAGCTGCTCAAGCAACTGCTGGCTGGCGTGACCACAGCATCAGCACGATGCCCAGCAGCAGAATGATCATCGCGATCACGAACACCAGCCCCAACCCCCCTACATGAGAACCGCTGCCGAACGACGGCGAAGCGCTGTCGATGGCCGTCTGCACGAAGATCACCGAGAGAATGCCGCCACCGAGCAGCGGGCACAGGCCACGCAGCAGGAAGTGACGCAGGCTGTCGGTCAGGCTGTGGCGGAAGTACCAGACACAGGCGAAGGCGGTCAGCGAATAGTAGAAGCAGATCATCATGCCCAGGGCAGTGATGGTGTCAGCCAGGACGTTCTCGCTCAGGGTGCGCATGGTCACGTAGAACACACCGGCGGCAACCCCTGCGCAGATGGTGGCGTAGCGTGGCGTTTGCGAGCGCGGGCAGATGTTGGCAAAACGCTGCGGCACGGCGCCGTAGTAGCCCATGGCAAGCAGCGTGCGCGCCGGGGAAACGAAGGTCGACTGCAACGACGCAGCGGTGCTGGCCAGCACCGCGATGGACATCAGGATCGCCAGCGGGCCCATGACGGGGCCGGCCAGGTGCGCAAAGACGTTTTCCTGAATGCGCGGGTTGCCCAGGCCCAGGCCGATGTCGCCGATACCGGCAAATTGCAGCGTGGCAATCGCCGTGACCAGGTACAGGCCAAGGATCAGCAACACGGTCAGGGTCGCGGCACGGCCCGGCACTTCTTCACTGCCGACCGACTCTTCACTGACGGTCAGGCATACATCCCAACCCCAGAAGATGAAGATCGACAGCGACAGGCCGGCGGTGAACGCCGAGAACGACTCGACGCCAAACGGGTTGAACCAGTCGGCGTCGAACGCCAGCGGTGGCGCTTCCATCGAGCCGCCAAACGCGGCGATCGCAAAGCCCACGAGTACAACCAACTGTAGGGCCACCAGTGCATATTGCACCGTCATGGTCGTGCCGATTCCGCGGCAGCAGATCCACACGGCCATGGCGATGAAGATGCAGCAGGTGGTTACGTTTATCAGCAAATTGTCGGCAAGCGCGGCAATTGCATGGTCCCCCGTGAGTTGCCCGAGGAACAGATAGAAGAAGTCGACCGCCACCCCAGCGAGGTTGGACAGTACGATAGTGGTCGCCGTGACCAGGCCCCAGCCGCCGATCCAGCCGATCATCGGGCCGAACGCCCGCGCCGACCAGGTGAAGGAGGTGCCGCTGTCCGGTTCCGCCGCGTTCAGCTCGCGGTAGCCCAGGGCAACCAGCAGCATCGGCAGGAAGCCGACAATGAAGACCGCCGGCAGGTGCTGGCCGACTTCGCGCACGGTCGGGCCGAGCGCGCCGGTGAGGGTGTACACCGGTGCAATGGTGGAGATGCCCAGCACAATGCTGGCCAGCAGTCCGAGCCGGCCCTTGGCCAGCCCCTTGGACTTCGATGGTACGCTCGTACCATCTGCCTGAGCGCAAGCAGCCCCCGTACCGGGTGGCCGGCCTGCTTCAGTGTAATTACTCATGAGTTTGCCGCCGCTATTGGTATTGTTTTTCAGGACGCCCCATCTGGCATCCGCTTTCACTCAATGAATCTGTTGTCTGGTGCTGCAATCCGGTGTTAGCCGGGTGACCTTATAGGGCCTCCTCCCGGTAACGTTGTCCGGCCGCATGGGCCAGGCAGGCTTCGCGGAACGCCTTGAACAGGCGCAGCGAAACCGGGTTGTCGAGGAAGCGCCATTCCGGGTGCCATTGCACGCCGAGCACAAAGCCGGGTGCGTCCTCCATGGACACCGCTTCGATCAGCCCGTCCGGAGCCAGGGCTTCGGCGCGCAAGCCGTCAGCCAGGCGGTCGATGCCTTGGCTGTGCAGCGAGTTGACCATGAAGCTCGCCGGCAGACCCAGCTGTTCGAATTTCCCCCCTGCCTGCACATGCACCAGGTGACGCGGGCTGTACTGCTCTTCCAGCGGCGCGTCGTGCGGCTCGCGGTGGTCAAGGTAGCCCGGCAGTTCCTGGACACGTTGATGCAGGGTGCCGCCCAGGCTGACGTTCAGCTCCTGGAAACC
>NZ_JAMDGY010000084.1 GCF_028656955.1 Pseudomonas fontis
AGCTTCACAAACTTCAGGATCAGACTGTGGGAGCCGGCCTTGCCGGCGATGCTTCTAGACCTTCTGATACAGCTGGCTGCCTTCCTGGCGGAACCGCTCGGCTTGTTCACGCATGCCCTCTTCCACCGATGCATCGACCGGCTGGTTGGCAGCGTACTCACGCACTTCCTGGGTAATCTTCATCGAACAGAACTTCGGCCCGCACATCGAGCAGAAATGCGCGACCTTGGCCGAATCCTTCGGCAAGGTCTCGTCATGGAAGGCCCGCGCCGTGTCCGGGTCCAGGCCCAGGTTGAACTGGTCTTCCCAGCGGAATTCGAAGCGCGCCTTGCTCAATGCATTGTCACGAATCTGCGCACCCGGATGCCCCTTGGCAAGGTCGGCGGCATGGGCGGCGATCTTGTAGGTGATGATCCCGGTCTTCACGTCATCCTTGTTCGGCAAACCCAGGTGCTCCTTGGGCGTCACGTAGCAAAGCATGGCGCAACCGAACCAGCCGATCATCGCCGCACCAATCCCCGAAGTGATGTGGTCATAGCCCGGCGCAATGTCGGTGGTCAGCGGGCCGAGGGTGTAGAACGGCGCCTCGTCGCAGCACTCCAGCTGCTTGTCCATGTTCTCCTTGATCAACTGCATCGGCACGTGGCCCGGGCCTTCGATCATGCACTGCACATCATGCTTCCAGGCGATCTTGGTCAGCTCGCCAAGGGTCTCCAGCTCACCAAACTGCGCAGCATCGTTGGCGTCGGCAATCGAGCCAGGACGCAGGCCGTCGCCCAGCGAGAAGCTGACATCGTAGGCCTTCATGATTTCGCAGATTTCATCGAAGTGGGTGTAGAGGAAGTTCTCCTGGTGATGCGCCAGGCACCACTTGGCCATGATCGAACCACCGCGGCTGACGATGCCGGTGACCCGCTTGGCGGTCAGTGGCACATAGCGCAGCAACACGCCGGCGTGGATGGTGAAGTAGTCGACGCCCTGCTCGGCCTGCTCGATCAGCGTGTCGCGGAACAGCTCCCAGGTCAGGTCTTCCGCCACACCATGGACTTTCTCCAGCGCCTGGTAGATCGGCACGGTGCCAATCGGCACCGGCGAGTTGCGGATGATCCACTCGCGGGTTTCGTGAATGTGCTTGCCGGTGGACAGGTCCATGACCGTGTCCGAACCCCAGCGGATACCCCAGGTCAGCTTGGCCACTTCTTCTTCGATGGAAGAGCCCAGCGCGCTGTTGCCGATGTTGCCGTTGATCTTCACCAGGAAGTTGCGGCCGATGATCATCGGCTCCAGCTCCACGTGGTTGATGTTGGCCGGGATGATCGCGCGACCACGGGCGATTTCTTCGCGCACGAACTCGGCGGTGATCTCTTTGGGAATGCTCGCGCCAAAGCTGTGGCCGGCGTGCTGCTGGTCAAGCAGGCCGGCGGCGCGGGCTTCCTGCAGCTTCATGTTCTCGCGGATGGCAACGTATTCCATCTCGGCGGTGATGATCCCCTGGCGGGCATAGTGCATCTGGCTGACGTTGGCCCCGGCCGTGGCCCGGCGCGGGTTGCGCACATGGGCAAAGCGCAGCTTGGTCAGCTCGACATCGTTCATGCGCTGCTGGCCGAAGTTGGAGGTCAGGCCCGGCAGGCGCTCGGTGTCGCCACGCGCATCGATCCACGCCGAACGCACATCGCCCAGGCCTGTGCGCACGTCGATCTGCACGGTCGGGTCGGTGTAGGGGCCGGAGGTGTCATAGACCAGCACCGGGGCGTTCACTTCGCCGCCGAAGTCGGTCGGGGTGTCGTCCAGGCTGATTTCGCGCATTGGCACGCGGATGTCCGGGCGCGAGCCCTCGACATAGATTTTGCGCGAACGGGTAAACGGCTGAACGGACTGTTCATCGACCTTGGCCGATTCACTCAGGTGTGCGGGGTATTTTTGTTGTTTGCTCATCACAGGCTCTCCAGACGGTTTGGGTGTCGGAGTGAACCTGATAAAGGCACGGACGCACCGGGGCTGGTGCTGTGCTGGAAAACGGTATGACGGGCAGCCCTACTGGCTGGATCGACATTCCGAAACCGGCACAAGAGGGCTCGCGCAATGACGAGCAATCTTGTTCCCTACGCAGGCGCTAACCTGATCAGGTTCAACGGGATCCGGAATTTCCGATCTCAGCCTCGACTCAAGGCACCCCGACAAGAACGCGACCAGTCTAGACTGCTGTGCCCCCAAACAGCAACCGTGCAAACACAAGCACGATAAATGGCGCAAATAGCAGATTGTTGCAAAATGCTGGCGCTACTACACTGCCGTACGCGGAATCTCCCATTGTTCAAGGATCGCCCTATGCTGCGCAAACTTTCACTGGCCCTTGCCGTGTCTTGTGCTACCAACGGAATGGCCTGGGCGGCTGAACAGCCCTTGTCAGCAAAAACCGACCTGGTCAGCGTCTACCAGGAAGCCGTGACCAACAACGCCGACCTTGCTGCCGCCCAGGCCGACTACGGCGCACGTCGCGAAGTGGTGCCACAGGCCCGTGCCGGCCTGCTGCCAAACCTTTCGGCCGGCGCTGAAATGCAGAACACCCGGACCAAGCTCGACGACCCGTCGATCACCTCCAACCGCAGCGGCAACTCCTGGACCGCGACCCTGGCGCAGCCGATCTTCCGTGCCGATCGCTGGTTCCAGTTGCAGGCAGCCGAAGCGGTCAACGAACAAGCGGCCCTGGAGCTGTCGGCGACCGAGCAGAACCTGATCCTGCAAAGTGCCGAGAACTATTTCGCAGTGCTGCGTGCCCAGGACAACCTGGCCTCGACCAAGGCCGAGGAAGCCGCGTTCAAGCGCCAGCTCGACCAGTCCAACGAGCGTTTCGACGTGGGCCTGTCGGACAAGACCGACGTCCTCCAATCGCAAGCCAGTTATGACACCGCGCGGGCCAACCGTATCGTCGCCCAGCGTCAGGTCGAAGATGCCTTCGAAGCACTGGTGACCCTGACCAACCGCACCTACAACGCCTTGCAGGGTGTGGTGCACAGCCTGCCGATCCAGCTGCCGATTCCCAACGATGCCAAGGCCTGGGTCGATACCGCTGCCAAGCAGAACCTCAACCTGCAAGCGACCAACTACGCGGTCAGTGCGGCAGAAGAGACCCTGCGCCAGCGCAAAGCCGGGCACGCGCCGACACTCGACGCCGTGGCCAAGTACCAGAAGGGCGACAACGACAACCTGGGCTTCACCAACTCGAACCTGCCTGGGCAGAACTACCACGGTGATGTCGAGCAGACCAGCATCGGCCTGCAGTTGAACATCCCGATCTACAGCGGCGGGCTGACCAGCTCGCAAGTGCGCGAGGCATATCAGCGCTTGAACCAGAGCGAGCAGCAGCGCGAAAGCCTGCGTCGCCAGGTGGTGGAGAACACCCGCAACCTGCACCGCGCGGTGAACACCGACGTGGAGCAGGTGCAGGCGCGCAAGCAGTCGATCATTTCCAACCAGAGTGCGTTGGAAGCGACGGAAATCGGTTATCAGGTGGGTACGCGCAACATTGTCGACGTACTGGATGCTCAGCGTCAGCTGTACACCTCGGTGCGCGACTACAACAACACCCGCTATGACTACATCCTCGACAACCTGCGCCTGAAGCAGGCGGCCGGCACCTTGAGCCCGCAAGACCTCAACGACCTGAGCCGCTACCTCAAGCCGGACTACAACCCGGACAAGGACTTCCTGCCACCGGACCTGGCCAAGGCGGCAGCGGCCAACTTCGAGCGGCCTCGGGAGCAGTAGTCGGTAGCCTGGAAGGGCCTCATCGCCGGCAAGGCCGGCTCCCACAGTGGATGCTTTGCTGCCTACCTTGTGGAAGCCGGCCTTGCCGGCGATGAGGCCAGAAAGGTCAAAGCAACCTGCCCAACCCGTCGAGCAAGCGCTGCAACGCCCCCTGATTGGCCTTCATCACCGCCACGCCCGCCGCGCCCATGCGCTCGGCATCCTTGGGCAGTTCGATCAAGCGCCGTACGGCAGCGGCCAGGCCCTGCGCATCCTCCACCTCCTGCAACGCCCCCGCCTCGCGCAACATCGCCGCGATCTCCAGGAAGTTGAACAGGTGCGGCCCACTCAGCACCGGCTTGGCCAGCGCTGCCGGCTCCAGCAGGTTGTGCCCACCATTGGCCACCAGGCTGCCGCCGACAAAAGCGATATCCGCCAACGCATAGAGAAACAGCAGCTCCCCCATGGTATCGCCCAACAGCACCTGGGTCTGGGCAGTCACCGCATCGGCGGTGGAACGACGCACCGTGGAAAACTGCTGGCGGCACAGCTCATGGACCGCATTGAAACGCTCCGGATGGCGCGGCACCAGCATCAGCAAGGCATCCGCGTGATGCTCGAGCAACTGCCGATGCGCCGCCAGGATCACCTCGTCCTCACCCTCATGGGTACTGGCTGCGATCCACACCGGGCGCTGCTGCGCCTGCCACTGCCCACGCAATGCCTCAGCGTGAATCGGCAACTGCGCATCGATGGTCAGGTCAAACTTGATCGAGCCGGTCACCTGCACGCATTCAGGCCGCGCGCCCAACTGGCGGAAGCGTTCGGCCTCGGTCTCGGTCTGCGCCGCGATCAGGCTCATTTCAGCCAGCATTGGCCGGGTCAGCTTGGCGAACTTCGCGTAGCCACGCGCCGAGCGCTCAGACAACCGCGCATTGGCCAACGCCACCGGAATGCCGCGCTTGGCGCACTGGTGAATATGGTTCGGCCACAGCTCGGTTTCCATGATCACCGCGAGCGTAGGCCGCGCATTGTCGAGGAAACGCCCCGCCGCCCACGGCAGGTCATAGGGCAGGTAGCAATGCTGGATGCGCGGCTCGTCGGCAAACAGTGCCTTGATCCGCTCCGAGCCGGTCGGGGTCATGCAGGTGATGGTGATCGGCAGCTGTGGATAACGTGCCAGCAGGGCGCGAATCATCGGCGCGGCGGCAATGCTTTCGCCCACCGACACCGCATGCACCCAGATCCCGCCCGGTTTCAGGGGCGCCAGGCCAAACGCAAAGCGCTCGCCAATGCGCTGGCCATAAGCCGGCGCCTTGCGCGAACGCAGGAACAGGCGCAGCGCAACCAGCGGCAGGCCCAGGTGAAACAGCAGGGTATAAAGGGTTCTGTTCATGGCGCCGAAGTGTACTAGCCAATCGCTCGCAAGTGCACTGAGAAGCGCTCGGCCAAACACTGCGCCGCCGGTCCCAGCGGCTCATCGCGGCGCCAGGCCAGCTCCACCACCAGCGCCGGTGGCGCCCACTCACTGGCCAGCTCGATCATCTGCGCCTGGTAGGTCGGGTACTGCACCACATGGCGTGGCAGCCAGGCCCAGCCGAGGCCGCGCATCAGCAACTCGGCAATCGAGTAGAAGCTGTCGGCGCGCCAGATCTGCGGGCTGATCGGTTCACCGCCGGGATAGTCGGTGTCGCGTGGCGTGATCAACAGCTGGCGATGCTGCGCCAGTTGCTGACGGCTGACCTTCTTCAACCCGGCCAGAGGGTGATGCGCCGCGCACACCGTGACCATTTCCACGCTGCCCAGGGCCCGTCGCTCCAGCGCTGCCGGCATGCGCTCATGGTGGAACAGCAGGCCCAGGTCGGCCTTGCGCTCAACCAGCTTGCGCGCTACATCACCCTGGGCGCCGCTGGCCATCTGCACTTCAAGCAAGGGAAACTGGCGCGACAACTCTTCAAGGCTGTCGAGCACCGGCTGATAGGGCATCGCCTCATCCTGCGCTACCCGCAACTGCGCCTCCTGCCCGCGCATCAATGCCAGCGCGCGGCCATCCAGGCGCTCACACTGGCGCAACAGTTCGCGAGCATCTTCCAAGAGTGCCTTGCCCGCTTCGGTCAACTGCGGCTGGCGCCCGCTGCTACGCTCGAACAGGGTCAGGCCCAGATCCGCCTCCAGCATCGCAATACTGCTGCTGACCGCCGATTGAGCCTTGCGCTGGGCGCGCGCCACCGCCGAGAACGAGCGCTGCTCGGCCACTAGTACAAACAATCGCAGGTGTTCGAGGTTCCACTGCTCGGCCATGCAACCTATCTCCAATTCAGATAGGAAATGACTTTACCGCATTCAGACAATCTCTAAAATGCCCGACCAGATCAATCGGAGATACCCACCATGAATGCCTACGCCCTCCTCGCCATCGCCATTTGCGCCGAGGTTATCGCCACCGCCTCGATGAAAGCCGTCAAAGGCTTCAGCACGCCGCTGCCGCTGCTGCTGATGGTCTGCGGCTACGCGATTGCATTCTGGATGCTGACGCTGGTGGTGCGGACCATCCCGGTGGGTATCGCCTACGCCATCTGGTCGGGCCTGGGCATCGTGCTGATCAGCATTGCCGCGCTGATCGTCTACGGGCAGAAGCTCGACCTGCCGGCAATCCTCGGCATGACGATGATCGTCGGCGGCGTGGTGGTGATCCAGGTGTTCTCGAAAACCACCGGACATTGATGCCCGGCACGGTGCAACCCGTTACAGGCTGTATACTGCGCTCCTGTCCCAGTTTGTGAGGTGAGTGCATGCCATCCGTTATTTCCACCGACGTCCTGATCGTCGGCGCAGGGGTCGCAGGCCTCTGGCTCAATGCCCGCCTGCGCCGCCTGGGCTACTCGACAGTGCTGGTGGAACGCGCCAGCCTCGGTGGCGAGCAAACCCTCAAGTCCCAGGGCATCATCCACGGCGGCGCCAAGTACGCCTTGCATGGCGCACTGACCGGCGCCTCCGAAGCGATTGCCGACATGCCGCGACGCTGGCGCGAAGCCCTCGATGGCAATGGCGAGCTGGATCTGACCGGCGTCCGCCTGCTGTCCGAGGCGCACTACCTGTGGTCACCCGGCACCCTGGCCGGCAACCTCACCAGTTTCTTCGCCAGCAAGGCCGTGCGCGGGCGCGTCGACCAGGTCAAGGGCGACCAGTTGCCACCGGCTTTGCAGGACCGCGCCTTCAAGGGCAAGGTCTACCGCCTGGCCGAACTGGTCATCGATGTGCCGAGCCTGTTGGCGCGCCTGGCGGAACTCGCCGGTGACAGCCTGCTGGCCGGCGAGCAGGTCGAACCCCTGCGTGACGGTGAAGCGCTGGTCGGCCTGCGCGTCGATGGCCGCGAGATTCGCGCCCAGCGCGTCATTCTCAGTGCCGGCGCCGGCAATGCCGAGTTGCTGCACACCCTTGGCTTGAGCCAGCCGGCCATGCAGCGGCGCCCGCTGCACATGGTCATGGCCAAGGGGCCAAGCCTGAAACCGCTGTACGCCCATTGCCTGGGCGGCGGGCCGAAGCCGCGCATCACCGTCACCAGCCACCCGGCCGCCAATGGCCAATGGGTCTGGTACCTCGGTGGCGACCTGGCCGAAGCCGAAGGCGTAGCCCGCGAGCCCGAGGCGCAAATCGCCGCGGCGAAAAAGGAAGTCTCGAACCTGCTGCCATGGGTCGACCTCAGCCAGGTCAACTGGGCCACGGTGCGCATCGATCGCGCCGAGCCGGCGCAATCGGGCCTGGTGCGCCCGGACAACGCCTTCCTCGCCGAAGATCATCGCCTGCTGGTCGGTTGGCCGACCAAACTGGCCCTGGCGCCGGACTTCAGTGATCGCGTATTGAAAGCCCTGGAACGTGACGGCATCCAGCCAGGCAACGTGCCGGCCCTGCCCACACTGCCCCGCCCGCCACTGGCCCAACCGGTGTGGGAGCAACTGCTGCCATGAGCCTGCCAACCCTGCACGATCTGCATCGCCCCCTGGGCAGCACCGGCCTGACGGTTTCGCCGCTAGGCCTGGGCACGGTGAAACTGGGCCGCGACCAAGGGGTTAAATACCCTAACGGCTTCACCATTCCCGACGACCAGCAGGCCTTGCAACTGCTGGCCCAGGCCCGCGAGCTGGGCATCAACCTGATCGATACTGCGCCTGCCTATGGCCGCAGCGAAGAGCGCCTCGGCCCGCTGTTGCGTGGCCAGCGCCACGAGTGGGTGATCGTCAGCAAGGTGGGTGAAGAGTTCGACAACGGCCAATCGCGTTTCGATTTCAGCGCTGCGCATACCCGCCTTTCGGTGGAACGCAGCCTCAAGCGCCTGGAAACCGACTGCATCGAGTTGGTGCTGGTGCACTCCGACGGCAACGACCTGCATATCCTGGAACACGAGGACGTCTACGCGACCCTCGAGCGCCTGAAGCAGGAAGGCAAGATTCGCGGCTTCGGCTTCTCCGGCAAGACCGCCGCCGGCGGCGTGAAGGCGCTGGAGCAAGGCGACTGCGCCATGGTCACCTACAATCTCAATGAACAGGGCGAACGCCCGGTGCTTGACTACGCCGCCGACCACGGCAAGGCGATCCTGGTGAAGAAAGCCCTGGCCAGCGGGCATGTGTGCCTGAGCCCGGGCGTCGACCCGGTGCGGGCCAGCTTCGAGCTGCTGTTTGCCCATCCCGGCGTGAGCAGTGCTATTGTCGGTACCATCAATCCAGTGCACCTGGCCCACAACGTGGCCACTGTCGCGCAGGTACTCAAACAGCGCTGAGCCGCCGCCGCGGCCGACCCCAACGCAAGAAGGAGCCGACATGGCGCGAACGCTGATCCGCAAGAACCCGAGCAACTTCAAGACCCTGCCGCTGCACGTGGAGGCCGGCCCGGACGGGCTGAGCTACCAGAGCATCGGCCGGCCGCTGAACTTTGCCCAGACCTTGCAGCGGCGCAAGGCGATCCAGATCGCCGACAGCGAACGGTTTGCCGTGGAGCTGGCCAACCTGGGCGTGTCGGTGCGACTGACCCTGACCTGGCAGAACCGTGACTACTGGGTGCTGGTCCGCCAACGCCGGCAGGATCGCGGTGACGTGGTGCTCAAGCTGATCTCCGGGTATGTGCCGGCGCAGGAGCTGAATCTGCCGCTGCACACGGCGGTGCAGGAAGTGGCCGAGGAGTGCCTGCTGGAAACGCCGGAAGGGTGGCTCGGCGGGCGCTTCAATGACACCTGGTTGCCAGCCCCTTATGCCGATGCCCTGCACTACCGCGAAGCCTTGCCGTTCGTGCTCACCCCGGAGTCCGGGGCGGCGCGGCCGGTGCGCTGTGCCAACCTGCAGTTGATCGAACGGCCCAGGGCCTATGTGCACCTGCCGACCGCCTCGTTGCAGTTGATCTATGACCTGCGCTTGCAGGTGCCACGGGAAGCCAAGTCGCTGAGCCTGTTCCATGTCGATGAGCGCCTGGAAGGCGATCAACTGGTGGCGCGGCTCAATCGCAGCCGGCCGGACTTGTACCTGATGCCACTGGAAGACGGGCAGCCGCAGGCCGAGCTGTACACCTTGAAGAAGGACCGCTTGATTCCGGCGAGTACGCGTGGGGTATACCTGGCAGAGAGTTTTGCCCGGCAGGAAGGCTGGTTGGTGCGCGATGAGCGGATTCGCTGGAAGGACTGGCTGAGGCAGCAGGGCCTGGTCACGGCCAAGGAGTCCGGGCTGAAACGGCTGACGGGCAAGGCGCGAGAACTGTTGCAGATGGCCCGGGGAAGCTTGCACAAATAGCGTAAACAGCATCGCCGGCAAGGCCGGCTCCCACAGGGAATTGCAGTGCACCTGCTATCTCTGTGGGAGCCGGCCTTGCCGGCGATGTTTTGCCAGGCAGCTCAGTTCTTGCGGATCTTCTCCACAATCGCCGTGGTCGAGCTGTTCTCGACCAGCCCCAGCACCTTCACGGTGCCGCCATAGGCATTGACGATATCGGCACCCACTACCTGCTCGATGCCGTAGTCACCACCCTTGACCAGTACATCCGGCTTGACCTGGCTCAGCAGGTTCTCCGGCGTGCCTTCAGGGAAGCTGATAACCCAGTCCACCGCGCCCAGGCCCGCCAACACGGCCATGCGTCGATCAACACTGTTGATCGGACGGCCCGGGCCCTTCAGGCGGCTGACCGAAGCATCATCGTTGACCGCAACGATCAACCGATCGCCCTGGGCCCGCGCCTGCTCCAGATAAGTCACATGGCCGGCATGCAGGATGTCGAAGCAGCCGTTGGTGAAGACGATCTTCTCCTTGTGCGCCCGCGCATCATCGATGGCCAGCAACAGCTGGTCGAGGCTCAGCACGCCACGCTCGGAACCCTCTTCGCGCTGAATCGCCCGACGCAGTTCCGGCGCACTGATCGCCGCCGTACCCAACTTGCCCACCACGATACCGGCAGCCAGGTTCGCCAGGCCCACCGCATGCGGCAGCTCCTCGCCGGCCGCAATCGACGCGGCCAAGGTGGAGATCACCGTGTCACCGGCACCGGTGACGTCGAACACTTCACGGGCACGGGCCGGCAGGTGCAGCGCCGGATGGTCCGGGCGCAGCAGGGTCATGCCATGCTCGCCACGGGTTACCAGCAAGGCCCCCAGCTCCAGCTCGTGCATCAGCTTGGCGCCCTTGGCGACCAGTTCGGCCTCGTCGGCGCAACGGCCAACAATGGTTTCGAACTCGCTGAGGTTCGGGGTGATCAGGCTCGCACCCCGGTAGATCGAGAAATCCTTGCCCTTGGGGTCGGCCAGCACCGGAATGCCTTTGGCCCGCGCCGCCTGGATCAGGCTCTGGTGGTTCTTCAGTGCGCCCTTGCCGTAGTCGGACAGGACCAGCACCTTGACGCCATCGAGCAAGGTGTCGACTTCGGCACTGAGCGACAGCGGATCGGTGGCGAAGGGTTCTTCAAAATCGATACGCAGCAGTTGCTGGTGACGGCTCATGACCCGCAGCTTGACGATGGTCGGCTGGTGGGCAATGCGCTGGAAGATCGAGCGCACACCGGCCGCTTGCAGGCTGTTGGCCAAGCTGTCGGCAGCCTCATCCTGGCCGGTGACGCCGACCAGTGCTGCCGGCGCACCCAGCGCGGCGATGTTCAAGGCAACGTTGGCCGCACCACCCGGGCGATCCTCGATCTGCTCGACCTTCACCACTGGCACCGGCGCTTCAGGCGAGATGCGTGAAGTACCGCCATGCCAGTAGCGGTCGAGCATGACATCGCCGACCACCAGTACCGGGGCTTGATCGAAACGCGGCATGGATAACTTCATGGGCAACCCATATAGACAAAATGAACAGGGGCGGGATATTAGCACAGGCTACGCGCCAGCCAGATTACAGCCGGTAACGTGCTGTGACGGCCAGGGCGCAGGACGCGCCCTGGCAGGGTCTTCAGGTGATGTCAGCCTTGCTCGGCTCATCCAGACCCAGTGCATGCAGTCGGGCGTAGTAGCCGTTTTCAGCGAGCAGTTGCTTGTGCGTACCGCGCTCGACGATCCGGCCCTGGTCCATGACCAGGATCAGGTCGGCTTTCTCGATGGTCGACAGGCGGTGCGCGATCACCAGGGTCGTACGGCCTTTCATGACCTGGTCCAGCGCGGCCTGAATGTGCCGCTCGGACTCGGTATCGAGTGCCGAGGTGGCTTCGTCGAGAATCAGCAGCGGTGCGTTCTTCAGCAGTGCCCGGGCAATCGCCAGGCGCTGGCGCTGGCCACCGGACAACAGCACGCCGTTCTCGCCAACGTCGGTGTCCAGGCCTTGCGGCAACTGCTCGATGAACTCCTTGGCATAGGCATCGGCCGCGGCGGCTTCGATCTGCTCGCGCGGTGCGCCAGCCAGGTCGCCGTAGGCAATGTTGTTGGCCACGGTGTCGTTGAACAGGGTGACATGCTGGGTCACCTGGGCAATGTGCTTGCGCAGGTTCTTCAGGCGGTACTCCTCGACCTCGACACCGTCGAGCAGGATCTCGCCCTGCTCGTGCTGGTAGAAGCGCGGGATCAGCCCGGCCAGCGTCGACTTGCCGCTGCCCGAACGCCCCACCAGGGCGATCATCTGCCCCGGCTCTGCGGTGAAGTTGATCTCGTTGAGCACCGGGCGCTCGGTGCCTGGGTAGGTGAAGCTCAGGTTGCGCACTTCCAGGCGACCTTCGATGCGCTCGCGCTCGACGGTGCCGGTATCGACCTCAGGGGCAACGTCCAGTTGTTCGAAGATGCTTTCAGCACCGGCCACACCCTTCTGGATGGTCGAACTGACTTCCGAGAGCTGGCGAATCGGCTTGGGCAGCAGGCCGGCGGCGGTGATATAGGCCACCAGGTCGCCCGCCGTGGCATCGCCACGCAGGAACAGCACCAGGAACATCAGCACCGCCATGGCGGTGTAGATCACCAGTTGCAACATCGGCGTATACACCGCGCCGGTCTTGGTCATGCGCAGTTGCTTGTCGGTGTTGCTCTGGCTGGCCTTGGCAAAGCGCTCCTGCTCGTACTGCTCGCCGCCGAAGCTGCGCACCACACGATAGCCCTGGATGGTTTCCGACGCGACGTGGGTCACATCACCCATCGCCACCTGGATCTTCTTGCTCTGCTTGCGGAATTTCTTGCTCGCGCTACCGACCATCACGGCAATCAGCGGCAGGATCGCCAGCATGACCAAGGTCAGTTGCCAGTTCATCCACAGCAGGTAGATGAACAGGAACACCACGGTCAGGCCTTCACGAATCACTACCTTGATCGCGTCGGTGGCAGCACCGGTGACCATGGTCACGTTGAAGGTGATGCGCGAGATCAGGTGGCCGGAGTTGTGGTTGTCGAAGTAGCGGTTGGGCAGCACCAGCAGCTTGTTGAACAGCTCGACCCGCAGGTCGTGCACCAGCCCCAGGGAAACCTTGGCCAGGAAGTAGTTGCCCAGGAACGAGCCCAGGCCCTGCCAGGCCGCGATCAACACGATCAGCAGCGGCACGGCCTGCAACAGTTGCAGGTCCTTGAGGTATGGCACCGTTGGGAACAACACCGCTTCGGGGTTGCTCAGGCCATCGACGAAATACTTGAGAATGCCGGCCAGCATCGGCTGGGTCGAAGCGAAGATGATGAAGCCGACGATACTGAGCAGGAAAATCCCCACATAGGGCTTCACGTAAGTCAGTAGACGGAGGTAGATCTTCAGGCTCGAAGGCGCGGACGATTCGGGAGCTGTCATGAGAATCCGGCGTATGAAAAAGAGGCGCGATTGTATCACAAGCGGTTTTTGCCACCCTGTGCTGCGGTAAGATAGCCGGCCGTTCAAGCCTCAGGGCCTCTACACCGGAGTTTCGATGCAAGCGCTCGACCATGCCCGCTACCTTGCCCTGCGCGAAGGTGCGCACGTTCTGGAAGCCGACGGCACAGGTGACAAGGTATTACGCCTGCGTGACGGTTCGATGTTGAAGCTGTTCCGGCGCAAGCGCCTGATCACCTCGGCCGCCTGGTATCCCTACGCCCGGCGCTTTGCCGACAACTGCACGACCCTGGCCGAACGCGCCATTCCTTGCCCGCGCGTGCTCCAGGTGTACCGCATCGCCGAGATTGCACGCGATGCCGTGCACTACGAACCGCTGCCAGGCAAGACCCTGCGCCAGTTGCTGGACGATGCAGACAGCAACGACGACCTGCGCCGCCAGCTGGGTGCCTTCATTGCCCAACTGCACGACAAGGGCGTCTACTTCCGCTCGGCCCACCTGGGCAATGTCGTCCTTACCCCTGAAGGCCAGCTGGGGCTGATCGACATCGCCGACATGCGCACCTTCCGCCGCCCGCTGCGCAAGGCGCAACGCCTGCGCAACTTCAAGCACATGCTGCGCTACCAGGAAGACCGTGCCTGGTTGCTCGCCAGCGACGCCTTCGCCTCGGCTTACCTGGCGGCCCAGCAGGTGTGCAGCTCCAGCGAGCTGAGCGCTGCCCTGAGCTGACCTGGCCTGAAACGAATCGACCACCCCGAAGGGTGGTCGATAGTTGCATCAGAAGGTGGTTCGTCGAGACTGCTGAAGCACTCGCCCCAACACCATGGCTGCGGGTAGCAGCACCAGCGGCCAGAGTTCGTCAGGGTTGCCGATCAGCTTGCTGCCGTCGAAGTTGAGCATCACCAGCGCACAGGCCAGGTAGATACCCCACGCGTCACGCAAGCGCCAGGCGTGCCACAGGGTCATGGCCATGACCACGACGAACAGTGCCAGCGATACCGCGCCAGTGTACAGGCCCAGGGCAACGAAGATGTTGTGCGGGTGCTGGATCGGCATACCACCGGTCAAGGTCTGCGTGGTCTTGAAGTCGACACCGCAACCCAGCATCCAACCGCAGTTGCGCCATTCGCCGGTCAGGATCTGGAACAGTTCGATGCGGTAGGCATCCCCTCGGCTGAACAGGGAAAGGAACCAGCTCTCGTCATGCACCAGCCACAACACTACGGCCAGCGTCACCACGAGCAGCAGCAAACCTTGCAGGCCTCGACGAGGGAATCGCCAGATGCCGTATGCGGCCCAGGCTGCAAACAGGAACGCAGCCCCTACCAGCGCAGTGCGTGTTTGCAGCACGAATGCCACGGCAATCAGTGACAGTGCAACGCCAACCAATGCCTCAACCCAGCGACGCTCCTTCACCCAGATTGGCATGGCCAACGCCAGTGCGCAAAACAGCCAGATGCTCGCGTAGATAACGTTATCCATCCGCCCAGGCAACAGGCCAACCCGCTCGCCGAAGATGAACCTGCCCGTCAGGTAGCCATACGTTGAACTGGCGAGGATGTACACACACACAATCCAGAACAACCCACGCACAAGCTCTGGTTTGCGGAACAAGTCAGGGTCGAGAAGGCCGGCAACGACAAAGACGAACAGGCTGACATAAAGAATGTGCTTGTAGAACTGGCCATCCCCAGCAAGCGCAGCGGGCACCAGGAACCAAATCAGAAATGCCAGCCAGGCCCAGCTCAGCGGGTGCTGCAACAAGCCGGCACCACGTTCCTTGATCAGGAACAGCAGCCCTGGCAGCGCGACAAACGCGTAGAAAATATTGTTCGTCCATTTCGACGAATTCAGCAGGATGTAGCTGAGCAGAAATACAATTGTCACTGCGCCGAAATAGCGCCGACTGGCCCTGTTTTCCACGTTCACTCCACTAAACAGCATTCAAAAGCCAACCTATCGTCAGTCCAATAACAAACACCCCAATGAGCTTGAGGCGATCCCTGCGTTTACGGCGAAGCTTGTTGAGTCGCTCTTCAGGCAACTCGACATGCCCACCAAACCCTGTGTGCAGCACCGCGTCGTTTTCCAGGATCAACGCGTAACGGTTCTCTGCGGCATACAAGCGTGAAAGGCTCTTTTCCCCTGGGTGGGCAGCATAGGGGGCATGCTGCTGGTAATCCGCCAGGCGACGCAGCCCGGGGTTGAACGAGAACCCCTGCCAGTCAGCCTTGTGCGACCCCAACTGGTAGAACGGGATGCCCTGTACAACCTGTCGCTCATTGAGGAACACGTACGGGCTGTGCACCTGCAGATCGTGGTTGAAGCTGCGCAGCCACACCTGCAAGGCTTGTGGATCAGCCTCAAGCAGGGCCTGCGAGTCCTCGATGAAGCCGGGACGGTAGAAGTCCCAGTCGTCTTCACAATGGAATACCCAGGTGGTCTTGATCTGCGCATAGGCCACATCGATCGAGCGCATCTGGCCCAGCTTCGGGTTGTTGACGATGCAGGTGGTGTGCTCGCGCCAATGCGCCGGAACACAGTCACGCACAGCCTCGTCACCGGAATCCTCGGTGATGAACACTTCGCGAATCGGCGCAGTGTTGAACCGGTCGAAGCTTTCCAGCGTACGCTTCAACAGGTCGAACCGGCCGCAGCTGGTCACCATCAGCGTGATTTCACTGCTGTCGCTGAAGACCATACTTGTTCCTCAATATTGATAGATGACGTGGCGTTAAAAGCCGACGGTGCTACGCAGTTTTTCCCACCCACTCAGCTCGGCACGCGGGCGCAGCGGCGCGCGCATGGCCTCGACGATGGCCTTGCCCAGCGCGTGGAAGGTGAAATGCTGCTCGGCCAACTGTTGGCCGTTACGCGAAATCAGGTCGCACAACGCGGGGTCTGCACGCAGTTGCTGCAGCTTGGTGCGCAATTCGTCCAGGTCGCGGTAAAGCACGATGTTATCCAGGTCTACAAAGCCCAGCGCGCGGTTTTCCTCTTCGCCCTGGTCGAAGGCGAACAACACGCAGCCGCAGGCCATGGCCTCGAAATTCTTGATCATGTATTCGCCCATGCCCACATCGGCACTGACGAAGTAACGAATGCGGCTCAGGGTCTGGCTGTACTCTTCGCCCGACTTGGTGCGAGTGATAAGCAGGTCTTCCACTGCCGCCAGCGACTCGAGCATCGCCTTGCGCCCGGAATAGGCAACGCTGCCCAGGCTGCCGACAAAGGCCAACTCGATATCACGCTCGCGCTGCTCGTGCTTGAGCAGCGCCTGGTCATAGCCCTTGGGCACGAACACCGCATCGAACCCTTCATCGCGCAGCCGCCGGGTCACCACCGCGCCCGAGGTAATCACCCGGGCCCATGGCAGCTTGCGGTAGTACGCGCTGAACTTGCCGGTGTACTTGCACGGAATGTAGTTCTGGTAGGCATCGTGTTCGAGGATGACCAGGTTCGGCAGGGTGCTGATAAAACTGACCTGACGAATTTCTTTCTTGAAGCGCAGGAAGAACAGAATCCGGTCGTATTCCTCAACCTTCACATGCTGGCGGAAGTAACCGCGCAGGTTGTCCTGCTCAGCGTCGCTGAGCCAACGAATATCGCACTCGCACTCGGCGGCGATGCCATCGTACAGACGGTCCAGAATTGCACGTTGCTCTTTCTGAACCAGGAAAAGGACTTTCACTCTTGCTCTCTCTTGTCAGCCTTCGCGCCAACCCAGAACAGCTCGTGCCGGCGCACGGCCTTGCGGAAGAATTCGTTTTCACCAAATGCCGGCCAGTGCCTGGCCGCCAGATAGTGCTGCAATAGCCGCCGCAAACGCCGCTTCAACGGTGGGCGGGGCTGAAGGTCGTGCATCATGCCCAAAGACATGGCCTTGTGCCACTGAGTTTGCGAGGAAACCTCAAGCACCCAAGGGCGCATACTGCGCTGAACATCGAAATGCGGTGGCAACGCCACGCCGCTGCCCGCATTGCCCATGGGCCAGCGATCGTTGTCATGCAGGTGGTTGGCGTAGTGCAGTACGGCGCCAGGCTGCCAGTGCGTATGAGTGAGGGCTTCAACCACGGCATCACGGGCACAGATGTGATCGGGATGCGGGTCGAGTACCGGCTCGGGCAGCACGATGGTCGCCGGGCGGACCTGCTCGATCAGTTCGCACAAGTCCTGCACCAGGTTGCGCCACGACGGCGTCCCGTTGGCATCGCTGCTCACGGCCAGGCTGTTGAAACGGCGAAACAGGCGGGTATCCAGCAGGTCGGCTTCGCGCGAGCCAATGGCTTTCTCGGGCTCGGCCTGCATGGCGGGCAATTGCAGGCAGAAATAACCAAGTTGCACGCAGCGCGCCTGCGGCACACCGGCCCAGAGCGGAACGCTGATGCTGTCCCACGCACGCAGCTGGCCCTTGAGGCGCGCAGCCTCGACAGGATCCAGGCCCATCTGTTGATAGTGTGCGGTTTCGATCTCGCCGGCGGTCAGGGTCACGATCCAGCTTTCCTGCGCCTGGGCGTAGGCACCGAAGGCTGCCAGTTCGGCATCGTCGGCATGCGGCGCAATGACCATCAGCGGGCCGTCCAGATAGTCCGGGTGGCGACACACCAGCAGTTCGACATCGCGGTCCAGACGGCAGTACTTGCCGCTCAAGGTCAGGCGACCTTCGTTCAATGCCGCCTGCTGTCCAGTGAGGTTCAGGTAACGAACACCTGCAACACCGCGTTCGAACGCCTGCTGATCGCTGACATCACCCTGGATATGCACGGCCGGATCGAGAAAGCGCCCCAGCCAGCTGGCGTTCAGGCGAACCTTGAGCAACAGCGTGTCGCCAGCCTGCAACAGGCAGCCTTCAGGCAGGCGCAAGGCACCCGCATCCAGGCTCAAGGCATGACGCTGGTCTGCATCGATCTGGTAGTCGTAGTCGCTGGCCGGGGCGTAGAACAGATGGTCAGAGAACCACGCTTCATGCCCCACCCACAGCAGCACACCCAGCAACAGCGGCAGCCACCAGGCCAGCCAGGCACTGGCCAACAGGACGAACAGCGCTACCAGCAGAACCAGGCGCTTGCGTTTACGGTGCTGTTTGAGCAGCAGCTGCTTGCGTGCATTCATGGGCTAGACCTGAAATACGGTGACGCGGTCGCACCAACGATCCTTGTATTCCCGATCAGCCCGTCCGAACGAGAAACGCAGCGGTTTGCCGTGCGCTCGCGCGTCTTCCCATGCGGACTGGGTGTTGAGAAAGCTTAGTACGCTGCCGGGGCTGAAGTCGCGGGTTTGCGGGTCGACGCCACCGTTGACGTATTCGACACTGACCCACTCTAGCGCCTCGACCCTGTACACCAACTGAATGGCGATCGGTGCATCGTTGAGGAACACCACCAAACCGATCAGCAACGAGCGCAGGCGCTCGACCACTTCGGCCATGCGCTCGGCACCGGTTGCCGGGAATTCCCAGCGGCGCAGGAACAGGTCGCAGTACATCGTCGCGATTTCAGCGCTGCTGAAGTCACTGATCGGCCGCACCACCCCGCCCGCTTCTTCAAGCAGGCGCAGCTCACGGCGCTGGTTGTAGCGGAATTTCTTCGACAGGTCCTCGGGCTGGCGGGCCATGGCCAGTTCTTCGGCCTGCGGCTTGAGGCCGCTAAACCGCCCCTGGCTCAACGCCGAAAGATAGCGCACGGCATGACGTAGCGGCGCCTGGGCATCGCTGGCAGCCGGGAGAATGATCTCGGCGTTACCCAGGTCGAACAGGCCTTTCTTGCCGTGGCGCTTGAGCACATCCTTGGACAACGCCACATGGCGCCCCCAGGTCGGGATCGCAGCCTTCACTTCACCGTTCTGCTGCCACCCCAGGTAGCGCACCGGGATCTGGGCCATGTCGGCCAGTTGCTCGATCACCAGCGGATGGGTCGCGACACTGCCGCCAAAGCGCTGCCAGGCGTGGGCATAGGCAGCGGCGTCGATTTCGCTCCAGCCGCGCTCACGCCAGGCTTGAATACGATTGAGCATCAAGCCTCCGCAGTCAGTGCAACAACGTGCGGCAGGCGCCAGAACGCCTCACGCACCGCACTATCGGAGAAACGCGTGTGCAGACGCTCAAGCATGCGCACGGCACATTCCTCGCGCTGCGCCTCGTCCAGCCCGGCCAAATGTTGCAGGCCCTGGGCCAGGCGCTCGGCATCCCCCAGCGGGAACAGCAAGCCTACGCCCTCGACCACTTCGATGGCGCCACCACAGGCGGTGGCCAGCAGCGGCACGCCAGCAACCATGGCTTCAAGCAGGACCATGCCGAACGGCTCGTGGTCCGAACTCAGCGCGAAGGCATCGAACGCGCGGAAATAGCGACGGGCGTCCGGCACCTGGCCAAGGAAGTCGACCTGGGCGGCAATGCCCAGCTCGCTGGCCAGCGCCTTGAGATTCTGCTCCAACCGACCCTTGCCCAGTACCGCCAGGCGGGCACCAGCAGGCAGGCTTGGCAAGGCCTTGGCGAAACCACGCAACAGCGTGGCCTGGTCCTTGTCCGGGTGCAGGCGACCGACGTTGCCGACGATCCATGCCTGCGGGTCCAGCCCCAATACCTGGCGCGCCTCGGCCGCTGGTACCTGGTGGGCCTGCAAGGCTTGGATATCGATACGGTTGTACAGCGTCTGGATACGTTCGGCCGGCCACTTGGGCAGGCACTTGCGCATGTCGTCGCGCACCGCATCGGACACGCCGAGCAGGCTCAGGCGCTTGCTGAACACATTGGCAAACAGCCGACGGCTGCCGCGCTTGTAGTCATCGAACGCATGATGCACGCCGATCACCGGCAGGCGGGTGGCCAGCAAGGTGATGTAGATCGGCTTGAAGCGGTGCGCGATGCAAAAGCTGAAATTGCGGCTGGCGGCGATTTTCTTCAGTGCACCGATGGCGCCCAGCTTCAGGCCACGAATGGCCTTGGAGCTGAACTCCATGAACAGTACTTCGTCACTGGCGCAACCGGCCGCGACCTGCGGGTCGGCGGCGCCAGTGAGGAATACCGTGGTGACCTTGTAGCCGCTGCCGGCAAACAGGCTGGCGTACTGACGGGCGCAGTCGAGGAAAGGCCCGTCATAACCGTGGCAGAACTGCAGGACGCGACGTTCAGCCGAGCTGGTCATAGGCGTCCGCGCCGTCCTTGACCACCAGGATGTCTTCCATGATCAGGTATTGCAGGTCGGAACCGAAGAACATGTTCAGCGCGTCGGTTGGCGAGCAGATCATCGGCTCACCACGACGGTTCAACGAGGTGTTCAGCGACACGCCGTTGCCGGTCAGCACTTCCAGCGCCTTCATCATGTCGTAGTAGCGCGGGTTGTACTCGCGCTTGAGCACCTGGGCCCGCGAGGTGCCATCTTCATGGACGACTTCCGGCACGCGGGTCTTCCACTCTTCAGCCACTTCGAAGGTGAAGGTCATGAACGGTGCCGGGTGATCGATCTTGATCATCTGCGCGGCAACGGTGTCGAGCATCGACGGGCAGAAAGGCCTCCAGCGCTCGCGGAACTTGATCTGGTGGTTGATCCGGTCAGCCACGCCGGCAACGCTTGGGCAACCAATGATCGAACGACCACCCAGGGCGCGCGGGCCAAACTCCATGCGGCCCTGGAACCAGGCCACCGGGTTGCCATCGACCATGATCTTGGCGATCTGCTCAGGCATGTTGTCGAGCTTGCGCCAGGTCGGCGCACTCGGGTGACGGGCGCAGGCGGCGATCACGTCTTCGTTGGAGTACGCAGGGCCGAGGTAGACGTGTTCCATCTTCTCGACCGGTACGCCACGGGCGTGCGACACATAGGCTGCTGCACCGACCGCGGTACCGGCATCGCCGGAGGCCGGCTGGACGAACAGTTCCTTGACGTCGGGGCGCGCGATGATCTTCTGGTTCAGCTTCACGTTCAGTGCGCAGCCGCCCGCGAAGGCCAGCTTGCCGGTTTCCTTGAGGATGTCGCCCAGGTAGTGGTCGATCATCTGCAGGGCCAGCTTCTCGAACAGCGCCTGCATGCTCGCCGCGTAGTGGATGTACGGCTCGTCGGCGATGTCGCCTTCGCGCTTCGGACCCAGCCACTCGATCAGCTTCGGCGTGAAGTAGAAGCCTTTGCCCTTCTCTTTGTAGCGGCGCAGGCCGATGACGTTGGCGTACTCGGTGTTGATCACCAGTTCGCCGTTTTCAAAGCTGGCCAGGCGCGAGAAGTCGTATTTGCTGGCGTCGCCGTACGGCGCCATGCCCATGACCTTGAACTCGCCGTCGAGCATCTCGAAACCGAGGAACTCGGTGATCGCGCCATACAGGCCGCCGAGGGAGTCCGGATCGAAGAATTCCTTGATCTTGTGGATCTTGCCGTTTTCGCCGTAGCCGAAGAACGTGGTGGCGTATTCACCTTTGCCGTCGATCCCGAGGATCGCGGTTTTTTCCTGGAAGCCCGAGCAGTGGTAGGCACTGGAGGCGTGCGCCAGGTGGTGCTCGACCGGCTCGATCTTGACCTTTTTCGGGTCAAAACCCAGTTGCTCCAGGCACCAGACGATCTTCTTGCGGTAGCGCTTGTAGCGACGATTGCCCATCAGGATCGCGTCGAGGGCGCGGTCCGGGGCGTACCAGTAGCGCTTGGCGTAGTGCCAGCGGGCCTTGCCGAACAGGCTGATCGGGGCGAATGGAATGGTCACCACGTCAACGTCGGAGGGCTTGATGCCGGCCTGTTCCAGACAGAATTTCGCCGACTCGTAGGGCATGCGGTTCTTTGCATGTTTATCGCGTACGAAGCGCTCTTCCTCAGCGGCGGCGATCAGCTTGCCGTCGATGTACAGGGCTGCGGAAGGGTCATGACTAAGGGCGCCGGACAGGCCAAGAATCGTCAATGCCAAGGGTCTAGCCTCTTCAATCTTAAAAGTTGCGCCTCGGCCTCATGGGCGGATGGCAGCGAAAGGGCGGGATTATAACGTAAAGCGCTGCGCAATGACCCTAGCCGTTGCACAGCGTTACACCCCGAATACAAAGCGTAATATTGCCTACTCGGCGATCAGCCAATCCATGCGCCAGCTGCCCTGGGTTTGTGCCAGCGTTTCAGCCAGCCATGGCAGCAGCGTACGCAGCTCTTCCTCCAGGCCCCACGGTGGGTTGGCGATGGCCAGGCCCGAACCGTTCAGGCCCTGCGGCGAATCCTGCGGGTGCACGTACAGCTCGACGCGCAGCAGTTTCGGCGCGCCGGTGCTGGTCAGGTCCTGATAGAAACGCACCAGCTGGCGCTGGTCCTTGATCGGGTACCAGATGGCCGCGACGGTCTGGCGCATGCGACCGATCGTCTCTTTCATGGCCACGGTGCAGCGCTTGAGCTCGTCGGCCTGCTCGAACGGCGGGTCGATCAGCATCACCGCGCGCTTTTCCGCCACCGGCAACAGGGCACGCGGCACATGCCAGCCCTCGCCCAGGTGCACGGCGACGCGCGGGTCCTTCTTCATGTTGTCCTTGAGCATGCGCCCGTCTTCGGGGTGCTTCTCGTTGAGCAGCACGCGGTCCTGCTGACGCGCCAGGCGACGGGCAAGCTCGGGGGAGCCGGGGTAGTAGCGCAGCTCGCCGTCGGGGTTCATCTTGCGCAGGATGCGCAGGTAGTCGGCCGCCGCTTCTGGCAGGTCGTCGCGCCCCCAGAGCCTGGCGACACCTTCGAGGTATTCACCAGTGCGGCTCGCCTGGTCGCCCTGCAGGTCGTACAGGCCCAGCCCGGCATGGGTGTCGAGGTAGGCGAAAGGCTGTTCCTTGCGCGACATCAAGGCGATCAGCCGAGTCAGCACAAGGTGTTTGAAGACGTCGGCGTGGTTGCCGGCGTGGAAGGCGTGACGATAGTTCATGGCAACTCCTGCAAGACCGGGAAGTTTACCTTGTCAGACCGACGCCGTCCTCATCCAGCATCCCGGGAGGGATGCAAATGAATGTGCGAGCAACTGCCCTGCAGCACTTCCTGCGGCAAGCCGAGTCGCTGCAACGCCGCCCCATAACGATTAAAACGACAAAGGCCCGACCTTCAGCGAAGGTCGGGCCTTTGTCAGGCACCACTCAGGCAGGGATTACTTGCCAGCGTGGTACGCCGCATCAGCGCTTTCGAAACGCGAAACCATCGCGCTCGACGGGCTACCCAGCTTGCTCACCAGGTAGATCGCCAGGCTGCCGAAGATGAAGCCCGGGATGATTTCATACAGGCCCAGCAGCTCGAAGTGTTTCCACACGATCACGGTGATCGCGCCGACCAGGATACCGGCCAGTGCGCCGTTACGGGTCATGCCTTTCCACAGTACCGAGATCAGCACCACAGGACCGAAGGCCGCACCGAAGCCGGCCCAGGCGTAGCTGACCAGGCCCAGAACGCGGTTGTTCGGGTTCGAGGCCATGGCGATGGCGATCAACGCAACTGCCAGCACCATCAGGCGACCGACCCAGACCAGTTCCAGCTGCGAAGCATTTTTACGCAGGAAGGTCTTGTAGAAGTCTTCGGTCAGGGCGCTCGAGCACACCAGCAACTGGCAGCTCAGGGTGCTCATCACGGCAGCCAGAATGGCCGACAGCAACACACCAGCGATCCATGGGTTGAACAGGATCTTGGCCAGCTCGATGAACACACGCTCGTGGTTCTCGGTGACCGGGCCCGCGACTTCAGGGTGCGCCGAGAAGTAGGCGATACCGAAGAAGCCAACGGCACAGGTACCGGCCAGGCACAGGATCATCCAGGTCATGGAGATGCGACGGGCCTTGGCAATCGACTTGACCGAATCCGCCGCCATGAAGCGCGCCAGGATGTGCGGTTGGCCGAAGTAGCCCAGACCCCAGCCCATCAGCGACACGATGCCGATGAAGGTGGTGCCCTTGAGCATGTCGAAGTTCGACGGGTCTTGCGCTTCGATGGCCAGGAAGGTGGTATCGACGCCACCGGTCGCGATCAGCACGATCACCGGGGTCAGGATCAGCGCGAAGATCATCAGCGTGGCCTGCACGGTGTCCGTCCAGCTCACGGCCAGGAAGCCACCCACGAAGGTGTAGGCGATGGTCGCGGCAGCACCGGCCCACAGCGCGGTCTCGTAGGACATGCCGAAGGTGCTTTCGAACAGACGGGCACCCGCCACGATGCCGGAGGCGCAATAGATAGTGAAGAACACCAGGATGACCACGGCGGAGATGATCCGCAGCAGGCCGCTCTTGTCTTCAAAACGGCTGGAGAAGTAGTCCGGCAGGGTCAGTGCATCGCCGTTGTGCTCGGTCTGCACACGCAGACGGCCGGCGACGAACAGCCAGTTCAGGTAGGCACCAATGACCAGGCCAATGGCGATCCAGGCTTCCGACAGACCCGACATGTAGATGGCGCCCGGCAGGCCCATCAGCAGCCAGCCGCTCATGTCCGAGGCACCGGCCGACAGCGCGGTTACCACGCTACCGAGGCTACGGCCACCGAGGATGTAGTCGGAGAGGTTGTTCGTGGAGCGATAGGCCATCAAGCCGATCAGCACCATTGCCGCAATGTAGATCACGAACGTGATCAAGGTTGGGTTACTTACACTCATGATGTTGCGCCCTGGCGTTTGTTTTTATGTAGCCGCACCCTCGAAAAGAGGTTGCACCCAGGCGATGCATGCTATGCAACAACGCGAACGAGGTGCAACCAGTTTTTACAATGTAGTTGCACCTCGTCGGAAATATTCAAGAACAGCACTTTTTTGCTCCTTTTTGGAGCAAGAGAATCGATTTACAGATCAAAACGCACCACAAACAGCCATTTTTGCTGTGTGGTTTTACCTGTCAGACGAGTTGCACTTATTTCATCATCTTTTTGGGTTGCACTAGGTTGCACCCAAAATCGCGCAGGGCTAATCTTGGCGCCAGCTTACGCCACACCCCCCGTGGCAATAATGAGGATAAGAAATGGCGACGACCACCCTTGGGGTCAAACTCGACGACCCTACCCGTGAGCGACTCAAAGCCGCTGCGCAGTCCATTGACCGCACGCCGCATTGGTTGATCAAGCAGGCGATCTTCAATTACCTGGAGAAGCTCGAGGGTGGCGCCACCCTGACCGAACTCAGCGGTCAGGCCAGCAACTCCGCCGACGAAGCCGGTGAAGTGCAGACCGACCACGCCCACCAGTGCTTCCTGGAATTCGCGGAAAGCATCCTGCCGCAGTCGGTACTGCGCGCCTCCATCACGGCCGCCTACCGCCGCCCTGAGCCGGAAGTGGTGCCGATGCTGCTGGAACAGGCACGCCTGCCGGCCGCCATGGCCGAAGCCACCAACAAGCTGGCCGCCGGCATCGCTGAAAAACTGCGCAACCAGAAGAGCGCTGGCGGCCGTGCCGGCATCGTCCAGGGCCTGCTGCAGGAGTTCTCCCTGTCGTCCCAGGAAGGCGTGGCGCTGATGTGCCTGGCCGAAGCGCTGCTGCGTATCCCGGACAAGGGCACCCGTGACGCGCTGATCCGCGACAAGATCAGCACCGGCAACTGGCAGCCGCACCTGGGCAACAGCCCGTCGCTGTTCGTCAACGCTGCGACCTGGGGCCTGCTGCTGACCGGCAAGCTGGTCTCCACGCACAACGAATCCGGCCTGACCTCCTCGCTCAGCCGCATCATCGGCAAGAGCGGCGAGCCGATGATCCGCAAGGGCGTCGACATGGCCATGCGCCTGATGGGCGAACAGTTCGTCACCGGCGAAACCATCGCCGAGGCCCTGGCCAACGCGAGCAAGTTCGAAGCCAAGGGCTTCCGCTACTCCTACGACATGCTCGGCGAAGCGGCACTGACCGAGCACGACGCACAGAAATACCTGGCCTCCTACGAGCAAGCGATCCACTCGATCGGCAAGGCCTCCCATGGCCGTGGCATCTATGAAGGCCCGGGCATCTCGATCAAGCTCTCGGCCCTGCACCCGCGCTACAGCCGCGCCCAGTACGAGCGCGTGATGGACGAGCTGTACCCGCGCCTGCTGTCGCTGACCCTGCTGGCCAAGCAATACGACATCGGCCTGAACATCGACGCCGAGGAAGCCGACCGCCTGGAGCTGTCGCTGGACCTGCTCGAGCGCCTGTGCTTCGAACCACAGCTGACCGGCTGGAACGGTATCGGCTTCGTGATCCAGGCCTACCAGAAGCGTTGCCCGTACGTGATCGACTACGTGATCGACCTGGCCCGCCGCAGCCGTCACCGCCTGATGATCCGCCTGGTGAAAGGCGCCTACTGGGACAGCGAGATCAAGCGCGCCCAGGTTGAAGGCCTGGAAGGCTACCCGGTCTACACCCGCAAGGTGTACACCGACGTGTCCTACATTGCCTGCGCACGCAAACTGCTCTCGGTGCCGGAAGTCATCTACCCGCAGTTCGCCACGCACAACGCCCACACCCTGTCGGCCATCTACCAGATCGCCGGGCAGAACTACTACCCGGGCCAGTACGAGTTCCAATGCCTGCACGGCATGGGCGAACCGCTGTACGAGCAAGTGGTGGGCAAGGTTGCCGATGGCAAGCTGAACCGTCCGTGCCGCGTCTATGCACCGGTCGGCACCCACGAAACACTGCTGGCCTACCTGGTGCGTCGCCTGCTGGAAAACGGCGCGAACACCTCGTTCGTCAACCGCATTGCCGACCAGTCGATTTCGATCCAGGAACTGGTTGCCGACCCGGTAGCCACCATCGAGCAGATGGCCACCCAGGAAGGCGGTTTCGGCCTGCCGCACCCGCGTATCCCGCTGCCGCGTGACCTGTACGGTAGCGAGCGCGCCAACTCGGCCGGTATCGACATGGCCAACGAACATCGCCTGGCGTCGCTGTCCTGCGCCCTGCTGGCAACTGCCCACACCGACTGGAAAGCCACGCCACTGCTGGGCTGCACCGCCAGCAACGAACCGGCTGCAGCGGTACTCAACCCGTCGGATCATCGCGACGTGGTCGGCCATGTGCAGGAAGCCACCGTTGTCGACGTCGACAACGCCATCCAGTGCGCCCTGAACGCTGCACCGATCTGGCAGGCCACCCCGCCAGCCGAACGCGCGGCCATTCTGGAGCGTGCCGCTGACCTGATGGAAGGCGAGATCCAGCCGCTGATGGGCCTGCTGGCCCGCGAAGCTGGCAAGACCTACGCCAACGCCATCGCCGAAGTGCGTGAAGCGGTCGACTTCCTGCGTTACTACGCAGTGCAGGCACGCAACGACTTCAGCAACGACGCCCACCGCCCACTGGGCCCGGTGGTGTGCATCAGCCCATGGAACTTCCCGCTGGCGATCTTCAGCGGCCAGGTTGCTGCTGCGCTGGCAGCCGGTAACCCGGTGCTGGCCAAGCCGGCCGAACAGACTCCGCTGATTGCTGCACAAGCCGTTCGCCTGCTGCTCGAAGCCGGTATTCCGGAAGGCGTCGTGCAACTGCTGCCGGGCCGCGGCGAAACCGTCGGTGCCCGCCTGGTGGGTGATGATCGCGTCAAGGGCGTGATGTTCACCGGCTCCACCGAAGTGGCGCGCCTGCTGCAGCGCAACATTGCCGGGCGCCTGGACAACCAGGGCCGTCCGATCCCGCTGATCGCCGAAACCGGTGGCCAGAACGCGATGATCGTCGACTCTTCCGCGCTGACCGAACAAGTGGTCGTCGACGTGGTGTCTTCGGCCTTCGACAGCGCCGGCCAGCGCTGCTCGGCACTGCGCGTGCTGTGCCTGCAGGAAGACTCGGCTGACCGCGTGATCGAAATGCTCAAGGGCGCCATGGCGGAAAGTCGCCTGGGCAACCCGGAGCGCCTCTCGGTCGATATCGGCCCGGTGATCGATGCCGAAGCCAAGGCGGGCATCGAGAAGCACATCCAGGGCATGCGTGACAAAGGTCGCAGCGTGTACCAGATGGCGATCGCTGATGGTGAAGAGATCAAGCGTGGCACCTTCGTGATGCCGACCCTGATCGAGCTGGAAAGCTTCGACGAGCTGCAACGCGAGATCTTCGGCCCGGTATTGCACGTCGTGCGCTACAACCGCAAGAACCTCGACCAGTTGATCGAGCAGATCAACGCATCGGGCTACGGCCTGACCCTGGGCGTGCATACCCGTATCGACGAGACCATCGCCAAGGTGATCGACAACGTCAATGCCGGCAACGTCTACGTCAACCGCAACATCGTGGGTGCCGTGGTCGGCGTGCAGCCGTTTGGTGGTGAAGGCTTGTCGGGTACTGGTCCCAAGGCCGGTGGCCCGCTGTACCTGTACCGCCTGCTGTCGACCCGTCCAGCTGATGCGATCGAGCAATCGTTCAAGCGTGCCGATGGCGACAACCTGCCGGACAGCCGCCTGCGTGAAGTGCTGCTCAAGCCGCTGGACTCGTTCAAGTCGTGGGCTGCTAGCAACCAGAATGCTGACCTGGCGCACCTGTGCGAGCAGTTCGCCCAGCAGTCGCAAAGCGGCGTGAGCCGTCTGCTGGCGGGCCCGACCGGCGAGCGCAACAGCTACACCATCCTGCCGCGCGAGCACGTGCTGTGCCTGGCGGATGCCGAGGCGGACCTGCTGACCCAGTTGGCGGCCGTATTGGCGGTGGGTAGTTCGGCGGTGCTGGTTGATGGCGAGCCGGGCAAGTCCCTGCGTGCCCGTCTGCCGAAGGATGTGCAGGCGCGCATCCAGTTGGTGGCGGACTGGAACAAGGACGAGGTGGTGTTCGACGCGGTCCTGCACCACGGCGACTCGGACCAGCTGCGCGGCGTGTGCGAGCAGGTGGCCAAGCGTGCCGGTGCCATCGTTGGCGTGCACGGCCTGTCGTCGGGCGATACCGGGATTGCCCTGGAGCGCCTGGTGATCGAGCGTGCGTTGAGCGTCAACACTGCTGCTGCGGGTGGTAATGCGAGCTTGATGACTATCGGCTAAGCCGTTTGCGGTAAACAGAAAGGAGAGCATTGCTCTCCTTTTTTTGTGCAGGCCTCATCGCCGGCAAGGCCGGCTCCCACAGAAATTGCAGGCGCCATCAACACTGTGGGAGCTAGCCTTGCCAGCGATAGGGCCGGCGGCCTCTCATTCAACTTGCAGCCGCCACAACACGCGGACGATCAGCAACGACCGACAACTGATATGACGCCCTGGCTATTGATGCCCATGGGTACAACTGTCTTGCACCACTTTTGTAGCCGCTGCCGCTAGGCTGCGCTGGAGCCCGTGAGGGCTCCCAAAGGCGGCGGCTACGTGGCGGTCGCCATGTTTAGGGCGTCCGTCACTCACCCTCTTCACAGCCACCCTCTTCCTGTGCCGCATTGATCGCACGTTGCACATTGGCAAGCGCCCAGATCTGATGAATAAAAACAACCAAGGTAATCACCGCAAACAAAACAGAACCCACCGCCATGAAGTTCGACACCAGCCACAAGCCGACACTCAGGGCGATATAGGCAATGGCCGCATCATCGGGAGACCACTCATGTTCCCGCCCGGTCGCCTTGACGTAGCGATCCACCTTCCGGCAGAGCCCATACACAAAAAATATCGGGAACAGGCAGCGCAACAAAGGAATCAGGTCGAGCCCTTTCACCTCGTTGTACCGCGCCCAGTTCCGATAGAACCAGACATACCAATACAGCCCCAGTGTCACCACACTCAGAACGACGAACATTCTCATCGGCACATAGACAAACAAAGAGGGCGCCGGGGACGCAGTTGAAGGTATTTCAGTAGTGTTCATGACTTAGGCTCCGCCAACCAATGAGACGGTCATGACCACACTCACTACCCAGAGTAATGCACCCGGTGCAATCCACGCCCAGTTGGCCGGCGTCAACCTGGCGTTGGCCTTCCCGGTCAGGTCGGCCTCACAGAAATTTATTCCCCGCTGGATCTTGGCAAGCGCCAGTGACTGAACTATCAGCAACCCGAAATTGGCAATCAGGCTCATCACCGGAAACAGCGAAACCCACTTGTACAAAGCCGCTGCGCCCAAAGCCGACACGACCAGCGTAAACGTCAACCAGGCCGGCGACCAGGCATGCCCTCTGCCCTCGTCATCCAGCCTGCGATCTACCTTGGCCAGCAAAGAATAAATAAAGAATATGTTGAACAGACATCGAACCAACGGCATTACGCGTGCGCCGGTTGCAGCCTTGTACAACTTCCAGTTTCGATAGCCCCAGTAAGTCAGGTAAAAGCCCAACGTAAAGAACTGCATGACCAACAACTTGCGTACGGACACGACAAAAAACATCGGCGCCACGGTTGATACCCGTGAGTTACCACCGGCATGCGGGGAATACTCTGCTGAAGACATAGTGATTGAAGCCCATTCAGTAACTGACAGCACAAAATAGGGGCTTGCTACCAATAGATATGTCACCTGCGTCCCACGCTACGGTAAGAGCATTCCGAAACCCACCGACCTCAGTCGCACAGCACCAAAGCGCCCCACCTTCTACCCCACTATCACCCCCATCAATTTCACTGTGCACTCCCGCGACAGCTGCCTAGACTCGGCCCATCCCCGATCAGGAACACCGTCATGTCCGAGACCCTGCTCAGCGCCCGCAACCTGGCCTTCGAACTCTACGAAGTGCTCGACGCCGAGGCCCTTACCCAGCGCGAACGCTTCAGCGAGCACAGCCGCGAAACCTTCGATGCTGCCCTGGCCACCGCGCGCACCATCGCCGAGAAATACTTCGCCCCGCACAACCGCAAGGGCGATGAAAACGAGCCGCGCTACGAGAACGGCGAAGCCATCCTGATCCCCGAAGTCAAACCCGCCGTCGAGGCCTTCCTCGAAGCCGGCTTCCTCAACGCCAACCGCGATTTCGACGCCGGCGGCATGCAGTTGCCGACCCTGCTCTCGCAAGCCTGCTTCGCCCACTTCCAGGCCGCCAACGCCGGCACCACGGCCTACCCGTTCCTGACCATGGGCGCCGCCAACCTGATCGAAAGCTTCGGCAGCGAAGAACAGAAACGCCTGTTCCTGCAACCGATGATCGACGGACGCTTCTTCGGCACCATGGCCCTGACCGAACCCCACGCAGGTTCCTCGCTGGCCGACATCCGCACCCGCGCCGAACCCGCCGCAGACGGCAGCTACCGCCTGCGTGGCAACAAGATCTTCATCTCCGGCGGCGACCACTCGCTATCGGAAAACATCGTGCACATGGTCCTGGCCAAGCTGCCCGATGCCCCCGCCGGGGTGAAAGGCATCTCGCTGTTCATCGTGCCCAAGTTCCTGGTCAACACCGACGGCAGCCTCGGTGCGCGCAACGACGTGCTGCTGGCCGGGCTGTTCCACAAGATGGGCTGGCGCGGCACCACCTCCACCGCGCTGAACTTCGGTGACAATGGCCAGTGCATCGGCTACCTGGTCGGCAAGCCGCACCAGGGCCTGGCCTGCATGTTCCAGATGATGAACGAGGCGCGCATCGGCGTCGGCATGGGCGCAGTGATGCTCGGCTACGCCGGCTACCTGTACTCACTGGACTACGCCCGCCAACGCCCGCAAGGCCGGCCACTGGACAACAAGGACCCATCCACCGCCGCCGTGCCGATCATTGCCCACACCGACGTAAAACGCATGCTGCTGACCCAGAAAGCCTACGTCGAAGGCGCCTTCGACCTGGGCCTGTACGCTGCGCGACTGTTCGACGACACCCAGACCGGCGACAGCGAAACCACCCGCCAGCAAGCCCACGAACTGCTCGACCTGCTGACCCCGATCGTCAAGTCCTGGCCCTCGGAGTTCTGCCTCAAGGCCAACGAACTGGCGATCCAGATTCTCGGCGGCCACGGCTATACCCGCGAGTACCCGGTAGAGCAGTACTACCGCGACAACCGCCTGAACCCGATTCACGAGGGCACCCACGGCATCCAGTCCCTCGACCTGCTCGGGCGCAAGCTGGCGCAGAACGGCGGTGCCGGGCTCAAGCAACTGGTGCGGCTGATCGCCGGCACCTGCGCAAGCGCCCAGCAGTTCCCAGGCCTCGATGCCTTGCGCCAGCCACTGGAGCAACTGGCCACTCGCCTGCAAAGCGTGACCCTGGGCCTGCTCGGCGACCTCGCCCAAGGCCAGGTCAACAGCGCACTGGCCAACTCGGCGCTGTACCTCAAGGCCTTCGGCCATTGCGTGATCGGCTGGCGCTGGCTGGAACAGGCGATCCGCGCCGAACAGGGGCTGGCCGGCGGCAACCCGGCTGACGCGGACTTCTATCGTGGCAAATTGCAGGCCGCGCGGTTTTTCCTCACCTGGGAAGTACCGGGCTGCCATAATGACCTCGCACTGCTCGAGGCCCGCGACGACACCTGCCTGAGCATGCACGACGAGTGGTTCTGAGGGGGAACCACCGGCACACGGAGGTTCACGCATGTTCGATATCACTGCGTCGCTGCGCCAGCGTTTTGCTGGTTTGCGCAGCGGCGCCGAGTTCTTCTCGCTGCGCCATGTGCAGCAGTCCGACCAACACCTGTCAGTGCGCAAGAACGTGGCCGAGCCCCCCAGCCTGGGCCGTGACGAAGGCGCGATGCTCACCGTGCGGGTCAACGGCGTCGAGGCCTATGCGGCCACCGCCGACGTCTCCCAGGCCGGCCTGCAACGTGCGCTGGACCAGGCCGAAGCCCTCGCCCGGCAGATCGCCCGCCATGCCCTGCTCGACCTGAGCACCCAGGCCGTGGCCAGCGGCCGCGCCGACTATGCCTCGCCCAACCATGACAAGGCCTTCCCTTCCCTGCGCGACTGCTACGACCTGCTGGCCCGCGAATCCGCCAGCGTGCCGAGCGACAGCCGCCTGGTGAACTGGCAGGCCAGCCTGGGCCTGAGCACCATCGAACAGATCTACCTGAACAATGCCGGCGCTGAATTGCGCCAGGCCCAGCGCTTCGTGTTCCCCGGCTTCAACGTCACCGCCTACGACGGCCAGGACAGCCAGAGCCGTACCCTGGGCCGGGAGAACTTCGGCCAGCAGGGCGGTTTCGATGTGGTCGAGCGTTTTGCCCTCAACGGCGCCGGCGCCCGGGTCGCCGAGCAGGCGCTGCAACTGCTGCTGGCGCCCAATACCCCAAGCGGGGTGCGCGACCTGCTGCTGATGCCCGACCAGATGATGCTGCAGATCCACGAGTCGATCGGCCACCCGCTGGAGATGGACCGCATTCTTGGGGATGAGCGCAACTACGCCGGCACCAGCTTCGTCAACGCCAGCGACTTCGGCCATCTGCAATACGGCTCCAAGCTGCTCAACGTGACCTTCGACCCGGCCATCCCGGAAGAACTCGCCAGCTACGCCCATGACGACGACGGCACGCCGGCAAGCAAGCAGTTGCTGATCCGCGACGGCCTGCTGGTGCGCCCGTTGGGTGGTGCGCTGTCGCAGTTCCGCTCGGGCCTGGACGGTGTTGCCAACAGCCGCGCATGCAGCTGGAACCGTGCCCCTATCGACCGCATGGCCAACCTCAACATCGAGCCGGGCAATCAAACGCTGGAGCAACTGATCGGCGGTATCGAGCAGGGCATCCTGATGCGTACCAACCGCTCCTGGTCCATTGACGATGCGCGCAACAAGTTCCAGTTCGGCTGCGAGTGGGGCCAGTTGATCGAGAACGGCGAACTCAAGGGCGTGGTGAAAAACCCCAACTATCGCGGTATTTCCTCAAGCTTCTGGCGCAACCTCAGCGCAGTCGGCGACGCCAGCACCAACCAGGTGCTCGGCACGCCAAACTGCGGCAAGGGCGAGCCGAACCAGGTGGTGCGGGTCGGCCATGCCTCCCCGGCCTGCGTGTTCAGCCAGATCGACGTATTCGGAGGAGACGCCTGATGGCCGCCACCGCTTTGCAGCATTTCCAGGCGCTGGTCAGCGACCTGCGCGACAACCTGCGCGGCCAGGAGCAGTTCACCCTGAGCTACAGCGGCGAGCAGTCGCAGTTCATCCGCTTCAACCACGCCAAGGTGCGCCAGGCCGGCGAAGTGCAGCAGGCCGGAGCAAGCCTCAAGCTGATCGACGACGGTCGCCAGGCCAGCCTGCACATGACCCTCAGCGGTGACGGCGAAGTCGACCGCCAGCGCTTATTTGAAGCGCTGGAGCAACTGCGCCAAACCCTGCCGCTGATCCCGCAAGACCCGTACCTGCAACTCAACGACAGCAGTTGGCAGAGCCACAACGTGCAGGACCAGCCACTGCCCGACAGCGCCCAGGTGCTCCAGCAGATCAGCGACAGCGCCGGTGAGCTGGACCTGGTCGGGATCTATGCCGCCGGCCCGATCAGCCTGGGGTTTGCCAGTTCGCACGGGGCCTTTGGCTGGCATCAGGCCAACAGTTTCAACTTCGATTTCAGCCTGTTCCACGCCAACGGCGAGGCGGTCAAAGCCAACTATGCCGGGCAAACCTGGGACCCGAGCGCCTTCGCCCGGCGCATGGCCCAGGCCCGCGCGCAACTGGAGCATCTGGGCCGACCGCCCAAGGCCCTGGCACCCGGCGAATACCGCGCGTACCTGGCGCCAGCGGCGATGGACGAGATCATCGGCATGCTCAACTGGGGCGGTTTTTCGGCGCAGTCCATCGCCAGCAAGAACAGCCCGTTGCAGCGCCTGTATGGCGGCGACAGCGCGATGAGCCCGCTGGTGAGCATGACCGAGCAGGTCAGCGGCTCGCTGAGCCCGGCGTTCTCCGAGGAAGGCTATCCGCGCAGCGACCTGCGCCTGATCGAGCAGGGGCAGGCGCGCGAGCAACTGACCAGTGCGCGCAGCGCGGCAGAGTTCCAGCGCGTAGCCAATGGTGCCGAGCGCTACGAGTCGGCCACGGCGCTAAGCATGGCGCCGGGCGAGCTGGCCGAGGCCGATGTGCTCAAGGCACTGGGCACGGGCCTGTACATCAGCAACCTCTGGTACCTGAACTATTCCGACCTGCCGGCCGCGCGCATGACCGGGCTGACGCGCTTTGCCACGTTCTGGGTGGAAGACGGGCAGATCCAGGCGCCGGTCAGCACCATGCGTTTCGATGACAGCGTCTACAGTTTGTTGGGCTCGCACCTTGAAGCCCTGACGCGTGAGCGCGAGCTGATCCTGTCGACCAGCACTTACGGGCAGCGCCAGACCAGTTCGAGCCATTTGCCGGGGGCGCTGGTTGCGCGTCTTACGCTGACATTGTGATGGCCCTATCGCCGGCAAAGCCGGCTCCCACAGGGGTGATGTGCTGCCTTGAACTGTGGGAGCCGGCCTTGCCGGCGATGCGGCCCTAAAGGACACCCATGCCCACCCGCCCTGCGCTAGACCCCGTCACCGCCCGCTGGATCCCCTGGGTGGTGGCCATCGCCTTCTTCATGCAGTCCCTGGACGGCACGATCCTCAACACCGCCCTGCCGGCCATGGCCCGCGACCTCGCCGAAGACCCGCTGCGCATGCAGTCGGTGATCATCGCCTACATGCTCACCGTGGCCCTGCTGATCCCCGCCTCCGGCTGGATCGCCGACCGCTTCGGCACCAAGCGCATCTTCTTCGGGGCGATCCTGCTGTTCAGCCTCGGCTCACTGCTCTGCGCCCTGGCCAGCAGCCTCGGCATGCTGGTCGGGGCCCGCGTCATCCAGGGCCTGGGCGGCGCCTTGATGCTGCCAGTCGGGCGCCTGGTGGTGCTGCGCGCCTACCCGCGCTCGGAGTTGGTGCGGATCATGAGCTTCATCACCATCCCCGGCCTGCTCGGGCCCTTGCTCGGCCCGACCATGGGCGGCTGGCTGGTGGAGATCCTCAGCTGGCACTGGATCTTCCTGCTCAACCTCCCGGTCGGCGCCCTGGGCTGCTACGCGGTGTGGAAGTTCATCCCCGACCTGCGCGGCAGCGAACGCACCCGCTTTGACGGCATCGGCTTCGTGCTGTTCGGCGCGGCGATGGTGCTGATCACCATCGCCATGGAAGGCCTGGGCGAGCTGCACCTGCCGCACCTGCGGGTGATGCTCCTGCTGTTTGCCGGCATGGCTTGCCTGGCCGCCTACTGGCTGCGCGCCGGGCGCATCGACGACCCGCTGTTCGCGCCCAAGCTGTTCCGCACCCGGACCTTCTCGGTCGGCATCATCGGCAACCTGTTCGCCCGCCTGGGCAGTGGCGCCCTGCCGTTCCTGGTGCCGCTGCTGCTGCAGGTGGCGCTGGGTTACTCACCGTCGCAAGCGGGCATGAGCATGATCCCCCTGGCCGCCGCCGCGATGCTCGCCAAATCCATCGCCCGACCGCTGATCGAGCGCTTCGGCTACCGCATCATCCTCACCGGCAACACCCTGCTGCTGGGGCTTCTGCTGTGCAGCATGGGCCTGGTCAACGAGCACACTCCGTATGCCGTGCTGCTGGTAATGCTCGGCCTGCTCGGCGCGGTCAACTCGATGCAGTTCACCGCCATGAACACGGTGACCCTGATCGACCTCGACGACGCCAGCGCCAGCAGCGGCAACAGCCTGCTGTCGGTGGTCGCGCAACTGTCGCTGAGCCTGGGCGTGGCCTGCGCCGGAGCCCTGCTTGGCGGCTTCACCGCAGCCGGCAGCGCCGAGGGCGTGGAGAGTACGCTGGGTGCGTTCCAGCTGACTTTCCTGACCGTCGGCATCATGTCGATGCTGGCGGCGGCGATCTTCGTGCAGCTGGCCAGCACGGACGGAAGGCGTGCCCCTCGTCCGGAACCGGAACTGGAGCCTTAGGGCTAATGGCCACGAGGCTGGTACACTGCGCGACATTTTGTTTTGCAGGCCCGCCTCGTGACCACCATCGCCACCGAATTCGCCACCTTGCCGCTGTCCGCCGCCATGCTGGCCAACCTGGAAGCCCTCGGCTATGCCCAGATGACCCCGATCCAGGCGCAAAGCCTGCCGGTCATCCTCAAGGGCATGGACCTGATTGCCCAGGCCAAGACCGGTAGTGGCAAGACCGCCGCCTTCGGCATCGGCCTGCTCAACCCGATCAACCCGCGCTACTTCGGCTGCCAGGCCCTGGTGCTGTGCCCGACCCGCGAGCTGGCTGACCAGGTCGCCAAAGAGCTGCGCCGTCTGGCCCGTTCCGAAGACAACATCAAGATCCTGACCCTGTGTGGCGGTGTCTCGCTCGGCCCGCAGATCGCTTCGCTGGAGCACGGCGCGCACATCATCGTCGGCACCCCGGGCCGCGTGCAGCAGCACTTGAGCAAGGGCACCCTGGTGCTCGACGGGCTCAACACCCTGGTGCTCGATGAAGCCGACCGCATGCTCGACATGGGCTTCTACGACGCCATCGCCGACATCCTCGGGCAGACTCCGGAGCGTCGCCAGACCCTACTGTTCTCCGCCACCTACCCGAGTGGGATCAAGCAGCTGGCCTCGGCGTTCATGCGCAACCCGCAGCAGGTCAAGGTCGAAGCGCTGCACGCCGACAGCCAGATCGAACAGCATTTCTACGAGATCGCCCCGGAACAGCGCATGGAAGCGGTGACCAAGCTGCTGGGCCACTTCCGCCCGCAATCGTGCGTGGCGTTCTGCTTCACCAAGCAGCAGTGCCAGGAGCTGGTCGAGCACCTGCAAGCCAAAGGCATTGCCGCCGACTCGCTGCACGGCGACCTGGAACAGCGTGACCGCGACCAGGTCCTGACCCTGTTCTCCAACCGCAGCCTGTCCGTGCTGGTCGCCACCGATGTGGCCGCGCGCGGCCTGGATATCGACGCGCTGGACATGGTGATCAACGTCGAACTGGCCCGTGATGCGGAAATTCACGTGCACCGCGTCGGCCGTACCGGCCGCGCTGGCGAGAAAGGCCTTGCCGTCAGCCTGGTCGCCCCGTCCGAAGGCCATCGCGCCCAGGCCATCGAAGTGATGCAGAAAGCACCGCTGCGCTGGGAGCCGCTGGATGGCTTGAAGAGCCAGGGTGGTGCCCCGCTGGTCCCGGTAATGAGCACGCTGTGCATCGGTGCTGGCCGTAAAGACAAACTGCGCCCAGGCGACATTCTCGGCGCCCTGACCGGCGATGCCGGGATCCCTGGTGCCCAGGTCGGCAAGATCGCGATCTTCGACTTCCACGCCTTCGTAGCCGTGGAACGCGGGGTTGCCAAGCAGGCGCTGCAACGCTTGAGCAGCGGCAAGATCAAGGGCCGTGCGCTGCGTGTGCGGATCGTTTGATACGTTGCTGTTCTTGAGGGCCTCTTCGCCGGCAAGGCCGGCTCCCACAGGTTCGGGTGATTGCATACACCCCTGTGGGAGCTGGCCTTGCCAGCGATAGCTTCACCACCGATTCCGAGGATTACCGCTGTGCGTTCCACCGAAGTCATCATCATCGGCGCTGGCGCCGCCGGCCTGATGTGCGCCCTGAGCGCCGCCTACCGTGGCCGTCAGGTGCTGTTGCTCGACCATGCCAACAAACCGGGCAAGAAGATCCTCATGTCCGGCGGCGGCCGCTGCAACTTCACCAACATGTACACCGAGCCCAATAATTTCCTCTCGCAGAACCCGCACTTCTGCAAGTCGGCCCTGGCCCGCTACACCCAGTGGGATTTCATCGAGATGGTCGGCAAGCACGGCGTGCCCTATCACGAGAAAAAACTCGGCCAGCTGTTCTGCGACAACAAGTCCAGCGACATCCTCGACATGCTCCTGAGCGAGTGCAGCAAGGCCGGCGCCGAGCTGCGCATGGATACGCGCATCGAGCAGATTGAGAAGCTCGAAGCCGGTTACCTGTTGGAAACCAGCGCCGGCAAGTTCCAGTGCCAGTCACTGGTGATTGCCACTGGCGGCCTGTCGATCCCGACCCTGGGCGCCACCGGCTTCGGCTACCAGGTGGCCAAGCAGTTCGGCCACAGCCTGCTGCCGACCCGCGCCGCGCTGGCGCCGTTCACCATCACCGAGCCGGTGCTCAAGGGCATCTGCACGGAACTGTCCGGCAGCTCCGTGGACTGCATCGCCAGCTGCAACGGCAGCAGCTTTCGCGAGAACCTGCTGTTCACCCACCGCGGCCTGAGTGGCCCGGCGATCCTGCAGATTTCCTCGTTCTGGGACAGCGGCGACACCGTCGAGATCAACCTGCTGCCCGACCACGACGCCCTCGCCTGGCTGCAACAGCAGCAAGCCGAACGGCCGAACAGCGAGCTGAAAACCCTGCTGGGCGAACTCTTCACCAAGAAGATGGCCAACCTGCTGGCCGAGCACTGGTTCGTCTCCAAGCCGATGAAGCAGTACACCCCGGGCGAGCTCGCCCAGGTCGCGGAGAAACTTTCGGCCTGGCAGGTCGTGCCGGCTGGCACCGAGGGCTACCGCACCGCCGAAGTCACCCTGGGCGGCGTGGATACCCGCGAGGTCTCCTCCAAGACCCTGGAGTCGCTGAAAAGCCCTGGCCTGTACTTCATCGGTGAAGTGCTCGACGTCAGCGGCCACCTCGGCGGCTTCAACTTCCAGTGGGCCTGGGCCTCGGCTTACGCGGCCGCGCAGTTCGTCTAACCTTCGCGGTAGAATTCGCGCATCACGGAACAAATTTTGCTGGCAAGTAACCACGGCGGCGGCCTACCGTCGCCGTGACCGGCTCAATTTCGATCATCGCCCAAGGCCTGCCGCCCATCATGTCATCGTCTTCGTTCAGCCAATCGCTCCGCCGTCTGTGGGCCCTGGACAAATTCAGCTACAGCATCCGGGTACTCATCGCCCTTACCGGCAGCATGGCGCTGTGCTGGTACCTGGACCAGATGAGCCTGCTGATCCCGTTGTTCCTGGGGATTATCGCCAGCGCCCTGGCGGAAACCGACGACAGCTGGCAAGGCCGGCTCAACGCCCTGGCCGTGACCCTGGTGTGCTTCACCGTCGCCGCGCTCTCGGTGGAATTGCTGTTCCCCTACCCGATTGTCTTTGTCTGCGCCATGGCTCTGGCGGCCTTCGGCCTGACCATGCTCGGGGCGCTGGGCGAACGCTATGGCGCGATTGCCTCGGCCACCCTGATCCTCTCGGTGTACACCATGATCGGGGTGGACCAGCGCGGCGGCGAAGTCACCGATTTCTGGCACGAACCATTGCTGCTGGTGGCCGGCGCCGCCTGGTATGGTTTCTTGTCGGTCCTCTGGCAGGCGCTGTTCTCCAACCAGCCGGTGCAGCAGAGCCTGGCCCGGTTGTTTCGCGAACTGGGCCGCTACCTGAAGCTCAAGGCGACCCTGTTCGAGCCGATCCGCCAGCTGGACGTCGAGGCCCGGCGCCTGGAACTGGCCCAGCAAAATGGCAAGGTAGTGGCGGCGCTGAACGCCGCCAAGGAGATCATCCTGCACCGGGTCGGCAATGGCCGGCCAGGCTCGAAAGTCAGCCGCTACCTGAAGCTGTACTTCCTCGCCCAGGACATCCACGAGCGCGCCAGCTCCTCGCACTACCCGTACAACGCGCTGACCGACGCGTTCTTCCACAGTGACGTACTGTTCCGCTGCCAGCGCCTGCTGCGCCAGCAAGGCGTGGCCTGCCAGCAGCTGTCGGAGTCGATCCAGCTGCGCCAGCCGTTCGTCTACGACACCAGTTTTGCCGCCGCCCTGGAGGACCTGCACGCCTCGCTCGAACACCTGCGCATCCAGAGCAACCCGGCCTGGCGCAGCCTGCTGCGTTCGCTGCGGGCACTGGCGGCGAACCTGGCGACCCTCGACCGTTTGCTCAGCGATGCGAGCAACCCGGACAACCTCGCCGACAACAGCGATTCGAGCCTGCTAGACCGCTCGCCGCGCAACCTCAAGGACGTCTGGAGCCGCCTGCGCCAGCAGCTCACGCCCACCTCGCTGCTGTTCCGCCATGCCCTGCGCCTGCCGCTGGCCTTGTCGATCGGCTATGGCATGGTGCATTTGATCCACCCGACCCAGGGCTACTGGATCATCCTCACCACGCTATTCGTCTGCCAGCCCAACTATGGCGCCACCCGGCGCAAACTGGTGCAGCGGATGATCGGCACCAGCATCGGCCTGACCGTAGGCTGGGCGCTGTTCGACCTGTTCCCCAGCGCGGTGATCCAGTCGCTGTTTGCAGTGGCGGCCGGGGTGGTGTTCTTCGTCAACCGCACCACCCGCTACACCCTGGCCACGGCCTCGATCACCCTGATGGTGCTGTTCTGCTTCAACCAGACCGGCGACGGCTACGGGCTGTTCCTGCCGCGCCTGTTCGATACCCTGGTGGGCGGGCTGATCGCGATTCTGGCGGTGTTCCTGTTCCTCCCGGACTGGCAGGGCCGGCGGCTGAACAAGGTGCTGGCCAATACCCTGAGCTGCAACAGCACCTACCTGCGCCAGATCATGCAGCAGTACGCCCAGGGCAAGAGCGACGACCTCGCCTACCGCCTGGCCCGGCGCAACGCGCACAACGCCGATGCGGCGCTGTCGACGACCCTGGCCAACATGCTCATGGAGCCTGGGCACTTCCGCAAGGAAGCGGATGTGGGCTTTCGTTTCCTGGTGCTTTCGCACACTTTGCTCAGCTACCTGTCGGGCCTGGGCGCGCACCGCGACAGCCCACTGGCACCCGAGGTCCACGAGCAATTGATCGATGGCGCGGCGGCCAGCCTGGCGGCGAGCCTGGACGAGATTGCCAGCGGCCTGGCCAGCAAGACCCCGGTGGCCATCCACAGTGACGCCGAGGAAGCGCTGGCCAGTACCCTGGAGCAGATGCCGGAAGAGATGGACGAGAACCAGCGCCTGGTGCAGACCCAGCTCGCCTTGATCGGCCGTCAACTCGGCCCGCTGCGCACCCTGGCCGCGCACCTGATCAAGGAAGACGCCCCGGCCTGATTACAGGCCGTGGTTCTTCAGCAACGCGGCATAGCTGCCATCGGCCTTCATGGCGGCAATCGCCTGGTCGAAGCCGGCGACGATCTGCTCGTGCTTGGGGTTTTTCAGGCTGACCAGGATATGCAGGCTGTTCTCGCTGATCGGCTTGCCGAAGAACTCGACGCCGTCACGCACCCCCGCCGGTTCGCGCTGCAGGTAATAGCGCGCGACGTATTCGTCTTCCAGCGTCAGGTCGACCCGGCCGGCGGCCAGCATGACCACCGCCACTGAAAAATTGCGCACCGGGACTTTCTGCAACTTGAGGTCGGCATCGAACCTGGGGGTGTAGGCGTAGTCGCGCACCACCGCGATGGGGTAGCTGTAGAGGTCGCCCAGACGGTTGTAGGTCACCTCCTCGCCCTTGCGCTTGAGCAGGCGAATGCGGTTGGTCAGGTAGCCTGCGGAAAACTGCCCGATCAGCGTGCGCGAATCGTTGTACCAGGCGTTCACCAGGACATCGTAGCGGCCTTCGCCGATCCCCATGAGCGCCCGCGCCCAGGGGGCTTCTTCAAACTCGCTGGCAAACCCGGCGCGTTGCAGCGCCGTGCTGACAATAGCCGTTGCCACGCCGCCATCAGTCAGGTTGGCGCCGGTAAAGGGTGGCCAGGCATCCGCCACCAGTTTCAGTTTTTCGGCCTGCGCCGTATGGGCAATCGACAACATACCCAGCAAACCCAAGACTCGGAGCAGTGGCCGCATGCTCAAATCCTTTAGCGGAGACGAAGTCCGCAGCGATGTTCGACTGCCTGATTTTTTTGTAGTGTCAGAACTCTAGGTTGCCCGCTGAGATTACACAAAGTTCCGCGATCCGGGCAGCTTTCGGTAATGGCCAAGCGCCGCTATTTTGCGCGGATTCACATATGCCTTGATCCATGGCAGTTCTGCGGTCATCGCCGTGGGCGGTCGCAATGGTTATGATCGGGGCATCACGAGCGAGAGAAACGCCATGAGTACCGACTGGATTTGCAAGCATCACACCGACCTGGGCAAGGAGCAGCTCTACGCGATTCTGGCGTTGCGCACGCAAGTATTCGTGGTGGAGCAGAAATGCGCCTACCTGGAGACCGACGGTCAGGACTTGAGCGGCGATACCTGCCATTTGATGGCCTGGCAGGACGATGAGCTGGCGGGTTACTTGCGCTTGCTGGACCCGGAATCACAAGGTGGCGACGTGGTGATCGGCCGCGTGGTGATCGCGCCACAGGCGCGGGGCCAGCAGTTGGGGCACCTGTTGATGGAGAGAGGCCTGGCGTTTGCCGAAGAGAACTGGCCGGGGGTGCCGGTGTTCCTGTCGGCGCAGGCGCATTTGCAGGGTTACTACGCCCGCCACGGATTTACAGTGGTGGGTGAGGAATACCTTGAGGATGATATTCCTCACATCGGCATGCGTCGCGGCTGAAAGCATCTCGGGACGAGCCCGCTCCTACAGGAATGGTAGGAGCGGGCGCGTCCCGCGACAGGGCCCTCAAGGGTAGCCCAGCACTTCCTTGATCATGCGCAAATGCTGGGTAATCCAGCCCTTGTCGATCGCGCCCCAATCCCTGATCCGGTAATGCCCGGCATGGTTGCGCGCGCCTTCCTGCTGCTCGAACTCGCAGACGATATCCAGGTCCGCCAGGGCAGCAATGGTGTCCTGGGCGGTGCGCCGCGGCATGCCCGTGGCCTCCATCAGGGCCGGCACGCTGCTGGCGGTCTGGCTGTCGATCAGCCAGGCGACATACAGCCGGCGGTAAAAACTGGTCTTGGTCTTGCTTACGTCCATCGGCAGGTCCTTGTCTGTCAGTCGGCCCCTGGCAGGTCTCGCCAGGTCAGGTAAACGCGCAGGTCAAACTCCAGCTGATGATAGCCGGGCTGCATGTACTCGCAGAGTTGGTAGAACGCCTTGTTGTGATCGCTTTCCTTCAAGTGCGCCAGCTCATGCACCACGATCATCTTCAAAAACTGCGGCGCCGCCTCCTTGAACAGCGAGGCAATGCGGATTTCCTTCTTCGCCTTGAGCTTGCCACCCTGCACCCGCGAGACCGCGGTGTGCAAACCCAAGGCACGATGCGTCAGGTCCAGGCGGTTGTCGAACAGCACCTTGTCCAGGTTCGGCGCATTGCGCAGGTGTTCCTGCTTCAAGCCCTGCACATAGCCGTACAGCGCCTTGTCGCTCTGCACCGGGTGGCGCTCGGGGTAGCGTTGCTGCAGGTAGTCACCCAGGCGATTCTGGGCGATAAGCTGGCGCACCTGATCTTGCAGGTTGGCGGGGTAGGCTTGCAGGTACTTGAGGGCGGTCATCGGGCAAGTTGGCTGGGTGAAAGCGCCAGTCTACCCAACTAATCCGGCGGCCACTCGAAAAACCCCGGGAACGCCCACGCCTCGTTCGCCACCATCGGCCTGGCGACCAGGAAACCCTGGGCATATTCACAGCCGTTGGCTTGCAACCAGCGCGCCTGGGCCAGGGTCTCGACGCCCTCGGCAATCACCGTTAGGCCGTACTGGCGACACAACTCGATCACGCATTTGACCATCGCCGCATCGGCACTGGAGCCGGGCAGGCGCGCGACCATGTGGCGGTCGAGCTTGAGCGTGTCGATGGGCAGGTCACGCAGCATGCGCAGCGAGCAGTCACCGGCGCCGAAGTCATCCAGCGCCACCCTGACCCCCAATTCGCGCAGCTTGTTCAGTTGCTTGAACGCCGCATCGATGTTGTACATCAGCGAGGTCTCGGCGATCTCCACCTCCAGCTGCGACGGCGACAGGCCGTTGCTGATGATTACCCGCTCCAGCTCCTCGACCAGGTTGGGCATGGCAAATTGCACGCGGCTCAGGCTGATGCCCAGTACCAGCTTGTCCTCGAAACGCTCGCACCAACTGCGCCGCTGCGCCGCGCCCTGGCGGTAGATCCAGCTGGCCAGGCGGGAAATCAGCCGGGCTTCCTCCAGCAGCGGAATGAACAGCCCTGGCGGCACATCGCCGACGCTGGGGTGCTGCCAGCGCAACAACGCCTCGAAGCCGCGCAAATGCCCATCGCTGAAGGCCACCTGGGGCTGGTAGACCAGGCTGAAGTCCTGGTCCTCGATGGCATCGCGCACGCTGTTTTCCAGCATCAGGCGCGAGCGCGCACGGCCATTCAAATCCTGATCGTAATAACGGTACTGCTGGCGCCCGGCCTGCTTGGCAGCGTACATGGCGGTGTCGGCAGCGCGTAGCAGGCTGTCGATATGGGCGCCGCAATCCGGGTAGGTGGCAATGCCGATGCTGACCCCCAGGGTGATGTCCAGGCCGTCGATCTGCTGGCAGATGGACATGCGCTCGATCAGGCGTTCGGCAAAGCGCGCCGCATGTTCGGGGTGTTCCAGGGTATCGAGCAGCGCGGTGAATTCATCACCGCCCATGCGCCCGAGGATGCCATGGGCGCCCAGGCATTCCTTGAGCTGGTCGGCGACCCAGTGCAATACGCGGTCACCGGCTTCATGGCCGAGGGAATCGTTGACCCGCTTGAAACCGTCCAGGTCCAGGTACATCAGGGCCTGGGACTTTTGCGAATGCTCACTGCGCAGCAGCGAGCTTTCCGCCGCCTGGTAGAAGCCGCGACGGTTGAGCAGGCCGGTCAGCGGGTCGGTCACCGCCTGGTATTCCAACTGCTGGTGCAGGTTGCGCACCACCGACATGTCCAGCACCGTAACCACCATGGCGTGCTGCTCGCCAGGCAACGCGGCGCACGACAAGGTCACCGGCAGTGCGCGGCCCGAGGCCGTGCGCAACACCGCGTCGTGCAGCCGGTAGATGCTGCGTTCCAGGTACGCCTGGTAGAAGGCGGACTCACGCCACAAGGTGGCCCCGGGGGACTGCACAAAGCCCAGCAGGTCGGTGCCTTGCAAGGCTTCGACCGGGGCTTCGAGCAGGCGCGAGATGGCCGGGTTGGCAAAGCGGATGCTGCCGTCCTCGCCCACCACCAGAATGCCTTCGGCGGCGTTTTCCAGCACCGAGGCGTTGAAGGCCCGGGCGGCTTCCAGGTCGCGGCTCAGTTGCTGCAAGGCGCGGCGGTTGCGCTGCTGTTCAAGCAGGGCCTGGATCTTGGGTTTGAGGATTTGTGGGTCGAAGGGTTTGAACAGGTAGTCGACTGCGCCGCTGGCATAGCCCTTGAGCATCGCGGCCTGGGTCTGTTCATTGGCCGTGAGGAAGATGATCGGGGTCAGCCGCGTTCGCTGGCTGCCGCGCATCAGGCGGGCGACCTCGAAACCGTCCATGCCGGGCATCTGCACATCCAGCAGGACCAGGTCCACTTCGTGTTCCAACAAGGCACTGAGGGCTTCCGTGCCGGAGCTGGCGGTCAACACCTGCCAGTCCTGACGTGCAAGCAAGGCTCGCATGCTGATCAGGTTTTCCGGGTAGTCGTCGACGACCAGTAGCACCGAGCTGTCTTCGTGAGTCTGAGTTTGCGCGCAATCCATGCTGCTTCTCTTCTGGCACCGACGTCAGATTTCGGTAGAAATTTGAAGCTTCACTCTAGACCTGGCTGACCCAAAGCTGAAGTAAGCACAATGCCATCACCGCCATAATCCGGGTTTTACCGACTAACGGTATAAATTGGATCCCAAAATCACCTCAAACCTGTAGATACCGTCTTGCCCGTCACCGGGCAAGTGCTAACTTCGGGTCATAAGGTTGTCCCGATTTCAGCACCCCAAAGACGATATGCAGCATTTTGCGCATCACGGCACAGACGATCTGCTTGCCCGCTTTTCCTTTAGCCTTCAAACGGGCCTTCATCGCCATCATTGGCTCACTCATGTTCATTGCTGTGATGCTGGGTAGATACAACGCCTTACGTATGCGCCCTGAGCCTGCCTTACTGATCGGGGTTCGGCCTTTGAAGGTCCCAGACTCCGCCAGCTGTGGGTTCAAACCCGCAAATGAAACGACCGCGCGGGCGCTGCGAAACTCCGTAGGATCACCCAGTTCAGCA
>NZ_JAMDGY010000085.1 GCF_028656955.1 Pseudomonas fontis
CACACTATTCCGAATAGCCCTTATACTGAATCTGAGCAACTGATGTCTGACCTGGGCTGAGTAGGAAAAAACACTAGAGTGGAAGCCGCTAACAAGGGTTTTGACACACTCTGGGCCGATTGCAGCCCTTCATGACAGGCAGCAATCGGCCGAAGTGGTCACTGGAATTTCCGATTTCGTGCACACCCTATTCAAGGGCTACGCATACCTTTTCGAACCAGGCGGAAAAGGTTGGCCAACGTTCGCTTGTCCTGCCGTTGTGCGACCAGTATCGAACGGCACCTGTCTCCGATATGCAGAAGTAGTCACTGTTATCCTCAATGAAAGGCAACCAATCCCGGGGCACGCCCTGTGCCCAAGCCGTTTCGGCGATTTCGAAGATATCCAGATAGCTGCACCCTCTCACTATCACCGCCGGTTCAAAGGCAGCGTTTGCGACATTGCTACCTCCTTGCAGGAACCGGATGTATTGATCGGGAAAGCGAAAATTGAGCAAACGCTGTGCGTCAGCAATTTCAGCATTTGTTGGAACACGAAAAGGATCGTCTGTCATTCGCTCAACTCGAGCACTGAACTAGTAGCATCCGGTGGATGACAGGCTATCCAACCCGAACGTATCCGCTTCGGGTCAGAAAGGGTTGCCGACTGAACATCCATATCTGGACTACAACCTTGCGCCGCATGTCAGCCATGCATCACAGGTGTTGATGCCCCCCGCATTTCACGTCGTATAATCCGCATTAATCCGGATATACCCCTCCGACAAATCACACCCATAAACCGTAAAGCGTCCCTGCGCGATATTCAGGTCCACTGAAATCAGCACCTCCTTGCCCTGCAGATACCCCTTCACCTCACGCAAACCGGCCTCGTCCAACTGACGCGGATAGGCTTCGGTCTCGCCGAATACAATCCTGACCTTGTCCGGGTCAATGTCCTGGTCCGCCTCGCACTTGCCGATGGCCATGGCAACCCGTCCCCAGTTCGGGTCCGCGCCATGCACGGCCGTCTTGACCAGCGGCGAGTTGACGATGGCCTTGGCCACGCGCTTGGCCTGGGCGTCGTCGCGGGCGCCGCTGACCTGCACCTCCAGCGCTTTGCTGGCGCCTTCGCCGTCCGAGGCGATCATGCGCACCAGGCTCAGTGCGATGTCGTACAAGGCCTGCTCGAACTCGCCCAGGTCCACTTCGCCGGCCAGGCCGTTGGCCAGGATCACCGCCGAATCGCTGGTCGAGGTGTCAGTGTCGATGCTCAAGGCATTGAAGGTCTTGTCCATCACCCGGCGGAACATGGCATCCAGCACCGGCGGCGCAATTTGCGCGTCGGTGAAGAAGAAGGTCAGCAGGGTGGCCATGTTGGGCTCGATCATCCCCACGCCCTTGGCAATGCCCACCAGGCTGGCGTTGCCCACCTTGCGCGCAGCGTGCTTGGTGTGGGTGTCGGTGGTCATGATGGCGGCGGCGCAACGCTGGAAATCAGCCGTTTGCAAGGGCGGTACATCGGCCAGGAAGGCGCGGATCTTTTCCATCGGGTACTGGCGACCAATCACGCCGGTCGAGGCAATCACCAACTCCTGGGCATCGACGCCGACCGCCCGGGCCACGCCCGCACGCACTTCTTCGGCATTGGCCAGGCCTTCGGGGCCAGTGGCGACGTTCGCATTGCGGGCAATGACGACCACGCCACGCGCGGTGTGGCGCTGGGCGACCTGGCGGGACAAGGTCACGCTCGGGCCGGCGAAACGCGACTGGGTGAACATCGCACTGACGCTGGCCGGCACGTCGGAGACGACCGCCATGAAGTCATCGCGGCTGTCCTTGATGCCCAGGTTGGCAATGATGCTGCTGAAGCCTTTCGGCTGAAGATGCGCGTCGCTCATGTCAGGTCCTTCAGAATGATGAATGCGTCCTTTACCGTGTGAAGCGCGGCGAGTTGCTTGCGCAGGGTTGCGCGGTCCGGCTTTCCGGTAGGTGTCAACGGTATCCGTTCGAGCGCTGCTATGCCAGCACGAACACCGAGTGTGTCGAGCAACTGGACGAGTTTTGCTTGCGCATCGTGGGCGCGCTTGGCATCGGCCTGTATCACCACATGAGCTCGGCGACGGTCCTCGACATCAACCAGCACTACCACGCGCGTCAGGGCAAGTGCGAGTGCGATGTGCCCTTCAAGGGCAGGCGCGAATTGCGTGCCCTGGCGCGTCAGCAGTGCATCGGTGCTGCGACCCAGTGGCATCAGATTGCCGTTGGCCTGGCGCTGGGCAATGTCGCCACTGAAGTAGGCTTCACCTTCGACCGAGTCGGCAGACAGCGGGAAGTAGCCGGAACCCCTATGGCTGGAGCGCGCGACAATTTCGCCGATATCCGGCTGCGCCGGGTCGAGCACGTGCAGCTCCACCTTGACATCGCCGAGTGCACGCAACCCGCAACTGACCTGCAGTCCAGCGTCGAAGTTGGCGAGGATCATGCCGAACTCGGTGGAACCATAGATCCGCTTGATCCTCACCCCCATGCAGCGCTCGGTTTCCACGACGACCGGGTCGTCCAGATAGGCGCCGCCACAGAACGGATTGCTCAGTGCTGGCAAACGAACACCTTGGTGTTGGGCACTGTGTGCCAGCTCCAGGTACTGCGATGGCAGTGCACTCATGACCGTGATGCGTTGTTCGGCAAGTGTGCACAGATTCTCTTCGACCTGGGTAGCCTCGCCCAGATACAGCATGGCCCCGGTCAACAAGGCAGGGAACACGTGAAGGTCGACGGCATGCCCGCCATCGAGGGTATGGATGTTCAGGTAGCGGTCAGTGGCATCAAGCCCTGCACATTCGACCCAGTGCATGATTTCCCGGAACAGGCAGTCTTGTCGCCACAACGCAAGCTTCGGAGTACCGGTGCTCCCGGAGGTTTCTTGCATGCGCATCAGCCCGCTGAGTGCATGGCCGTGCCCAGGAATGTTGACTGTTATCTGCGCAGCACATAGGGCAAACCCCGCAATCTCGAGCCCTTCAGGCACCCAGCCGTGCTCGGTGATCAGCAGCGCAGCGTGGACTTGATCCAGGCGCAATGCCCGGTGCTCGGGGCTGCTGGCCAGGTTGATCGGGCAGTGCACCAGCCCCAGGCTGGCCATGGCAAACAACAGGGCTACGTAACCGATGCTGTTACCCAGTTGGGTCGCCACCACATCCCCTTCGCACAGGCCCGCAGCATGCAGGCGACCGCGCAGCTGGTTGATGTCGTGCAGTAGCTCGGCATAGGTCCGGGTTGCTCCCAGGTGATCAATGACGGCCAATTTATGCTGATCGCGCGCGACCATACGGTGGAACTGTTGCTGGAACATTGATCCGTCTCCTTGATGGTCAGCAGCCCTGGCCGAAGTACAGCTTCAGGTGCTCGCCGACTGGCCGAAAGCCGATTTCACCCAAGCGATTGCGCAAGGGCCCACTCACGCAGGTGAAGGTCAGAGGCTTGCGTTGCCGCTGGTGAATGCCTGTGCATACATCACTCAGCAGCCGGTCCGATACACCACGCAGACGGTGCTTTGCGTCGACAAAAATGAAGCCCAGTTGTTCGTGCTCTTCATCGCTGCTGGTCAATGCCGCGCAGCCGCCTAGCCGGCCGTCCACGTCGATTACATACAGCGCCTGGCGTTGCATCAGTTGGCGGACGGTGTGCCTTGCCTGTTCCTGGCTGGATATCAGCTTCACGCCAGAGTCCTTTTCCATCTGAATCCGGTAGTCGATCAGGGTGGCTTCGTCAGTGGGCTGGGCCAGGCGGGTCGTCAATTCCGCCACTGTGCTGGCCGGGAAGGCTTCGAATTGTTTGAGCAGCACCTCGTCGCGACGGCCAATCTGAGGTAGCCATGCTTGTGGCCAGCATTGCGTCAGGCGCTCCAGGACCGTCTTGGGCCCCAAGGCCATCTCTGGGCTGGCATGACGCTGGCTGACCTGAAGCAGCAACGCTTCATCCGGATCACCTGCGGCGAGGATGACCGGTACCGCAAATGGCGGCAGGCAAGGCAACAGGGCGATGACTGCATGCAGCCCGCGGTCGTCCTCGCGCAGGTATACCTGCAGACCTTGCGGGCAGTTGCGCAGGGCACTGCTCAGGAACAGTTGGGCATCGGCATCTTCGGTGTGGCGGATGAATTCCAGCACCTGGGGATAGCGGTCCTGAGGAAGGGTTTGAATGCTCAAGGCAATATTCTCGTTCTAAATGGGTGAAAGTGGAGACAACGTGCTCCAGCAGGCGGGATTCAAGGGGGAGGCATTGAAGTCCAGCCGCGACCGCTGCGGTCCCAGGGCAATGCAGGCTGCCGACTGGGATGCCCAGACACTGCCCTCGACTTCGCGCTGCCAGATCAGAGCATCCGCGTCGCTGCCATACTGGCCATCACCCGCCAGCAGGTATAACCATTGCCCCCATGCCTGGGTCGGTGATGCGCTGACAGTAGGCTGCGGTAGTGGCTTGGCGGCAAACAGCGGCAGATGGCGCTCAAGGCGTGGATGGCCCTCGCCGATGCCGCGGTAGCACAGGCCATGCACCCCTTTGCCCAGGCGCAGGGAGTTCAGCGTTCGGGTGTCCCACTGATGGAGCAGCAGGCCATCGGCATCGGCCTGGCCGAGGATGAAACCGTTGTACTGGCACAGCGTGTCGGCGTCCCATTGCTGCTCGGGGGCGTCCAATGCCAGCAGCGGCAGCTCGCCGCGACTGCGGGTTGCACCACGTACGCGTTCAGGGCGGTTGACCAGGAAACTGGCCCGGTGCCTGCGCCGGTCGAGCGCAAGCCAGGTGCCGCCGGATTGCAGGTCAAGACCGCCAATGATGTCCGGGTGGCGGTCGGGCCAATGCAGTGCAGGCGCTACCCACGGTCGATCGACAGACTCGTCGCGAACGCTAGCCAAGAGCACCGGCCAGCGTCGCGACAGGCCGACAGCGGCGATAATCGTGCACACCGTTACACGCTCGCCAGGGTGGCGCCCGGCGCTGATGCAATCGTCTTGAACGTGACTTGCCCGCGCAGCAGCTTGCGGCATGTTTGCGGTTGCAACCCGCGCCGGCCATGCAAGGTTCGCTGGTTGTCGATAACCAGAAGGTCGCCGGTCCGCCAGCGATGGCTATACACGTAGGGGGTGGCCGTCAGGTGTTGCTCTAGTGCCGCGAACCAGGCGGCTGAGGCCTCGGCCGTGAACCCCGGAACACGTACATCCCAGCTGGCTTTGGCTTGCCTGTCGAAGGGCAGGGCGAGATTGAGCGAGCGCATGCGGCCATAGTCGCGGAACGTCGAGATCGGGTACCACCCCTCAGGAACGGTGGCAAAGTAACCACGTTCGAACGCCAGGTATTCAAGTTTGCCGTCCAGCAGCGGCTGGCGCAGTGAATCAGGCATGTTTTGCCAGGCTGCAAGCTGGTCGCAGACAACGGTGGCACCGTCCTCGTCGATGCCCTGGACATCTTCGGCGTAGAGGATGATCAGGTCGACCTGGGTGCCGAGCAATATGCCATCGGTGTGCAGGGGCAGGCTGCCACGACCGGTGATGACCTTGTCTTTATCGTGGGTGCCATTGAGCTTGAGAATGTCGGAGAAGCCGTAGCCCACCTGGGCGTTGTCGTCGACATAGGAAACCTTGTCGCCCAGGCTTTCCACGAACCTCTGGAAGCTGTGGTCGTCGAAGCGGACATTGCGTAGCAAGCTTACACCGTGGTCGAGTACGGCTTGGCGAACGCATGTCAGCGGGGTGTCATCAGCAAGCTCGATGCCCAAGCCAGAAGTGGTCAGGGTCGTGCCGCGCACGTTTTGCACAGGTAAAGAGGCATTCATGAGCTGTTCCTTCAGCAACGGTGGGTGATCGAATGCAACGCGCGATCGAGGATTTCCTGAGCGCTCAGGGGGCTCAGAGGGGTGCGAGTGGCCTGCTCCAGCTGAGTGACCAGAAGCTGTCGATACACGGCTGGAGCACTGGCGCGCTGACCGCTTGTGTCGTCGATCAACTGGCTCAGCGCGGCGCCAAGCCCATTGCCGTGGTGGATCGCGGTTTTCTTGCGCCAGGCCGCTTCGGCAGGCAGCCAGCGTTCCGCTGCCAGGCGCAGGTGGCCTTTCTCGCGGCCACGGGTGGTTTTGACCGATGGGCAGGTGTCCAGCGCCGTGCGCAATACCCGTTGGTCCCAGTAGGGATGCGCCAGTTCACTGCCGCAGGCCTGGGCTGCAAGGCTGGTGAGTTCGCTGGAATAGCGGGTCTTGTTGACCTCGATGGCGATGCTGTGGCGGATGTCGTCAGGCATTCCGTCGCCGGTAGCCAGGCCCGAGTTGATCAGGTCCGAGCCGTAGCCGGTGAAGATGAGGTGACCTGCGGTCAACTGGCGACAGAATGCGCTGATCGCCACACCGATCTCCACTGCCTGGGGGTGTGCGTGACCGAAGGCACGCACCGTTTGCGGTAATGCCAGCAGGATGGACTGCGGATCGAGCTCGACCCGGTTCAGAGGGCGACCAATGGCGTCGGCCAGTTGCTGGGCATCGTCAAACTCATTGCCCCAAGGTGTACCAATGCTAAAAGCTTCGAAGGTTGGGCACTGCTTGGCCAGCAGGGCTGCAACCAAGCCTGAATCGACACCACCGGAGACCAGCGCTGCGACCTTGCCCGGCCACTTCAAATGATCGGCAATGCTGTGTTCAAGTGCACTGAGCTGGGCCTCGCCAGCTAGCACGGCAGTGTTAAATCGGGCGCTTTGCAAGGCCAGGCTGTCGAATGTTTCGCAACATTCAATATGGGTGCGGTTGCCTTGTAGCACGACCTCCAGGCGATTGCTGTGTTGCAGGCGGGTGAGGCCATGAATGCTTGAATGGTCCCCCAGGTGGACACCAGCATTTTCACGGACGGATAACTGGCAGTCGGTCAGGTTCACCCAGGCGCTGGCAGCGATCAACAGGTCAGTTGAAATGATGAAGTTGCCGCGGTGATCCGCGCTCCAGTACAGCGGCGTGATGTTACGGCTACTGGTCTCTACCGTCAGCTTGTTGCCTTGCACATCCAGGGTGTTGTCGCCACCGACGACCAGTCGTGTGCATGGCCGGCCCAGCGCATCAGCCTGGTCGCCGGCAACCGGCGTTGGCCAGGCATTGGCGTAGCCGTGAAATGCCGACCCCGTGAGCGGCAGGTGGGCGTCTTCTAACTGAGTGATGGGGCGACTGGAGAGTAACAACCAAGGCTGTTGGGTCACGAGACAGCCTCCAGGGTTGACTGGGCGGCAGACTTGCCGAGGACCGTCTTCATCTTTCCTTGTGCTTCACCTGCTGCAAACGCGGCACGGTGGGCCTGTTTCCCGGCGATGCGGGTCTGTTCAAGGCCCGCGATAAAATCGCGGTTGAGGTAGGTTTTGGTATTCCTGAAGGCCGCGCTGGTGAAACCTGCGGCGCGGTGGGCCTGTTCCAGTGCGCTGGCGCGCAACTGCCTGGCATCGGTAACGCAGTGCAGCAGGCCATCGGCCAATGCGCGTTCCGCAGGCCATTCGGCACACGACATGAGCATGTTCTGCATGAGGCTGCGACCAACGATTTTTTCCAGCATGAAGCCGCCAAATGTGCAGGCGATGCCCAGTTCGAACTCAGGCATTTTCAGCACACAGCGATCGCTGCCGATCCGATAGTCCGCTGTCAGGGCAATCTGCAAGCCGATGCCGATGGCATAGCCGTCGATGGCGACAATCAGCGGGCGGGTCAGTTGCAGGGCGGCAACGTACAGGTCGGTGACATGATCGATCCATATGTCGACTTCATCGCCACCGTTGAAGGTAGAGGTCTCGTGAAAGCTGCCACCTGCGCCGAAAGATCGGCCTTCGCCGCTGTGCAGCAACACGGCATGTACCGCACCATCGTCATTCAGTTGATGCAGCAGGCGGGTCAATTGCGCCATCCGCGGCATCGACCACAGGTTGTGCCGGTGCGAGTCGGTAAAAGCGACCAGTGCGACACCGCCTTCCAATGTGATGTCGAAATCGTAATTGAGGTACTCTTTCATGTTGCTTGGCATCGATAACTTCCCGTGTGTACCAGACTGTCCTTATTGGGTACGACCGTGCAAATTCCTGGGGGGGATAGCACTGTGCGCGGCGAACAATGTTAGGGCGTCTCAAGGAAAGAAACTTATCGATGCACGAGGCATTTCGATAATAAATTGCTAATGGATTGCGATTTGAGAAAGTATATTTCTTTGCCAGCGCTAGAGCCTATCGACCTGCGAATTCTGGGGGCGGTACAACGTAATGGGCGTATTTCGAATGTGGAGCTTTCACTGGAAGTGGGCTTGAGCCCCGCACCGTGCTGGCGTCGTCTCAAACGACTTGAGGCACAGCGTTTCATCCTGGGTTATCAGGCAAATCTGAACCGCAGGCTGCTGGGGTATTCGGTATGCGCGTATGTGTTCCTGGACGTTTCAACGCATGCAGAGCACGAACTCAAGTCACTCGAAAGGTCGTTGATGAACCGGCCGGAAGTCGCTGCGTTGCAGGTGGTGACTGGCAAGTTCGACCTGGTGCTCCAGGTCGTTACGGCCACCATGGATGAATATGTCGAGTTCATCGATGGTGTGGTGCGGCAACTGCCGTTGGTAAACACCTTTTACAGCAGCCTCATCCTGCGAGAAGTACGCGGCCAGGGGTTCGTGCCGCTGATGCGTGACTAGCGCTCTGTCAGCCTGGGCATACGCGGCAACCTCATCCGTTGGGGTGCTGCTGTATGATTCTGCCTCAACGTTGCGATCCTGCCGCCCACAAGGACCTCGACATGCGTCGACTGCCATCCCTCACTGCGCTGCGCACTTTTGAATGCGCCGCCCGCCATGGCCATTTCGGCCGCGCCGCCGCCGAGCTGTGCGTGACCGACAGCGCCGTCAGCCACCAGATCCGCCAATTGGAGGAGCAACTGGGCGTCGAGCTGTTCCAGCGCGTCGGCCGCCAGGTTCGCCCCAGCGCCGAAGCCGAACGTCTGCTGCGCCACCTGCAGCAAGCCTTCGAACTGATCGGCAAGGCCTGCGATGAACTGCGCGACCCGGCCTCACAGGCTGTCCTGCGTGTCGCGGTCACCGCCGAGCTTGCGCAGAAGTGGCTGGTCGCGCGTCTGGCTGACTTCAGTAGCCGCTACCCGCATATCACCCTGCACCTGCACGAACAGCCCATCAACGCAGGCGCCCCCGGCGCGGACGTCGATATCGCCATCACCTACGGCACCAGCGACCTGGATGCCAGCACCCACTTCGTGCGGCCCTTGCCGCTGTTGCAGTTCTTCCCGGTGTGCAGCCCCGGGCTGTTCAACCAGGGCGGGCTCAAGCGCCCGCGCGACCTGGTGCGCCATTGCCTGCTGCACGACGACCAGGACGGCAAGACCTGGACCAGTTGGCTGGCCACCCACGCCGACGATGCCTTGCCCACGCGCCAGCTGTATTTCCCACATGCCGCGCTGGCACTGGAAGCGGCGGTGCTGGGGCAGGGCGTGGCCATGGGCGACAACCTCACGTGCATCGCCGACCTGCAAAGCGGCCGGCTGGTCCGGCCGTTCACTGCCAGCGTTACTGCCCAGGGCCAGTACGCATTGGTCTGCGAGCGCCTGCGCCTGGAGCGCGGCGCGGTGGCGCAATTCATCGAGTGGTTCAGCGAACAGATCGCCGAACCTTGAATTGAATTCACCTATCGCTGAGTTTTCATCGTTGGAACCCACGCTGGCAGCGGCGTAGCGTTCAGGCATCCCAACCCGACGATGAGGTTCACCATGGCACGTTCGCTCAGCACCACTCCCAAGGCCGATGGCTTCCGCCTGCCCGGCGAATTCGAGCGCAAGGCCGGCTGCTGGCTGGGCTGGCCGGAGCGCCCGGATGTCTGGCGCAACGGTGCCAAGCCTGCGCAGAAAGTCTGGGTCGATATTGTCAGCGCCATTGCCTCCAGCGAGCCGGTCACCGTTTGTGCTTCCGCCGGACAATACGCCAATGCCCGCCGCCAGTTGCCGGCGCATGTACGGGTGGTCGAGATGACCTGCAACGACACCTGGTTCCGCGACAGCGGCCCGTGTTTCGTGGTCAATGACGGCAGCGGGGAGGTGCGTGGCGTCGACTTCGAGTTCAACGCCTATGGCGGGTTGGATGGCGGCCTGTACTACCCCTGGGACAAGGACGACCAGATCGCCAGCAAGATCCTCGAAATCGAGAACCTGGACCGCTACCGCGCCCCGTTGATCGCCGAGCTGGGCGGCATCCAGAGTGACGGCCAGGGCAGCTTGCTGACCACCGAGCAATGCCTGCTCAACCGCAACCGCAACGCCCACCTGGGCAAGGCCGAAGTGACCAAGCGCCTCGAAGACTACCTGGGCGCCGACCAGGTCATCTGGCTGCCGCGTGGCTGCAAGTTCGACGAGACTGACGGCCACGTCGATGACCTGGCCTGCTTCGTTCGCCCGGGTGAAGTGGTGCTGCAATGGACCGACAACCGCGACGACCCGCAGTGGGACATCTACCAGGAAGCCTACGACATCCTGCGCAGCACCCGCGATGCCCGGGGGCGTGAGCTGAAGGTGCACAAGCTGCCGCAACCAGACGTGTTGCAATGGACTGCCGACGAGGCGGCCGGGCTGGACCAGGTGGAAGGTACCCACCTGCGTCAAGCGGGGACCAAGATCTGCGCGTCCTACATCAATTACTACGTCGGCAACTCGGCCATCGTCCTGCCGCTGTTCGGCGATCGCAACGACCGCATTGCCCAGGCAACTTTGGCAGAGCTGTTCCCGAACCACCGCATCCTCGGCATTGAAAACTCGCGGGAGATTCTGCTCGGGGGCGGCAACGTTGCCTGCATCACCATGCCGCAATACGCAGGAGCCCAGCGCCCATGAAATGTGCAGCCCTGGCACTTGCCCTGGCGTGTGCGGCACCGGTGGTCCAGGCGGCCGACGCACAACAGCCGACCGTCAACCTGTTGATCTGGGGCGAGTACCTTGCCCCGGACACCTTGAGCAACTTCGAGAAGGCCACCGGGATTCGCGTGGTGGCCGACCACTTCGACTCGCTGGAAACCGCCGAGACCAAACTGCTCACCGGCGGCAGTGGCTACGACCTGGTGCTCAGCGCCGGTCAGCACCTGACCCGGGCGATTGCCAGCGGCGCCTTGCAGCCGCTGGACAAGGCCAAGCTGCCGCACCTGCAAGGGGTGGGTGAGGAGTTCCGCCAGCACATGGCGGTATTCGACCCGGGCAACCGCTATGCCGGCACCTACGCCTGGGGCACCACGGGCGTAGGTTTTCAGGAGCAGGCCGTCGCCGCGCGGATCGCGGATGCGCCGCGCAACAGCTGGGCGATGCTGTTCGACCCGCAGGTGGTGGCGAAATTTGCCAGTTGCGGGGTCAGCCTGCTCAACGACCCCAATGAAGTCTTTGCGGCGGTGATGCGTTACCTGGGGCTGGACATCAACCAGCAGCGCATCGAAGACCTGAAGCTGGCCGAGGCGCAGTTGCAGAAGGTGCGGCCTTACATTCGCTACTTCGACAACGACCGCAACATCAACGACCTGGCCAATGGCGAGACCTGTGTGGCGATGTCGTGGAACGGCAATGTAGCGATTGCCGAGGCGCAGGCGCAGCAGGCGAAGAAGGCGTTCAGCCTGGACTACCACATCCCGGATGAAGGCACGTTGATCTGGCTGGATGCCCTGGTGGTGCCCAAGGACGCGCCGCACCCGGAGGCGGCCTGGGCCTTGATGGACTACCTGATGCGCCCGGAGGTGATCGCGCCGATCACCGACACCATCCATTACGCCAATGCGATCACCGCGGCCGACAGCCTGGTCGACCCGCAGATCCGCAATGCGCCGGGCACCTATCCACCGGTGGAGGTGCGGGCGCGGTTGTACAGCAAGAATGACAACGGCAAGGCGTTCAACCGGGAACTGACGCGGGCGTTCAGTCGGTTGAAAAGCGGGATGTAGGGTGGTGAGGCCGTCGCTACCCATGCAATGGATTGGAATGGAATACCTGTGGGAGCCGGCCTTGCCGGCGATGGGCAAACACCTTGGCTGGCAAGCCTTTGGCTTGCATCGCCGGCAACGCCGGCTCCCACAGATTGCGTCAGATCGAAAGTCGGCTCAGCGCCCGCCGGCTATACACCGTCCCCACCCACTTGAAGATCAACCCGACAATCAACGCACTGCTGGCCACCAGGAAGATCAACGGTCTATCAGTCTCCTGCATCAACAGCGCAATCAACGCCGGCGTCAGCGCCGCCGCGACCATCAGGGTAATGCTCACCAGCGGGGTGAGGTTGCCGTTCGGGTCGTTGGTGGTCACCGACGACATGTAGTAGGACAACGCCAATACCCAGCCAAAGTTGAGCAGGGTGATCGCCACCAGCAGTTCATTGGCATCGCGGCTATACCCCGTCAACAACCCAGTAGCCACCAGCACCGCCAGCGAGCCGATGGCAATCATCAAGCCGCGTTGCACCCGCGCGCCCAGCACGCTGGGCAGCAACGCCCCTGGCAAGCCGCCTACTGTCCCTACGCCAAAGGCCCAGCCGATATCCACGGCGCAAATACCCCGGTCACGGCCCATCTGGTCGATAAAGCCCCACACGCAGTAGATCGCCACCTGCAAAAACAACATCCCGACCAGCGAAAACCGCCCAATGATCGCGCACCCACTGCGGGCCTCTGGGCTGCTATCGGACTGCGCCAGTACATCCAGGTTTTTCGGAATGTTCAGGCACGCCACCCCGATCAGCAGTGCCCAGCCTGCGAAGGTATAGAGGGCAATCTCCACGCTCTGCACCGCGGCAATCACCGGCAATGCCGCCGCGTACAGCGAGTAAATCGGCGTTTGCAGCAGCAACATGAAGCCGAACGAACGGTCCTGCCCCGGCAGCCGGCCAATGCCACACACCGCGTACGCATACAGCAACCCTGCGCAGGTGCCGCTGGCCAGGCGGCTGAGCATCAACAGCGACAGGCTGTCGGCATGGGCACTGAGCAGGTTGCACAGTACGTTGACCAGCACCGTGACCAGGCACAGGTTGCGTCCGCTGAAGCGTTTGGCCAGCGGCGGGGTGAGCAGGGTGCCCAGGGCCATCCCGGCCATCTCGATGGAAATCACCCAGCCTTGCTGGCTGAGGGTAAGCGCCAGGCGTTCGACCAGCAGGCCGATGAAGATCGGCTGTACGCCAACGATCATGATCGACACCACCGCCGTGAAGATCAGTGAAGCACGCAGGATTTGCGGGTTTTTAGTCATGGGAAGTAGCCCTGGAGTCGTTTTTGTTGGGGGCATCGTTACGGCGCGGCGAGCTTGCTCAAGGCGAGCGAGCCCGCCGCTGTGTGGCACAGCGTGTTGCAGGGTGGAACGGTTAAGGATTTGTGCTGTTAGGCGCCGGACCAGAACACGCCTTTACGCACGATGCGCCGCTCACTGGGCACTGCCGCGACAGCCGCAGCGGCGTTCGGCGCCTTGATCACGATAAAGCTCGCTTCGTTGCCGACCTTGAGGCCGTAGCCCTGCTTGCCGATGACCTTGGCGCCGGCGTCGGTGGCCATGTGCAGGGCGATGTTGAGGTCTTCATCGGTGTAGAAGCCGGAGCGGTAGCCGACCAGCATGGCGCGTTGCAGCATGTCGCCATTGCCGTAGGGCCACCAGGCGTCCTGGATATTGTCGTTGCCGGTGAACACCCGCACCCCGGCGTTGCGCAGTTGCAGCACGGGCGGGAAGGCGCAGTCGCCGGGGGCGTTGGTCATGATCGCGATATCGGCGCGGGCGAGGGCTTCGGCCACCCGGTCGACGACTGCCGGCTCGACTTCACCCAGGGCATAGGCATGGCTGACCGCGACCCGTCCGGCCATGCCCAACGCCAGGGTGCGTTCGGCAATGCGCTGCAATTGGGCGATACCGATTTCGCCGGGTTCGTGCAGGTGAATGTCGATTTTCACATCACGCCGTTCGGCGATACCGAAGACGATGTCCAATTGCGCCTCGGCGTCTTCATCCAGCGTGGTCGGGTCGATGCCGCCGACCACCTGGGCACCTTCACGCATGGCTGCGTCGAGGATGTCCGCCGTGCCGGGACATGACACCACGCCGGCCTGGGGGAAGGCGACCAGCTCGATGTCGATCAACTCGCGCCATTTGTCCCGGGCTGCCATTACCGCGTACAGGTTGCCCAGCCCGGTGGTGGCATCCACATCGACGTGGCAACGCATGGCCAGGGTGCCGAACGAAGCGGCCTGTCGGATCAGCGCGTCGGCCCGCTCGGCGATGGGGGGCGAGGAGGCCAGCAGCTGTTTTTCCACGGCCAGGCGTTCGCGCAGGGTGTCGACGGGTTGATGGGGGCGCCAACGATCACCGACGAAGCTTTTGTCCAGATGGATATGGCCATCGACGAAACCGGGCAATACCAGTTGGCCTTGCAGGTCGATGATTTCGGCAGTGTCCGACAGCGGGCGCTGAGCGCCGATATAAGCAAACCGGCCGTCCTTGACCGCCAGGTGCAGGCTGCTGCCGTCGGCGGCAACGGCGTTGATGAAGATGCGATCAGTCATTGTGTAGCCCCTTTCAGTCATGGCTACACGATATCGGGGGACTGGTGGGCTTCACAAATTAAGTGTTGGAATCGAATCCATTCGAAAAGTGGATAGGGCGCGCAGACGCGCTATTCATTGCTTGTCAGCCTCCGATTCAGAACCTTCCTGCCGCATTTGCACCTGGAGCCGGCAGCCTCGCCACACATCCCTCTGCACGATTGGCCTGCAATAGGCGGGTAGTGCCTGCTAAACATCATATTCGCTTGAGTGGAAAGTAACGATGATAGCCAGTAAGGAAAGATGTGAAGATTATACCTTTGAAGAATTTAAGTACTTAGTCGCCGAAATCATGAGTGCTGTGGGGGGAGAGCAGTATCAAGACGATTTGATTGAGCACTTCATGATCGTGTCTGAACACCCTGCGGGTTCAGACCTTATCTTCTATCCGCAAGGGGGCTCTGATCCTACTTCGGATGAAATTGCTCAGCAAATTGATCTATGGCGCAAAGAGAATGGCAAACCTGGCTTCAAGTGATGAACAGAGGAGAACTGCCGGGTTGGAGGATGGAGCTTAAGCACTGTATGACTGCTTTGCCCAAGGACAAGTCGCTGCCGCAGGCTGCGCTCGCCTGCAACGTAGGCGCAGTTTTTGGGAGGCCTATGGCCTCCAGCGCAGCCTGTCGGCAGCGGCTACGTAGGCGTGTGGGCTTGAAGAGATTCGCTTATGTACACAGAGTCTGAGTTCTTGGCCTTCATAGAAGAAATAAAGTGTGCCAGGTCCCACTGACGGATTTAATTTATTGGCCAGCATCTGTGGGGGGCTGAGTCGGGGGAAATAGTTAAGACGTGGCGCGAGGAGAACGGTAAGCCCGGATTCAAGGCGCAATAGCTACAAGTAATGGGTCAACCATCGCGGGAGTAACTCAAAGATACGGTAGCCGCTGCCGCAGGCTGCGCTCGCCTGCATCGCAGGCGTCGCTTTATAGGGAGCCCTGCGGACTCCAGCGCAGCCTTACGGC
>NZ_JAMDGY010000086.1 GCF_028656955.1 Pseudomonas fontis
AATGATCGCCTGGAGGGTGGACGTGGTAATGACCGCCTCAACGGCGGGCAAGGTTCGGACCGCTACGTGTTCAACCTGGGCGATGGCGATGATGTCATCAGTGATGACAATGGCTATGGCTCGGGCACCGATGTGCTGACGTTCGGCGCTGGCATTGCTGCGGCGGACATTACCGCCAGCCGTGCCGGCACCAGCCTGATCCTGAGCCACGCCAACGGCCAGGACCGCGTCACCTTGCTCAACTGGTTCTACGACACCAGCAACCGCTATCAGCTTGAGCGCATCGAGTTTGCCGACGGTACGCTGTGGACCAGCGGCCAGCTTACGGCGCCATTCCTCACCCAAAATGGCAGTGAAGGCGACGACGTGATCAGCGGGCTGACGGCGGCGTTCAGCCAGACACTCAATGGCAATGGCGGCAACGACACGCTGACCGCTGGCAACGGCAATGATCGCCTGGAGGGTGGGCGTGGTAATGACCGCCTCAACGGCGGGCAAGGCTCGGACCGCTACCTGTTCAACCTGGGCGATGGCGATGATGTCATCAGTGATGACAACGGCTATGGCTCGGGCACCGATGTGCTGACGTTTGGCGCTGGCATTGCTGCGGTGGATATTACCGCCAGCCGTGCCGGCACCAGCCTGGTCCTCAGCCACGCCAACGGCCAGGATCGCGTCACCCTGCTGAACTGGTTTTACGACACCAGCGACCGCTACCAACTCGAACGCATCGAGTTCGCCGACGGCACCCTCTGGACCAGTGCGCAACTGAGCGCCAAGGTACTGCAGCAAACGGGAACCACCGGAGATGATGTCATGGTGGGCGTTACTGCAGGCTTTAACCAGTTCATGAGCGGGGGCGATGGCAATGATCGGGTCACCGCAGGTAGCGGCATCGACCGGCTCGAAGGTGGTGCCGGGGATGACCGCCTGGACGGCGGTACAGGCGCTGACACCCTGGTCGGAGGCGCCGGCAACGACACCTACGTTATCGACAATGCCGGCGACAGCCTCAGCGAAAACCTCGACGAGGGTATCGACACCGTTGAAAGCAGCCTTACCCATACCCTGAAGGCCCACTTCGAACATCTGCTGTTGACTGGTAGTTCGGCGATCAATGGCACGGGTAACGAGCTGGACAACGTACTCACCGGCAATGCCGGCAACAATAGCCTGGTGGGTGGCCTGGGTAATGATCGCCTTGATGGCAAGGCGGGGGTAGATACCCTGCAGGGTGGTCAGGGCAACGATACCTACGTGGTCGACAGAACCACGGACGTGATCGTTGAAAACCCGGGCGAGGGCATTGATACGGTGGAATCGAGTGTCACCCTGGTACTGGGTAACCACCTGGAGAACCTCACTTTGCTGGGCAGCACCGCCCTCAATGGCACCGGCAATGCACTGGACAATCTGCTCAAGGGCAACAGTGCTGCCAATACCCTGGTTGGCGATGCGGGCAACGACACGCTCGATGGCGGTGCTGGTGCGGATGTGTTGGCCGGGGGCGGTGGCAACGACACCTACCTGTTCGGCCGGGGCTATGGCAACGATACCCTGGTAGAAAACGACGCCACCCCTGGCAACAGCGACCTCGTCCAGTTCATGGAGGGCATCAACCGCGACCAGCTCTGGTTCAAGGCGGTTGCAGGGACGCAGAACCTTGAAGTGAGTGTCATCGGCACCAGCGACAAGCTCACCCTCAAGGACTGGTACCTGGGCGCAGCCAACCACGTCGAGCAGTTCAAGACGCAGAGCGGCAGTGTCTTGCTCGATAGCCAGGTACAAAACCTGGTGGACGCGATGGCCGCGTTCGCGCCACCGCCTGCCGGGCAGACTTCCCTGTCGGCCTCGCAGCGCGCGGCACTTGAGGTGGTGATCGCGGCCAACTGGCAGTCCTGACGGCGCAGCGTCCTGCTCACCCGGTTGCCTTACGCCGGGTGGGCAGGTGGCGTTGCCTTGCGGCGGGCCTTGAAACTTCCTGCGACATCAAGCCGCACCCGCTGGGCGATGGTTGCTGGAACCCTCGTCCCTGATCGTGACAAAATCCGCGCGTGCTGAAAAACGTTCGTATGAAAGGCCCGACCCTCGAGCCTGACACCTTCCCAAAAGGATGGTTACATGACTGATTTACTGACCCGGCGCCAGGTTATCGCCGGGCTCAGCGTGCTGAGCCTTGGTGCTTTGGCAGGCTGCGACAGCTCCAGCAAGTTGAACTTCAAGTACGGCAAGGACATGAGCAACGAGATCCTCGGCCGTACCTTCCGCCTTCGCGACGTCAATGGCGACCAGTACAACCTGTCGAGTTTCCAGGGTTCGATGCCGATGGTGTTCTTCGGCTTCACCCAATGCCCGGCGGTCTGCCCGACCACCTTGGCGCGCGCCGCGCAGATCAAGAAGCTGATGGGTCGCGACAAGGACTTCCTTCAGGTCATCTTCATCAGCCTGGACCCTGAGCGCGACGAGCCGAAAATGCTCGATGCCTACGTCAAGGCGTTCGACCCTTCGTTCGTGGCCTTGTCCGGCACCCTCAAGGAAACCGCGGCCACTGCGAAAGAGTTCGGCGTGTTCTACGAGAAAGTGCCGATGGGTGACAGCTACACCGTCTCCCACAGCTCGACCAGTTTCGTCTTCGATTCCCGTGGCGTACTGCGCCTGGGGCTTTCCCATTCCCTGACCGCAAAAGAGTGCGTAGAAGACCTACTCACCGTCATGGAGGTTTGCTGATGCGTTCCACCCTCGTTAACGCCACTTCGTTCAAGCGCGGCCTGGCTGCCCTGGCCTTGCTCGGCCTGAGCCTGCCAGCCTTGGCCCAGACCAGCGTCGATGACGCCTGGGTACGGGCAACCGTGCCGGGCCAGCCGTCCACCGGTGCGTTCATGAAGCTCACCGCCAGCACCGACAGCAAGCTGGTCGGCGTTGCCTCGAACGTCGCCAAGGACGTGCAAGTGCACGAAATGGTGATGAAGGGCGAAGTGATGCACATGGGCCCGGTCGATGCCGTCGCGTTGCCAGCAGGCAAGACCGTGTCGCTCGATCCGAACGGTTACCACGTGATGCTGATGGGCCTGGTCAAGCAGGTGAAGGAAGGCGAACACGTGCCGCTGACCCTGATCGTCGAAGATGCCCAGGGCAAGCGTGAGAACATCGAGGTCAATGCGCCGGTCAAGGCGCTGACCACCTCGGGCGAAAGCCACGACATGCACGACCACAAGCACATGTAATAAACCGCCTTGAGTTGCGCGACCGCCCGGTGGCGCAACCCAAGGTGCAGGGTTGTCAGCGGCGAACCTATTTGGCTGGCGCGGGTTCGCTGTTACCTGGCAATACCATCTGTGCCGGTGCATGTGCTGCCTTGCCACGGGCAACCACGTAGTACAGCACGCTAGGCACGATCAACCCGATGATCCAGGAAATGTCCACGCCACCCAGGTGTTCGACCATCGGCCCGGTATAGAGCTTGGTCGAGATGAACGGCATCTGTACCAGCACACCAACGGTGTAGACGATGATCCCCGGCATGTTCCAGCGGCCGTAGCGGCCATTCGGATCGGAGAGGGCCGGGACGTCGTAGCGCTCCTTGGTAATGAAGTAGTAGTCCACCAGGTTGACCGCGCTCCAGGGCACGAAGAAGGTCAGCAGGAACAGGATGAACGACTTGAACGCCATCAGGAACGAATGCTGACCGAGCAAGGCGATCAGGGTCGAGGTGCCGACAATGGCCAGCACAAAGCACAAGCGTTGGGTGCGGGTGACGTTCATGTGGCCACGAAAGCCGCTGATGATGGTGGCGATGCACATGAAGCTGCCGTAGCTGTTGAGCGTCGAGATGGTCACCTTGCCGAAGGCGATGCTGAAGTACAGCAACGCGGCAATCCCGCCAGTGCTGCCCAGGCCGACAATGTAGGCCACTTCACGGCCGGCGAACTGGCCGTTGGCAATCGCGGCGGCGAACACGCCGAGCACCATCGATGCCTGTGCCCCCACCACTGAACCCAGCCCTGCGGCAAGAAAGGTCTTCACCGACGAGGTGTTGCTTGGCAGGTAGCGCGAGTAGTCCGCCACATAGGGGCCGAACGAGATCTGCCAGGATGCCGACAGCGATACTGCGAGCAGGAACGATGCCCAGCTGAAGTGGCGGTTCTCCAGCAGTACGCTGATGTCGCTGATCACCATCAAGCGAGCGAACAGGTAGACGAAGGCAATGATGCCCAGCACGCTGGCAATGCGCCCGATGTAGTGGATGACCCGGTAGCCGAACAGCGTCGCCAGGACGATCACGGCGGCGAAGATCAGGATGCCGGCGCTGTCGCTCACCGACAGCAACTGGCCGATGGCCTGGCCGGACAGCACCGTGCCGGTTGCGGTGAAACCCAGGTACATCAGGCACACCAGCGCAATCGGGATCGCCGCACCATAGACGCCGAACTGCACCCGGCTGGAAATCATTTGCGGCAGGCCCAGTTTCGGACCCTGGGCGGCATGCAGGGCCATGACGGCACCGCCGATCAGTTGTCCGAGCAACAAGCCGATCAGCGACCAGAACACATCGCCGCCGAGCACCACGGCAAGGGCACCGGTGACAATCGCCGTAATCTGCAGATTGGCACCGAGCCAAAGGGTGAATTGGCTGTAGAGCCGTCCGTGGCGTTCGTTTTCCGGGATGTAGTCGATCGAGCGGCGCTCGATCAAAGGCTTGCTGCGCTGCACGCTGGCCTGGGTCATTGCTCTGGATCTCCGCCTGTGTTGTTTTTGTCGCGAAGTGATCGGGCATGGCTTGGGTTGCCATGGCGCTGATGTGATCATGTATATACAACTGCGGTCAAGTGAAGCCTGATGGGTGTTCAGATGGGCGGGCTTGTGCGCACAATGCAGTGAAATCGAAGGGAGACGTAACCCATGCATTTCATCAAATATCACGCCGCTGGCAATGATTACCTGGTGTACAGCAGCCAGAGCCCGTTTGAACTCAATGCGGCGCAGATCACCCGGGTGTGCGAGCGTCATCAGGGTTTGGGGGCGGATGGCATCCTGGTGCCTTCCTTCGATCCCGAGCATCTGGCGGTGACGATCTACAACGTCGATGGCTCGCAAGCGGAAAAGAGCGGCAATGGGCTGCGCATCCTGGCGCGCCACTTGTGGGACCAAGGGCATGTGACGGAGCAGCCGTTCAAGGTGCACACGGCAGGAGGGGAGGTGACCTGCCAGGTGCTGGAGAAGGGGGCTCGGGTATCCATCGAGATGGGCCAGGCGCAGTTCAATGTGCCAGAGCCTTTCGCGGTTACCCTGGAGGGGCAGGCGCTGGAACTGCACCCGGTGTCGATGGGCAATCCGCATTGCGTGGTGTTTGTCGAGCAGCCAAGCGAGGCATTGGCGCGGGTGCTGGGGCCGCAGATTGAGCGGCTTGCGCAGTTCCCCAAGCGCACCAACGTGCAGTTTGTCCGGGTGCTCGACCGCAGCAATCTGCTGGTGCAGATCTGGGAGCGGGGAGTAGGTTACACCTTGTCTTCCGGTACCAGCAGTTGTGCAGCGGCAGCAGTGGCAAGGCGTCTGGGGTTGGTAGAGAGGGACGTGGCGGTGCATATGCCGGGCGGAACGATTGAGATCACCTTGAGCGACACCTTTGATGTGCTGATGCAGGGGCCGGTGTGTCGGGTGGCGAGCATGGCGCTGGATAAGGAATGCTTTGCCTGATTTGAGGGCCCCATCGCGGGACTAGCCCGCTCCCACAGGGGCAGGTGAAATATCTGTGGGAGCGGGCTAGTCCCGCGATAGGGGCGCCGCCTATCTACAACCCCAGGTCGTAGCCAATCCCCACACCAAGGCCTTGCAGGGTTATGCTATTTCGGAATATTACAAATTGTGAGACTGCATAATGCCGATCAAGGACCTGCTACTGGCGCTGGTGGTGATCATCGTCTGGGGCCTTAACTTCGTGGTGATCAAGGTGGGCCTCGATGGCTTGCCGCCGATGTTGCTCGGCGCCCTGCGTTTTGCCCTGGTGGCGTTCCCCGCCGTGTTGCTGGTCAAACGGCCCAACCTGCCGTGGCGTTGGCTGATCGCCTATGGCGGGACGATTTCCCTTGGCCAGTTCGCCTTTCTCTTCCAAGCCATGGGCAATGGCATGCCGCCGGGCCTGGCCTCGCTGGTGTTGCAGTCCCAGGCGTTCTTCACCCTGTTCTTCGCTGCGATGTTCCTGGGTGAGCGCCTGCGCGCTGCCAGCCTGATCGGCCTGGCGGTCGCCGCTGGCGGCTTGGCGTTGATTGGCAGTGAAAACGGCAGCCACGTGCCGTTCTTCGCGTTGTTGCTCACCCTGTGCGCCGCCGCCTGCTGGGCGATGGGCAACATCATCACCCGGCGCTTCGGCAATATCGACCTGGTCGCGCTGGTGATCTGGGGTGGGTTGATTCCGCCTTTGCCCTTCTTTGCGCTGTCCTGGTTTCTCGAAGGGCCGGCACTGATTGAATCGTCGCTGCGCAACATCAGCCTCAACTCGATCCTGTCGCTGATCTACCTGGCGTTCGTTGCCACCATGCTGGGCTACAGCCTGTGGAGCAGGCTGCTGTCGCGCTACCCGGCCGGTAAAGTCGCGCCGTTCTCGTTGTTGGTGCCGGTGGTGGGCCTGAGTTCGTCGGCGCTGCTGCTCGATGAGCGGCTTAGCGCAGTGCAATGCTGGGGTGGGCTGCTGGTGATGCTCGGGCTGCTGATCAACGTGTTCGGCCCGCGCATACGCCAACGCCTGCTTGCGGCGCTGGCTTGAGGTAACATCGCGCTCTTTGCGCAGGAGAACGCGATGATCACCACCACTACAGGCACCGTCGAGGGCCGTGAAATTGTCGCTTACCTGGACATCGTCGGTGGCGAATCGGTGCAGGGCGTGAACGTCGTGCGCGATATCTTCGCCAGCTTTCGTGACTTTTTCGGCGGCCGTTCGCAAACCCTGGAAAGCGCCCTGAAACAGGCGCGTATGCAGGCTACGGATGAGATCAAGGCGCGCGCCCGCAGCTTGCAAGCCGATGCCATCGTCGGGCTGGATTTTGAAATCAGCATGCCGTCGGCCCGTGGCGGCATGGTCGTGGTGTTTGCGACAGGCACCGCCGTCAAGCTCAAGTAACCCGCTGCATCCCCCTCTGAAAGCCCGGCCATTGGTCGGGCTTTTGCTTTTGTGACCGGGCAGTCTTCAAATGCCCGGCTAGTCTGTGAAGCATTGAGGTCGATATTTTCCAGGTAATCGTTTGATGGCCGGTATCGATCGTTTGCAGAGGGGAGCAGTACATGAAGGACACCGACTTCGAGATCGATGGCGACGAATTTCCCATCAACAGCGAGTTGAGCTGCGGTCAGTCGACATTCTGCCTGGGGCAGACCCACATGACCTTCGAGGATGCCGCGCAGACACTCGAATACAAGGCGTTGGTGGGCAACAAGCCCGGCCGCTTCCTGCCCAAGCCATTTGCGCAGAAAACCCTGAGAACGCCGCGCTTCAGCTGACCAATGGCAGGGCGATAGTGCCGTTTTATGCCGCTTTGTTGACCCGGCTCAACATCTGGTCGCACCCGGCTGGAGGGTGTGGCCGATCTATGCCTTACTGGGTTGGCAATTCATCAGTGCATCACAGGAGTAACGCAATGCGCATCAGGGAAGAGACTTACTGGAACTGGGCAGACTCTCAACTGCACAGCCGCTGTCACGATGAGCAACTCTGCGACGGCACCAGTATCGACGTGCAGGTACGCCTTTCGCGCACCGGTGCGACCCAGCTGTTTCTCGGTTTGTACGCACGCCATGGCAAGGCGTTGATCGAGGAGTATTACCCGTCGCGCCCAGGCGAAACCATGAGCCGTTCGCTGGTCTGGGGCGTTGATCGGGCAAGGGCCCTGGCCATCGGCGCCTTGCCGCTGGAGCCAACCCAGGTACTGCGCCGGGCCTGAACCTACTATCGCGAAATGAAAAAAGCCCAGCCTTTTCGGGCTGGGCTTCAAAGATGTTGGCGACTCAGCTGAGGCGGTCGATGACCTTCACGCCCGACTCGTTGCGCAGGTCTGGCCACTGCGCTTGCAGGGTTTGCAGCACCTGGCCGACGAAAGCGGTGTCAGCGGCGGCCTTCTTGCCGACATAGCCATGGCCACGGCGGTACATCTTCAGGCGGGCACGCATGTTCGGCGTGCGCTGTTCGAATTCTTCTTCGGCCGTGAACGGCGCCAGCGTGTCGATATGGACTTCGCCCGATGTGCAGACCCAGAGAATGTGGCTGTCGAGGCTGTCCTTGCGCGCGGCGAACAGTTGAGCCAATTCGTTGATGGTCGGTTGGTTGTTCAAGTTCATCATTAAAGCCCCCAGTTACCAGTTAGTTGGTGATTTCACATCTGGCGCTACATCGTGTAGCGCACTACCAAGGCTGCTACAGCAGCGTCGCAACAGGGGCTTTCTTCACTCTGCCTTTTGGACAGTCCCTCTCCACGGGCTACCTGAATACCACTCAAGCGCCTGGAACACCCTTTGCCAGCGCTCCCGATCAGGGAGACGGCCTCATCATGCAAGGGGCGATGAATGGCGTCAATAGGTTTTGTAGTGATTTTTTGATGGCACTACAAATTTCTTCGGAAGCAGTTGGATTGTCCTACAAGGCCCGGGATAGAAGGGGTTCGTCGGTTTTGTCGGGGGAGGGGGCGTGGCTGGGATGTAAAGGCATCGCCGGCAAGGCCAGCTCCCACAGAGATCGGCAGCACCGAAAATACCTGTGGGGGCTGGCCTTGCCAGCGATGGCTCATTGCCAATCAGAAGTTGGCAGGCGTGTTCGCGCTGATGATCTCGGCTTCATCCTGGCCGATATTCTTGAAGCTGTGCGGCAGGGTGGTGGGGAAGTAATAGCCGTCACCGGAGTTCAGGATGCTCACCTGGCCATCCACCCGCAACTCGATGGTGCCACGGGTCACCAGGCCACACTCTTCACCCTCGGTGTGCACGATCGGCTCTTCGCCCGAGTCGGCCCCTGGCGCGTACAGCTCGCGCAGCATGCGCATCTGCCGCCCCTCGACACTCGCCCCGACCAGCAGCAGGCGCAAGCCACCACTGCCCAGGTCAGGTTGCTCTACGGCTCGAAACACGAAACGTTCCTGGCGCGGTGGCTCGTCGAAGCTGAAGAATTCCGCCAGTGTCATCGGAATGCCTTCCAGCAGTTTTTTCAGCGAGCTGACCGACGGGCTGACGCGATTCTGTTCGATCTGCGAAATCGTCGAGTTGGTCAGGCCGCTGCGTCGGGCCAGTTCCCGTTGGGAGAGCTTGTTGCGTTCACGCACCAGTTTGAGTCGTGTCCCCGTGTCCATAGCCGCCTTAAGTGTCAAAAATAATGGGCGACGCATTAAAGCACATTCCGCAGGGGATGCCGCCTACTGCCGTGCACCGCTTGGCCAGAACGCCACCAGACTTAGCAGAACGGCAGCCACCAGGTACGGCAGCCGTGGGTCGAAGGCATAGATCAAGGTGCCGGCAAGCGGCCCGATCACCACGCCAAGCCCCTGCACAGCGCCAATGGAGCCTGCGGTGGAGCCCTGTTCAGAGGCCTCCATGGCGTTGGCCGCCAAGGCCGAGAAAGCCGGGAAAATCCAGCCCATGCCAGCGGCTGAAATGAAGTAGCACGCCCACAGCAGCGGGGCGCTGTCGACCCATGCACCACAGGCAAAGCCCAGCGCGGCAATGCTGCCGCCGACACGGATCATGCGCATCGGCGGCCATTCCAGCTTGCGTACCAGGATCTGCGAACAGATCAGCGCCACACCCACCATGGTCAGGGCGATGCCCGCCGCCTGGGCCGCTTCGGCTGGCGCCAGGCCAAGGCGGTCCAAGGCAAAGAAGCCCACGGTGATCTGTGCCACCGACACACAGACCATGGCCACGAAGGCCACCACCAGTGGCCGGCGCAGGCGCGGGTCAGTCAGGCGCACCGGGCGCGGTGGCTGCTTGAGGTGCAGTTCCTGGCGGTGCAATTTGAAGTACAGGAGCAGCGCTGCCAGCATTGGCAGCACTGCCATTGCGTACAACGGCAAGCTCAGGCTGTGGCGGGCGAGCAGGGCGGACAGCGCCGGGCCCAGCACCAGGCCGATGGCATTGGCCGCGCCCAGGGTCGCCAGGGCCTTGGCCCGGTGTTGCGGTTCGACGTTGTCGGCAATCAGTGCCGAGCTACCGACCGGCAGCGCCGCGTAGAACACCCCGATCAATCCGCGTCCGAGAATCAACCCGGCAAAGGCCAGTGATGCCGAAGGCAAAAAGCGCAGGGCGCCGTCGATAAAAACGCACAGTGCCCAATACGCCACGGTGAAGCCGGCGGTGCCCAGCAACAGCACCCGACGTCGACCGAAGCGGTCACTGGCCCGACCCCAGGGGCGGGCCAGCAACATCCACACCACGCCGGCAACCGTGACCGCCGCGCCGGCTTGCCAGGCAGCAAGGCCGAGGGTGCGGGCGATCGGGCCAATCAGTGAAATAAAGGCCATCATCGCCATGGTGCAGGCCATGTTGGCCACCAAAAGCGGGCGAATGTCGAAGGCGGCTGTTTGAGCGGGGGCTTCCCGAGCGGAGATCATGGGCTATCCAAGGCAGGTAGGAGCAAGCCTGCCATTGTGCAGCAGCTGTCGACGGGGCTGAAGGCAATCGCGCGGTATTTGTGCGCTATGTGCCTTCAGCTGCCGTCGCCCCGATCAGAAGTCGCCTTTGAGGGTGACCATCAGGTTGCGCGGTTCGCCGTAGAAGTTGCCCCAGTTCACCGCCCCGATGCTGCTGTAGTAGTGCTTGTCGAACAGGTTGTTGCCGTTGAGCGCCAGGCTCCAGTTGTCATCCAGCTTGTAGGCCACCCGTGCGCTCCACAGGGCATAGCCGGGCTGGACCACCTTGGTGCCACGGTCCTGATAATGGTTCTGGCTCTGCGCGGTGACCCCGGCGCCGACACTCCAGCGTTGCAGGGCGCCGTCCAGGTCGTAGTCGGCCCAGGCGCGCAGCAGGTGCTTGGGTGCATAGCTGGCGCTGAACGTGGCGTCCTGGCGGGTCTCGTCAATACGCTTGAGGTATTCGATCTGGGTGTAGGTGTACCCGGCGAGCACCTGCAGGCGTTCGAACAATTCGCCGCTGAGCTCAGCTTCGAAGCCCTGGGCGCGTACCTTGCCGCTGTCGCTGTAGCAGAAGCCGTCGGAGGAGCCACCGCAAACGGTGTCGTAGTCCGCTTCGGCACGGTGTTCTTCGGTGTTGCGGAACAGGTTGAACGCACCGTTGAGGCGGCCTTCATACCATTCGGCCTTGACCCCCAGCTCGTAGCTGGCGCCGGTCTTGGGTTGCAGGGCGCTGCCATCGACCTTGGTGTAGGTGCTCTGTGGCTGGAAGATATCGGCGTAGCTGGCGTACACCGACCAGGTTTCGTCGAGGTCATAGATCAGCGCGGCGAACGGCGTGACCTGGCCGTTTTCCTGGCTGCGGTTGCGCTGCCAGTAGTCCCAGGCCTGGGTGTAGGCGTCGTTGCTGTTACGGTACCAACTGACGCGCCCGCCGAGCACGGCGGTCAACGGCTCGGCCAGCTTCAGGCGCAAGGTGGCGTAGCTGCCGAACTGGCGGGTGTCGTTCTCCACCGGCAGCGGGCCGCCCCGGTAGGACTGGCTGGCATACACATCATCGCCTGGCTTGGGCAGATGCGGGTTGGGGTTGAACGGGTTCTGGGTGACGCCGTAGAGGCTGGTCAGGTTGATCAGCTCGTAACGGTCGCTGCTTTTCGAGCGGCTGGCGTTGGCGCCGACGATGATTTCATGCTCCAGGCCCCAGGCACGGAAGTGTCCGTCCAGGTTGGCGTCGAAGCCGTAGTCGTCCTGGTCGTAATCGAACAGCCCGGAATAGACCCGGCTGGCCCCCTGGGTGCTGCCGACCGGGACATTGCCCTCGGCCATGGCGTACTGCATGTTCTGGTCGTTGTGGGTGTACATCGAGGCGACTTTCAGCGCCCAGTCCTCGTTGATCCGGTGGCTGAGGTCGGCAAACAGGCTGGTGCGCTCGCTGTCCCAGTGGTTCCACGAGGCGCCCAGGCAGGTCGAGCGCGAAACCTTCAGGTCGCTGCCATCGCTGTAGCGCGGTAGGCCCTGCCAGCAGGGCTTGGCATCGAGCTTCTCGTAGGCCACGCCCAAGCCCAGGGTAGTGTCGCTGTTCAGGTCGATGTCCAGGGCGCCATAGACCACCTGGTCTTCGCGTTCGCCAATGTCGTAGAAGTACTTGCGGTCCTGCTGGGCCACCACGGCGCGACCACGCACCGTGCCGCTTTCGTTCAGCGGGCCGCCGGTATCGACCTGGGCGCGGTAGTTGTCCCAGGTGCCGGCGGACAGCGTCACGCTGGTCTTGGCCTTGTCCTGCCCGCGCTTGCGGATGAAGTTGACCCCGCCTGCGGAGCTGCCGGCGCCCTTGAGCATGCCGGCGGCACCGCGCAGGATCTCGACGCGGTCGTAGTAGGCCATGTCACTGGCAAAACTGTTGGCCTGTACATAGTTGCCGCCGACGTCCAGTGGCACACCGTCGTACTGGTACTGGCCGGCGATCATGAAGCCGCGGGAATAGAAGTACTTACCGCCCATGGGCGAGTCGTGCACGGTGATGCCAGGGGTTTTCTCCATCACCTGTTCGAGGGTGTTGAGGTTCTGCTCATCCATCATCTTGCGGGTCATCACGGTGACCGACTGCGGTGTTTCGCGCAGGCTGTGCTGACCCTTGCCGATGGAGACGCTGCGCACGGTGTAGCTGTCGGTGCTTTCGGCGGCCAGCAGGCGCGTGCCGTCCACGGTGGTGGCGCCCAGCTCCAGGGCGGTGCTGTCCTTGGGCAGCGGGCGCAGCGAGAAACTGCCATCGGCCTGGGTGACTGCCTGCAGGCCGCTGCCGGCCAGGATGCGGCTCAGCCCGTCGAGCACGCCGTATTGCCCTTGCAGCCCCGGGCTGGTCTTGCCCTGGGTCAGCGGTGCGTCATACGACAGGTTGACCCCGGCGTTGGCGGCAAAGGCACCCAGCACGCTGGTCAGTGAACCCGCTGGGATGGCGTAGGCACTGCGCTGCACGCTGGCCACCGGCTCGGCATGCACGACGGCGCTGGGCAGCAGGGTGGCGGTGATGGCACTGGCCAGGAGGCTGGCGGAAAATACGCGGGGGGAGCGGGGCAGCATGGTGGTCCTCGTCGATGCGTTGGGCGATGGCCAGTTATCTGGTTTCAGGCTAAGGCGCACGAGAACGCAAAAAGGGACACCGGCCGCGCACATTTTTTTCAGGCAGGCAGTACCCGCACCCAATAACGACTGAATCGCTCGATGCGTAAATCCAGCGAATGGGAGAGTGCCGAAAGCGCCGCGTCGGTGTCGGTCAACGAGAAGTTGCCGGAAACGCGCAGGTGCCGGAGTGATTCATCGCACGACAGCAGGCCAGGACGGTAGCGCCCCAGTTCGTCGATCAGCGTTTCCAGGCGCCAGTTGTCGACGATCAGTTGGCCTTGCGCCCAGCTCGCCTGCGCGGCAGCCAGCGTGTGTGGTTTTTCAACGTGTTCGCGACTGAAGAGCGCGGACTCGCCCGCTTCGACCTTGTGTGCGGGGCCGTGCTGCGGGGTGATCAGCACGGCATGCTCGAAGACTTCTACTTCGCTGCGCTGGGTTTGCTGGCTGACACTGAAACGCGTGCCTAGCGCCTGCACCCAACCTTCGGCGGTTTCTACCCGCAACGGCCGTTGCTGCGGGTCCTTGGCGCTGGTCAGGAGGATCCGCCCCTGGCGTAGGCGAATCAGGCGTTGCTGCTCATCGAAACGCAGATCGACCGCTGAAGCGGTGTCCAGCGTCAGGCGGCTGCCATCTTCCAGGGTCAGGCTGCGGAGCTCGCCGGTGGCGCTGTGCACGTCGGCGAGCAGGGCCTGCGCCGGTTGGCTGCGGTAACTGGCCCAGCCGCCCAGGCCCACGCCGCTGGCAATCATCAGGCCCTTGAGCAGGCTGCGGCGCGGCAGGCCGTGTGACTCGGCCCGCTTGAAGGCATCGAAGGCCAGGCCGCCGGGCACGCTGCCCAGGCGCCCGTGCAACTGTTCGACCCGGTCCCAGGCCCAGGCATGCTGCGGGCTGCTGGCCAGCCAGCCCTGCCAGGCACTGGCGAGGTCGTCCGAGCCGTCACCGGCGGTCAGTTGCACATGCCAGCGCGCGGCATCCATCAGGGCCTGGCGCTGCGCTGCACGCAGGGTTTCAATGCTCATGGTTGCTCGTCATAGGCCATCAACAGGCAGCGTTCGGTGGTCTTGATCATGTACTTCTTGACCATGCTGAGTGACACGCCCAGGGCGCTGGCGATTTCGCCGTAGGTCATGCCGAGCCAGTTGGCCATCAAAAACGCCTGACGCGCCTTGGCGCCGCAGCCTGCCAGCAGGCGGTCGACCTCGCGCAGGGTTTCCAGAATCAGCAGGCGCTCCTCCGGGGAAATTTCCTCGTACGCCGGTTGCGCGGCGAGAGCCTCCAGATACGCCTGCTCCAACTGCTGGCGGCGGAAGAAATCAATCATCACCCGCCGCGCCACGGTGGCCAGGTAACTGCGCGGCTCGCGCAGCAGGCGCACCAGCTCCAGCGCCTCGGAGGAGGCGAGGATGCGCACGAAGGTGTCCTGCATCAGGTCGGCGGCCCGCTGCGGGCAACTCAGGCGCCGGCGCAGCCAGTGTTGCAGCCATACGTGATGGTGCTGGTACAGCTGGCCGACATGGGCGTTGGGCGACGATGAAGGTGAGCTCATCCTGACTGCTCCCGAAAAAGGATGCAGATGATAAGCATTCTTAAAAGTGTAATAAAGGCCTGTCGCCAATTACCTGTTTGGCAGCTCGATGACGAAGCGCGTCCAGCCGCCTTCGCTGCTCGCGCGAATGCTGCCTTGGTGGGCGCGGACGATGGACTGGGTGATCGCCAGGCCGAGGCCGGCATGCTCGCTGCTGCCTTCATGGCGGGCCGGGTCGGCACGGTAGAAACGGTCGAACAGGCGAGGCAGCAGGGCGGCATCAATCGGCGTACCACTGTTTGCCACCTGCAATTGCAAGTGCCTGGCCTTTTGCGCAATTTCGATGCGAATCTCGCCACCTGCCGGGGTGAAGCGCAGGGCGTTGTCGACCAGGTTGGACAGCGCGCGGCGCAGCATGTGGCGGTCGCCGGTGAGTGCGGCCTGGCCTTCACGGTGCAGGCGAATGTGCGCGTCCTCCGCCAGGGGCGCGTAGTACTCGAGCAGCGCGTCGGCTTCGACCTCCAGGGCCAGGGGCTCGCGACTAGGCATCAGCAGGCCGTGGTCGGCCTTGGCCAGGTAGAGCATGTCGTTGACCAGTTGCGCCATCCATTGCAGCTCTTCCAGGTTGCCGTGCAGCGCTTCGCGGTATTCATCCAGGCTGCGTGGGCGGGTCAGGGTCACTTGGGTATGGGTCAGCAGGTTGGACAGCGGCGTGCGCAGTTCATGGGCAATATCGGCGGAGAACGCCGACAGGCGCTGGAAGGCGTCTTCCAGGCGTTCCAGCATGGCGTTCACGGTGTGCGCCAGGTCGGCAAGTTCGGCCGGCATCTGCGCCGCCGGCAGGCGGGTGGTGAGCGAGCGGGCCGACACGCTGTCTGCCACTTCGCCCATCTGCCGCAGCGGGCGCAGGCCACTGCGTGCGGCCCAGGCACCCAGTAGCGCGGTCGCCAATGCCGACAGCCCGACGGTCAGCCAGATCAGCCCCTGCATGCGTTGCAGGAAATGCTGGTGGTGGGTGATGTCGAGCAGCAGTGTCAGTTGCGGGCCTTGCGCTTGCTCGGTCGCCAGCGGCACGCCCAGGCTGCGCAGGTCCATGCCGTTGGCGTGCAGCGTCGCCAGGCCGGCGCTTGCCGGGGCGTCTGGCAGGCCGGGGCGGCTGTCGAACCAGACCTGGCCATCCTGGCCGCGAACGCGCAGTGCCAGGTCGGCCTGGTGGCTCAGCTCGGCCTGCACCTCTGGCAGTCGCGTGGTCAGGTCGTCACGGTTGTGTACGCCGTCGAGCAAGCGCTGGAACTGGGCAACTCGCCCGTTCAACAGTTGCTGGTCCAGCTCGACGAAGTGCGCTTCGCTGGCGCGGCTGAACAATACCCCCGCCAGCAGCGAAACCACCGCCGTGCAGGCGGCGAACAAGAGCGCCAGGCGAGCACTCAGGGACAGCCGCGGCATCAGGCGGCACGCTCTTCAAGCACATAGCCCATGCCACGCACCGTGTGGATCAGCTTGTGCTCATGGGCGTCGTCGATCTTCAGGCGCAGGCGGCGGATCGCCACTTCGATCACGTTGGTGTCGCTGTCGAAGTTCATGTCCCACACCTGCGAGGCGATCAGTGACTTGGGCAGCACTTCACCCTGGCGGCGCAGCAGCAGTTCGAGCAGGGCGAATTCCTTGGCGGTCAGGTCGATGCGCTGGCCGGCGCGCTCGACGCGGCGACGGATCAGGTCCAGGCGCAGGTCGGCCAGGCCAAGGGTGGTTTCCTGGGTCGGGCTGGCGCCACGGCGCAGCAGTGTGCGCACCCGGGCCAGCAACTCGGAGAAGGCGAATGGCTTGACCAGGTAATCATCCGCGCCCAGTTCCAGGCCGTGTACCCGGTCTTCCACGGCATCGCGGGCGGTGAGGAACAGCACCGGTATCTCCAGCCCGGCTTCGCGCACCGCCTGGAGGATCTGCCAGCCATCGCGACCGGGCAGCATCACGTCGAGGATCAGCAGGTCGTAATCGCCGCTCAGGGCCAGGTGCTGGCCGGTATCACCCTCAGTCGCCAGCTCGGTGCTGAAGCCCGCTTCGCTCAGGCCTTGGCACAGGTAATGGCCGGTCTTGGCCTGGTCTTCGACGATCAGCAGTTTCATGGGGCGCTCGGTGGCAGTGGGTCCAGGGCGTTATACCGTCTGGAAGACGGCGCAGGGTGAAGCTGACAAAGTTGTAATCTTTTCGTCAGGTAGATGCCAGTCGGGACTTTCTACAGTGAAGGCCTATCGATGCGATACAAGTGAGGTTCGCTGTATGAAAGGTCTGATTTTCGCTGCTGCTTTGTCTGTGTTGAGTTTGCCGGTGCTGGCGGCTCCTGGGCACGAGTTCGCCTTCGGCCAGCCAGCCCCCGCCGCCAAGGCCACGCGCACCGTGCAGGTAGTGCTCGGTGACATGTATTTCGAGCCCGGCGACCTGACGGTCAAGGCCGGTGAGACGGTGCGTTTCGTCGTTACCAACAAGGGCCAGGTGCCCCACGAGTTCAACCTGGGTGATGCAACCATGCATGCTCGCCACCAGCAGGAAATGCTCGCCATGCAAGGCCAGATGGACCATTCGGCAATGGGCCACGGCAGCATGGACCACAGCAAGATGGCGGGGGGTGCGATGAAGCACGATGACCCGAACATGGTCATGGTCGACCCCGGCAAGCAGGGCGAACTGACCTGGACCTTCAGCAAACCCGGCGCCATCGAGTTTGCCTGCAACGTGCCGGGCCACTACCAGGCGGGCATGGTCGGCAAACTGACCATCGCGCAATAGCCAACGCAGGGCTCGAACCCGGTAAACTAGGGCAATTTCGTCCTTCAGGTTTGAGCCATGCACCCCGCCGCCGAACATTCCCCGCTGGGCAAGTCCAGCGAATACGTCGCCACCTACACGCCATCGCTGCTGTTCCCGATCCCGCGTACCGCCAAATGGGCCGAGCTGGGCGTCACCGCGCAGACCCTGCCATGGCTGGGCGTGGACTTCTGGAACTGCTTCGAGCTGTCCTGGTTGCTGCCTTCGGGCAAGCCGGTGGTGGCCATCGGTGAATTCGCCATTCCCGCCGATTCGCCGAACATCATCGAATCCAAGTCGTTCAAGCTGTACCTGAACTCGCTGAACCAGACCGAATTCGCCTCGATCGCGGCGCTTGAGGCGTGCCTGGTGCAAGACTTGTCGGCGGCTGCTGGCAAGCCGGTCGGTGTGCGCATTCGCAGCCTGGGCGAAGTGCAGGGCGAGGGCGTGGTTGGCCTGCCGGGCGTGTGCATCGACGACCTGGACGTCAGCATCAGCAACTACGAGCAACCACAGCCCGAGTTGCTGCAGTGCGATAGCGGCCGCGTGGTCGAAGAGACGCTGCACAGCCACCTGCTCAAATCCAACTGCCCGGTCACCGGCCAGCCGGACTGGGGCAGCGTGGCGGTCCACTACCGTGGCGCGGCGCTGAATCACGCCAGCCTGCTGACCTACCTGATCAGCTTCCGCCAGCATGCCGACTTCCATGAGCAGTGCGTCGAACGCATCTACCTGGACCTCAAGCGTTTGCTGAACCCGCAAACGCTTACCGTGTATGCCCGCTACGTACGTCGCGGTGGCCTGGACATCAACCCGTACCGCAGCACTGAAACCATCACCTTGCAAAACCTGCGACTGGTTCGCCAGTAACGAAAAAGCCCCGTCAATACGGGGCTTTTTAGTGGTTGTTCGTTCAGATGCCCATGCTTTGCAGGCTCTGGACGATACTGCGCAAGGTGGCGGTCAGGCTTGGGTGCTCCACTTCGAAGCGTTCCACGGCCAGGTTGACGCCATCGACCAGGTTGTTGTCCGGGGTGGCGGCTTCAAGTTTCATTTCCGCTTCAATCTGCTGCATCAGTTCTTGCAGATGATCGCGCTCTTCCAGCGAGAGCGGCGGGTTTTGCTCCAGTTGCTCGCGCAAGGTGTCGAGTTGCTCTTGCAGTTCGCGGGCAGGCATGGGTGATCTCCCTTTATGAATAGGCACAGCCATGGACCCCGCCGGGCGGCGAAAGGTCCATGCCCTGTCCATCAGAGTAATCCACGTCGCGGCGCTTTGCATGACCCTGATCAATGGGGCTGTGTCAGGGTTTTTCACCCTTGTGCCGGCGCTGGGCGATATCGGCGAGGCAGTCGCCCAGTTCTTCCAGGTGGTCGATCACCGAATGCACGCCGAGCTTGTACAGCTGCACGGTAGCCTTGCCGCGCTTGTGCTCACGTTCCTTGGGTTCAAGCGCCTGCCACTGGCTGGCGGAGAGCCCGCACAGCGGGCCGCAGGCGGCCAGGCCCACGGTCCACAGCCCGGCATTGAGCCCTGATTGCAGCAGTCGCGGCTCACCACTGACCAGCACGCAGCCTTCCAGTTGGGTCGCCTTGAGCTGCATCAGTGCTTGCCAGCAGGCGTCCGGCGCCGGCCAGGGCTCGCCGTGGCTGGTGGGTATGGCATTCACCCAGGCCGGCAACGGTTGGCTCAGGTGTTGGCCGAGTGCCTCGGGCACTTCGTCCAGCCAGGCGCAAGGCACGCCTTGCTCGTTCAGCCAGCTCAGCGACTGCAACGCGCCCGGGGTGGGCTGGGCGTGCTCGCCCGGGGCCTGGCAGCGCGCGCCAAAGTCGACCAGGCAGCCACGCAGGCTGAACAGCAGGGCGGTGAAAGCCGGAGCGTGTGGCATGGCAACATCCCTTTAAAATAACGTTCGACACTACCGCCAACCCATGACCGTTCGATGACGTTGCAATGACACACAGTTCTTCACATTTTTAGTACGCAGACTGTGGGAAGCTGCCTAATCTGGAGGGAAGCTTTATACTTGCTTCCTTTTTGGCCAGAAGGCGCCTCGGCGCCTTGCCATCATGAATGTTCAGGAGAGTGTGTATGCGTGGGATCGGTACTGGTGTGATCGATCAAATGAGCCGGGTAGCTATCTGTGCTGGTTTGCTCATGGTTCCGTTCGCTGCCCAGGCGGCAACCGAAGAAGACCCGTGGGAGAGCGTCAACCGCCCGATCTTCCGTTTCAACGACACCGTCGACACTTACGCGTTCAAGCCGCTGGCCCAGGGCTACCAGTTCGTTACCCCGCAGTTCCTGCAGGACGGTATCAACAACATGTACCGCAACCTGGGTGAAGTGACCAACCTGGCCAACAACGTGCTTCAGCTCAAGCCGCAGGCGGCAGGTGTCGATACCGCGCGCTTGATCTTCAACACCACCTTCGGTCTGGCTGGCTTCTTCGACGTTGGCACCAAGATGGGGTTGCAGCGCAACGATGAAGACTTCGGTCAGACTCTGGGCTACTGGGGTGTAAGCAGCGGTCCTTACGTCATGCTGCCATTGTTTGGCCCGAGTACCGTGCGCGATACCGTGGCCAAGTACCCGGACACCTTCACCGAACCGTACCGCTACATCAACCATGTGCCGACTCGCAACAGCATGCTGGCGCTGGACGCGGTCAACGGCCGTGCGCAACTGCTGTCTTCCGAGAAGCTGATTCGTGGCGACAAGTACACCTTCATTCGCAATGCCTACCTGCAGAACCGCGAATTCAAGGTCAAGGACGGCGAAGTCAAAGACGACTTCTAATTGCGTGTTACATAAAAAGGGCGGCCAACAGGCCGCCTTTTTTCAGCGCATCGAAATGATCTTTAATCCCAGCTTCTGCTGCCCCTCGGCATGGCTGGCGATCCACACCACCCGGGTGCTGACATCTAGCCCGGCCAGGGCAGGGTGGTCCGAATCCAGCTTTATCTGCAGCTCATCGCCCACCTGGAAGGTCCGTGGCGCCTGTATCTGCATGCCGCTGGCGGACAGGTCCAGGCACACCGCTGCAATCACCTCTCCGGCCTGTATCACCTCGACCTCTGTATCTACCCGCATCCGTATGAAATCACGCTTCTCGCTGTAGTCCACGTGGTTCTGGCTCATGCCCTGATCCTTCCATTGGGTTGCGATAGATAGGGTTTTTATAACTCCCGGTGATTTACGCTGTAAAGAGCACAGGCGACCATCGGTGCATGCTTGAAACGCCTGACGGATGGGAGTACCGTCTGCGCCTTACAGGGCACCTCTACTGTTTGCCGGGCAGGCCTTTCTGTCCTACAACAAAAATGGAAGAGTGGCTAGAAGCGAATCCAGTACGTGTGCTCCGATAGAGCCACCTACGCCAACCTAATTCTGGCGCCGTTTGCCCACATGCAGAAAACCAGTGCAACGCTGCTGATAATCGATGACGACGACGTAGTGCGTGCGAGCCTCGCCGCCTACCTGGAAGACAGCGGTTTCAGCGTCCTGCAGGCAAGCAACGGCCAGCAGGGCCTTCATGTATTCGAGCAGGACCAGCCCGATCTAGTGATCTGCGATCTGCGCATGCCGCACATGGGCGGCCTGGAGCTGATTCGTCAGGTGACCGAGCGTGCGCCTGATCTGCCGGTGATCGTGGTGTCCGGGGCAGGCGTGATGAATGATGCCGTTGAAGCCCTGCGCCTGGGTGCTGCCGACTACCTGATCAAGCCCCTGGAAGACCTCGCTGTGTTGGAGCATTCGGTGCGTCGTGCGCTGGACCGTGCCCACCTGCTGCAGGAAAACCAGCGTTACCGCGACAAGCTGGAAACCGCCAACCGCGAGCTCGAGGCCAGCCTGCACCTGTTGCAGGAAGACCAGAACGCCGGGCGCCAGGTGCAGATGAACATGTTGCCGGAGAGCCCCTGGGTAGCCGATGGCCTGAAATTCGAGCACCAGATCATCCCGTCGCTGTACCTGTCGGGCGACTTTACCGATTACTTCCGTGTCGACGAGCGCCGCATTGCGTTCTACCTCGCCGACGTGTCCGGGCATGGTGCGTCTTCAGCTTTCGTCACCGTGCTGCTGAAGTTCATGACCACCCGCCTGCTGTTTGAATTCAAACGCAGCGGCACCTTGCGCGATTTCAAGCCTTCGGAAGTGCTTGGCCACATCAACCGTGGCTTGATCAACTGCAAGCTGGGCAAGCATGTGACCATGGTCGGTGGCGTGATTGACGAAGACACTGGCCTGATGACGTACAGCATCGGCGGGCACTTGCCGCTGCCGGTTCTCTACTCGCCGGGCCAAGCCCGCTACCTGGAAGGTCGTGGCCTGCCGGTCGGGCTGTTTGAAGAGGCAACCTACCAGGACCACGTCCTGGAGCTGCCTGAGCAATTCAGCCTGACATTGATGTCTGATGGCATTCTGGACCTTTTGCCGGGTGACACACTCAAAGATAAAGAGGCGGCCTTGCCTGAAATCATCAAGGCTGCAGGTGGTAGCCTGGATGGGCTGCGCCAACGATTCAAATTAGCTACGCTTGGGGAGATGCCGGATGATATCGCCCTATTGGTGTTGAGCAGGAACCTTCAATGAGTACTGGTAGAATCCAGTTCGCCGAGCAGAACGGCACCTTTGTTCTGAAGTTTGTCGGTGAAGTGCGTCTGACCTTGTGTTCAGCGCTGGATGCAACGATTGAAAAGATCTTCACGGCGCTGAATTTTTCGGCGATCGTCATCGATCTTACAGAAACCCAAAGCATCGACAGCACCACACTCGGCCTGCTGGCCAAGCTGTCGATCCTGTCCCGGCAAAAAGTGGGCCTGTTGCCGACCGTGGTCACCACCCACGACGACATCACTCGCCTGTTGCAATCGATGGGCTTCGATCAGGTGTTCAACATCGTCGGCCGGCCGATCCCGTGCACCGAGTGCCTGACTGATCTGCCGTCCCAGGACCAGAACGAAGACGTGGTGAAGGCCAAGGTGCTGGAAGCGCACAAGATCCTCATGGGTCTGAACGATTCCAACCGTGAAGCCTTCCACGACCTGGTGAGCGCCTTGGAGCGCACCTGATCGACTGCCCGGGCGCGCAAAACCTGCCGCGCCGGGCGATCACTCCCCGTACCTACTGCTCACGCTGACGAGGAAACTCGGTCGGCGGCGAGCCGTCGGCGTTGAGCTGGAAAATCCGCTCCGGTTGCCCCTGCGCGTTGAAAAACACCTGGCCGAGCCCGGCGCTGTTCCACAGGCGCTCGCCGGCTTTGCTGTGGCTGGGGGTGCGAGGGGTTACCTGCATCAGCCGGCGCTTGGTAAACCAGTTCAGCGGTGAGCGCGGCGAATAGAGCCAGCGGTTGAGGCGATCAAAGGTGTCCAGCAAGCGTCGCGGGAACTCATTCTTGATGCCGCTGCTGGTGATCTGCCAGAGGTGCGGGCTGTTCTGGCGATGGCGAATCTTCACCTCATACACGAACGAGTAGTGCACATCGCCTGACAGAATCACGTAGTGCCCCGGTGTGCGTGAGTGGCGGAAGATATTCAGGATCACCTGCGCAGCCCCGCGATGGGCCATCCAGTTTTCCGCATCCACCAGCAGCGGGTAGCCGCAGGTGCTGAACACCCGCTGCACCGCCTCGATCAGCTTGACCCCGAAAATCGGCGCCGGGGAGACGATGATGGCTGAGGGGTGGTCGAGCAGGGCCTGTTGCACTTCGCTCAGGGCTTCCCAGTCCAGCAAACCCGACGGTTTTTTCAGGTTGCTCTCGCTGCGCCAGCGGCGGGTGCGGGTGTCGAGCACCAGCAGGGCGGGCGTGCTGGGCAGGACGAACTGCCATTCCTGAAAGCGCAGCAGGTCCTTGATCAATTGGTCTTGCTGCGCGCCATCGAGAAAACCGTTGGCATCGGCGCTGCTGCTCAGGGCCAGGCACTGCTTCAGCGGCGCGCTGAACGCGTCCGGGTTGTTGCCCCAGCCCTGGCACAGCAGGTAGGCGATCAGCGCATTGCCGATGATGCGTCGGGAGAAAGGGTGGCCGTAGGCCGTTTCTTCCCATTGCGCCGAGAGGTTCCAGTCATCGGTGATGTCGTGGTCATCGAAGATCATCAGGCTGGGCAGGTGGGCGAGCACCCGCGCTACGCCGCCCAGGCCGCTGACAAAGCCATCGATAGCGGTTTGCTCGACCCGGTAGCGGGCCTGATGCTCGGCGCTCAGAGCCGGGCCAGGGCCCGATACCAGGCGCCATGGCACCGGCGACCAGACCAGCAGGTACATGGCCATGACTTCAGCGAAGGTCACCAGGTGGTTGTCGGCGTTGCTGCTGGTGAAGATCGGCTTGCGCACACCGCCAAAGAAGCGCTCGCGCAGGGTTTCGTTGCTCTTGAGGGCGGGCAGCAGGTCGCCGCGATGGTAATAACTGGCCGGGTGCTGATACAGCCGGTGGCTGTTTTCCACCACCGTGCCTTCGAGGTGCTCGTCGAACAGGCCGAGCCGTTCGATCAGCGCATGGATGGCGTGCAGCATGGGCCCGGCAACGTCGTCGGCGTAGACCTGGTCGCCGCTCATCATCAGCAAGGCAGGGCGCTCGCTTGCAGCGTGCGGCTCGCTGAGCAGGCGGTCGGCACACAGCAGGCCGTCCGCAGCCGGGTGGTGAGGTTTGCGGCACGAGCCGTGCAACAGGTGGTCGATACGTTCACGCAGGACAAAGTTGGGCCGCGCTGCGCCGTCATACAGCAGGTGCGGTGCCCATTCGGCGATGCCTTGCCCGGCGAGGCGCAGGTCGTATTCGAGGATGACGTCGCAGGGCAGCGGGTGCTCCAGCTGCGCATCGATCAGGTGCACGAAGGCGTGGCGACCAATGGGAATGATCGTGCAATCGAGCGGGGCGCTGAAGGCGCTTTGGCCTGGGCAGAACAGTTGCAGTTCAGGTTGCAGGGGCTGCGAGGCGACGAGCCAGAGCACCATGCGCGCGGGCTCGAGGCGGCGCAGCAGAGGGCCGGCCAGAACCAGCGGCAATACGGGACTATCGGACATCAATCACTCGTGTGGCGAATTGAAAAGCATCGCGGGACCAGCCCGCTCCCACAAAGGCCCTGTGCATACAGTACTTGTGGGGGTGAGCTGGTCCCGCGATGGGGCCCTGAAGGCCAACAGAGGATAGTCCGGATTCCCCCAGCCGCTGGCAACCCGGAGTTGTATCAGCGCTTTGCAGCCAGCAACGCCTCAAGCTTCTCCTGGTCCCGCGCAAACTGCCGAATGCCTTCGGCCAGCTTCTCGGTGGCCATGGCATCTTCGTTCGATGCCCAGCGGAACTGGCTTTCGCTCAGTGTCTGGCGTGCTTCACCCTTATTGCCTGGCTTGAGCTTGCGAGCCAGCTCACCCTGGTCGTCGCTCAGCTGTTGCAGCAGCTCCGGGCTGATGGTCAGGCGATCGCACCCGGCCAGCTCTTCGATCTGGCCTATATTGCGGAAGCTGGCGCCCATCACCACGGTGTTGTAGCCGTTGGTCTTGTAGTAGTCGTAGATGCGCGTAACCGATTGCACGCCCGGGTCTTCGGCGCCGACATATTCAATGCCGGTCGATTTCTTGTACCAGTCGTAGATCCGGCCCACGAACGGCGAAATCAGGAACACCCCGGCATCGGCGCAGGCTTGGGCCTGGGCGAAGGAGAACAGCAGCGTCAGGTTGGTCTGGATGCCTTCCTTCTCCAGCACCTCGGCGGCGCGGATGCCTTCCCAGGTGGAGGCCAGCTTGATCAGTACGCGATCGCGGCCGATGCCAGCCTTGTCGTACAGCGCGATCAACTGGCGCGCCTTGGCCAGCAGGGCCGGCTGGTCAAAGGACAGGCGGGCGTCCACTTCGGTGGAGATGCGCCCGGGGATCACTTTCAGGATGCCGCTGCCTACCGAGACGGCGAACGTATCGCACGCCAGGCCCACATCGCCCTTGCTGACGGCGACGGCTTCATTGAGCAGGTCGGCGTAGCCCGGCATGGCCGCGGCTTTGAGCAGGAGGGAGGGGTTGGTGGTGGCGTCGACCGGCTTGAGCCGGCTGATGGCGTCGATATCGCCGGTGTCGGCGACGACCGTGGTGAACTGCTTGAGTTGTTCCAGCTTGGAAGTCATGAGCGTGCTCTGTCCTGTGCGGTTCGACGACATTACCCGAGCGTTGCCAGCCGCTCAAGGGCCGCGCTGGCAGGCGGGGGTAATGGGATGAAGCTTGGAGTGTCGAACCGGGCGCAGGTTCCTAGCGCCCTTGCAGCAACTCGCCAGCCTGATCGAGCAGGGCGAGCGGGTCCTTGCTCTTGTGGATGTCCACCGAGAGCAGTTGGCGGAACTTGCGCGCGCCGTTGAAGCCGGTGCCCAGGCCGAGGATATGGCGGGTCACGTGGTGCATTGCGCCGCCGCTTTCCAGGTGCCGGGCGATGTACGGGCGCAGCTTGGCCAGGGCTTCACTGCGGGTGATGACCGGGGCATCGCTGCCGAACAGCTGTTGGTCGACTTCGGCCAGTACATACGGGTTGTGATAGGCCTCGCGACCGAGCATCACGCCATCGAAGGTCTGCAGGTGTTCCTGGCATTCGGCGAGGGTCTTGATGCCGCCGTTGAGGATGAACTCGAGGTCGGGGAAGTCCTTGGTCAGCTGTGCGGCGATGTCGTAGCGCAGTGGTGGGATTTCGCGGTTCTCTTTGGGCGACAGGCCTTCGAGGATGGCGATGCGCGCGTGCACGGTGAAGCTGCGGCAACCGGCGTCCCGTACCTGGCCGACGAAATCGCAGAGCTCGGCGTAGCTGTCGCGGCCATTGATGCCGATGCGGTGCTTGACCGTGACCGGGATCTCGACGGCATCGAGCATGGCCTTGACGCAATCGCCGACCAGCGCCGGGTGGCCCATGAGGCAGGCGCCGATCATGTTGTTCTGCACGCGGTCGCTGGGGCAGCCGACGTTGAGGTTCACTTCGTTGTAGCCGGCGGCCTGGGCCAGGCGGGCGCAGGCTGCTAAGTCAGCCGGCACGCTGCCGCCGAGTTGCAGGGCCAACGGGTACTCGGCCTCGTCATGGCGCAGGAAGCGTTCGGCGTCGCCATGCAGCAGGGCGCCGGTGGTGACCATCTCGGTGTAGAGCAGGGCATTGCGCGAGAGCAGGCGCAGGAAGAACCGGCAATGGCGGTCAGTCCAATCCATCATGGGCGCAACGCTGAAGCGCCGGGACGGCTCAGGCCGCGTGGTTGCTGGGTTTGAAGCGGAATCTAGGGGCATTTCGTTCAACGTGTTTTGTACCAATTCATGGGTGTTTTTGGGCGTTTCTTTGCTACATCGGTGGAGCAGCCACCGACAATGTCACTTGTACCATCGACAATCGAGGCAAGGAGCAGGGTAGGAAAGAAAGCCGACGGGCTGGCGACTGGGGCCGCTCATATCCGTCTCAAAAACAGAGGTGGCATAGTCTACCAAGAGTGTTGAGTGTTCGCGCGATGGCAGGCCGAAGAGGCTTGGGCGAAGTGACGAGAGGCCGAGCTGACTGAACCGGGTGCGATTGTTTCGTAGAAAGTAACCCCGTTGTGCTCGTTCCGTGTTCCGGCCGGGTTCCCGTCGCCGGCGGCTGACCACATCTGGATAAAGAGCGGCAGGCTGTGAAAAGTGTCGGCTGTGATAGGGGCTTTTTCATCCATGGTGTGCTCCCAGTGCTTGTGAAAAGGCAGTTGCGCTTCAGTCGCAATGTCTGCCCAAACCATCACACCTCGCTTAATGGCCCTTCGAGGGGACTACAATAAGCAAGCGACTCACAACGTAGTCGTCTGCCCATTACGATCAAGCTCGAAAACTTTGTTTGTTTGTAGCCGCGCCTTCAACCATTGCTCAGCCTTCGCTAGGGGGCGTTGACGAGCCCACAGCAAATCCACTCCGATCTGCCAGTCAGTGTGGGGATATGCCGAGAGTTGGAGCTCTACCAACTCACCCCGAGCCAGTTCGCGTTGAATCAGTTGACGCGGCAAGGTCGTCCACCCAAAGCCCGCTCGAACCATTTCCAATAAAGCCAGGTAACTTTCTGCCTGCCACAACTGGGTTGACCGCAAATACTCGCTGCTGGGCAGTTTGCTGGCATGTGCAGTGAACGCTAGCCGACGATGTACATGCAGATCATCGAACGTCACCGACTCCATCTGGGCCAGCGGATGTTGGGGGTGACATACATGCAACATGATCAATTTTCCCAACTGCTGAAATGCCAGTTCCTGAGGATATCCCGGTTGCGAGAATGCGACGCCTAGCACAGCTTCACCTTGAGCTACCAGCTCGCTGACATCGCCGTGGACGGGATGGCGAATGATCAGGTCAACATAGGGGAAGACCAACTCGAAATCCTTGAGTACCGGCATGATCGGCCCGTACGGTGTTTCAATCGCCAGGGTCAAGCTGGGTTCTAAGGTTTCGGACAGACAATCGGCATGAGCCTCGAGAGTCAGGCAACGCTCCAACACCGCTTCGGCTTGAATCAGCAACTTTTGCCCGCTGGCGGTGAGGACCGGGTTTCGACTGCTTCTGTCGAATAGTTCCACGCCCAGATCCGTTTCCAGGTTAGCGATTGCGGCGCTGATTGTGGATTGAGTTTTCCCCAGCTTACGCCCCGCCCCAGAAAACGAACCGGCCTTTACGGAATCCACAAACATTTGCAGTTGGTCCAGAGAAAATCGCAATGTTTTACGCCTTATCAAAACCGGTGGTGGAAAGGGCTATCGCTGAACTGATCCTGCAACGTGAAACCATATTGCGCAAGGGAGCATCCATCGAGCTGATCGATAGCTACTAATTTGTCTTATCGTCTGCAACGCTAAATTATACCCCTCGACGTCAGTAGGTCCTGCCGGGCTCCGCATCCTGTTCACCGGCCACCGGGATGCCCCCAACAACAATAAAAGCTGCACCTCAGGAGACATGCGACATGAGCATTAAAAGGGTACATCCGGTGGACGAAGTCTTACCTTGGCGCCAATTGTTTACCTACGGCCTACAGCATGTGCTGGTGATGTACGCAGGCGCGGTGGCGGTGCCGTTGATTCTGGGCAGTGCACTCGGGCTGACTTCGGCTCAGGTGGTGATGCTTATCAACGCCAACCTGCTAACGTCCGGGATCGCCACGTTGATCCAGACCCTCGGGTTTTGGAAGTTTGGTGCGCGTCTACCAATGATCCAGGGCTGCTCGTTCATTGCCTTGGCGCCGATGATCATGATTGGCAAGGAGTTCGGCCTCACCGAAGTGTTTGGTGCGGTAATAGCGGCAGGGGCGATCACCATTGCTTTGGCGCCGATCTTCAGTCGCCTGCTGCGTTTTTTTCCGCCAGTGGTGATCGGCAGCTTGATCACTATCATCGGTATTTCGCTAATGCCCGCTGCGGCGATCTGGCTAGGCGGAGGTAACCCTGGTTCCGCTGAATTCGGCGCACCGTCCAATCTGCTACTCGGGTTTGCAACGGTTGCTGTGACGCTGGTTATTTACGCCAAATTCTCCGGCTTTCTCGGCAACCTCAGCGTATTGATCGGTCTTTTCGTCGGGAGTTTGATTGCAGCGGCCTGCGGCATGACCAACTTCAGTCAGGTTGGTACTGCAGCCTGGTTCGAACTCAGCCCACCCATGGCTTTCGGTGCGCCGGAGTTCTCGCTGATGCCAATTCTGGTGATGACGCTGGCGATGCTGGTGATCATGGCTGAGACCACTGGTAACTGTTTGGCCATCGGTAAACTCGTCGACAAGCCCACTACTCAACTCACTCTTGGTAATGCATTCCGTGCCGACGGCCTGTCGACCATGCTCGGGGGCTTGTTCAACAGCTTTCCTTATAACGCCTTCACCCAGAACACTGGATTGATTGCACTCTCCAGCGTAAAGAGCCGGTATGTGGTAGCTGCCGCTGGCGCAATCATGGTGGTGATGGGGCTGTTTCCAAAGCTAGGTGCGCTCATCGCAGCGGTGCCAACCCCCGTACTCGGCGGGTGTGCCATCGTGATGTTTGGCATGACTACTGTGGCCGGCATCCAAGAACTGTCGCGCGTCCAATTCGAAGGCACCCGCAACGGCATCATCGTCGCGGTTTCGGTTAGCGTCGGGGTGTTGCCAATGTCCTTCCCAGCGTTGTTCGAACACGCCAGCGGTACCCTCAAGCTGATTCTCGAAAGCGGCATCTTCCTCGGTGCGATCACCGCAATCATCCTGAATATTCTTCTCAACCCGCAAAAGAAGGCGATGACTCCGGTCGCAGGTAACGTTGAACTGGCCGACTGAATGCTGATTTTCATCCCCTCTGCCAGGTGGGAGAGGGGAACCTTTAAACAAAATAAGGAAGTCGTTATGACCGTTTTTGCCCCACTTGCTCCTGCCGGCATCACCGAACTTGATCTGGAGTTGTTGCGCCAGTCGATCCAGATGTCCGAAGAGTCCAAGGAGCGTGGTCGTCATCCATTCGCAGCACTGGTAGCCGACCAGGACGGGAAAATAATTGCCAGCGCTGGCAACAACTCGATGCCGCCCGAAGGTGATCCAACCCAGCACGCAGAACTAGCCGCTGCCGCTAAAGCCGCCAAGTTGTTGACTCCAGAGGCTCTCGCCAAATGTACTCTGTACACCAGCGCCGAGCCCTGCTGCATGTGCGCAGGGGCGATTTATTGGACTGGTATCGGTCGAGTGGTCTATGCGTTGTCAGAGCATGCATTGTTGGGTCTGACCGGCGACCATCCAGAAAATCCTACGTTTTCGCTACCTTGCCGCGAAGTGTTTGCTCGTGGTCAACGGCAGATTCCGGTATTCGGGCCAATGCTGGAAGACGAAGCCTCCAAGGCTCACGTCGGCTTCTGGAAATGAATGGAGGCGTTTCCATCCACGTAGTGGATGTCGCCAGCGGTAAGGTCGCCCAGGGTCTGCGAGTAACGGTCCGACGGACGGACGGCGGGTTGGTATGTGCCGGTCGAATTGCAGCCAACGGCCTGCTGGTTGAGTTGAGTGAGCTGGCCGAACGTTTCACTCAAGGTGGTTATGAAGTGCGCCTGGAAGTCGCCGACTTCTATCGTGAGCAAGGCGCAATACTGCCCGAAGTGCCGTTCCTGGATGTGTTGATATACCAATTTGGCTTAGACGACATCCGCCAGCACTACCACTTGCCATTCAAGTTGACGGCGTGGGGAGTGTCATGTTTCCGCGGCGGAGCTTAAAAGACTGAATCTCATCCACAGCAGTGCAAATAAAGTGCTGCTTTTGTAACTCGGTGGAATAGTTGCTCCGCTTTAACATCGCCGAGTTACTTTTTATTGCTTGTAGTGCGACCCTGGTAGAGCGCTCTCTCCCAAGGTTGCCCGCGCTTGCTCATGCCTGAGCATAGCAAGGCTACTTGAAAAGTGATTCGGTTTTTATGTGGGTCACTGCCCGACTTCATTGACTGGGTCCTTTGGCTGAAGACTTCTTGGTCGGAATGTTGATAGTTTTACCCTGAGCAAATTTAAGAGCGGCTCGCTGAATAAGGCTGTATGTACGCCTGTGAGATTTCCTCGGCAAATATAAAAACAATGAGTTCCTATTGGTCGATAGGGGCTAATAATCTAGGAATAGAAAATGCAGAACTGCAAGTTATTTGTCCGTCAGGCCTTCGTCAGTAGTACTCTATTGCTGGGTGCTGCAATGTCCGTGAGTGCGGCCGATTGGAGCGATAATTCCATCAGTTATTTGTATGGTGCTCGCTTTAGCGAGCCCGGTATCGATGATGGAATCGCCAAGAGCATATTCGAATTCACTCATGTTGATGGCTACCAGTACGGCAGCAACTTCCTAAATGTTCAGGTGCTATTTTCCGACAGTGCCGATCCCGCCGAAGGCAGCAGCGATGGCGCGACGGAGTTCTATGTGGTCTATCGTCATCAGCTTTCACTAAATAAGATTTCCGGCCAGAACTTTACATGGGGGCCCGTTCGCGACTGGTCGCTATCGGGTGGCGTGGACTTGAACACCAAAAACACCGATTTCGCTCCCGCAAAGCGCATGCTCGTTATCGGCCCAACCATCAACTTCGATGTACCAGGTTTCTGGGACTTCAGTGTGATGTACCGCTCCGAAAAAAACCACAATGGCTTGCCATTCGCCGAGGAGCACGATGTCCGCTTCGATGACACTTTTTATTTGGAAACCGCCTGGGGCATTCCATTTCAGCTCGGATCGGTACCGCTCAAATTCAAAGGTTTCGCCAACTTCATCCCCCCAAAGGGTAAGGACGGCTTCGGTAATGACACTGTGAGCGAGACGCTTGTGCACGCCGCATTACTGGTGGACGTGGGCCAGATTGCTTTCGGCAAGAAAGATACCTTCTTTGCCGGGGTGGGCTACGAATATTGGAAAAATAAGTATGGTAGCAGCTCATCCGACACAGCGGGTACCGAGGCCAATACACCATTTCTGAATTTGGAGTGGCACCTGTAAATTGTTAGTAACGCATTCACTGTCTTGTACGGATAGCTGCGGCGAGACTATCCATTTCATGGATGGAAATCGCACCGATGCACGGTTAAACGCGCATCGGCAACGTAATTGTAAATACATATTCTGCTAAATGGGTTGCGGGTGGTGTGAAACAAACATCATCTGCAATTTACCAGGAGCCATGCGGTACGTTACTACAACATCACTTCTAAACCTATGGTTATCGGGTATCTACTTCCCCAGGGCTCGGCTAGTGCAGTAATACAGCCTTTCATCCTTTTTGGGGGCTTCATGCAGTTCTGGCAACGCAGTATTCAATGGCAATTGATCCTGAGTATGGGCTCCGCCTTAGTGGTCAGTATTTTGATCGTGGTCGGTATCTATACGGTGGTTGTCAACCGTCTGGCCCAGAGCTACCTGTTGGAGCAGGCGCTACCGTCGAGCATCGAAGCGATGCGCAACGATATCGAGCGAATTCTGGTTCAGCCGCTAGCCGCAGTGAGGGACATCGCTACCAACACTCTGGTGCTTGATTGGCTTGCCGATGACGAAAATAGTGCCCAAACGAGCGGCTTTATTAGCTATCTGAGTGGCGTTCGCGCTGAGCATAAGGCGTTTACCGCATTAATTTCGGCATCTGCTACAAATCATTACTACACCGAGAAGGGGCTCGAACGGACCTTAAATAGGAATAGGTGGGCGTTGGTCAGTCATGTTTCTATGGCATCGAGTGAACGGTGGCTATGTGTGTAGCGCTGTGGTGATGATGGGTCCAACTTGTAACCATGTTTTTTAGCGCAATGACGTCGCGGTTGAATGGATACAGGGTTTATTTAAAGGTGAATTGTTATGGTGTTCGTGTTTGTAGCTGGTGCAAGTGCTGACGTGCGTTTCATTGACAGCGCCGTTGCGTCGTGGGTGATCGCCGCCGAGGAGCGAGGCCGGCGTTTGAAAAATCCTGTACCATCCCGTCCGCAGGAAAACAGGACAGCTGGCTACACCGATCGAGTGTGAGTGAAGCCAAGTAATTAGCAGGCAGTGAGTGCCGGGTAGCGAGCAATGGAATTCAGAAAAGACATAAACGGTTTAAGAGCGCTCGCGGTACTGGCGGTTGTGATCTACCACTTCAACGCCATGTGGCTGCCGGGCGGCTTTGCCGGTGTGGATGTATTTTTTGTGATTTCGGGATACCTCATGACGGCAATTATTTGTCGTGGGGTCAAGGCACATACGTTTAGCCTGCGTCGCTTTTACATTGCCCGGGTGAAACGTATCGTGCCGGTGTTGGCGGTCATGTGCTGCACATTGATGGTGTTTGGCTGGATGAGTCTACTCCCGGCTGAATACAAGGAAATGGCCAAGCATGTGCTGAGCAGCCTGGGCTTCTATTCGAACGTCACCTACTTGAAAGGGCTGGGGTATTTCACTGCCAGCCTGAATGAGCGCTGGCTTCTGCATACCTGGTCACTGTCGGTGGAGTGGCAGTTCTACCTGATCTACCCCGTTGCACTATTGTTGCTGACGAAACTCTTTGGCCTGCGCGCCTTCTACTTGTTGTCTTCACGGAGTTGGGAGCTCTGCGCCGGTGGCCTGGCCTTCCTGTTTCCGCTATCGCTCGGTAAAAACTATCAACGGGCCCTGGAATGGTTGGGGCTGGGCTTGATTTTGCTGGGGTATGTGGTCATCTCCAAAGCGGTCATGTGGCCTGGCTACTACGCATTGCTGCCTGTGGTGGGGACGGTGATGGTCATTGCGGCAAATCGACAGGATTCCATGGTCACGGGCAATCCTGTATTCCAGCGCGTGGGCCTGTACTCCTACTCGATCTATATTTGGCACTGGCCGGTGATGGTGTACATGAGCTACTCGGGCTGGTTGAGTAGTGTCACCAGCATGCTGCTGGGCGTGATCGTCTCTCTCGTACTTGGGGGTATCTCTTATTGGCTGATCGAGCGCAAACGCGCTGAACACGCGCAGGGGCTCCGCGCAGCGGCCCCTGTCACTGGAGTTGTTGCACTCGTTCTATTTAGCCTGTTTGTCTACAAGAGCGACGGAGTAGATTCCGATGTGCGTGGCGAAGGTATTAGCGAGAAGTCAGCGTTCGTCAATGAGTATGTAGCGTTACACAAGGGCCTGACAGACGCCTACTGGTTGAAATGCAATACCTATGAAACGCTGGCCGCTTCAGGCTCCAGTCAAATTGACGCGTCGTGCACGCGCAAGCAGGGTGAGGGGGGAGTCTTCTTGTGGGGGGACTCTCATGCGGAAGCCCTATCGCTGGGTATTCGCAGTAGTTTGCCTGAGGGAGTCGCTTTTTATCAGGTCACCTCATCGGCCTGCGGGGCGTCGCTGACGCATGACTCTGCAACGCTGGAGTTTCAGGCGACCTGCAACGCCTCCAATGATTTTGCCTTGCAAGAAATGGCGAGGCTAAAACCGGACGTGGTGGTCATGGCGCAAGCGAGCGCGCACGAAGGTACCGACTGGAATGAGATAGCCCGGCATTTGAAGACATTGGGTGTCAAAAACGTTGTACTCGTTGGTCCGGTCCCGCAATGGCGGCCGTCGCTGCCGTTGGTCATGACCAAGCGGCACTGGAAGTCCAATGGCGACCATATTGTTGATCAGGGGCTTGATCAACGAATGCTGACGTCTGATGGTTTGCTCGGCCAGACGTTGAGCAAACAGTACATTACCTACATCTCTGTGATTGAGCGCTTGTGTGAAGGGCCTGCTTGCCTTGCCAAGGTAGATAATGGCAAGTCGCTATTGGTTGTTGATTATGGTCACCTCACACCCGCGGCGTCCAAATATGTGGGGTCGACAATTATTCTTCCGGTACTCAAGCAGCTTGCGACGGCGATCCCATGACCTGACGCTTCACCTTGCCTCGTGGGTATTGGGTGCCGCCACGAGCGGTGGAGCGAGACGCTGTTCCGGTCGAAAGTGTGCGCCTCTTCGAGCGAGAGGCGCACCGCCTGATGGTTTTTGCACGGCAGAGCGATAAATGTCGAACTCACCGCTGGAGGGGCGAGGCGGTATCGATGGATTGTTGCAATAATATTTCGCAATTCTGCCGTGAGGCACATAAAATCCGCAGCCGGCCATCCTCCAATATTCTAATCGCCAGGTTCTGCACAGTGAGCAAAATTGCAACAGTGAGTAGCGGTATACTCCGTTTTATACGCGAAGCGTTTATTTATCTTTCTTTCTCCGTGTTACTGGTATGCCTGGTTGAATGGTGTGCTGGATTGAACCTGGTTACGCTGAACTTTCTGACCCTCTCGATACGCGAAGCGAGCGTAACGGCACTGTTGTTGGCAAGTCTGTTTGTTCTGCTCGACACCGTAGTGCGGCGGCGCTATTTCTCAATGTTGCCATTGGCGCTGCCACTCATAGTGATAGCAATTATCAGTCAGCAAAAACTGGGCTATCTTTCAGAGCCGCTATATCCCTGGGATTTCATCTTTGCCGAGCAGATCTACAAGTTGCTGCCTGAGCTTGCCAATGAAAAGCCCCAGCAGTTGATGGTTGTGCTCGGGTGCGGCCTGCTGCTGACTGCCTTGACGCTTTGGCTCATTCGCCTGGTCTTCCGCAAGCAGCGCGGCACAGCGCCTGGGCGGCCGATGCTGGCAAGCAGCGTGTTGACAGTGCTTGCCCTGGTGGTCTGTATCAACACCGCTTTCGGTCAGCGGTTTGTGCAGGACGTGCTGAAGATTCAGGCCATGCCCTGGGTTCAGGTCGAAAACTACAGGCAGAACGGATTTATCCTGGCCTTTGCCATGAACATGGAGTCCGCACTGATCGAGCGGCCAGACCTGTCCGTCGATACCGTGCTGGAGCAAGTTGCCAAGCTTCCCGCTGTGCCGGCTGCGGCAAGTGATGAGCAACGACCAGACATCATTTTCGTCATGAGCGAGGCCTTCTGGGACCCTACACGTCTGCCGGGCGTCCACCTGAGCCCTGATCCCATGCCGACCATACGTGCGTTGTCTTCCGGCGATATCTTTTCACCTAGCCAAGGTGGCAACACCTCGAATGTGGAGTTCGAGCTGCTTACCGGTTTCTCCAATGCCTTCCTGCCCGTCGGCTCTGTGCCGTATCAACAGTATGTGCACAGGAACCTCCCGTCGATCATCTGGACGCTGAAGGCTCAGGGCTATGCGACCATGGCCATGCACCCCTACTACAAGCACTTCTGGAACCGCGACAACGTCTACCGGTACCTGGGGTTCGACCATTTCATGGCGCTTGAAGATATGCCCGGCATTGCAGCCCGTGGCCCATTTGCGGGTGATGGGGCATTGCTGGATCGTTTGTATGAAACCCTGGAAGCCACCACGCAACCAACGGTGCTGTTCGCCATTACCATGCAAAACCACGGTCCTTATGAAAAGGACAGGTATGCGCAACCCATGGTCTCCATGCAGTTGGATGGGCAACTGGATGAGCACGATGCCGTGCAGATCTATAGCCAAGGCGTACACGATGCGGATGACGCATTGAAGTTGTTGATTGAGCGATTGAGCAAACGCTCGCGCCCCAGCCTTTTGGTCTTTTTCGGCGACCATACGCCCTATCTGGGCAAGAACCTGTCTGCCTATCGACAGTCCGGTCTCGTCAGCAACTCAGCGTCCGATGAGTTGAGTCAGAGTGATTATGTGAACCTGCATCAAACGCCACTGGTGATCTGGTCTTCTACCCCAGCGCAGTCGGGTGCTCAGGTTGAGAAACTGTTGAGCCCCAGCATGCTTCCGAGCGTGATAATGAACAAGCTGCATATCCAGCACCCGTTCTATTCCGGTGTACTGCAGGATGTAGCGCGGGCGTTCCCGGTGGTCGACCGCCGTGTGCTGCGCAAGGAAGATGGGCAATGGATCGAACACTGGCGTGGGCAAGAAGACCCGTCAATCCAGCGTTATCATGCAATCCAGTACGACATGATCTTTGGTAAGCAGGAGAGCCATTCGGCGCTTTTCAGTGATATGCCGATCCAGTAGCACGCCGAGGCCAGTGCAGCCGACGCCGACTCAATAAAATCCTGCGCTAGCCGATAGTGATCGTGTCGGCTGCCTGCTCGGCCTGGCATCTATTTTTCGAAGGGACAAGAGTCGTTATGAACGTTAATGGAATGGCACTGGCCAGCAAGTATTGTCAGGGTTTCGGCCTGGAGCTTGGCGCTGCCGCGCATAACGCCTTCTATTTGCCAGATTGCCTCAACCTGGCGCCCTGTGATGGCGAGTCATTCCTGCACCCGAAGGACCTGGAAGACTACCAGCACTACAAGGCCGAACAGGGCAGCTACCACGTGGCGCCGGCCAAGGTCGATGCGCTGGGCGACTTTCTGGAAATCCCATTCGCCGCCGACACCTTCGACTACCTGATCAGCTCGCACGTCATCGAGCATGTGCCGAACCTGTTTGCCGCCTATGTCGAGGCCTCGCGGGTGGTCAAGGATGGCGGGGTGTTCTTCTGCATTTTCCCCAACCGCAACGCCGAACCCACGGACCGGATCCGTGCGCTGACCACCCTTGAGCAGATGATCGAGGCGTATGAGCAACGCATCGACATGAGCAAGATCAGTGAACACCTCTGGCGTGGTCATCACCTGGTGTTCTCGTTGCAGAGCATGCTGCGCGCGATCAACCTGGTGAACTCCGTCGGCATTGGCCACTGGCTGATCGAAAGCGTCGAGGAAACCGACTCCAAAGTCGGCAATGGCCACACGGTGGTGTTGAGAAAGCAGGAAGGGCTGTCGGGCCTGACCTATACGGATGTCAGCCAGTTCAACGACGCCTTCAACGCACGCTTGCAGGCACAGGACCTCACCGGTGCGCTGCACCTGGTGAAGGCTGCGCTGTCGTTCGACTTCTTCAACGCGCACAACCTGTACCTGGCGTTTGCCCTCAGCTGCCAAATGGACAACACGGTTGAAGGCCTGGAGTTCCTGCGTCAGGCCTTGATCATCAACCCGGAAAACGAAGAGCTGCGCAAACTGTTCGTGCAGTTCAGCGGTGGCCCGTTCGTGAACCCGGTGCTCTGAGCACCGGGTACCCGGTCAGATCACGATCAGCCCCGTGGCCAAGCTGTAGATCGCCGCCAGGCTGAAGATGGCCAGCCCGACCCGGGTAATTCATCGTGGCCTCCAGGCGGCGTGCGCGTTCCCGATGGAGTCACTGGAAAATGCACTCTGACTGTATTCACGTTGATCATCGCGCAATGCGTCGCAGCGTCGTCCTGGCCAGGTGCGACGCGTCACGCGCGCGGGTTTTACCCCTGCGCCGGGGGGGGAATCAGAACGCCAGCTTGTAGCCGATCATCAACAGCATCGCCGCCAGGCACGGGCGCAGGACGTTGTCGGAGATGCGCCCGGTCAGGTGGCTGCCGAAGTAGATGCCCGGCAGCGAGCCGAGCAGCAGGTAGCCCAGCAGCGACCAGTCCATGTTGCCCATGCCGGCATGGCCCAGGCCCGCCACCAGGGTCAGCGGCACGGCGTGGGCGATCTCGGTGCCGACCAGGCGGCGGGTGACCAGGTGCGGGTACAGCAGGAACAGCGCCACGGTGCCCAGCGCGCCAGCACCAATGGAGGTCAGCGAAACCATTACGCCAAGTACCACCCCGGTGACCACGGTGAGCGAGTTCAGGCTGCGTGCGTTCAGGCTATAGCGGTCACTGGCGTGCTTGCTGGCAAAGGCTTGCAGCTTGGCCTTGAACAGGATCGCCAGCGCGGTAAGGATCAGCACCACCGCCAGGCCTTGCTTGATGATCGCGTTCAGCGCCTGGGTGTCGGTGTGCAGGGTGGACAGGAACCACAGGGTCATTGCCGCAGCCGGGACGCTGCCCAGGGTCAGCCAGCCGGTGATCTTCCAGTCGATGTTCTTTTGCTTGCCATGCACCCAGACACCACTGGCCTTGGTGATTGCAGCATAGAGAAGGTCGGTGCCCACGGCGGTTGCCGGGTTGATGCCGAACCACAGCAGGATGGGGGTCATCAGCGAGCCACCGCCAACGCCGGTCACGCCGACGATGAAGCCTACAACCAAGCCTGCAATCGTGAAGCCGAAAGATCCTACATCCATAAATAACCTAAACGCCCAACGTGCCCGTGATCGGATGAACGCAGCATAAAGGTTTTTTTATAGCCAAATAGACTAGTTCGTTATTAGGTTATAACTACGGAAGCTGTAGGAGGTACGTTGAAGTATTGCAACCGACTCGTCGGGAGAGTCGGTTGCACAAGGGGCGGGGGTTAGATCTTGAAGCTGTCGACCAGCTGTTTCAGGCGCCCGGCCTGACGCGCCAGGTCATCACAATGCTTCAGCGTGTCATTGAGGTTGACCACGCCTTGCTGGTTGAGCACGTTGATCTGGGTGATGTCCAGGTTCAGGCTCTCGACCACGGCAGTCTGCTCCTCGGTAGCGGCTGCCACCGACTGGTTCATGCCATCGATCTCGCCGATGCGCTGGGTGACGCTGGTCAGGCGTTCGCCCGCCTGGTTGGCCACCACCACGCTTTCCTCGCTGGAGACCTGGCTGGCGTTCATGTTGTGCACCGCTTCACGCGAGCCCACCTGGAGCGTGGTGATCATCTTGTGGATCTCCTCGGCCGACTCCTGGGTACGGTGGGCGAGGTTGCGCACTTCATCGGCGACTACCGCGAAACCACGGCCGGCTTCACCGGCACGGGCCGCTTCGATGGCCGCGTTGAGCGCCAGCAGGTTGGTCTGCTGGGAGATGCCCTTGATCACGTCAAGGATCTGCCCGATGTCGTCGGTGCTGGTGTTCAGGGTTTCGATCTGCTGGCACGACTCGCTGATCTTCTGCGACAGCGCAGTCATCGCCGAGATGGTTTCCTGCACCACCTGACGACCGTCGTTGGCCTGGTCGCTGGCGCCGCTGGCGTGTTGCGAGGCATCGGCGGCGTTGCGCGCGATTTCCTGGGTAGCAGCGCCCAGTTCGTTGATCGCGGCGGCAACGCTGTTGGTGCGCATGCTTTGCTCTTCCGAGCCGATGATCGAGGCGTTCGACGCCGCCATCACCCGCTCCGACAGGTCGTGTACCTGGCGGGTAGCCGAGGACACTTCCGAGATCGACGCGTGAATCCGCTCGACGAACTGGTTGAACGAGGTCGCCAGTTCACCGAACTCGTCCTTGTTCTCTACCACCAGGCGGCGAGTCAGGTCGCCTTCACCCTGGGCGATGTCCTGCATGGCGCGGCCCATGGTGGTCAGCGGACGCATCAGCAGCGGGATCAGCAGGCCGAGCAGGCCGGCAATGACCGCCACGGCAATCAGCATGGCAATGATCGCGGAGGTACGGAACTGGCTGAGCGGGGCGTAGGCCTTGTCCTTGTCGATCGACAGACCGATGTACCAGTTGGCCGAGGGCAGGCCGGCGACCGGGGTGAAGGAGAGGATGCGCTCCTGGCCGTTCAACACCACGTCCTGGTTGCCCGACTGGATGCGCAGGTTGCTGCCGGGGTAGATGTCCTTGAGGTTCTTCATCACCTGGTCTTTGTCCGGGCTGACGATCACCTGGCCGTTGCCGTCCACCAGGAAGGCATGGCCGATGCCGCCGAAGTCCACGGCGTTGATGATGTCGACCAGGGTCGCCAGGCTCAGGTCACCACCGACCACGCCGAGCAGCTCGCCCGAGCCCTTGGCCTTGACCGGCATGGCGATGGTCACCACCAGGCCGCCGACGGCGGCCATGTACGGCGGGGTCAGCATGGTCTTGTTGGCGGCAACGGCGGCGGTGTACCACGGGCGTTGGCGCGGGTCGTAGCCGTCAGGCATCTTCGCGTCGGGGCGCTGGGTGAACACACCATTGGCCTGGCCGACGTAGGTGAACTGGAAGTTGTCGGTGAACGACGGCTGGTCGACCAACCCCGGGAAGTCGGCGTTGGCGCCTTGGTGGGCGACGTTCTGCGAGAGGTTCTCGAGCACCAGCACACGGCCGCTCATCCAGTTCTGCACGCTACTGGCGGTCAGGTCACCGGCTTGCTGCACGGAGGACTCAATGTTCTGGTGAATGGTGTTGCGTTGCAGGTAATCGTTGTACAGGGTGAACAATGCGAAGGCCAAGACCACCACGCCGCAGGCGCTGAGCAGGATCTTGTGGCGGAATTTCAGGTTCATGTTTCGAGACCTTGTGCCAGAAAAAGGAAGTGTGGCCGAGCGTTTCAGGACCTTGTGGGCACTGCTGTCGCGCTGAACCAGGCATCTAACCCGAAGGTTATCGGCAGAAGGCCTGAAAAATTTACGGGCTTTTTGTCACAGGTGTTTCAAACCGTCTCAACGCACCAGCAAACCGACCAGTTCCTGGGCTGCGCGTTGCAGCGGCTGGCTTTTGCGCCAGCAGGCATGCACGGGCAGTTGCAGCTCGTTCTTGGTGTTGCGAAAGGCCAGTCGCACCAGCCTGCCGGCGGCCAGCAGCGGGGCAATGCGCGACAACGGGAAGTCGCCCCAGCCCAGGCCTGCCTCGACCATCTCGATGGCCATGCCGAGGCTGTCGGTGCGCCAATGCGAGGTGCCGATCAGCGGGCGGGTGTCGGCCATGGGCAGGTCGCGACTGGCGACGATGATCTGGCGCACGTTGATCAGGTCTTCCAGGTAGCGCACCTGGCCGCGCTCGCTCAACGCCGGGTGATGGGGGGAAACCGTGGCGGTCAGGGACTCCGTACCGATGTGCTGGAAGCGCTGGCGTGGGTCGACGCTCAGCCCGGCGAAGGCCAGGCACAGGCCGACCCGGCCTTCGTGCAACAGCTGCAGGGCATCCTCCTGCGGAGCGGTGAACACTTCGACATCCAGCAGCGGGTGGCGCTCGCTGAGGGTTTTGATCGCGCGCAGCAGGGGTTGATGGTCGATGTCCGGGACCACGGCAATGGCCAGCTTGCTCTCCAGCCCTTGCGACAGCTCGATGGCATGCACCTGCAACTGCGCCAGTTGCTCGGCGATCAACCGGGCATGCGGTTCCAGCGCCTGGGCGAGGGCAGTGGGGCGGGTTTCGCGGTGGGTGCGTTCGAACAAGGCGAAGCCCAGCTCGGCTTCGAGGTTGGCAATCGCCATGCTCACGGCCGAAGGCACGCGGCCCAGGGCGCGGGCAGCGGCGGAAAACGAGCCGCGGTCGAGCACGGCAAGGAACAGTTCGATGTTGTCGCTGGAGAAGTTCATGCGCGGCCAAGAGGCAGGTTGATATCAGTCAATCTGATAGTTGCTGACTTTTTCTGTCAAGAACATTGACTCATCCTGCGCCCCTCTGCTGCCCCGACCGGGTGGCCAATGGCTTTGAATACGAGGTAAAGGGTGCAAGGGGTAAAACGCAAACTGGTCTATGTCTCGGCCTACGAAATGATCGGCCTGTGCCTGTCGACGCTTGGCCTGGCGCTGCTGTCGGGCACTGCGCCGAGCAACACCGGGCCGCTGGCGGTGCTGATCACCACCATCGCCATGGCCTGGAACTTCATCTACAACACGCTGTTCGAGTGGTGGGAGAGCCGCCAGCTCACCCGGGGGCGCAGCGTGGCGCGGCGGGTGGTGCATGCGATTGGCTTCCAGCTGACCCTGGTGGTCTACCTGATCCCGCTGATCGCCTGGTGGCTGGGGATTTCGCTGTGGGAAGCGTTCCTGGTGGACCTGGCATTCATCGTGCTGATCCCGTGCTACACCTTTGCCTACAACTGGCTGTTTGACCGGGTCTTCGGGTTGCCGGCCTCGGCGCTGCCAGTACAGGCCTGACGGGTGCTATCGCCGGCAAGGCCGGCTCCCACAGAGGTGCTCAGTGCTGCATACCCCTGTGGGAGCCGGCCTTGCCGGCGAATAGGGTCAGCGCGAACCTCAGGCCGCTTGCGGCTGCAGCACCCACTCACCGTCAATTTCCTTGACCAGCCCACTGGCCAGGAACAGCGGCACAAGGCGCACATGCAGCTGGGTCTCGACGAACGACTTGATCGTCGCCAGGTCCAGCACGCCGGCCGTCCCCAGTTCAGCCTTGGTATACGACAACCAGGCCTTCTTCAACGCCATCAGCACATCGCTGCCCGCCGTGGTGGCGAAGCGGCGGTTCACGGTCAGGCCGTTGAAGTTGAACGTATGCGCGTAGGCATACCCGCTCTCGTCACCAGCACCTTGCTGGCAGCGGCTGCACGAACAGGCACCTTCGCCGAAGGCGTTGGCCAGGTAGCTGTTGAACTCCACCACGGGCTTGAGCGAGAGACGCTTGTCGACCTCGAACAGGTCCGAAGTCAGGTTTTCTTGCAGGCTCAACATCATTCCCCTTGTCATGTACCGCAGATTTTTTGCGGTCGCCACGATACCAGTCGAGCCCCGCCGGTGCATACCCTGGGTCGGCGGGCGGCGCATTGAGCGATTGCTGGTGTAGGATTTACGCCATCTTGCTCTAAGCTGTCCCCCGATTACTCATGATAAGGATCCATCATGAAGCACCTGCGCTTGAAGCCCCTGCTCGGCATGATGCTGTTGGGCAGCTGCCTGCCGGCCCTGGCGGCATTGCCCGCCGCACCGGCGTATATCGATGACAGCGGTTACCCGGCGGCAGCCAAGCAGCGCATCCTGCCGGCGATGTTCGAACAGACGCTGACCAGCACGCGCTACCTCGCCAAGCCGGACAACCCGCTGATCACCCTCGCCGAGTCGAGCAAATTCCAGCAGACCAGCAACTACACGCAGACGCGTGCCTATATGGACAAGCTGGCTGCAGCCTCCGGCGGCACCATCAAGCTCAGCGACCTGCCGGAAACAAGCGCAGAAGGTCACCCGATGCTGCTGGCGGTGGTGTCCACCGAAGCCGACAAGTCGCCCGCGGGCCTGAAAGCCTCCGGCAAGCCGACGCTGTTCATCGAGGCCGAAATCCACCCAGGCGAGGCCAACGGCAAGGACGCGATGTTCATGTTGCTGCGGGACATGACTACCGGCGACAAACCGCTGGCCGGCCTGCTGGACAAGGTCAACCTCCTGTTCATTCCCACCGTCAACATCGACGGCGACCTGCGCAAGAGCCCTTATGGCCGGATCAACCAGAACGGCCCGCTGGACACCGGCTGGCGGGTCAATGGCCTGAACTACAACCTCAACCGGGACTTCACCAAGCTCGACAGCGCGGAGATCCGCAACGTCGCCTGGGTCTTCAACACCTACGACCTGGCGTTCTTCGCCGACACCCACTCCACCGACGGGGCGATGTACCCCTACGACAGCTCCTATTGCCACAACGGCAACGGTTGGTCGCCGGCCAGCAGCGCCTGGCTGGACACCGTCATGCGCGCGCCAGTGTACAAGGCCCTGCAGGATGATGGTCATGTGGTGCACGAGTGCATCAGCTTCAACGACAACCAGGACCCGACCCAGGGCTACTATCCCTACCGCAGCGACCTGGCACGCTTCTCCAATCAATACGGTGACATCCGCAACGTGCCGTCGATCCTCATCGAGCAGCATGCCCTGCACCCGTACGAAACCCAGGTGCTGGGCAACTATGTGATGCTCAAGGCGATGTTCCAGGTGATTGGCGAGCAGGCGGCTTCCTTGCGCGAGGCCATCCGCCAGGACCGCGAACGCCTGCGCAGCCAGCAGCAGGTGGTGCTGACCTGGAAGCCGGGCAAGGACGAAACCACGCCGTTCACTGTCGGCGACTACCGTTTTGAGCAATCCCCGATCACCGGGGCGAAGACCATTGTCTGGAGCAACACGCCCAAGCAACTGAGCGTGCCGGTCACCGGCAACACCGAGCCAGACCTGGTTACCCAGCGGCCCAAGCAGTACATCGTGCCCGGGCAATGGCGCGAGGTGATCGCCCGGCTCAAGGCCCATGGTATCCAGATGAAGACCCTCGACACGCCGACGGCCATTGCCGTCACGCTGTATCGCATGGACGAGGTCAATGTGGCGGGAGGCTTTGAGCCTGATCGCAGCCAGCCGAACAAGATCCCGGGTTACGAAGGGCACTTGCTGGTCAGTGGCGTCGCCAAGCCGTTCCAGCGTTTACAGACCTTCCCGGTGGGTTCGGTGGTCATTGATGTCGACCAGCCGTTGGGCGTACTGGCGGTGAACCTGCTGTACCCGCAAAGCCCGGACTCGTTCTGGTCGTGGGGCTTCTTCAACGCGACCCTGGTCGCCGCCGAAGAGCCTGAGGAGTACGTGATGGAGCCCATGGCGCGCAAGATGCTGGCCGAGAGCCCGGCATTGAAGGCCGCGTTCGAACAGAAACTCAAAGATGACAAGGATTTCGCCGCCAGCCCGAGTGCGCGCTTGCAGTGGTTCTATCAGCGCACGCCGTTTTATGACGTGAACGCTTTTGTCTATCCGGTAGGAGCGGTGTACTGATCCATGGCTTTGCATATTCCGACCTTGCTGGTGGTCTCCATCTTCGTGTTCTGCCTGCTGGGGCTGCTGATCCTGCACGCCTGGAGCCGCGAGACCGTCGCCGGGCCGGTCGTCTGGCTGCTGCTGTGCCTGATCCCGGCGTTTCGCGAGACGCTGGCGCTGCGGGTCTCGGTCTATTCGTTCATGGCTGCCGGCTATGGAGCGCTGACCTTCAGTGAGTTCTGGCGCAGCCGCCACAGCCTGGAGGTGTCCTACCTGCCGGCCATGCTGCTGACGGCGCTGCACACCTTGTTCTATTGTGTGCGCATCTTCAGCGATCAGGCATTGGAGCTGGACCAGGCATTGGCAGGGAAGGGGTCGGGCATACCGTTCTTTTCGTTCATGCTGATCGAGTCGATGCTCTACGTGATCGGCATCAGCTACGTGACCCTGGCCATGGTCAAGGAACGCGCCGAGCTGCGCCTGAAGGCGGCAGCCTACAGCGACGCCTTGACCGGCATCGGCAATCGCCGGGCGTTCATGCTCAATGGCGAGCAGATGTTGGCCGACTGCAAGCGGCGAAGAGTTTGCCGCCTTGCTGCTGGACACCGACGAAGTCAATGCGGTGGCGGTCGCGGAGCGCATCCGCCATGGTTTTGCCGGGTTGACGCTGCTGGAACCGGGGTTCTTGAGCGTGAGTATCGGCATTGCCGTTACCCAGCGCTCGGGCCATGAACTCTCCCGCCTGCTGTCGACGGCGGATGAAGCGCTCTATCTGGCCAAGGGCGCCGGCAGGAATCAGGTGCGGGTCGCGGTGTTGTCGAACTGAAGCCAGGCCTGCCGAACGGGTCGGCAGGCCTGGCCGGCCCACTCAATGCCAGAACAGCGCAAGCAGGATGATGATCGGGATCGGCACACCGATCAGATAGAGCAGAATCGAGCGCATGGTGGTTCTCCTGTCATTGCACGGGATGTGCTGGAAGTACAGCGGTGTGGACGGTGTCGACGTTCAGTACCAGCGCAGTGTCCCGACGACGGCCGCCCCAGATGGCGAACAGGCTGGCAAAGAATGCGCCGCACAGCAGCGCGACGAACATCCACAAGGCAGAGGCGGCGGCCGCTTTGCGGGCGGCATCAGCCAGTTGCTTGGCTTCGTCGATGGCCTGGCGGGCTTCGGCGAACACCGCATCGACCCGGCGCTCTGCTTCTGCCTGGCTGATCTGGGTGCGCTGGGCGATCACGTTGGCAAGGTAGCTGCGGTCTTCGGCGCTCAGCTGGTTGTCGCCCAACCCACGCACGAAGATCCGCGCGGCAATGCCATGGGCGGCGTCATCGGTCACGGCGACGGGGCGATCATCACGAAACAGCATGTCGATGAAATACGCCGAATCGTCGCGGGCGGCGGGTTGGCTGGTGACTGCCGCGCTAGTGGCTGCGGCACCGGCATGTACGCCGGCGCCGACAATGCCGCTGACCGAGCCCAGCACCAGCACGGCCGTGACCAGGGTGGCGAAGGCCCAGGCGAGAAAGCCGTGGGCGGTGTCGCGAAAGTACACTTCATCGCCATGCAGGTGCGCCCATTTCACCCGCAGGCGCCCAGCGATGTAGCCGCCCAGGCCCGCTGCGAAAATCTGCGTGAAGGCCAGCCAGGCGATGGTTGATACGCCGATCTGCCGAGCGCTGGCGCCATCGCCCGGCCAGGGTGAAACGGCAGAGAAGCCCAGGCCGAAGCCGAGCACGATAAGGATCAGCGAGAGGGCGGCGGCAGCGGTGGCGCCCGCGAAGATGGCAGCCCAGGACACCCCGGACTGATTCGACGGCTCCAGGGCGGAAACGGCATAGGCATCGGCACTTGTCATCATTGTGGGTGCTCCGTTGCGTTGCAGGTTGGGAGGGTTCTACCTCAACAGAGCAGCGCGCGTGCCAAATGCTACGAAATGTTTAGATTAGGGAAATCAATGGGTTGCGCAGAGGGTTTGTAAGCGCTTCATGCAGGCTGCATGAGCAGGGCTTAATCCCCATGCAATTTGCATGGTTGAAAGGGCTTGGGTGGGCGATCAGTTGCCTGACATGCTGGCCTCATCGCCGGCAAGGCCGGCTCCCACAGTGTTGGGAAGTACATCATTTCTGTGGGAGCTGGCCTTGCCAGCGATGAGGCCAGCACAGGCACACTGGATCAGTGAGCGAAACGCGAAACCCTGCATTCGTCGTCAGGCACGGGCGTTTTTTGCGCTTCTGGCTTACCCTAGGCGCCCTGCGCGCCGCCCGGCGCCGTCTTCCTGTGTTTTCTGGAGCCTTTGCATGTACAACTACACCGCCACCGTGACCATCAGCAACGATATGGATGATGATGTCGAGGCGGTCGAAAACACGGCAATCCGCATCGGTCTGGAAGCGGTTACCGAAGACCTGAAGAAGGTCCACTTCATCGGCACCCTGGCCGCCCCGGACGGCCCGACGCACATCTGTGTCACCCTCGACAACGGCCTGAGCTACTACGGTCCGATCGTCAATGGCCACGCAGAACTGGAAGGCGGCTGGCTGGCCTTCGAAAACGACATGCCAACCCCGGAAGAACTGGGCCTGTAACCCTTACGCCTCGGGATATACGGCTGCCACCAGGTCCAGTTCCACGCTGGCATTCTTCGGCAGTTGATAGGCGCCCACCGACGTTCGCGTGTGGGCGCCGACCTCACCCAGCACCTGATAGAGCAGGTCCGATGCGCCATCGGCCACTTCACTGTGCTGGGTGAACTCCGCGCTGCACTGCACAAACACGCTGATACGCAGGATGCGCCGCACCTTGTCCAGCGAACCCAGGCTGCGCTGCAGCAACGCCAGGGCGCGCATGGCGCCGATCTTCGCGGCCAGTTGGGCCTGCGCCAGGTCCACCGTGTCACCCACTCGCCCGGTTACCACCACCGTATCGCCCACCCGCGGAATCTGCCCGCTGATGTAAACCTCGTCGTCATGGCGCAGCAGCGGCACGTAGTTGCCGCCGATCTTGATCTCGCCATCAAAGGAATACCCCAATTGCTCGGCAGCAAGGGTGAAGCGCTGGTCTGCGGACATGGACGTGCTCATACGGGCTGAGGCCTGAGGCCGGGTTTCGTAACCTAGCAGATTTTTTTCATCGGCCTGCATCCAGTTCGCCACCTGGCGGGTAGTACAGGTAGTGGCCTTGCGTGCCGCTGCGCTGTTCACCCTTTTCTGGAGAGATGCCGATGAACGCCAAACACGTCCTCACCCTGGCCGGTACCTGCCTGCTGCTGGCCCTGCCAACCGCCCATGCCACCTCGAACCTGCCAGACAGCATCAAGGTGCCCGACGGCCACAAGGTCGCCCTGGAAACCGTCGGGGTAGGTGAAATCACCTATGAGTGCCGCGACAAGGCCGACATGGCCGGGCAGACCGAATGGGTGTTCGTCGGCCCCAAGGCCGTGCTCAATGACCGCAGTGGCAAGGCTGTCGGCAGCTACTTCGGCCCACCCGCCACCTGGCAGGCCGCCGATGGCTCCAAGGTCACCGGCACCCAGTTGGCCGTCGCCCCGTCCAGCCCCGGCAACCTGCCGTATCAACTGGTCAAGGCCAACCCGGTGGAAGGCAAGGGCGCGATGACCGGCGTCACCTACATCCAGCGTGTCGCGCTCAAGGGCGGCGTGGCCCCGGCCACTGCCTGCACCGCGTCGAACAAGGGCACCAAGGAGGTAGTGAAATACCAGGCCGACTACATCTTCTGGGCGGCCAAGTAGCCGGGCTGGCGCTGGCAAAGTCGTCTACGCTGCATATCGCAGCCCCCCGCCTGACTGCGGGGGTACGACGACTGGCTGATGGCGGGCATCCGTGACGCAACTAGAGCGCACCTTCGACTACGAAGCCACCCTGGCCGCGTGTGCCCGTGGCGAGCGGCCGGCGTTGCAGAGCCTTTATCAGCAGGAGGCGGCGCGCCTGCTCGGGGTGTTGCTGCGCCTGGTGCGTGAACCGGCATTGGCCGAAGACCTGTTGCACGATGCCTTCCTGCGCATCTGGACCGGCGCCAGCAGCTTCGACCCCGCCCGTGGCAGTGCCCGTGGCTGGGTCTACAGCGTTGCCCGGCACCTGGCGCTGAACCACCTGCGCAACCGTCATCGGGAAATCCAGGGGGCTGGCGTCGAGGAACTGCTCGGCGTCGAGGAAGCGGGCGTCGCCCTGGGTGAAGGCATCGATGTCACGCTGCATGCCGCGCGCATCCACCTGTGCCTCGACCAACTGCCGCCGGCGCGGCGTGCCTGTATCGTGCACGCCTATGTCGACGGCTTTTCCCACGCCGAGATCGCCCACAAGCTCGGCGCACCGCTGGGCACGGTGAAGGCCTGGGTCAAACGCAGCCTGGCTGCCTTGCGGGAGTGCATGGGATGAACGACGGCCCGGACAACGACGCGCAGGACGAACTCGATGCCCTCGCGGCCGAGTATGTGCTGGGGACCCTGGCGGCAGGCCTGCGCACCGAGGTCGAGCATCGGTTGCCGCATGATGCCGCGCTGCGCGAAGCCGTCGATGCCTGGGAAGAACGCCTGCAACCGCTCACCGAACTGACCAGCCCGCACGCACCCTCCGCAGCCTTGTGGCCACGGATCGAGCACAGCGTGGACGAGCTGCACACACGGCCCGCCAGCGTGCCGAGCACGCCGTGGTGGGATTGGCTGGGCCTGTGGCGCGGCCTCGCTGCCGCCGGGTTGGCGGCGACCCTGGTACTGGGCACGTTGCTGCTGGGGCGTGATGCGCCGGCACCGAGTTACCTGGTGGTGCTGGTGGCACCGCAGGACAAGTCCCCAGGCTGGGTAATCCAGGCCAGTGACCAGCAGACCATCCAGTTGATCCCGCTGGGTGTCGCCGAGGTACCCGAAGACAAGGCCCTGCAGTTCTGGACCAAGGGCGCCGACTGGCAGGGGCCGGTCTCGCTCGGCCTGGTCAAGCCGGGGCAGACGTTGAAAGTGCCACTTGATCGCCTGCCACCGCTTGAGTCCGACCAGCTGTTCGAGCTGACCCTGGAAGGGCGCAGCGGCTCGCCGACCGGCAAACCGACCGGGCCGATCCAATTCATTGGTCGCGCGGTGAAGGTGATCTAGGCCCGACCGACACTGCAAAAAAAATGCAGTGAACCTGCATTTTTTTCCGTTGGAGCGCTTTCGACAATTTCGCCAGACTGGCGCGCATCTGAACTTTCCGGTTTCCATCTCCATGGACGGAACCGTTTGTGTATTGCCCCCTCGCGATACAAAGTCCGTCTGTTGTTGGGCGGGCTTCCTTTCTTCACACAGGTGCCTGGTCGTCGCATGTCTACCCGTGGTCTGAATCATTGGCTTGATCGCTTCATCCCCGCTGCTCTGCATATCCCGCCCAAAGAATGGTTGCGCGCCGGCTTCGGTGCCTTGCTCGGCTTGCTGCTGGCGGGTGGCGTATGCAATGCGCTATTCGGCAGTGCGGTAACCCTGCACCTGATGGCGCCGCTGGCGGCCTCGGCGGTGTTGCTGTTTGGCGTGCACTCGGGGGCGCTGTCGCAACCCTGGCCACTGCTGGGCAGCTATGCCTGCGCCATGCTGGTGGGCCTGGGCCTGCACCACTGGATCGGCCCCGGCCTGCTGGTGGCGGCCTCGGCGCTGGTGTTGGTGATCCTGCTGATGTGCCTGCTGCGTTGCCTGCATCCGCCGGGCGCGGCGCTGGCGGTCAGCCTGGCACTGGCCGACCCGTCATTGAGCCGGCTGGGTATCGAGGTGGTCGAGCCGGTGCTGCTCAATGCGTTGTGCCTGCTGCTGGTCGCCGTGCTCTACAACCGCCTGACCGGTGTGCGCTACCCGAAAATCGTCGCACCGCGCAAAGACCTGCACCAGACCCAGGACCGCCCAGCCGCCGAGCGATTGGGCCTGCGTGCCAATGACCTGGACCAGGCGCTGGAAGAAGTTGGCGGCTTTGTCGACATCACCCGTGATGACCTCGAGCGGATCATCCGCGCCACCGAGCGACATGCACTGCAACGCAGCCTCGGCGGTATTACCGCCGCGCAAGTGATGTCCCGCGATGTGCAAAGTGCCGCCCCGGACATGACCCAGGAACAAGCCTGGAAACTGCTCGCCGGGCATCGCCTGAAAACCCTTCCGGTGCTCGATGCGCAGCGTCAGCTGGTGGGCATCGCCAGCCTGAGTGATCTGGTGGGCCCGGCCATGGCGCAGCGTCGTTTCAGTTGGCGGGCATTGTTCGGCCGCCGCCGTGATGTGCGCCTGGCGCAGGTCATGAGCCCACGGGTGATCAGCGTGCAGAGCGTTCAGCCGGCCAGCGAGTTGGTGACCTTGCTGTGTGACCAGGGCTTGCACTGCCTGCCGGTACTGGAAGACGGGCAACTGGTCGGGGTGATTACCCAGACCGACCTGATTGCCGCGTTGCATCGCCATCTGGTGCAGCGCGAAGAGCTGCCCTCAGATGAGCGGGTCCCAGCGTTGCGACCAGTCGCTGTCCCCCGTCGCGACGTGGCGTAGCAGGCTGCGGGCCTGTTGCAGCGCGACGGAGTCACGGTCGCGGGTGTAGACCAGGTAGGTTGGGTAGGTGAATTCGGGCGCCTGCGGTACGCGTTCAAGTACGCCGCGATCCAGATAGCTCTGCACCACGCGGGTGCGGAAGTAGCCGCTGCCGCCGTGTTCGAGAATGAATTGCAGGGCCATCGGGCCGAGGTTGACGCTCAGGCTCGGGTGGGCCAGATCGGGCAGGGCGGCGTCATGCTGGCGGCGGAAGGCCTCGCCCCAGTCGATGTACACGTAGGGCTCTGCCTGGTGGACGCTGCGCACGCGCACGAGTTTTTCTTCCAGCAATTGCTCGACCTGCAAGCCGGGTGCGTAGCTGGGCTGGTAGACCACCACGGCGTCGAGCTGGTCCTGCTCAAGTTTTCGCAGCAGGGTGTCGCTGTCGCCGACTTCGCTGCGAATGGCGTGGCCGGGCACTTGCTGGTGCAGCGCACTGATCCAGTCGATCACCAGCGGGTTGCACAGGCTGGTTTCGCCGCCGATGCGCAGTACCGGGTGACGTCCGTCGGGGAGCGGCAGGTCGCGGCGGGCGGCTTCCCAGGTTTGCACCAGCTGGTTGGCATAGACCACGAAGGCCTCGCCGTCGGCGGTCAGGCTGGCGCCGTTGCGGCTGCGCACGAAGAGCTGGCAACCCAGGTGTTGTTCGAGCTTTTGTACCCGGGCACTGATTGCGGTCTGGGTGACATGCAGGCGCTGGGCGGCGGCGACCAGGCTGCCACTGCGATGGATTTCCAGGAAGGTGCGGGCGAGGTCGATGTCCATGGGGCGCTCTTGTGCGGCGAAGGGGGCATTCTAGCTTCAGGAGCGCTTGCTAGTCATTCAGGCCTCATCGCCGGCAAGGCCGGCTCCCACAGGTATTGCATGCTCTGCTGACACTGCTGACACTGCTGACACTGCTGACACTGCTGACACTGTGGGAGCTGGCCTTGCCAGCGATGGGGTCAATGCAGATGGCAACTGATACCCGTGCTTTTAATGCTTGGACAAAGCCCTTAGTCTGCCAAGCCCCCCACGCAGGAGCGCCCCGTGAACCCCGTCTTTGCCTCGCTGAGCGTCGCCCATCTGCATGCCCTGGACACCCTGTTGCAGCTCAAGAACCTCAGCCACGCCGCCGAGCGCCTGGGCAGCAGCCAATCGGTGCTCAGCCGGCAACTGGCGCATATGCGCAACGCCTTCGACGACCCGCTACTGGTTCGCCAGGGCCGGGGCTATGTGCTCAGTGAACGCGCCGAAGCGTTGGTCGCGCCACTGCGCCAGGTGCTCGCCCAACTCGACACCCTGCGCCAACCCGAAACCTTCAGCCCCGCCCGCTGTGAACGGCGCTTCAGCCTGGCCGCCTCGGACTACATCGCCGAACACATGCTGCCACTGCTCATGCAGCGCCTCGCGCAGCAGGCCCCCGGCGTCAGCATCGACTATCACGCCTGGCAACCCGACCAGTTCGAGCGCCTGGCCAGCGGCGAGATCGACCTCGCCACCACCCTGTTCGACAGCGCACCGCCCGGCCTGCATGGGCGCATGCTCGGCGAAGACCGGGCCGTGTGCCTGATGCACCGCGACCACCCGTTGGCCGAACAACCGCAGGTCAGCCAGGACGATTACTGCGCCTGGGGCCATGTGCGCATCTCGGCAGGTGGCGACAAGGACAGCTTCGTCGACCAGCATTTGCGTGCCCAGGGCCTGGCCCGGCGGATCATTTTGCAGGTGCCGTTCTTCTCTGCCGCCGTGCAGGTGCTCGGCGGTAGCCAGGCGCTGGCCACAGTGCCCGAACACATCGCCCGCCAGCTCAGTCGCCTGCACCCGTTGACCTGGCGGCCGCTGGCGTTTGTCGAGCACACGCAGCGCTACTGGGTGGTCTGGCACCAGCGCCTGCAGGCTTCGGCCGAGCATCGCTGGTTGCGCGGGCTGGTGTTCGAGTTGTGGCAGCAGTCGCAGTTCGGGGTGCAGGGCAGGTATGCGGATTCGCCATAGCAGCTATGCGCCGGGCGGCGTTCTTCAGCGCGCCAGCAGCACCTAGACTCAGCGGCACTACCTCGCATGCCAAGGAGCTGCCGCGTGAACCCGGAAGAATTTCGCAAACAAGGCCACCTGCTGATCGACCGCATTGCCGACTACCGCTCGAACATTGCCGAGCGGCCGGTCATGGCCCAGGTCGAGCCGGGCTACCTCAAGGCCGCGCTGCCGGCCACGGCGCCGACCCAGGGCGAACCGTTCGAGCGCATCCTCGACGATGTCGACCAACTGCTCATGCCCGGCTTGTCCCATTGGCAGCACCCGGACTTCTTCGGCTATTTCCCCTCCAATGGCACGTTGTCCTCGGTGCTCGGTGACTTTCTCAGCACCGGGTTGGGCGTGCTGGGCTTGTCGTGGCAATCGAGCCCGGCCTTGAGCGAGCTGGAAGAGACCAGCGTCGACTGGCTGCGGCAGATGATCGGCCTGTCCGGCGCCTGGAGCGGAGTGATCCAGGACACCGCGTCCACCAGTACCCTGGTGGCCTTGATCTGCGCCCGAGAGCGCGCCAGCGACTACGCCCTGGTACGCGGCGGCCTGCAGGCGCAGAGCAAGCCTTTAATGATCTACACCAGCGCCCAGGCCCACAGCTCGGTGGACAAGGCGGCGCTGCTGGCAGGTTTTGGCAAACACAACATTCGCTACATCGAGACCGACGAGGCCTTCGCCATGCGCCCCGAGGCGCTGGCCCGGGCGATCGAGCAGGACCTGGCCGCCGGCCTGCAACCGTGCGCCATCGTGGCGACCACCGGTACCACGGCGACCACCGCCGTCGACCCCTTGCAGCCGATTGGCGTGATCGCCCGTGCCCATGGCCTGTGGCTGCATGTGGACTCGGCCATGGCCGGTTCGGCGATGATCCTCCCCGAGTGCCGCTGGATGTGGGACGGCATCGAGCAGGCGGACTCCATCGTGGTCAATGCGCACAAATGGCTGGGGGTGGCGTTCGACTGCTCGTTGTATTTCGTGCGTGACCCGCAGCACCTGATCCGGGTCATGAGCACCAACCCGAGCTACTTGCAGTCGGCGGTGGACAGCGAGGTGAAGAACCTGCGCGACTGGGGTATTCCGTTGGGCCGGCGGTTCCGCGCGCTGAAACTGTGGTTCATGTTGCGCAGTGAGGGGGTGGAGGGTTTGCAGCAGCGTTTGCGTCGTGACCTGGAGAATGCCCAGTGGCTGGCGCAGCAGATCGAGGGGGCAGGGGACTGGGCGTTGCTGGCGCCGGTGCAGTTGCAGACCCTGTGCATTCGCCATCAGCCGGCCGGGCTGGAAGGTGAGGCGTTGGACCAGCACACGCGGGCCTGGGCGGACCGGCTGAATGCTTCGGGGCTGGCTTATGTCACGCCGGCGACCTTGCAGGGCCAGTGGATGGTGCGTATTTCCATCGGTGCCTTGCCGACCGAGCGTGAGCATGTGCAGCGGTTGTGGCAGCGGTTGCAGGCTGTGGTTCTGGGGTGAGCCCATCGCCGGCAAGGCCGGCTCCCACGGTGATCCAGTCCAACTGAGCGGTTTCTGTGGGAGCCGGCTTTGCCGGCGATGCAAGGCAACGCCTTGCCATACCAGTTGAATCAGCCCTCAGCTTGGCGCTATCTTGCTCGGCTCAAGGACTTCACTGCCCGCAGGAGCTGCACATGGCCGATTCCTTCACCCTGAACAAAGCCAGCTGGGACGAACGCGCGCCGTTGCACGCCGCGTCCAGCGGCTACGACACCGCGGCCTTCGTGCGCGACCCCGGCTATCTGTCCGAGGTCGTGCGTTTCGATTTACCGCGTCTGGGCGATATTGCCGGGTTGCGCGGGGTTCACCTGCAATGTCATATCGGCACGGACACCCTGTCGCTGGCGCGCCTGGGTGCCGAGATGAGCGGGCTGGATTTTTCGTCCGCCTCGCTGGCCCAGGCGCGGGACCTGGCCCGGCGTTGCGGGGCATCGATCGGCTATGTCGAAGCCGATGTCTACGACGCAACCCGCGTGTTGCCAGCGGCATCGTTCGACTTTGTCTACACCGGGATTGGCGCGCTGTGCTGGCTGCCGAGCATCGAGCGTTGGGCGCAGAACGTGGCCGGTTTGCTGAAGCCGGGCGGGCGTCTGTTCCTGCGTGAGGGGCACCCGATGCTGCTGGCGATCAATGAGGATCACCAGGACCAATTGGTGGTGGAGTACCCGTATTTCGAACGGGCCGAGCCGACGGTGTGGGTCAACGACCAGACCTACGTGCAAACGCAGCAGGCCCTGCGCGAAACGGAAACCCACGAGTGGAACCACGGGCTGGGCGAGATCATTACCGCCTTGCTTGGGCAGGGTATGCAGATTACCGCGCTGGTCGAGCACGACAGCTTGCCGTGGGAGGCGTTGCCCGGGCAGATGACCCTGGGCGCAGGCGGTGAATGGCAACTGAGCAAGGATCGTTGGCGGATGCCGTTGAGCTATACCTTGCAGGCGCGCAAGGTGTAGTGCGCTTCGGGGCCTCATCGCCGGCAAGGCCGGCTCCCACAAAGATTCAGGGCAAATACCCGAGATCTGTGGGAGCCGGCCTTGCCGGCGATGAGGCCAGCAGCCTCAACTCAAGGCTGCGGGCTCACCGTCGCATTGCGCCACGCCGTCTGCAACTCCTGCTCCACCCGCGCCGGCACCACCTTGCCCGGCTGCTGTTGCAGGCTCAGCTTCAAGCCATTCAACGAGCGCCCGCTCAAGCGGTTTTCGCTCAGGTCCTGGCTGAAGACCTTTTCGGCTTCCATCGCCTTGCCTTGCGCCAGGTACGCATAACCCAGCGACTCGCGCAGCGTGTAGTACCAGTCCGGCGGTTCGTTGTAGTTCAGGCTGTCCTGCACCTCGACACCCTTGTGCCAGGCCGCCAGCACCTGCGTCGGGTTGTCCCCGTCGAGGGCCTTGAGGTCGGCGGCCAGCAGCTTGCTCTTGTCACCGGCCAGCACATCGGCGCTGCTGCGCTGCACATCGGCCAGCGGCAGTTTCTCCCCCGTTGCTTGCTGGGCCTTGTTGAACAGGATCAGGTTGGCGATGCGCAGCAATTGCTCAGCCGGGTTGTTGCCGTAGGCCAGTTCACCTTCGCCCAGCACACTGTCGACCTTCAGCCAGAACCCCTTCAAGGCGTCGAGGGCCGCCGCGTTGCTGAGCCCGCCGGCTGCCAGTTGCTGATAGGCCTCGGCGTAGGCCGCCATGATCCGCGTGTAGGGTTTGCTCAGCGGCTTCCAGTCGCTGTTGGCCTTGGCGCACACCTCGTTGATCTGCGCCAGGCCCGCGTCGATCTTCGGCGTGATCCTGGCCAGCGCATCCCAATCCTGGAAGCGCACCGCGTAGTAATAGGGCACGGCATAGAAGTAGTCGGACTTGGTCTTGATTTCCTGCGGGTACTGCTGGCAGAGGAACGCCATTGCCGAGTAGCGCGTGGTGTTTTCCACCAGTTCCTCGGCCATGTTCATGGCCTCGTTGCGCCGCCCTTCAATGGACAGGGTCCAGGTCAGAAAATGCATGTTGTGGCCCAGGTAGTGCAGCGCGTACGGGCTTTGCGGCTGGGCTTGATGGGCGTAGGCGCGGTCCACCGATACCGCCGAATAGTTCGTCGCGCTGGCCAGGGCATTGTTGCCGGTGCGCTGGTAAATGTGCGAGGCCATGTGGATCAGGTGCCCGACTGCCGGGTTCAGCGTGCGGAAGCGGTCGGCCATGGGCAGGCCGCTGTCGGGGAACGGCGACTCCTCGATGGCATGGATGTAGAAGTGGTTGGCGCCACTGTGCAGTTGGTCCTGGCCGAGCACGCGGTTGAGCACCTGCAAGGCTTCATAGGCGGCCGTCGTCGGCTTGACCTCGTCGGAGATCGCCTCGCTGCCTTCCCACCATTTCCACGGGCTGATGTTGAGCAACGCATCGGCGTAGAGCGTGGAGGCGTCGAGGTCGTCGAAATAGCTGTCGGCCAAGGTCTTCATGGCCTTGGCGTAGCGTTCGTTGCCCTCCTTGGACAGGCTGACCTTGCCGGCGCTTTCCTGGTATTGGGTGAGGAATGCCTTGGCGTAGTCCACTTCCCGTTGCAGTTGGCGCTCGCCGAAGCGTTCGCGGGCGGTGGGGTCGGCCAGGCGTTTGTTGGCGTTCTCCAGGGCCATGCCGGCGGCCTTGTAGGCGAGGATGTTGCAGCCTCGGGTGGCATCACTGTTGATGTTGGAGTTGGCCGACAGGGCGATCCCCCAATAGGGCATGGCCGATCCGTTGTCGAGCTGGCTGGCCTGGTGGAAGGCGCGAATCGCTTCGGAGAAATTGAAGCCATATTGCAGGGCCATGCCCTGGCTATAGAACGCCTGGACCTGCTCGGGCTGGTTCATGGCCACCAGCGCGTAACGGGTGCCACCCAGGCCCGAGAGCAGCTCGGCTTTTTCAATGTCCTGGTCGCTGACGCAGGCTTTCATCACCTCGGGCAGCGTGGCAGAGGCCGGGGCGGGGGTGAAGCTGTTGTCCGGCTCGGTGGCGTTGTGGTTCATGTTGTGGGCGTGGGCTGACAGCGGGAAGCAGGCCATCAGGGCCAGGAACAGGGTGGTGCGGGATTTCATCTAAGACTCCTTGTCACGCTAACGGCAGAGGCTGACTGGACGCCGATCCTGTGGGAGCCGGCCTTGCCGGCGATGAGACAGGCATTGCTGGCGGCTGGTGCCCAGCCGATCGCTGGCAAGGCCAGCTCCCACAGAGATCACTTCAGGAAAGCGGCTCCTGCAGTGTTTGCGCGTCATGTTTTTCCGTGTTGTCAGGTTTGCGCCAACCGCCAGATCTGCTCAGCCAGATCCTTCTCCGGTATGCACACTTCAACCAGCACCGGCTTGTCACGCTCCTCGAAAATCGTCGGCAGCAGGCTCTGCAACTGGCCCACTGTCTCCACCCGGCAACCCACCGCGCCAAAGCCTTCGGCCAAGGCGCAGTAATCCAGGGTCGGCAGGGTATCGAACGGGGCAAACTCGCCCTCCGGCTCGAACGCATCGAGGCTGACGAATGCCTGCTCGATCGCATACACCCGGTTGCTCATCACGAACACCACGGCATTCACCTGGTTGCGCGCCAACGCCGCCAGCGACTGGCAGACCATCATGAAACCACCGTCGCCCGCCACCACCACCGGCCGGCTCCCGCTGGCCAGGGCAACGCCGAGCGCGCAGCCGGTCTCATGCCCCAGCGAGCCCCAGATGGCATCCGAGATAAAGCTGTCGCGCGGCATGCCGGTGATGTTGCTGGCCACGTACAGCGACGAGCTTTCGCCAAGGATCAACGTGCTGGCCTCCCACAGGTGCTGCTCTTCGGCGAACTCCACCAGCGTGTTGAAAAACTGCGCATACGTCAGCGGCACATCGGAACGTGCTGCCGCCAGCAGCCGTGGCGCCGGCAGTTTGGCAAAGCCACTCAACGGGAAGCGCGGATCCTGCTCCAGCGCCTTCATCAGCCCATGCACATAGTCGGTCAGGCGCAGGTTGGGGTAGTACTCGGCACCCGTGCGAGCCAGCTCGCAGTTGACCTGGATGATCTGCTCGAAACGGCTGCCAAGCAGGTCCAGGTAGTCGTCGGTGAAGATCACCCCGATGGCCAGGATGCAGTCAGCTTCATCAACCCGCGCCGAGGTCGACAGCAGCGACGCCGGCCCGGCAAAGGTGCCGATGAACTGCGCGTGGCGCTCATCGAGCACGGTCTTGGCGTCCAGCGTGGTGGTGAACGACAGGCCGCAGTCGTTGACCAGGCGCAGCACTTCATCCTGCAGGTCATAGCGGCCGACCTCGACGCCCAGCAGCAACAACGGGTGTTTCGCCGCGGCCAGGCGCCTGAGCGTCTCATCGACCGCCGCCTTCAAGGCCAGCGGCGCCGATGGTCGCGGTGCCGGGCACAATTCGCCTTGCGGACGGGAGCACTCGTCCCCCCAAACGTCCTTGTACGCCTCCAGGTACACCGGCTGGCGGTGGGTGAGGGCGGCGATCAACGCGTTGTCGATCTGCCGGGGTGCCTGGTGGGCATCGGCAATGATCTCGCAGGCCACCGTCACCTGCTCCAGCACATTGCGGTCGGCTTCGAAGTTGCCGGTGGAATGGTGGAACAGGATGTTCTGCGAGCGCGCCTTGGCCCGGCTTTCAGTCGAGGGGCTGGCAGAAATCACCACCACCGGGTTGCGCTCGACGAACGATCCGGCAATCGCGTTGACCGCGCTGAAGGTGCCCACCCCGTACTGCAACGACACCGCGCCCATGCCGGTGTGGCGCGCGTAGCCATCGGCGCTGTAGGCCGCGCCCATTTCATAGACCTCGCCCACCGCATCGATGCCCTCGAAGGCGTCGAGCGCCTCCATGAAGTTGGAGACATAGTCCCCCGGCACCTGGAATACCTTGTGCACGCCCAGCTGCACCAGCCGGGTCAGCAGGTAGTCGGCCACGCTGAAGGTTGCCTTGCTCATGGCTGGATCCCCGTGTAGGCAAACTCGGTGACCTGCTCAAGGGTTTTCGCGCAGTCCTTGCACGCCATCGGGGTCGGCGGCTCGATCTCGGCCGGGCCTTGATCGGGGAGCAGTTGGTACTGCTCCGGCAGCCAGCTTGGCCGGGACAGCTTGAAGAAGTCCTGCAGGGTGGACTCGGCCACGGTCAGCGCGCCTTCGACCCAGCCCTGGCCATAGGAATAGGCTTCGCCGACGATGTAGATCGCCTGGTCATCGACCGGGTGGCGCATCTTGTGGATGATCAGGTCCAGGCGGTAGTTGGCCTTCCATTCGTGCCAGCCGCCGCCGTACGGGTCGGCATCCCAGGCGTGGTAGACCGCCGAGTAGGGCGCCGGCAGCTCGACCTGGTCGTGCACCTGGGTGACCTGGCGCTGGGCAATGCGGACCATCTCGTCGCTGACCTGGAACTGCGTGCGCGGGACGACTTCGTTGATGCCATAGGCGCCCTTGAGGTTATTCGGCGCATAGCCCTGGAAGTCTTCGCCACCCTCCAGGCCCTTCCAGAACGGCACGGTGCCGATGTCGTTGTAGGAGGCCATCAGCAGCGAATTGAGCGTCGGCTCGCCATGCTCCTGCTCGCACTCGGTGCCCATGTAGTACACCTGACGCACCGGCAGGTCAGTGACCGAACGCCCGGCCACCAGGCCAAGTGCGCGCCACCACGGCTGCTCGTAGGCCAGGAACAGCTTGAACGCCGACTGCACCAGCACCGAGCCGAGGTTGTGCTTGAGCCATGCATCATTGAACAGCGGCGACTCGACCAGTTCCAGCGCGCGCCGTGGCATGGCCAGGATCACCTGGCGGGCCTGCACGGCGGTTTGTGGCTCGTCGACATCGGTGGTGCTGCCGTTGACCGTGCGGGTTCTCTGGAAATGCAGGCGGTACGGGTATTCCTGGTCGTCGCTGTAGTCCACCGAGACCAGGCGCTGGTTCATCTGCACCCGCTGTTCCTGGCGCAGTACGCCCGGCAGCTTGGCGAAGGTTTCCGCCAGGGTCAGCGGCAGGCTCTGGAAGCCTTTTTTCAGGGTGAGGAACTGCGTGGTGTCGCTGTATTCGGTGGCGGGCAGCTGGGTGACGGCGTTGGCGTTGGCGACGTTGGCCTCGTAGCCACCGGCATCCTTCATGAACTGGTAGCCCTCGTTGCTCAGCACCCGGTAGAGCAGGTCCCAGAAGCCATAACGCCAGATTTCCTTGCCGAACACCTGCACCTGCATCTGTTGCGGCAGGCTCAACTGGTCGAAGCCTGGGTAGATGCTGTTCATCACCTTGACTTGCAGGTCTTCGGGGCCGAAGCCGCGTTCGGACCAGGCGAGGTTGTAGGGGATCTTGTCCGGCGCCTCGGTGAAGTCGCGCATGCGAAAGCGCTGGCCGCGCAGGTAGAACAGGTTGTTCTGCGCGCCGACGGGGTGGTCCTTGGGCTGTTCGTTGCCCATCGGGAAGTCCTTGCTCGGCAGGTCCAGGTGCTGGACCAGCTTGTCCACCAGCACATGGCCGCTGGTGTCGTGGTCGGCGCTGGGCATGTAGCGCATGCCGCCGACCTCGGCGACCACGTTGGGCAGGCCGGGCAGGTTGATGCTGAACAGGCGCCCGCCAATGCGGTCGCCATATTCGAACAGGGCAATCCGCTTGTTGTTGCCTAGCGCCTCTTGCAGGCGCCAGGCGCTGTAGGTTCCCGAAGCGCCGCCGCCAACGATGGCGACGTCCAGTTGCAGTGCTTGGCTCATGGCGAAATCCCTTTGCGGGGTGGTGGGGTAATCCGTTCCCGTCGCAGTATTGTTCAGGTTTTTCGGAATGCCACTTTGATATCACCTTTTTTCTGTAGCCGCTGTCGTCAGGCTGCGCTGGAGCCCGCAGGGCTCCCAAGGGCGGCGCCTGCGGTGCAGGCGAGCGCAGCCTGACGGCAGCAGCTACCGGCCCATATGCTTTGCTCTTTGTCTGGATCACCATGGCAAAGTTGATGGACACCGCTGATATTGGCATGGCAGCTTCGCCAAACCCCTGCCCGGTGTGTCACATGGACGATGTCGCCCTGGGGACCATTCCAATAACAACAAGGATGTCCTCTTATGCCCGTCTTCGATTACCGCAACCTCGATACCGCTGCCTCCAAAGCCCTGTATGCCGATGCCATGGCGCTGTCGCTGTACGCCTATCACAACCTCGATCAAGGCCTGGCCGTTGGTTACCAGCAGCATGGCTTCGGCCTGGGCCTGCCCGCGACCCTGGTCAAGGCATTGATCGGCGGCACCGATGCCCAGGGCGCGATCCCCGGGATCCCGTGGAACCCCGACAGCGAGGCCGCCGCCCTGGCAGCGGTCAAGGCCGCCGGCTGGAACCCGATCAGCGCGGCCCAGCTGGGCTATCAGGGCAAGACCGATTTTCGCGGCACCTTCTATGGCGAAAAGGCAGGTTTTGACAGCGCCCAGGTCGAAATCCTCGGCAAGTACGACGCCAGTGGCCAGCTCAGCGGCATCGGCATCGGCTTTCGTGGCACCAGCGGGCCGCGGGAATCACTGCTCGGCGACACCTTCGCCGACGCCATCCACGACCTGATGGCTGCCCTGGGGCCGACCGACTTTGCCAAGCAGTACGTCGCCAATGCGTTCGGCACGTTGATGGGCAATGTGGCGGCCTACGCCAGCAGCCATGGCTTGAGCGGCAAGGACATCACCGTCAGCGGCCACAGCCTCGGCGGGCTGGCGGTCAACAGCCTGGCGGAGCTGAGCAAGGAGCAATGGGGCGGCTTCTACCATGATTCGAAATACGTGGCCTTCGCTTCACCCACCCAGGCCAGCGACCCGTCGCTGGTGCTGAATATCGGTTATGAGAACGACCCGGTGTTCCGCGCCCTGGACGGCACCCAGCTGACCTGGGCATCGCTTGGCGTGCACGACGCGGCCAAGCCGTCGAGCACCGACAACATCGTCAACTTCAACGACCATTACGCCTCCACGGCGTGGAACCTGCTGCCGTATTCCATCGGTAATGTCTCCAACTGGCTGGCGCACCTGCCGACCGCCTACGGCGATGGCTTGGGCCGGGTGCTGAACTCGGCGTTCTATGAGTGGACCGGCAAGGACTCGACCATCGTGGTCAGCAACCTGTCCGATGTGACGCGCGGCTCGACCTGGGTCGAAGACCTCAACCGCAACGCCGAGCAGCACAGCGGCAGCACCTTCATCATCGGCTCGCAGGGCGCGGACCTGCTGCACGGTGGGCGCGGCAACGACTACCTGGATGGCGGCGCGGGCAACGACACCTTCCGTGACGATGGCGGCTACAACCTGATCCAGGGCGGCGGCGGGCGCGACACCCTGATGCTCGGCTCCGCGCTCAACCAGCTGGACATCGCCCGGGATGCTGGCGGCACCGTGTATGTGCGCGACGGCGCTGGGGCCATCAGCATGGTGCAGCAGGTGGAGACCCTGGTGAGCAAGGAGTCGAGCTGGGTGTTTTTCAGCAAGGAGGTCAGCCATCAGGTGGGGGTTGACGGCTTGCTGTCCAGCGGCAAGGTCGAGGCCTATGCGTTGTTGAAGAACGGCACGCTGGGCAACGATGTGCTGACGGCATCGGACAAGGGCACCTGGCTGTTCGGGCTGGAGGGCAATGACCGGCTGGTAGGCGGGCGGGGTGATGATGTGTTTGTCGGCGGCAGCGGCAATGATGTGCTGGTGTCGGGGGGCGGCAAGGACACCTTCCTGTTCAGCGGGCACTTTGGCCAGGACCAGCTGCAGGGCTGGCAGGTTGGCGACAAGCTGGTGTTCATGGGCGTGGAGGGTGGCACCACGGCGCCGGATTACCGGGCGCACCTGAGCCAGGTGGGCAATGATGCGGTGCTCAAGTTCGGTGTGGATTCGGTGACGCTGGTGGGGGTGGCGGCGGATAGCCTGAGTTCAGGGCAGATCGTGATTGCCTGAGTGAGCGGGGGCTGCTGAGCAGCCCATCGCTGGCAAGGCCAGCTCCCACAGGTTCGGTGTCACACAAAATCCCTGTGGGAGCCGGCATTGCCGGCGATAGCGCCCTGCAATTCAACGCCGATTCAGCGGATAACCCGTATCTGCGATGGGGCAGTACGCTGTGCAAAACCTTCAAGCAGCAAGATAGGCCCCACGTAGGAGGCAAGGGCGGTACGGCTCACCTCGGCCTGCAGCCAAGCCCCTATGCTGTCGTTGGCGGGCGCCGTACGCGAAGTGCCAATGGCGACTTCACGATCAAGGAAATGCTGGCGCAATGCGGCGTATTCGGCCGCACTGACGTGTTGGCTGTGTTGCAAGTTGCGGCCATAACGAATGTCAGTGCCAGTGAGTACAGAACCGGTGTAGTCGAACGTGCTGCGATTGGCCCAGGTTGGGTACATGGGTGCTCCTTGCAAAATAATGGATAAAGCGATTCAACCGCGAATAGTGATATCGATTGCGCTCGGGTCAACCCCAAAGGTCAGCGCCAAGCCTGCCTTGGCCTGGGCCAGGGTCAGTGGTGTGGGTGCACTCGGCTTGGCGCCGTCGGCGTCCTGAGCCTGTACCTCCAGGGCGAGCAACTCGTCGATATCGCCAGGCAACTCATACCCCAGGGCCTTGTTCAGGGCCAGCCAGGTGCTGTCGGCACGTGGACGGGCAAACTCCCCACACTCAGGCTCTTCGTATCTGCGAGGCATGACCATATGTATGCCGGCCGCACGTGCCAATGCGGCGCGACTCATGCCGCACAGTTGGCGGCGTGCTTTGAGGGCTGCGGGAAAATCAGGCGAAGAAGGAAAGGGCAGCATGGTGAAACCCTGTGCAGGCTGTTGGTGGTGAGCATAGTGATGGGTAATGGGCTTTATTGCAACTTAAAAGAACTTTTAAAATGTTTTTAGCGCTTGTTTTCGTCTTCGCCCGCTTGCCAAGGTAAGCTTGGCGGCGCTTTTCCCCATGGGTGGAAGCGCACACCTGCTTTTCGACAGCCCCTCTGCAACACAGGTACCGCATGAAAGTCACACGTTTACGCGCCGATGTCCTGGCCGGACTCACCACTTCCTTCGCCCTGGTGCCCGAGTGCATCGCCTTTGCCTTGGTCGCGCACCTCAACCCGCTGATGGGCTTGTATGGCGCGTTCATCATCTGCACCTTGACCGCTTTGTTTGGCGGCCGACCCGGCATGGTCTCCGGCGCCGCCGGCTCGATGGCCGTGGTGATCGTCGCGCTGGTGGTGCAGCACGGCGTGCAATACCTGTTGGCGACCGTGTTGCTCGGCGGCGTGCTGATGATCGCCTTCGGCCTGCTGCGTCTGGGCAAGCTGATCAGGCTGGTGCCGTACCCGGTGATGCTCGGCTTCGTCAACGGCCTGGCCATCGTCATTGCCATGGCCCAGTTGGAGCACTTCAAGGTCGACGACGCCTGGCTCAGCGGCACAGCGCTGTACCTGATGCTCGGGCTGGTGGCGCTGACCATGCTGGTGGTCTATGTGCTGCCACGCCTGACCCGCGCCGTACCGCCGGCCTTGGTGGCGATTCTGGGCGTGGGCTTGCTGGTGTACCTGCTTGAGCTGCCGACGCGCACCCTGGGTGACATGGCGCACATTGCCGGTGGCCTGCCGCAACTGGCCTGGCCAGAGCTGCCGTGGAGCCTGGAAACCCTGCGCATCATCGCCCCGTACGCGATCCTGATGGCCTTGGTCGGCCTGCTGGAAACCCTGCTGACGCTGAACCTGACGGACGAAATCACCGAAACCCGTGGTCACTCCAACCGTGAGTGCGTGGCCCTCGGTGCAGCCAACATCGCTTCCGGCCTGTGCGGCGGCATGGGCGGTTGCGCGATGATCGGGCAGACGGTGATCAACCTGAGCTCCGGCGGGCGTGGGCGTTTGTCCGGGGTGGTGGCGGGGGTGATGATCCTGCTGTTCGTGTTGTTCCTGTCACCGCTGATCGAGCGCATTCCGCTGGCGGCGCTGGTCGGGGTGATGTTCGTGGTGGCCCAGCAGACTTTTGCCTGGGCGTCGTTGCGGGTGGTGCGCAAGGTGCCGGCCAGTGATGTGCTGGCGATCATTGCCGTGACCGTGGTGACGGTGTTTACCGACCTGGCGATGGCGGTGATGTTCGGTATCGTGATTGCCGCGATCAATTTTGCCTGGCAGCAGGCGCGCGAGCTGTATGCCGATTCACAGGTGGAGGCGGACGGCAGCAAGCTCTATCGTCTGCACGGGACCTTGTTCTTTGCCTCGACGGCGCCGTTCCTCAACCAGTTCGACACGGCGGCGGACCCGGCGCAGGTGACCCTGGATTGCCGGCATTTGCGGGTGGTGGATTATTCGGCGATTTCGGCGATCAAGACCCTGCGCGAACGCTATGCCAAGGCGGGCAAGCATTTGCGCGTGGTGCATCTGTCGGAACGTTGCAAGCAACTGCTCAAGCGTGCGGGCGTACAGCACGGCTAAAACTGAGACCTGTAGCCGCTGCCGTAAGGCTGCGCTGGAGGCCGTGAGGCCTCCCAATCGATAGCCGCGCCCGCGTTGCAGG
>NZ_JAMDGY010000087.1 GCF_028656955.1 Pseudomonas fontis
GGGGCCATCCAGGCTTGCCTTAAACTGCCGGCAATTTCAAATACACGCGCAGCCCCGGGTTAAGGTTCTGTGCCCACACCTGCCCGCCTTGCAGCTCCACCCGGCAACGCGCGATGGTCAACCCGAGACCAAAACCATCGCCCCCCGGACGCGCAGCATTGAGCCGGGTAAACGGCTGGAAAATACGCTCCAGCGCATCCTCGGCCACACCCGGCCCCTGATCGTCGATCCACAAATGCCAATGATCGCCATTGCGCCGCCCACCCAGGCGCACTTCGCCGTGCGCAGGGGAATGGCGGATGGCGTTGCGCACGATGTTCTCCAAGGCTTGGGCCAGGCCATTGAGATGGCCATGCACCTGGCACTCCTCCCCCAACTCGGTCGGCAACTGCTCCAGGCGCCAGCCGGACTCGAAACTGGCGTTCTCCCGCACGATCTCCCACAACGCATCCACCTCGACAACGTCACGCGGCAAACGTGGCCGCTCAGTGTCGAGCCAGACCAGCTCCAAGGTATCGTCGACCAACTGGCGCATGCACTGCACCTCGCGGGTCAGGCGCTCACGCAGCACCTCGCTGTCCGGCTCGTTCTCCGCCGCCACCTGCAAGCGCGTCAACGGCGTGCGCAGCTCGTGGGACAAATCGGCAAGTAGGCGCTGTTGCAACGCCACGGTCTTTTCCAGGCGCTCGGCCATATGGTCAAACGCGCGCCCCAGGTCACCCAGCTCGTCCTGCCTGCGAGTGATCACCGGGTCCACCCGCGTGGCCAGGCGATCAGCCCGCAACGCATTGGCCTGGGCGCGCAAATGGGCCAAGGGCCCGATCAAGACGCGGTACAGCAACACCCCCGCCAGCAGCGCCAGCAAACCCGGCAACACCCCGTGCGCGAGCAAACGCACCAGGCGTGGCAACGCCGAAGGCATGAAGCGCTCAGGCAGCTGGATCACCAGCCGGCCCTCCTCCGGCGCGGCGGGGAACGGCACGCTGATCGCCGGCATGTCCTGCGAGCGATTGCTCATCGGCCAGTCGATTTCACGCATGAACGACACATGGCGCTTCTGCACAATGCTGAGCGGGGTGCTGCTCAGCGAGTCGAAACCTGCATCGAGCACCAGCGCCCAGCTGGCCTCGTGCGTACCCAACTGCTCCAACCACTGATCAACCCCTGCACGCCCGCCCTGCAACCAGGCAATCTGTGCCTGCGCGGCATATTCACGCAAGGTTTGCCGGGCCTCGTGGCTCAGGTGATAACTGCGCCGCTCGAAATGCCCACCACCAGAGTGGCTGACCCAGATCAGCAGCAAGCACAGGCCGATCAACAGCCCACAGAGCTTCCACAGCAGCGAGTGGCGCCCAGGCAGGGTCATATCAGCACCTTCGTCAGCACATAGCCTTTGCCCCAAACCGTGGCCACCCGGTAGCCACAGCCAACCGCCGCCAGCTTGCGGCGCACATGGCTGACGTGCATGTCCAGCACACGATCCTGCTGCGAAAAAGGCCTGTGCAGCACGCGCTGGTAGAGGAAGGGTTTGCTCAGCACTTCTTCAAGGTGCGCCAACAGCAGCTCCATCAAGCGGTATTCGACCTGGGTGAAACTCACCACGGCGTCGCCCAGCTGCATGTCCATGCGATGGCTCTGGCGCAGCAGCGACGGCTCGGCATCCAGCGGTGTCGGCACCGCCCGCTCATAGGCCACCCGCCGCAGCACGGCGTCGATGCGCACATCCATCTCGCCCATGCTGAACGGCTTGGGCAGGTAGTCGTCGGCGCCCTGGCTGAAGCCGACGATGCGGTCCTGCTCGGCCCCCAGTGCCGACATCAGGATCACCGGCACGGTGAAGCGCTGGCGCAACTCACCGAGCAACTGCAGGCCATCACGGCCCGGCAGGAGGATATCCATGAGGATCAGGTCGTAGCCGGTCCAGCTGTGCAGTGCGTCGTCGTCATCAACGCCATGGCACAGCGTCACGTCAAAGCCGCGACGGCGCAAATGGCTGTCCAGGTGCGCCGAAAGTAAGGGGTCGTCTTCAACAGCCAGGATCCGCGCGGCAGGTGGTGCTGGGGTCGGGGTCACGCTTCACCTCTAGGGAATGGCACAGCATCGGTACAAGGTAGCCCAGAATCAGAACGACACATTCAACGCCGCAAACAGGGCCCGGCCAGGTTGGTTGTAGGTGTTAGCACCGGCACTGCTGGCGTTGCCGCCACGCAAGATCTGCTTGTCGAACACGTTGTTCACACCCAGGCGAACATCGTAGTGCTTGTTGATCTTGTAGCCGGTGCTGACATCGACCAGGCCATAGGCTTCGACATCCTTCTGCACGCTGTCGGCGAAGTTCTGCTGGGTCCGGTAGTTATAGGACGGCGCCTTCTGCTTGCCAAAATAGGTGCCGGCCACCTGGAACGACAACTGCTCGGTCGCACGCCAGTCCAGGCTGCTGTTGACCGTGTACTTGGGAATCACGCTCAGCGGGTCGCCCGTTTCAAGGTTGTCATTGTTGAACATCAGCGTGAGGTTGGTGTTCCAGTCCAGCGACGGCGTCAGCTCGACGAAGAAGTTGCCCTCCAGCCCCTCGACCAGTGCCTTGCCGGCATTCTCCCACTGAGTGATGCGCCGGCCGCTGCTCAGGGTGCCGATCACGTCAGTGCCGCCGATGATCTTGTTCTTGTAGTCATTGCGAAAATAGGTCGCGCTGGTACGCCAGGTGCCACGGTCGTAGAGCAGGCCGACTTCCTTGTTGATGCTGATTTCCGGGTCGAGGTCGGCGTTACCCACCAGGTAGCAGCCATCCCTGTTGGTCTGTTGCGTGCTGCACCCGGCCCCACGGCTGTACAGCAGGTAATTGGGGTTGACCTGGTACAGGTTCGGGGTTTTGTAGGCGCGGGCGATACCGCCTTTGACGGTGAGTGCATCAGTGAGCTTGTGCGACACGTTCAGGCTCGGGCTGAGGTTGGCACCGAACTCCTCGTGATGATCCAGACGCAGGCCGGGGGTGAAGATGGTGTCGCCAATGCTGATGTTGTCTTCACTGAATAGCGCAAAACTCTTGGCCGACATCTTCGAACTGCCGCGGCTGAAGCCGCCAATCGCATTGCCGGCGCCGCCCTTGGGGTCGTACGACTGCGGCAGGAACGAGCCTTGATCGTTCAGCGCCTCGTACAGGTATTCACCGCCGAGCGTCAGCACGTGTTCGCTGCTGCCTGCGCTGAACGGCAGGTTGACCTCGCTGGCCAGGCGCGTGTTGCGCAGGCGCGATACCGCCGAACCGGTGTCATTGATCGCGCCTTCCGGGCCGCCGGCCAGGCCTTCGTTCAGGCGCCAGTTGCGCACGTATTCGTAGGTCAGCGATGACTTGCTGGTACCCCAGATGAAATCGCCCAGGTGGGTGAGGTCATAGGTACTGCGCTGCATCACGTTGGTTTCTTCACCGTAGAGGCTGGAGATATAGGGGATCTTGCCGCCGCCGTTGCTGTTCATGGTGTCGCCGGCGTAGATGTTGCCCTGGCGGCTGTAGCCGCTGTTCAGTTCCAGGCGGTGCTCATCGTTCAGCTTCCAGCTCAGCAGGCCGTTGATGTCCTTGTTGCGCACCCCTTCGCGGCCGGCGGCCAGGGTGCTGCTGGCGTGGCCGGAGTTGATGTCGAAGTCGTCGGCATCGGTCTTGGCCAGGCCACCGTACAGGCGCACGGCGAGGTCATCAGTCAGCCCGCCACTGAGGTTGAAGTTGGCGCGTTTGCTGCCGCCTTCGGCCTTGTCTTCGGGCATCACGGTGAACAGGCTGAGATTGCCCTTGAGTTCTTGTGTCGGGCGCTTGGTGATGATGTTCACCACCCCGCCCATTGCCCCGGAGCCGTAGCGTGCGGCCGCAGGACCACGCAGGATCTCGATGCGCTCGACGGCTTCGGCCGGTACCCAGTTGGTTTCCCCGCGGCTGTCGCGGTCGCCGCTCCAGCCGTACCGCACGGCGTTGCGGGCGCTGGATGGCTTGCCATCGATAAGGATCAGGGTGTTCTCCGGGCCCATGCCGCGCAGGTCGATCTGGCGATTGTTGCCACGGGCGCCGCTGGCACTGTTGCCCGAGAGGTTGACCCCAGGCTCGCGGCGGATGATGTCGGAGAGGTCGTTGGCCGGCGGGTGGCGCTTGATGTCTTCAGCGGTGATGATCGATGAGCCGAGGGCCTGGCGGGCCTCCTGCTCGGCGGTGACCATGGTCTCGTGAATGACCAGCGCATTGTCGCTGACTGGCGCCATCAGCGCCTCGCCGGTGGCCGCCTGTTCAGCATGGGCAGAGGTGATCGCCAAGGCCGGCGATGCCAATGTGACAAACGCCAGGGCCAGGCGATTGGGGGCGGTACTGGACTGCATGCGACGTCTCCATTTGCTTTGTGAGCGAGGTAGCCGCGCCCAGCAAACGGGCGCGTGCTGGCTACCCAAAAACTGCGTGGGTAGCCACAGGAGGCGCCAAATATAATGATTCTCAAATGGCTTTATATCTTATTTACGAAATTTACATCGCTGGTTAAAACGTGCCGACATCCCTGTCGGCAGTTGCTCAGATCATCGACTGCCCACTCGCACGGGCGGCGCGCAGATCACGCCCCAGCGACACCACCAACACCGTCAACACCACCAGCGAAATCGCCGGCCATACCAAGAAATAAGCGGTCAACCACATAGCAACACTCCTCAGGCAATCAGCCTTGAACTGGTTTGACGAAAGCGCCGCTGGCGACCGGGCCTGCCTCTACTTTTGCGTGCTGGAATGCAGTCACCCGTTGAGCCAGCAGATTGAAATCGAAACGTTCGGTATTGCGCCAACTCAGCGCCACACACACCACGGTGCTGACCCCGTAGGCCGTCAGCGACCCGGTCAGCACGATGTATTCACGCAGGTTGCCGATAAACGCCGGCAGCATCACCAGCAGGCTGAGCGCCGCCACCAGCAGCGCCGCCGTGCGGCCAAAGAAGCCGAAGGCCATCAGCCCCAGCACCACCGCACCGCCCAGCGCCGCGCACACCTCGAAGAACACCGCCACGGCGCCCTCGATGGGCACCAGCTCAAAGCGCACCACGCTGAACAGCAGCACGGCAGACAGCACTGCCCAGACAAACGCGCGGTTGCTGACACGGTCCCAGTAGCAGCTGGCAATTACCGGGAACACAATCGCGCCCCACAGCGCGCCGACAAACACCAGCATGACCAGGATATCGAACTGCAGGCTGGCGAAAATCACCCCGAACAACGTCGCCACCACCATGGTTGCGCGGCCCCACCACAGCATGCGGCGCGGGTCGGGTCGGCCACGGGCGATGTTCTTGCCATACACGTCGGTCATCACGATCGCCGAGAGCGCGGCAAGGTCCGAGTCGGCAGTCGAGGACAGCGAACCGATCACCAGGATGAAGAACAGCGCAATGCCCAGTGGCGGCAAGTAGGTCGAGGCCATTTGCGGAATGATGTTGTTCAGGTCGCCATTGACCGGTTCCAGCCCGGTGAACAGGGCCAGCAGGCCCAACATGCCCAGGCCGATCACGATGGCGCCATAGCCAAGAGTGGCAATCAGGAAGGTCGGTTTGATCAAGTCTTCACGCACGGCAAACAAGCGCTGGGCGATAGTCTGGTTGCCGATGGCGTAGGCCAGCACCGCAACGAAGTACGGCGCGCCCTGTTCGAGAATCGCCGTGGTGGAATAGAAGTCCGCCTGCTCGGCACTCAGCCGCCACATATTGGCTGCCAGCAGGTCGGGCCCGCCGGCATTGAAGAAGATCAGCGGGATGATGATCACGGCGGCAAGGATCATCGCCACCAGTTGCGCGAAGTCGGTCATGACCGAGGCGCGAAAGCCCGACCAAAGGGTGTACGAGAGCACGCCCAGCCCGGCGATCAGCACCCCTTGGATGAAGCTCAGTGGGCTGAGCATCGACACCAGCGCACCGGCGGCGGTGAAGTTGACCATCAGGCTGATGCAGCTGCCGATGATGTTCGACACGGCCATGATTATCTGGCTGGAGGTGCCGTGGCGGGCATGAAGGATCTCCGCCAGGGTGTGCGCGTTGGGTGCCAGTTGCCGGAAGCGTTTGCCGAAGGGGTAGATGAACAGGATCATCAGCGCCCCCCAGAAGCCGTAGTGCAGGGGCCCGGACAGCCCGTACTTGAAGCCTGAGGTGGCGCTGGCGTAGAAGGAGGCGGCCCAGATCCAGGTGGCGATCATGCTGGCCGATGACAGGCCGAAACCGACGGCGCTGTTGGCCACCATGAAGCCATCGACATTTTCGTTGCGTTCGCGAATCAGCAGGGAGAGGAGGAAGGTGGCGCCGTAGAAGCCCAGCAGTAGCAGGAGGGTTGTGGCGGTCGAGAGTTGAAAAAACGCTGTTGCTTGCATCGTGTTTTCCTTTCAGTTTCGCAGCGTCCATGGCCTGTGGGCCAAGGCGGCGAGACGGCCGTTTGCGCAGGGTGCGATGGGCGGCGAGCCCCATTGCAACGCTGTCGAAACACCGGAAGACCGAAAATACGCAGGCACAGGCACGCTGAGTCGGCAAGCGCTACCGCGAATGGTTTGAGGTCCGCAGCCTGGGGCTGGGAAGGTGCTTCGACGCATTGCGTCGGGCCACTGAGCGTGGCCTGGTGATCGACGTTGCAAGGCTGTGAAACAGCGAATGCGCGGACGACAGGGAATTGCTAGAAGGCTGGAGTATAGGGATCGAGGGCTGGATGGTCCAGGGCCCCTGTGGGAGCCGGCCTTGCCGGCGATGGGGTCGTCAGCCCCGCACAACCCTCACTCCCCAAACGACGCATACTGCAGCGGCAACCCGGTGGTGAACTTGATCTGTTCCATGGCAAAGCTTGAGCTCACATCGGTGATCCCCGGGATGCGGATCAGCTGCTTGTACACCGCGTCATACCCGGCAATATCCGCCACCACGATGCGCAGCAGGTAGTCGGTATCCCCGGCCATGCGGTAGCACTCGACCACCTCGGGCAGTGCGCCTACCGCGTCATGAAACTGCTGCAACCAAGTGGCGTTGTGCTGATTGGTGCGCAGCGCAGCGAACACACTGACCGCCACATTCAGCCGCTGCGGGCTGAGCAGCGCCACGCGCTTGTCGATCACCCCGGCTTCCTCGAGCTTCTGGATACGCCGCCAACAGGCCGTGCTGCCCAGGCCGATGCGCTCGGCAATGTCGGCCACCGAGCGCGTGCAATCGTTTTGCAGGATGCCGAGAATCGCCCGATCGAACTTGTCCATTACCCCTCCCCTGAGTGCAGCGCCAAACGCTTTTTGTGTGCGCCTTGGCATAAGCCTATGCCTTTAAAAGCGTTGTGCAGATTTTATTCCTAATTATTGTTATGCAAAGCGAATTATTTTTCACTCCCGGCCATCAACCTCGAACGAATATCAAAAATTTTCACCGCAGACGTTAGTACTCTTTTTACAGCGAAACCGACCTGCAAAGGCGGCTCTACCCCTACTCGAAAATGAAGCGAACACGCCATGCGCACACCACCGTTGTACCTGGACTACGCCGCCACTACCCCCGTTGATGAACGGGTTATCGAAACCATGGTTGCCTGCCTGGGCCGTGAAGGTAATTTCGGCAACCCGGCCTCCAGCGGCCATGGCTTCGGCCAATCGGCCCGCCAGGCCGTGGAGCAGGCGCGGCGCCAGGTAGCGGAGACGGTTGGTGCGGCAGTGGACGACATCATCTGGACGTCTGGTGCGACCGAATCCAACAACCTCGCGCTCAAGGGCATCGCCCAGGGCAGCGCGTGCGGGCGCCGGCATCTGATCACCAGTTGCCTGGAGCACAAGGCGGTGCTGGATACCGCGCGGGAGCTGGAGCAACAGGGTTATGCGGTTACCCGCCTGACCCCGGATGCGCAGGGCTTGATCCAGCCTGAAGCGGTCAAGGCGGCACTGCGCGAAGACACCCTGCTGGTCTCGCTGATGCTGGTAAACAACGAGCTGGGCACGCTGACCGATGTGGCGCGCATTGGCCAGATCGTGCGTGAGCACGGCGCCCTGCTGCATGTGGATGCGGCGCAGGCGGTGGGCAAGGTGGTGATCGATTTGGGGCAATTGCCGGTCGACCTGATGTCGTTCTCGGCGCACAAGGTGTATGGCCCCAAGGGTATTGGCGCGCTGTACGTCGGCCCGCGTGCCCGCGCGGCCTTGAAGGCACAGATTCACGGCGGTGGCCATGAAGGCGGCTTGCGTTCGGGGACCTTGGCCACGCACCAGATTGTCGGCATGGGCACTGCGTTTGCCTTGGCGGGGCAATTGGCCGAGGTGGAGAATGCGCGTATTGGCCAGTTGCACGAGCGCTTGTGCGAGGGGCTACTGAGCCTGCCGGGTGTGACGCTCAATGGCAGCGCGCAGCAGCGGATACCGCACACCTTGAACCTGTGCATCACCAAGAGCGGCTTCAACAGCAATCAGTTGGCGGGGAGCCTGGCGCTCTCCTCCACCTCGGCCTGCAACTCGGCCAGCCATGCGCCTTCGCATGTGTTGCTGGCGTTGGGCCTGGAGCCGGCACAGGCGTTGAGCAGCGTGCGCTTGAGCGTGGGGCGGTTTACCAGCGCGGCGGATGTGGAGCGGGCCATTGAGGTATTCGCCCAGGCGCTGAGTGCCCCTCCTGCTCTTTGGTAGACCATGCTCAATATTGCTGCGCAGCCCATCGCCGGCAAGGCCGGCGATGGGCTGCGCAGCAACACCACCTCGCAACACAACCTCATCACCTGAAGTAGGCTCAAGGAAGCTGGGCCGTCGAACCTCATCTGACGAAACATGGTGTCCGTCAGGCGAATACTATCGGCTGCACAATTCAGGCCTGAAAGTGAGGTATCATCGGCCGTTTGATGGCAAAATCGTACCCTCTGCGAATACCTCAGAAGATAGCTGAATTGTCATGAAATAGATGATGATCACTGTGGCCCCTCAGGCCTGCGACTCCAGCACCTAGTAGATTAGTGTCGCATCCGCAGGACAACAAGATAACTACAAAACACTGCTTAGCCCCTACACACTTACACCAGAAGTGCATCACTTAAACATCGCATGAGCCACGACATGACACCAAAGAAATCTGCATTCAGGGACGACATAAACGGGCTTCGTGCCTGGGCTGTGGTGTCCGTAATTCTCTACCACTTCGGCATTGCTGGATTTTACGGCGGCTTTGTCGGCGTGGATATATTCTTTGTCATCTCAGGCTTCCTGATGACCGGAATAATAGTATCCGGCCTTGAAAAAAGCTCGAACAAAACCAGTGCCAATACATCATTTTCTATTCTTAATTTTTACCTCTCAAGGGGCAAGCGAATTATCCCCGCGCTTGCTGTACTCTGCGCCTTCTTAATGGGCTGCGGGTGGCTGGTATTGTCTCCCATCGACTACAAGATCCTTGGCACACATGCCGTCAGCTCACTGGGTTTTATTTCAAATATTAAATACTTCCTGGAGGCCGGTTACTTTGACTCCGCCTCCAGCGAAAAACTGTTGCTGCACACGTGGTCACTCTCGGTAGAGTGGCAGTTTTATATTATCCTCCCGCTGGTGCTGGTCACCCTCTGGAAAATTCGCCCCGGCAGAGGCCCTGCAACCTTCATTGTGGGTCTAGGCCTACTGCTGTCGTTGCTGCTGTGTGTCTTTTTATCCCCCAAAAACCCATCGGCCGCGTTCTATCTGCTACCGACCCGGGCATGGGAGATGTTGGCGGGCGGCATGGTCTACCTAATGGCCAACAAGCTGATGCTTGCCGAGCGCTCGAAGAAGATTGTGGAAGCCATCGGCTTTGCCATGATCATTGCCTCCATCGTCTTGTTTGATGCCAGCAGCAATTGGCCAGGATGGCGGGCAATGGTCCCGGTCATGGGCACCGTACTGATTCTGATCGCGGCACGCCAAGGCTCACTCTTCACTGGAAGCCGTGTAGCACAATGGCTGGGTAACTGCTCTTACTCGCTGTACCTCTGGCATTGGCCATTCGTTGTTGCCCTGGTCTACCTTCAGCGACAGGGCGACGCCAGCTTCATCGCCATCGGCCTGCTATTGACCGTGGTGTTTGGTTGGTTGTCCTATCGCGTGATCGAAATACCGACGCGCAACTCCCTGACTCGCATGCCATCGCTCGTCAGCGCCGGGGCATTGCTGGCGGCCATCCTGCTGGTAACCCTGCCGACCCTGCTGGTCCGAGCACAACAAGGTTTCCCGGGGCGCTTCTCCCCCGAACTGAATGCCGTGTTCGCCGAAAGCGAGAATAAAAACCCTAGGGCGGAAGAATGCTCTGCCAGTTCAACCAAGATGCTCAATGGTGCCAGCCCGGTACCGGCTTGTACGTATGGCGATGGCGACAATATAGCCGCCGTGGTTGTTGGTGATAGCCATGCCGCTGCCACCGTAAACGCATTCGCGGCATCAGCCCCGCAAGGCCGCACACTGGGATGGATCGCCTATTCCTGCCCGCTGTCCAGAGATATCGAGAGTGACGAAAAGAACTTCCGTTGCGGTGATTTCATACAGTGGGTTGTAGCTGAAAGCAAAAAACTCCCTGCCAATGTACCCGTGGTAATTGTTAACCGTATAAGCCTGTACAACGCCGGGCCTAATGAAGTTGACACACCGCTGGCTTCGTCTTTGGAGCAAACCAGGTTCAAGGACGCGAAATTCAAGAGTGACGCCTTTAGCATTAAAATGCGCGAAGACATCATTGAAACCACCTGTGAGCTCGCAAAGTCCAGGCCGGTCTATATGCTCAGCCCCATTCCCGAGATGGGCGTGAACGTTCCAAACACCATGGGGCGTGCACTCATGCAGGGCACACGACGCGAAGTATCGATTTCGTTGGATGAATACAAACAGCGTCAGGCCTTCGCTCTGGAAACGCTGGATATCGCTGCGAAACGCTGCGGTGTCACCATTCTCGACCCCGTGCCTTATCTTTGCAGCAATGGTCGTTGCACGGGCGATGTAGGCGGTGTGCCGATTTATGTTGACGATGACCACTTGAGCGAGCGCGGTGCGAAAATGCTCACGCCGCTGTTCCAGCAAGTTTTCCAGGGGGCTCACCCCTCAAGCGAAGCCATCGCCGTTAAACAGGTAGACGCGGCGAAAGCCGAGTAAGCCGTAACGCTTCATACAACCTGCCACCCCAAGGGCGCCATTGGCGCCCCATGCCAGCGGCTTCATCGTCGGCCTTGCCGGCGATGGGCTGCATAGCAGCCCCACCAACCGTCTCTACTTAATGCGGGCTCGCCGTAGGCCGCACGATCAGCTCGCTGACATCCACCTCAGCGGGCTGCTCGACCGCATAGGCAACCGCGCGGGCAATGGCATCTGCCGGAATGGCGATACGCCGAAACTCCTTCATCAAATTCCGCCCGCCTTCATCGGAAATGCTGTCTGCCAGCTCCGACTCCGTCACGCCCGGCGAAATGACCGTCACCCGGATATCCCCCCCAACCTCCTGGCGCAAACCATCAGAAATCGCCCGCACCGCATACTTGGTGGCGCAGTACACCGCCGCCGTCGGGCTGACCGCGTAGGCACCAATCGACGCCATATTGATGATCTGCCCGCTGCGCTGGCGCTGCATCAGCGGCAGGGTAGCCGCGATACCGTGGAGCACGCCGCGGATGTTCACATCGATCATGCGGTCCCACTCCTCCACCTTCACCGCGTCGAGCCTGGACAGCGGCATGACCCCGGCGTTGTTCAGCAGCACATCCACCCGACCAAACTGGGCGACCGTGAAATCGATGAACGCCTGCACGTCCTGGCGGTCAGTCACGTCCAGTGCCTGGAACGCTACCTCGCCACCGGCCGTGCGAATATCGCCGGCGATGACTTCAAGACGCTCGGTGCGCCTGGCACCCAGCACGACTTTCGCCCCGCGACTGGCCAGCAGCCGCGCAGTGGCTTCGCCTATGCCGCTGCTGGCGCCGGTGATTGCGATAACTTTGCCTTGGATGTTCGACATGATCGGTGTGCTCCCATGCCCGCAGCGGATGTGCGGCGTGAGCGCAAGGCTATGGCTGGGCGGATGCAGGCCGGTAGCCGGATCCTGTAGGGCGCTTGCCCATTACTGCAGCGTGGCGTGGTGTGTGCTATCAAGACAACCGCACGCATCGTCCACTGAACCCTGAAGGTAAGCCCATGAGACTGGCGAACAAAGTCGCGATCATTACCGGCGCACAGCGTGGCATTGGCCTGGCCATTGCCCAACGCTTCATCAACGAGGGCGCCACTGTCGTCCTGGCCGATGTAAATGATGCCAGCGCAGAAGCCCTGGCACTGAGTGATAGCGCCGACCGGGCGCGCTCGATCCGCACCGACGTGAGCAACGATGCGCAGGTCAAGGCTCTGATGCGCCAGACCCTCGAACACTATGGCCGCATTGATATTCTGGTGAACAACGCCGGCATCGAGTTTGCCAAAACCGTCGTCACCACCACCGAGGATGAGTGGGACCAGTTGATGGCGGTCAATTTGAAAGGCGTGTTCCTGTGCTCCCGTGCGGTAATCCCCCAAATGCAGCAGCAAGGCGCTGGCGTGATCATCAACATTGCCTCCGAACTGGGCCTGGTGGGTGAGGCTGGGGTCGCGGCGTATTGTGCTTCGAAAGGCGGCGTGGTGATGCTCAGCAAAGCGTTGGCGATTGACCATGGCCCGCAGGGCATCCGGGTGAACTGCCTGTGCCCGGGCCCGGTGACTACGCAATTGTTGGAGGATGTGTTCGCCAGCAGTGCTGACCCTGGCGCGATGCGTGCCGTGTTTGAAAGCCAGACCGTGCTCAAACGCCTGGGCCGCCCGGAGGAAGTCGCCGCTGCCGCGGCGTTTCTCGCCAGCGACGACTCCTCCTTCATGGCGGGTGCAGACTTGGTGGTGGATGGCGGCTGGACGACGCGCTAGGCGCGTTCAGCCCTCACCTACGAACAGCGAATGCGCTACATCTTCGGTCAGTGCTTTCGCCATGCCGCTGAGAAAGTGCGCGGCCCACACCAGGGTGCCGTCCTGCTCGATCGCTGCTTGCTGGGTGAGTGTGTAGACGCACCCCATCAGCATGGCCGATTGCTCCAGCACGAAGTCTGCGCGGTGCCCCGGCTCGACCCGAAACAGCCGTGGCGCGCCCTTGCCGCCCTCGCCTTCGCCGAAGGAGCCGACGCCGACGGTGGTGCAGCTTTGTAAACGCATTGCGGTATTGCCCTTGTTCATGGGGAACACTCCCGGCTTTCGCGGCCTTAGTGCGTCTGCAACTTGTTCAAAGCGAATTCGACCAGCAACTGGGCGCGTTCGATTTCGTGCAGGGTGGCCAGGTTCAGCCCATGTTCGGGCGGCCTCGGGGTGCCGAGCAGGGCCTGCTGGGCCACGGAATGGGCACCGTTGAGGTGTTCCGTGATTTGGATGAGGGTGTCCTCAAGGGACGTGCGGGGTGGGTCTGGGACGATTTTTAGCATGGTGCCTCCGATGAGTGGAGTCGCCACGAATCTGCTGTCAAACAAATGGGTGGCAACTGTACGCGGGTTGACAGACCGATCATCGGGAACTCGGCGCACACAGAGGTGCCCCACGCACAGTCGCCATAAAGACATGCACATGACCTCGATGAAAACGGCCTGTCAAAACCGGTCGTTGAATTGGCAACGACGAGGGAGAGACTAGAGAGCTATCAAGGTTGGCGCAATGGCTTATGAGCGGCGAAAGTATGATAGGGAAATGGATTACATGGAATACAGAAGTGTCTATTTTATTGAGGGTTTTGGCTAATCCATACGCGGTGAAACGACTGGGTTCGTTTCAAACCATGAACCGATGTAGGAGCAATCCTTTCTTCTTGTAGGATGTAGTACTCAAGTCGCTACCACTTTAGTTTTCTGAGCAACAGCAACTACGCCCACGGGGCATCTACAACCCGGCAAACAGTTTTTGTTGCCAACTGACGTGCAGAACTCGAGCCTTATAGCGGCGTGTCATATTGAGATAGGGAGTTAGTTCGTTCAAACAGAATCAGCGCTTTCCGGCCCCGTACGCGCAGCTCCGAGCCGTTAACGCAGAAAACAAAAAAGCCACCCGAAGGTGGCTTGATTGTTTAAATAAATGGTCGGGACGGAGTGATTCGAACACTCGACCCCTTGCACCCCATGCAGCGGATGAAAGATCGCTAAGTATCTGATTTTATTAACTTTATGCCTCATGCAGGGTACTCAAAATATCGTGCTTTCTGTGGTTTTGCAAACGGTGGAATGCGGCCTACAGCTGGGGTTTTGCGCAGGCCACCACCCCTCCTCCGGCGTTCTGCCGAACTCCCCCCCCTACTTCGTAAGGCCCTCATAGGCCTGCTCACAGGTCA
>NZ_JAMDGY010000088.1 GCF_028656955.1 Pseudomonas fontis
CACCTGCGCCTTTTGGACCACTAGCGAAAACCTCTAGCTAGCGTAATTTCCTCTCATCAAATCAATCGCGACCTCAAGCTTTCGGCGGCTTTCAATGGAAAGGCGACGCTTCTTATACTTATTTAAATCTACCACTTCAACTGATACGTCTGCCAAGTCACTACTTAATCGCGAAATTTCTACAATCGCAATACGATCTAAGTCGATCAGCACCGAGTAAATATCCTCGGCCTGTTCAGGAATCCAATTAACGATCAGAGCAAAAGACAACCAGGGAAAAGCCGTTTTAAGAGCAGCCAACAGCAGAGGATTGGTGTTCCCCGAAAGCATCGACGCCATAGAGCTCAGCAAATCCGCTCGAACATGATCACGAGAGGTCATTTGAGCACCCCTGGGAATGCTGTTACTAGATTTCCAAACTTATCAGTCATAACAGTCATTATCGAGGTTGGTTGTCCACCACTGAACTTATCCGTACCAATAGAACGTCCCACATCAACTTCGCGCACATAGCGCACGCCATCAGCACTGTCTACCATTCGTGTGACAGGTGTACTCACAACCGTTTTGCTTTGCAGAAGACCACGCAACTCAAGCTCCCCGATGGAAAACTGGCTTGCATTTACTTTGCCCGACAAGTGACGTGAAGCCAAGTGCTCCATACCATCATTAGCCAAGTTGACTCGGGATTGGACTCGACCAGGAACACCGTCCAAGGTATTCAAAGGCCCTTTTGGACCAACAGTATC
>NZ_JAMDGY010000089.1 GCF_028656955.1 Pseudomonas fontis
TTTGTAGCCGCTGCCGTCAGGCTGCGCTGGAGCCCGTGAGGGCTCCTAAAGGCGGCGCCTGCTATGCAGGCGAGCGCAGCCTGACGGCAGCGGCTACATAGAAGCGATAGACCGCAAAGCAAGAGCGAAGCGAATTGTGCTGTTGATTTTGATCTACCGGCCCCGTTACCAGAGGCTGAACGGAGGTGTCGTTAAACGGGCAGGGGCGTAGCCCCCTTCGGCGTAGCCGAAGACGCGAGGCGTGCAAGTTGCGTAGCAACTTGTGTCCGCGGGCCCGTTTAACGGCACCGGAGTGAAGGGACCCGAAGCGAAGCGTAGGGCCGAATGGTGGGGCAAGAATTTTTGGTTACTTTTTTTTCGTCTGAAAAAAGTAGCCCGCCGTAAGGGCGGAAAGGTGACATCAAGTCCCTGCAAAAAATCGATATTCACCCCACCAAAAACAAGAGAGCGGGCCCAGCTCAATGACAGCACCCCCCTTTAACCTCCACCCCTTCATATTTGTCATGATGCCGAACCCAATCCATGGTCCCTTCTTCGTCCCGACCTTTTGGCAGCAGATCGAGGAAGTTATACGTCCCTACCAGAATATCCAGCCCACGTGCATAACTGGAATACGTATGAAAAACCGCCCCTGAGGCATCCCGATAGAACACACTCAAACCGGGTAGCTCAGTCTCATCGCCGCTATACGGCTCATAATTGTATTCAGCCTCCACGCCCCCAGGCGTCACCCCAAAATCCTGGTTGAACGAGGAGCCATGTGACGACACCCAGTCAAACCGCCACCCCATGCGCCGCTTGAACGCTTGATACTCCGCGTAGGGCGCCCGCGAAACCGCCACCAACACCACATCTTTTTGCTTCAGGTGCAGGTTGGCCCCATCAAAATGGTCGGCCAGAAACGAGCACCCAGGGCATCCTTCGGTCCATCCATCAGCAAACATGAAGTGATACACCAACAACTGACTGCGCCCGTTGAACAGCTCGCCCAGCGTCTTGCTGCCGTCGGCCGTCTGGAACCGGTAATCCGTGGTCACCTGAACCCAGGGCAGCGCGCGCCGGGCCGCGCTGAGCTCGTCACGTTGATGGGTAAAGGCCTTTTCGTGCAGCCACAGCTGGCGCCTGGCGCTCAGCCATTCACTGCGGGAAACCACCAGGGGTTTGCGATAGTTGTCCATGGTTGCGGTTCCTGCTTGGGTTGGGTCCTCTGGTCGTATCCTGCACCTGGATTTCGACAACACCCCCGTAAATAAACGCCAAAACCGATGAGCGGCCTACTTCCGCAGCGACAAAAACATTGATAGCATCCGGCCACTTTTCGCGGAGCACAGATCGTGGCTCGACTTTCCTGCCTGTCGCCACGTTTGCTGGGTGTGGGCCTGGTACTGCTGATGGCCGGCTCCGGCGCCCTGGCCGGCAACACGCCGTGCTCTGGCAGCAAGGGCGGTATCGCCCGCTGCGACGGTGATCTGTTCCTGTGCAACGACGGCTCCATCAGTGGTTCAAAGAAAAGCTGCTCGGCGCAATCGGCTGGCAGCAATGCCCGGCCTGCGCTACAACCCTTGCAGGGCCGTGCCGACGGCTGTGCCTGTGGCACCGGGGCGTTCTGCACGGGGCCGCGTGGCGGTGTGTACTGCCTGACCCCTTCAGGCAACAAGAGTTACCGACGCCACTGACCAACGGTGGTCAGGTTTGCGTCAACGCGACCGATACATAATCCAAATAAACAGCAATAACAAAGGATGCACCGTGATGAAGCAGGGAGCGTGGTGGGTGGCGTTGCTGATGGTCAGCAGCCTGTGTCAGGCCGCAACGGACGCCGATCCGCTGCTCGACGGTGCCACATCGACCGCCAGTGAAGTGCGTGGCGTGCTGCGCGCCCGCTCCCAGGCCGTGCTTGCCAGCGAACTGGCCGGCCGCGTGGTCGATATCCCCTACGCCGAAGGCCAGACCTTCAACAAGGGTGATGTGCTGGTGCGCTTCGATTGCAGCGCCTACCAGGCCCAGCAGAACGCCGCCAACGCCGCCGCCCGCGCGGCCCGCGAAGAGCTGCGCAACAAACAGCAACTGGCCGCCTTGAACTCGGTCGGGCGTTTCGAAGTGGCGCTGGCCGAAGCCCGCCAGGCCCAGTCCCAGGCCGAAGCCCAGGTCTACCAGGTGCAAGTCCAGCGCTGCCAGATCAAGGCGCCATTCGACGGCCAAGTGGTCACGCGCAAGGTCCAGGCCCACGAAAGCGTGGCCAGCGGCACGCCACTGCTGGAGATCGTCGACAACCGTTCGCTGGAAGTGCACCTGCTGGTGCCATCGCGCTGGCTCGGCAAGCTCAAGCCCGAACAGACCTTCAGCTTTGTCCCCGATGAAACCGGCAAGCCGCTTGATGCCGTGGTCAAGCGCCTGGGCGCACGCATCGATGAAGGCAGCCAGACCCTGCTGTTGATCGGCACCCTGCCGGCCAACAGCAGCGGCCTGCTTGCCGGCATGAGCGGCACCGCGCACTTCGCCGAGCAACCATGAACGCCCCCGTTCCCAATGCAATGGAGCAATTGCTCGCGCATTACCTGCGCCTGGAGCATCAGGCGCGCGCCGCGACGACGGTCGAGACGCTTGGCTACAGCATGGTCAACGATGCCCAGCCGTTGTTCGCCTTCCGCCACGCCGCCCTGGTGATCGCCGGCAAGGTGCGCGCGCTGACCGGAATCAGCGTGGTCGAGCCGAACGCGCCGTTCGTGGCCTTCATCGAGCATGCGGCCGCGCAACTGGTACGCAGCGGTCGTTTCGGCGTGCCGGGGCCGGTTGATCCACAAAGCCTTGACCAGACCAGCCGCGATGACTGGCAATCGCTGTCTGCGCCAGCCGCTTTCTGGTTGCCGCTCAAGGACCGCCAGGGCGAAGTGTTTGGCGGCCTGTGGCTGGCGCGCGACAACCCTTGGGTCGACGCCGAGCAAACCTTGCTCAGCCACCTGGGTGACTGCTACAGCCATGCCTGGCTGGCCTTGCAGCCGGGCAAACCCTGGCGCATCCGCTGGCCGGCGCGTACCCGCTGGGCGATTGCCGGTGCGGCGCTGCTGGTGCTGCTGGTGCCGGTGCGCCAGTCGGTGCTGGCGCCTGCCGAGGTGGTCCCGCGCAACGGCCAGGTAGTGGCGGCGCCGCTGGATGGCGTGGTCGCCGAGTTTCTGGTCAAGCCCAATCAACTGGTCACGCCGGGCCAGGTGCTGGTGCGCTTTGACGCTACCAGCCTGAAGGCTCAAGCCGATGTCGCTGAACGCACCCTCGGGGTTGCTGAGGCCGAGTTCAAGGCCAATACCCAGCGTGCCTTCTCCGACAGTGAATCCAGCTCGCGGCTCGACCTGCTGGCGGCGCGCGTCGAGCAGAAGCGCGCCGAGCGCGACTATGCCCGCGACCTGCTGGCCCGCTCCGAAGTGCGCGCCGAACGCGCCGGCATCGCCGTTTTCGCCGACGCCCAACGCTGGACCGGCAAGCCGGTACAGACCGGCGAGCGCCTGCTGGAAATCGCCGACCCGGCCCAGGCCGAGCTGCGCATCGAATTGCCGGTGGCCGATGCCATCAGCCTGGAGCCGGGCGCCGAAGTCGCCCTGTTCCTCGACAGCGACCCGTTGCACCGCCACAGCGCCGAGCTGGAACGTGCGGCCTATGAAGCGCAGAACACCCCGGCCGGCCAACTGGCTTATCGCCTGGATGCGCGCTTCGTTGAGGCCCCGCCACGGATCGGCCTGCGCGGCACGGCCAAGCTGTTTGGCCAGCGTGCGCCGCTGGCGCTCTACGTGTTGCGCCGGCCGCTGGCCGCTCTGCGTCAGACGGTTGGCCTGTGATGCTGCCGGCGCTGCGCCCGGACCTGCAACTGTCGCCCGGTGCGCCAGCGCTGGACGGTGCGCCGCAATGGACGCTGGCCGACCCGCTGCGCGGGCGCTATTTCAAGCTCGGTGCACCGGCCATGCGCCTGCTCCGGCACTGGGCGCTGGGCGACCCGGCGCGGGTACTGGCGGCAGCCAACCGCGAGCCGGGCGTTCCCTTGCCAGTGGCAGCCATCGAGGAATTGCTGCGGTTCCTGCGCGGGCATGACCTGGTGGCCGCGACCGATGCCGAGCAGCGCGCCGGGTACGCCGACAAGGCTGCCAGCCAGCGCCAGGGCCTGTGGACCCAGTTGCTGCACAAATACCTGTTCTTCCGTATTCCGCTGTGGCGCCCGGATGCCTTCCTCAACCGCACCTGGCCCTGGCTGGAGCGCTTCGGCCCAGGCCTGCTGCGCTATGGCTTGCCGGCGGTGCTGTGCCTGGGGTTGTTTCTGGTGTTGCGTGACTGGCAGCGCTTTCTGGCGACCTTCCCACACCTGCTGAGCCTCGGCGGCGCTGCAGCGTTTGCCATCGCCCTGGGGTTTGCCAAGCTGTGCCACGAATTCGGCCATGCCTACATGGCCAAGCGCGCCGGCTGCCGGGTGCCGAGCATGGGCCTGGCGTTCATGGTGCTGCTGCCGATGCTCTACACCGACGTCAGTGACGCCTGGCGCGTGCAAGACCGGCGCACCCGCCTGCTGATCGGCGCCGGCGGCGTGCTCGCCGAACTGCTGCTGGCCTGCATTGCCCTGCTGGCCTGGTCGCTGTTGCCGGACGGGGCAGGGCGCACCGCAGCCTTCATGCTCGCCAGTGCCACCTGGATCACCACGCTGGCGATCAACCTCAACCCGTTGATGCGCTTTGACGGCTACTTCCTGCTCAGCGACCTGTGGGCCGTCGACAACCTGCAAGGCCGCGCTTTCGCCCTGTGCCGCTGGCGCCTGCGCGAGGCGCTGTTCGGCTATGGTGAAGCCGCGCCGGAACCCTGGCCAGCCAAGGAGCGCCGGCGCCTGCTGATCTGGGGCTACGCCTCGTGGATCTGGCGCGCGATCCTGTTTTTCGGTATCGCCCTGGCGGTCTATCACTTGTTCTTCAAGGCCCTGGGCATCTTTTTGATGTTGGTGGAGCTGACCTGGTTTATCGCCTTGCCGATCTGGCGCGAAGGTGCGCACTGGTGGCAACAACGCGAACGCGCCCAGCCACGCAAGGTGCTGTGGCTCGGCCTTGGCCTGGCGGCGCTGCTGGCGCTGTTGCTGGTGCCATGGCGCAGCGATGTCGAGGTGCCGGCAATGTTGGAGGCCTCGAAAGTCAGCGCCCTGCATGCGCCAACCGCCGCACGGATTCGTGAAGTGCGGGTGAAGGACGGCCAGCACGTCGCCCAGGACGAACTGCTGTTGGTGCTGGAGTCGCCTGACCTGGATTCACGCCTGCAGATTGTCCGTCGCGAAATCGAGATCTTGCAGCTGCAATTGCGCCGTCAGGCGGCGCGCAGCGAGACGGCGGCCGACAGCGGCATCCTTGAGCAGCGCCTGGCCGAGGCCGTGGCGGAATACCGTGGGCTGGTGGCCCAGCGCGAACGCCTCAACTTGCGCGCCCCGCATGCCGGGGTGGTGCGCGATCTGGCCACGGGCCTCGCGCCCGGGCGCTGGATCGCCGCGCAACTGCCGCTGGCGATAGTGGCTGAAGAGGGCGTGCGGCTGCGCGGCTACCTGACTGAATCGGAGCTGTGGCGCGTCGAGCCTGGCGCACGCGGGCATTTTGTGGCGGATGATCCGCTGCGCGACTCCCTGCGCGTGAGCCTCAGCGACGTCGACACCACCGGGGTCGCCGCGATTGATCACGAAGCCCTGGTTTCCGAGCATCAGGGGCCCATTGCGATACGCCGTGACGAGCAACGCCGGGCGCAGCCGATACAGGCGCAATATGGCGCACGATTCGTGCTCGAAAATGGTGCGCAAACCACGGTTTCGCGCCCTGTTCGCGGGCTTGTGGTGCTCGAAGGCAAGGGTGAGTCGCTTTTAGGATCCGCCTGGCGACGGATGGCCGCATTAGGTGTACGAGAAAGCGGATTTTGATGGTGCGATTGTAAGACAAGTGGAATAAGATGCCATCACAATGATCTCACGCCAGCCGTGAGACATTCGGGCGCACGGATCAACGCAACGCTGCATGCAGGGACGCTATAAAACATGACCATCCCCGGTTTGAGTTTTCGCCCGACCAGCCAAGGCGACATGGCCTTCCTGCAACATTTATATGCAACCACCCGCGCGGCCGAAATGAGCCACAGCGGCTGGCCCGCCGCACAGATCGACGAATTTCTCACCCAGCAGTTCAATGCCCAGCACCAGTACTACCAGGCACACTTCCCGGACGGGGAGTTCTGGTTGATCGAGCGTGAGGGCCAGGCCATTGGCCGGCTGTACCTGTTCTGGGGCAAGACCGCACTCAACCTGATCGATATTGCGCTGCTGCCCGCCTGCTGCGGCCAGGGTCTTGGTTCGCGAATCATTCAAACGCTGGTGCAGCGTGCACATGCATGCGGGCTGGCGATTGAGTTGTCGGTGGAATATTACAACCCGGCGCAGCGGCTCTACGCCCGTCTCGGTTTCCTGCCAATCGCCGACTCGGGGGTTTACCGCCGCCTGCGCCGCGAAGCCGCTACGCCTGAACTGTTGGCCGTGGAGGCCTGATGACTGAACCTTGCGTTTTCCTGATGCCAACCTTTGCCGAGCTGCAAGACGCCGATGCTGGTGCGTTCGCGCTGTCCCTGGACCCGCAGACACGCGTGCCGATCGAGCGGGTGCGGCTTGATCAAGGTGTGGCCATGAGCGCTCGCCACGAATGTTTCTCGGTGTGTTTCGCCTTGCCGGCTGGCCTGTCGCTGGATCAGGCCGTCTACCGCGTGTTCGGCCCGGCGCAACAGGAGTGGGTGATGATGATGACGCCCGTTATGCCCGAACCGGATGGCCGCTACGTGCTGCAAGCAGTGGTACACCGCGAATGCGCGGCTGCGCCAGCGCCGATCGTTGCCTGAATACGTCGTACCTCATCTGTTTACATAACCAAAGTAAAGGTAGTGCCACATGTCTGAACCATTTGTCGGTGAGATCAAGATGTTCGGCGGTAACTTCGCGCCTTACCAGTACGCACTCTGTAACGGCCAGATTATGCCGATCCAGCAGAACCAGGCGTTGTTTACAATTTTAGGCACCTCCTTTGGTGGCAATGGTCAGACCAACTTCGCGCTGCCAGACCTGCGTGGTCGGGCGCCTATGCATGTTGGACAGTCGCCTGGCGCCAACAATATCAACCTCGGCGAATCGGGTGGCACGCCGTCGACGACGATGAGCGTCAACCAGATGCCTAACCATTCTCACCCGATCATGGTGTCAACCGGCGGCGCCAGTGCCGACAAAGGCTCAAGCGCCCTGATGTTGGCGCAGAGCGCCACCAGCGACCTGACGCCCGTGAATATTTATGGTGCGGCAAGCACCAATGTCGCGCTTGCTGCACAGTCCTGCGGCGCGGTGGGTGGCAACCTGCCTTTTTCGATCCAGAGCCCGTACCTGGGCATCAACATGATCATCGCCTTGTATGGCATTTTCCCATCGCGTAACTGATTGACCAACGGCACGGTGGCGCGCTTGTCGCGCACCGTTGCCACACCGTTCCAGTCGGCAACCAGAGCGACAACCCGCACAGCGTGAGGTGCAACATGAAGTTCATCGATCGATTCAAACGCCAGGGCCGGCCAGCGCCCACTGCTTCGGGCTCTGTCGGTCAGGCACCGCTGTTGTTCGCCCTGGAACCGCGCATCATGTTCGACGCCTCGGTAGCGGTGGTCGCCCAGGAGGCGACGGCCGAGCCTGCCAAGGACACCGCAAAAGACACCGCGACAGCCGATCACGGCGAAAAGGCCGCGGTTGCCACGGCTGATGCCACCAGCAGCGGCGCCAGTCAGCGCCATGAAGTGGTGTTCGTCGATGGCCAGATCAGTAACCCGCAGGATGCCCTCAAGGGCTTGCCGGCGGGCAGTGAAGTGGTCGTGCTGGACCCGAGCAAGGACGGCCTCAAGCAGATGGCCGACTACCTCAAGGGCCGCAACGACCTGGATGCGATCCATGTGTTGTCCCACGGTGCCTCGGGCACCGTGCAACTGGGCAACGTGTGGCTCGACAGCACCAACCTCGCCGAGCACGGCGAAGCCTTGCAGTCGATCGGCCAGGCGCTCAAGGCCGATGGCGACCTGATGCTTTATGGCTGCAAGGTCGGCAAAGACGCCGCAGGCCAGGCGTTCGTCTCGCAATTGGCCGGCCTGACCGGGGCCGACGTCGGCGCCTCCATCGACGACACCGGGGCCAACGCCCTGGGCGGCAACTGGACCCTGGAACGCAGCAGCGGTCAGCTCGAAACAGCGTCCTTGGCACTCAACGATTACCAGGGATTGCTGGTGACCTCCTGGAACACCGGCACCGCACCGCTGACCGGTACGCCCATTACCACGCCCGGGCGCGTGGTGGTCGGGGACTTTGACAACGACGGTGATACCGACATTCTCTACCAGACCGTTGGCAACGGTTCGGCCTGGGCCTATGCACGCAGCAATGGCGATGGCACCTTCACCCTGCAAACCCAGGCGCAGTCGCCGTTCAGCGCGGTGGTGCTGCCGGACCACACCGGTACCAACTACTATGTTGCCGACTTTGATGGCGATGGCGATGTGGATGTCCTCAGCGGGATCAACGGCACCACGGGCACTTACCTGCGCAATGACGGCGGCACCTTCTCCACCCAGTCCTCGGCGAGTTTCCCAGCGCCTTTGGCCGCTGGCCGCATGCTGGTCGGGGACTTCGACAACGATGGCGACGTCGACATCCTCTACCAGACCGGCGGCAATGGCACGACGTTCGGCTTTGCGCGCAACAATGGTTCCGGCGTCTTCACCCTGCAAACACAGGCCCAGTCACCGTTCAGCGCTGTAGTGCTGCCTGACCACCTCGGCAACAACTACTTTGCCGGTGACATCGATGGCGACGGCGACCTGGATATCCTGGCCAGCACCAACAACACGACCGGCGCCTACCTGCGCAACGACAACGGGGTGTTCAGCACTCAGTCGACGGCAACCTTCCCGGCACCTGCCGCCGCTGGCCGTGTATTGCTGGCCGACTTCGACAGTGACGGCGACGCGGACATCCTTTATCAGACCGGCGGCAACGGTTCGGCCTGGGCCTATGCGCGCAGCAACGGCGATGGCACCTTCACCCTGCAAACCCTGGCCCAGTCGCCACTGGCCGGGGTTTCCCTGGTCGATCATAGCGGCACCAGCTATCGCATAGGTGACTTCGACGGCGATGGCGATATCGACCTTTATGGCGGGGTTGCCAACTCGGCCGGCAACCTCTATGTACAGAACGACCGTCCGCCGATCATCGTCACCTCCACCCCGAGCGACAACGGCCTGAACGTCGACCCCAACGCCAACATCGTGCTGACCTTCAACGAGTCGGTCGCCAAGGGTGGCAGTGGCAACATCTATATCGTGCGCACCAGCGACAACGTGGTGGTCGAGACCATCGCCATCGGCAGTTCGCAGATCACCGGTGCCGGCACCACCTGGACCATCGATCCGTCGATCACCCTGGCGCTGGGCACCGGCTATGCCATCCGCTTCGACAGCAAGACCTTTGTCGACGGCGAAGGGGCGATCTTCAAGGGCGTGAAGGACAACACCACGCTGAACTTCACCACCCGCAACAACCTGGCGCCGGTAGTCGGCAACCTGGGCGGTGATAGCACGGTGTACACCGAAGGCGGCTCGCCGCTGGTGATCGATGCGGGCGGCAATGCCACGGTCACTGACGCCGACTCTACGGACTTCAACGGTGGTAACGTCACCGTGGCCATCATCACCAACCGGGTAGCTGGCGAAGACCTGCTGGGCATTCGCAACGAGGGCAACGGCGCGGGGCAGATCGGCGTTTCCGGCAGCAACGTGTTGTATGCCGGCACGATCATCGGCACCTTCGCCGGTGGCAGCGGCGCCAACAACCTGGTCATTACCCTGAATGCCAACGCCAATGCGGCGGCTGTTCAGGCCCTGGTGCGCAACCTGACCTACAGCAATGCCAACAACGCCGACATCGCCACCGCTGCGCGCACCGTGCGGGTCACGGTCAATGACGGCGACGGCGGCACCAGCAGCAATGCTGATATCAACATTGCGATATCACCGCTCAACGATGCGCCGACGCTGACGGCTACCGGTGGTACGCCGACCTTCACTGAAGACGGCAGTGCCGTGGACCTGTTCAGTGGCGTGACGGTGTCTACCGTCGAGGCCGGGCAGAACATCAAGCAGATCACCTTTACCGTCACCAATGTGGTCGATGCCGGCTTCGAGCGCCTGACGATAGATGGCACCACGTTCCTCCTGACCAATGGCGCCAGCGGTATCACCCTCACCAATGGGTTGACCTACTCGGTGTCGTTCAGCGGTTCGACGGCAACGGTTACCTTGTCCAGTGGCGGCGGCATCAGCGCGGCAGCCACTGCGGGCGTGGTTGACGGCATGGCCTACAGCAACCTCAGCCAGGCGCCCAGCACTGGCGTCAGCCGCGTAGTGACCCTGACCAGCATCGAGGACACTGGCGGCACCAGCAATGGCGGGGTAGACACTTCAGTCCTGGCAATTTCCGCGACCGTCACCGTGGTGGCCGTGAACGACGCGCCGACCTTGTCGGGCGGCCCGTTTGCCTTGCCAGGTACCGATGAAGATACGCTGTCCGCGGGGCAGTTGGTCTCGAGCATTCTCGCCGGCCTGACCCGCGGTGATGTCGATACGGGTGCGTTGTCAGGTATTGCCGTGACGGGCGCCAGCGGTAGTGGCACCTGGCAGTACTCCACCGATGGCACCACCTGGACCAGCTTCGGCCTGGTGTCCATCAGCAATGGCCTGCTGCTGAGCAGCACCAGCCAGGTACGCTTCGTGCCGGACGGCGCCAACGGCGGTAACGCCAGCCTGACCTTCCGTGCCTGGGACCAGACCAGCGGCGCGGCTTCGACCAACGGCGCGCGCTCTGTCGGCGACACCAGCGTCAATGGCGGGACCACGGCCTATTCGACCGGCACCGCGCAGGCACAACTGACGGTGACGTCGGTCAACGATGCGCCGGTGCTGACCCCTGGCGCACCGATACTGCCCGGGATTGGCGACGGGCAGGTCAACAATGCCGGGCAAACCGTGGGCAGCTTCGCCAACGGCGGCATCTCCGATGTCGACAGCGGTGCTGTGACCGGCATCGCCATTACCGGCACGCTGAATGGCACGGGTACCTGGCAGTACAGCCTGGATGGCACCACCTGGAGCGACATCGGCACCGTCGCGGGCAACAGCGCCTTGCTGCTGCGCAGCACCGACAAGGTCCGTTTCGTCCCCGATGGCGTGACCGGCACCAGCGCGAGCCTGACCTTCAAAGCCTGGGACCAGACTGGCGCCACGGCCGGCCAGCAGGGCACCAAGGCCGATGCCACGGTCTCGGGCGGCACCAGCGCCTTCTCGACGGCCAGCGACAGCGCAAGCATCCTGGTCACAGCCGTCAACGATGCCCCGACCCTCACCACCAGCAATGGCAGTGCAGGCTTTGTCGAGGGTAACAACACGACTTCGACCCCGGTGGTCATCGATGCCAATCTGACCATCAGCGACTCGGACAACACCACGTTCGTCCAAGCCACCGTAGCGATCACCGGCAACCTGCAGGTTGGCCAGGATGTCCTGGCATTCACTGCCAACCCGGCGATCACCGGCGATATCACGGGCAGTTACAACCCGCTTACCGGGGTAATGACGCTCAGCTCGGCCAGCGGCACGGCAACCACTGCACAGTGGCAGGCCGCGCTGCATTCGGTGACCTACACCAACACCTCGGATGCGCCCAACACCGCCACGCGCACTGTCAGCTTCATCATCAATGATGGTCAGTTGAACAGTTTGGCAGCCAGCCGCACCGTGACCGTGACGGCGGTCGACGATTCACCCCTGCTCACCGCGCCGGGGACCATCAGCCTCGTCGAAGATACCAGCGGCGCGCTGACGGGCATCAGCATCAGCGATGCCGACAGCGGCACGGCCACGGTGACCTTTACCGTGGCCTCCGGCAGCCTGCTGGCCACCAGTGGCAGCGGGGTGACGGTAGGTGGCAGCGCTGGCGCGCGTACCTTGAGCGGTAGCGTCGCCAGCATCAATGCCTTCATCGCTGCCGGCAAGCTGACCTACACTCCGGATGCGAATGCCAACGGCAGCGTGAGCCTGGGCGTGAGCGTCGACACCGGCAGCGTCAGCGTGGCCAGCGGTAGCGTAAACCTGCAGATCGCTGCGGTGAACGATGCACCGCAGATCATCACGCCTGGCTCGATCAGCTTCACTGAGGATACGCAGGGGTATGTGACCGGCGTTTCGTTCAATGATGTCGATGCGGGCAGTGGCGCGGTCACCGTCAACCTGTCGGTGCCTGGCGGTGTGTTGAGCGCACTTTCCGGCAATGGCGTCACCGTCGGCGGTACGGGCACCGGTGCGTTGGTGCTGACAGGCAGCATCGCCGACATCAATGCCTTCATCGCCGCCAATGGCGTGAGTTATTCCCCAGCGGCGAATGCCAATGGCAACGTCGTGCTCAGTGTGCAGGTCAACGATGGTGGCAATACCGGGTCGGGTGGTGCGCTCACTGCCAATACCACGATGATCCTGGCTATTGCGGCGGTCAACGATGCGCCGGTCATCAACCTGCCGGTCAGCCTGGGCGTCAGCCAGGACAGCAACCTGACCTTCAATAGCGCCAACGGCAGCCTGATCAGCCTCAATGATGTCGATGCCGGCAGCGGCGCCATATCGGTCACCCTGACCGTGAGCCATGGCACCTTGACGCTCTCGGGTACCAGCGGGCTGATGTTCCAGGTGGGCTCGGGCGCCGGCGATGCGACGATGACTTTCATCGGTTCGCAGAGTGATATCAATGCAGCGCTCAACGGCATGGTGTTCACCCCGACCGCCGGCTACAACGGCAGCGTCGCGCTGCAGATGGCCGCCAATGACCAGGGCAACAGCGGCAGTGGTGGCGCCCAGAGCATTATCGAGAACCGTGTCATCACCGTGGCACCACTCAACCCGCGGGTGACCAGCGTTTCCTCGTCGTCGGGCAACGGCAGTTACAAGGTCGGCGACACCATTACCGTGGTAGTGACCTTCGACCAGAGCGTACAGGTCGATAGCTCGGGCGGTACGCCAAGCCTGTTGCTGGAAACCGGCTTGATCGACCGTAACGCAGTGTATGTATCCGGTTCGGGCAGCAATTCGCTGGTCTTCAACTACGTTGTTCAGGCCGGGGACGTCAGCGCCGACTTGAACTACGCCTCGACCACGGGCCTGGCGCTCAACGGTGCAACCATTCGCAGCGTCACCGCCGATGATGCCGTGCTCAACCTGCCAACCGCAGGCAGCGGCAACTCGTTGGCTGATCAGAAAGCTATCGTCATCGACGGGATCGCCCCGGTGATCAACAGCGTCGGCGTTCCGGCCAATGGCACCTACGCACTTGGGCAGAACCTGGACTTCACCCTGAACCTGAGTGAAGTGGTGTCGGTGTGGGGCTCGCCACGCCTGGAAATCACCCTGGATAACGGTGGTACGGTGTTCGCCGAGTATGTCTCAGGCTCTGGCACCAGCGCGTTGGTGTTCCGCCTGACGGTTGCCACTGGCCAACTCGACAGCAACGGTATCAGCGTTGGCAGCAACCTGGTGCTCAATGGCGGCAGCATCACGGATGTGGCGGGCAATACGGCCACTGGCACCCTCAGCAACGTCGGCAACACCAGCGCGGTACTGGTCGACGGTGTGGTACCAGTGGTGGCTACGGTCGACGTACCGGCAAACGGTGTGTATCGCGCAGGTGATGTACTGAACTTCACCGTCAACACCAGTGAATCGGTAGTGGTCTCGACGGCGGGTGGCACGCCACGCCTGGCGGTGGATGTCGGCGGGGTCATCTACTACGCCAACTATGTCTCGGGCTCTGGCACTGGCACCCTGGTGTTCCAGTACGTCGTGCAGGCTGGCAGCAATGATGGCAATGGCCTGCAAGCTGCCGGCACCCTGGACCTCAACGGTGGCAGCGTCAACGACGCAGCCGGCAACCAGTTGACCCTGGCCCTCAATGGCCTGGGCAGCACGGCGGGCGTGCTGGTCGATACGGCGGCACCGACCGTCGGCGGCGTGGTCGCCATCGATGCCAGCCCAAGCAATGCCGGCAGTGTGCGCTACACCCTGACGTTCAACGAGACGGTCAGCGGCGTGGACATCAGCGACTTCAACCTGAACTTCACCGGCACCGCGAGCGGTACCATCAGCAGCGTCACCTCGCTGGATGGTCGCACCTACACCGTGCTGGTCAGTGCGCTGGGCGGCGTCGGCAGCCTGCGCCTGGACCTCAATGCGAGTGGCACCGGGATTGTCGATGCAGCTGGCAACGCGCTGGCGGGTGGGCAAACGGGCGCGGTGTATCAGATCGACCGAGTGGCGCCATCGGTCAGCAATGTCTCGGTACCCGCCAACGGCACCTATGTTGCCGGGCAGCACCTGGACTTCACCGTGAACCTCGACGAGGCAGTGCTGGTCGATACGACGGGTGGCACACCTCGCTTGCAGATCACCCTGGACACCGGCGGTACGGTCTATGCCGACTACCTCTCGGGTTCGGGCAGCAACGCGCTGGTGTTCCGCCTGACGGTGAGCAGCGGGCAGCTGGACAGCAACGGCATCAGCGTCGGTGCGGGCCTTGACCTCAATGGCGCAGTGGTGCGCGACAGCATCGGCAACAACGTCAACACCGCGCTCAACAACGTCGCTGGCACCACGGGTGTGCTGGTCGATGCGGTGATCCCTACAGTTGCCGGTGTCACCGTACCTCAAGATGGTAGCTACAACGCCGGCGATGTCCTGACCTTCACGGTCAACGCCAGCGAGTCGGTGCTGGTCGACACCAGTACGGGCACGCCACGGCTGACGCTGACCATTGGCGGGGTGACCCGTTATGCCACCTACGTTTCCGGTTCGGGTACCGGCCAACTGGTGTTTGCCTACACCATTCAGTCCGGCAACAACGACGCCGACGGCATCCAGGTGGCGAGCACGCTGGACCTCAACGGCGCCAGCGTACGTGATGCCGCCGGCAACAACCTGAACCTGGCGCTGAACATCGGCAATCTGCCGGGCGTGCTGGTCGATACCGTCGCGCCGCAGGTGGCGGATATCGTCCGGGTCGACGTCAGCCCGACCAACAGCGGCTCGGTGCGCTACACCGTGACCTTCGATGAAAGCGTCAACGGGGTCGATTCGGCGGACTTCGCCCTGGTCTTCAGCGGCACCGCTGCCGGGCGGATCAGCAGCGTCACCCGTGTCGATGGTCGCACCTACAGCGTACTGGTCGATAACCTGGCCGGTGTGGGCACGGTACGCCTTGACCTCAACGGTGTCGGCACCGGCATCAGCGATGCCGCTGGCAACACCATTGGTGGTGGCCTTGAAGGCAGCGCCTACAGCATCGACCGGGTCGCGCCAAGCGTGACCGGGGTGGATGTGCCGCGCGGTGGCACCTACGTGGCCGGGCAGGGCCTGGACTTCACCGTACACCTGAGCGAAGCGGTGCTGGTCGATACCGGTGACGGCCTGCCGCGCCTGGCAATCACCCTGGACAATGGCCGGGTGGCCTATGCCGACTACGTTTCGGGCTCGGGCAGCAACGCCCTGGTCTTCCGCCTGACCATCAGCAACGGCCACCAGGCTGCCAATGGGGTCGGCGTGGCATCGACCATCGACCTGAACGGCGGGACCCTGCGCGATGCGCGCGGCAACGACGCGCAAACCGGCCTGAACAACATGGGCAACGTCTCGGGCATCGTCATCGACGCCCGTGCGCCACGCCCTGTCGACATCGTGCTTGACGGCCCGGCTTCAAGCCAAGGGCCTACGCTGAGCTTCACGCTGACCTTCGATGAGGCGGTCAGTGGCGTGGACGCCAACGACTTCAGCGTCCTGGCGACCGGAAGTGCCAGCGGCAGCGTGCAGTCGGTGGTGCAGCTGGATGCACATACCTATCGGGTGACCGTGGGCGGTGTGAACGGGCAGGGCAACCTGGGGTTGAGCCTCAATGCGCTGGGCAGCGGCATTCGCGATGCGGCGGGCAACGCCCTGGCCGTTTCGCTGGCTGGTCCCGCATACCAGGTACGCAGCCAGGATGCCGGCGACCCACTGTTCCGGGTCACCACGCCGGCCGCGCCGGAACTCACGGTCGGTCAGCCATTGCAACCACAGGTGTTTGGCGCACCGCTTGTCCCGAGCCTTTCACCGTTGGTGCCAGCACCGCTGTTTGAACAGCAGACCCTGGGCAACGGTCTCGACACGCTGGGCAAAATCTTCATTCAAAACGGCTTGAGTGCACCGAGCTTCATCGCCCAGGTCTTTGCCAGCAGTGATGCCGGCGATGGCTCGGGCAATGGCTTCCTTGGCTTTGGCGGTGGTGACGGTGGCGTGTTTGGCACCAGCACCTTTGCCGGGCTGTTCGCGCGGGATGTTCCGCAGGATGGCGGCGCAATGCGAGTGTTCGATGGCAAGCAGTGGCGTACCACCGACCCGGCGCAAGGTTTGCGTGCGGTGTTCGGCGCCGCGTCGCTGGGGCAGCAATTGCAGGACATCAAGGATGCCGAACAGCGTCCGCTACGCGAATTGGCCATGGCGCTGGCACAGCCGACAGAGATCGGCAACCGCACCTGATACGCCAGTAAAACTTTGAAGATCGAGCCGTACCAGGGGGCGGCCCAAGGATGAAAAAATCACAGAAACTGTTCAGCGCCAGCTTGCTGGCGCTGGCAATCAGCGGTTGTGCGGTGACCAGTGAACCGATTGACCAAAGCGTCAGCCAGGACCGCGCTCGCAGCGACCTGGCCAGCATGTTCAAGGACCAGGAGCCGATTGGCGGCCCGCTGACTTTGCACCAGGCCATGGCGCGGGCGGTGAAGTACAACCTTGAAGCACGCTTGAAAGTCATGGAGGAAGCCCTGGCCAAGCGCCAGGTCGACCTCGCCCAGTTCGACATGTTGCCGCGCATGGCCATGGAAGCCGGTTATGCCGGGCGTGACAACGTCAACGCCTCCAGCAGCCAGAGCGTGCGCACCGGCACCCAGTCCCTGGAGCCATCGACCTCCCAGGACCGTGACCGTGACGTGGCCGACCTGACCATGGTGTGGAACGTGCTGGACTTCGGTGTCAGCTATGTCAGCGCCAAGCAGCAGGCCGACCAGCGCCTGATTCTGCAGGAGCGTCGGCGCAAGGTGATCCACACCATCACCCAGGACGTGCGTTCGGCGTACTGGCGGGCAGTGGCCGCGGAGCGCTTGCTGAACCAGATCGACAGCCTGATGGGCCGGGTCGCGGTGGCGCGGGACAACAGCCAGCACATGAGTAGCCAGCGGATCGGTGACCCGGTGCAATCGCTGAGCTATCAGCGGGCGCTGATCGAAGCGACCCGCCAGCTGGAAGAGCAGCGTCGGGCGTTGTCATTGGCCAAGACCGAACTGGCGGCGCTGATCAACCTGCCGCTGAACACCAACTTCACCCTGGCGCCGGAACAGGGCTATGTGGTGCCGCAGTTCAAGGCGGACTTCAGCAAGCTGGAGCAGCAGGCATTGGCCAGCCGTCCGGAACTGCGCGAGCAGGATTACCAGGCGCGTATCACCGCGGCGGAAACCCGCAAGGCGATGCTGCGTTTGCTGCCGGGGTTGGAGTTCTCGGTGGGTGGGCATTACGACAGCAACTCGTTCCTGGTCAACCAGAGCTGGGCGGATTACGGGGTGAAGATCACCTGGAACCTGTTCAACGTGCTGTCCGCTCCGGCGGCGATCAAGGTCGCCAAGGCTGGCGAAGATGTGGCGGCGGCGCGGCGTCAGGCGATGTCGATGGCGGTATTGGCGCAGTTGTATGTGGCCAACGCCAACTACAACGAGGCGGCGCGACAGTTCCGTACCAGCGAAGAGCTGGCGGCGCTGGATGGGCAGATTGCCGAGCAGCTGCGTAACCGCTACCAGACGCAGAATATTGGTGAGCTGGAGTTGATCCAGGGCGAGCTGAACAACCTGCAGACGCAGTTGAAGCGCGACTTGTCGTATGCCGAACTGCGTAATGCGTATGCGCAGTTGTATGTGAGTTCGGGGACTGACCTGCTGCCGGATACCTTGCCGGACAGCAAGCTGTCGACCATTGCTTCGGCGTTGCAGAGCAGCGAAGCACACTGGGGGCAGTGATCTAGCGGTTCCTGTGGGGGCTGTTCAGGCCCCATCGCCGGCAAGGCCGGCTCCCACAGAGGCTGCATGCACCTTGAGGCCCTGTGGGAGCCGGCCTTGCCGGCGATGATGTCAGCTCAGATCAGTTGTCATACCCAAGGTTGGGTGCCAGCCAGCGCTCGCTCACGGCCAGGTCCTGGCCCTTGCGCTCGGTGTAGCTGAGCACCTGGTCCTTGTCGACCTTGCCCACGGCAAAGTACTGCGCCTGCGGATGGGCAAAGTACCAACCACTGACCGCCGCCGCCGGGAACATCGCGTAGTGCTCGGTGAGCATCACGCCACTGGCGCCATACTCACCGATCGCCGTGCCATCAAGCAGCTCGAACAACGTGCCTTTCTCGGTATGGTCCGGGCAAGCCGGGTAGCCCGGGGCAGGGCGGATACCGGCATATTGCTCCTTGATCAGCGCCTCGTTGTCCAGGTGCTCATCCTTCGCATAACCCCAATAATCCTTACGCACCTGCGCGTGCAGCCACTCGGCACACGCCTCGGCCAAACGGTCGGCCAGCGCCTTGACCATGATCGAGCTGTAGTCGTCGCCCTTGTCCTGGTAGGCCTTGGCCACTTCCTCGGCACCGATGCCGGCCGTGGTGATGAACCCGCCGACATAGTCGGTCACGCCGCTGTCCTTCGGCGCGACAAAATCGGCCAGGGAGAAGTTCGGCTTGTTGTCCGGCTTGATGGTCTGCTGGCGCAGGTGATGCAAACGCGCCAACGGCTGGCCGTCGTCGCCATACACCTCGATGTCGTCATGCGCCACCTGGTTGGCCGGCCAGAAGCCGAACACCGCGCGGGCGCTGATCAGCTTCTCGTCGATCAGCTTGGCAAGCATTTCCTGGGCATCGGCGAACAGCGAAGTGGCCGCTTCACCCACCACTTCATCGGTGAGAATGCGCGGGTATTTGCCGGCCAGGTCCCAGGAAATGAAGAACGGCGTCCAGTCGATGTACTCGGCCAGCACCTTGAGGTCGATGTTCTCCAGCACCTTGGCCCCGGTAAAACTCGGCACCACTGGCTGGTAACCCGTCCAGTCGTACTTGGGCTTGGCCGCAATCGACTGGGCATAGGTCAGGCGCTCGGTGCGCGCGCTGCGGTTGGCCGTGCGCTCGCGCACCTCGATGTAGTCCAGGCGGGTCTTCTCGACGAAACCGGCTTTCAGCTCCTTGGACAGCAGCTGCGTCGCCACACCCACCGCACGCGAGGCGTCAGTGACGTAGACCACCGCATCGTTGCTGTACTTGGGCTCGATCTTCACCGCCGTGTGGGCCTTGGAGGTGGTCGCGCCGCCGATCATCAGCGGCAGGTGGAAGTCCTGGCGCTGCATCTCGCGGGCTACGTGGACCATCTCGTCCAGCGACGGGGTAATCAGCCCGGACAGGCCGATGATGTCGCATTTCTGCTCACGTGCCACATGCAGGATCTTCTCGGCCGGGACCATCACGCCCAGGTCGACGATGTCGTAGCCATTGCAGCCCAGTACCACGCCGACGATGTTCTTGCCGATGTCATGCACGTCGCCTTTCACCGTGGCCATGAGGATCTTGCCCTTGGCTTCCGGCTTGTCACCTTTCTCTTCTTCGATGAACGGGATCAGGTGGGCCACGGCCTGCTTCATCACCCGCGCCGACTTGACCACCTGGGGCAGGAACATCTTGCCCGCACCGAACAGGTCGCCAACGATGTTCATGCCGCTCATCAGCGGGCCTTCGATCACTTCGATCGGGCGCGCGCATTGCTGGCGGAACAGCTCGGTGTCTTCGACGATGAAGGCGGTAATGCCCTTGACCAGCGCGTGCTCCAGGCGTTTGCCGACCGGCAGCGAGCGCCACTCTTCGTTCTCGACTTCCTTGATCGCGCCGCCACCCTTGTAGTCGTCGGCAATCGCCAGCAGGGCGTCGGTACCTTCCGGGGTGCGGTTGAGCACCACGTCTTCGACCCGCTCACGCAGCGCCGGTGGGATCTCGTCGTAGATCTCCAGCTGGCCGGCGTTGACGATGCCCATGGTCAGGCCATTCTGGATCGCGTGGTAGAGGAACACCGAGTGGATCGCCTCACGCACCGGGTTGTTGCCACGGAACGAGAACGACACGTTGGACACGCCACCCGAGGTGAGCGCGTAGGGCAGGTGGTCGCGGATGTAGGCGCAGGCTTCGATGAAGTCCACGGCATAGTTGTTGTGCTCTTCGATGCCGGTGGCCACGGCGAAGATGTTCGGGTCGAAGATGATGTCTTCGGCCGGGAAGCCGACTTCGTTGACCAGGATGTCGTAGCTGCGCTTGCAGATCTCGCGCTTGCGCGCGGCGGTGTCGGCCTGGCCGACTTCGTCGAAGGCCATCACTACCACGGCGGCGCCGTAGCGCTTGCACAACTTGGCGTGATGCTTGAAGGCCTCGACGCCTTCCTTCATCGAGATCGAGTTGACGATGCCCTTGCCCTGGATGCACTTCAGGCCTGCCTCGATCACTTCCCACTTGGAGGAGTCGATCATGATCGGCACGCGGGAGATGTCCGGCTCACCGGCGATCAGGTTGAGGAACTTGACCATGGCCGCCTGGGAATCGAGCATCCCTTCGTCCATGTTGATGTCGATCACCTGGGCGCCGGCCTCGACCTGCTGCAGGGCGACTTCGAGGGCCTCGGTGTAGTTCTCTTCACGGATCAGCCGGGCGAACTTGGCGGAACCGGTGATGTTGGTACGCTCGCCGACGTTCACGAACAGCGAGTTGCGGTCGATGGTGAAGGGTTCCAGGCCCGACAGGCGGCAAGCCTTGGGGATCTCTGGAATCACCCGCGGCGGGTACTTGGCCACGGCTTCGGCAATCGCCTGGATATGCCCGGGGGTGGTGCCGCAGCAACCGCCGATGATGTTGAGGAAGCCGCTGGCAGCGAACTCCTCGACCACCACGGCCATCTCGGCCGGGGTTTCGTCGTATTCACCGAAGGCGTTCGGCAAGCCGGCGTTCGGGTGCGCCGAAACGTGGGTGCCGGCCTTGGTCGAGAGCTCTTCCAGGTACGGGCGCAGGTCCTTGGCACCCAGGGCGCAGTTCAGCCCGACGGAGATCGGATTGGCGTGGCGCACCGAGTTCCAGAACGCCTCGGTGGTCTGCCCGGAGAGGGTCCGGCCGGAGGCGTCGGTGATGGTGCCGGAGATCATGATCGGCAGTTCGACGCCGTCGTCCTCGAACACCTGCTGCACGGCAAAGATCGCCGCCTTGGCGTTGAGGGTGTCGAAGATGGTTTCGATCAGGATCAGGTCGGCGCCGCCGGCGATCAAGCCACGGGTGGCCTCGACGTAGTTTTCCACCAGCAGGTCGAAGGTGACGTTGCGATAACCCGGGTCGTTGACGTCAGGGGAGATCGAGCAGGTCCGGCTGGTAGGGCCCAGCACGCCGGCGACGAAGCGCGGCTTGTGCGGGGTTTCCAGGGTCTTGGCGTCGGCCACCTGACGGGCGATGCGCGCGCCCTCAAGGTTCAGCTCGTAGGCCAGCGCTTCCATGCCGTAGTCGGCCTGGGAAATCTGCGTGGCGTTGAAGGTGTTGGTTTCGAGGATGTCGGCGCCGGCATCCAGGTAGGCTTTCTCGATCGCGGCGATCACATCGGGGCGCGACAACAGCAGCAAATCGTTGTTGCCCTTGACGTCGCTTGGCCAATCGGCAAAGCGCGTGCCACGATAGTCGTGTTCCTCGAGGCGGTAGCTTTGGATCATAGTACCCATGCCGCCATCGAGAATCAGGATGCGCTCTTTGAGTGCGTGCTGAAGTGCTTGGGAACGAGCGCTGCGGTCGGACATTAAGGACTACCTGGTCGGGCAATTGCAAAAGTTGCGGAATCATAACAAAGTTGCGCGGTTTTAGACGTGCCGAGGATTTACATGAATTTCATTCATGTTGGTGTGTCGCCGCCACCGGTAGAATCGTGAAGCTTTCAACACCCAGGACATTTGGCACATGGTGCATCGTTTACTTGCCGGCGCGTTCGCCCTGCTCATCAGCGGCGTGGCGCTAGCGCAAGCCCCGCAATCGACCCCGACAATTTCCTATACCCGGGACATCCAGCCGATCTTTACCGAGAAGTGCGTAGCCTGCCACGCCTGTAACGACGCGGCCTGCCAGCTCAACCTGGGCAGCGCCGAAGGGGTTGCCCGTGGCGCCTCGAAAGTCCCGGTGTACCAGGGCGACCGCAGCACGGCGGTGGCACCGACGCGGCTGTTCTACGACGCCAACAGCACCGAGGCCTGGCAGCGCAAGGGCTTCTATTCGGTGCTGGACAACCAGGGCAGCCAGGCGGCACTGATGGCGCGCATGCTCGAGCTGGGCCACAAGGCCCCGCTGACGCCCAATGCCAAGCTGCCCGAAGAGATCGTCCTGGGGTTGAACCGCGCCAACATGTGCCCGCTGCCCGGCGAATTCGACGGTTATGCCGGCGCCCACCCCAAGGAGGGCATGCCGCTGGCCGTGACCGGCCTCACCGACGCCGAGTATCAGACCCTGCAGCGCTGGCTGGCCGCCGGTGCCCCGGTGGAGAGCAACCCGATCCAGGCGAGCGCCGGCGAAGCTGCGCAGATCACTGAGTGGGAAAACCTGCTCAACCGCCCGGGCTCATCCGAGGCCCTGGTAGCTCGTTGGCTGTATGAGCACCTGTTCCTGGCGCACATCCATTTCGTGGGTGGCGAGCCGGGGCACTTCTTCCAGTGGGTGCGCTCGCGCACACCGAGTGGCCAGCCGATTGACCTGATCGCCACGCGCCGGCCCAACGATCCGCCGGGTACCGACTTCTACTATCGGTTGATGCCCGTGCAGGGCGTGATCGTGCACAAGACCCACATTACCTACCCAATGGGCCCACATAAGCTCAAGCGCGTGAAGCAGCTGTTCTACAGCGGCGACTGGCACGCCTCGGCGTTGCCGGGCTACGGCCCGCGTCACCGCGCCAACCCGTTCGAGACCTTCGAGGCGATCCCGGCGGTGGCCCGTTACCAGTTCATGCTGGATAACGCCGAATACTTCGTGCGCACCTTTATTCGCGGCCCGGTGTGCCGTGGCCAGATCGCCACGGACGTGATCCGCGACAACTTCTGGGCGATGTTCCAGGAGCCAGCCCATGATCGCTACCTGACCGATGCCGAATACCGTGGCAAGGCCACGCCGCTGCTGGCGATGCCGGGGCAGATCGACGATGTCGGCAGCATCCTGACCCTGTGGCATACCTACCGCGACAAGCGCAACGAATACGAGGCGTTGCGCCGCGATGCCTATGCTGATGCGCCGCCGCCGAGCTGGTCGACCCTGTGGGCCGGCAATGACAACGCCTTGCTGAGCATCTTCCGCCACTTCGACAGCGCCTCGGTGACCAAGGGCCTGATCGGTGACGTGCCACAGACCCTGTGGCTGTTCGACTACCCGCTGCTGGAGCGCACCTATTACCAGCTGGCGGTGAACTTCGATGTGTATGGCAACGTCTCGCACCAGGCCCAGACCCGCTTGTACTTCGACCTGATCCGCAATGGCGCAGAGGTCAACTTCCTGCGCCTGATGCCGGCCGACGAGCGCGGCAAGATCCTCAGCGACTGGTACCAGAACAGCGGCAAGGTGAAAATGTGGATGGACTACGAGGACATCGACACCGATACCCCGAGCGCCCTGAAACTCGACCGTCACCATGCGCAGCGCGACTTCGGCCTCAAGCTGATCCAGCGCACCGGCAGTCTCAACGCTTCGCCAGACCCGATCAACCGTTGCACCGGCGCGTATTGCTCGCGCCCGCAGATGAGCGAGGCGTTCCGTGACGTCGAGCAGTCCCTGAGCCGCCTGGCGTCGCGCCCGGCCGCGGGCCTGAAGGTGATCGACCAGTTGCCGGAAGCGACCATGCTGCGCATCGAAGGGCCGGGCGGTGAACGTCAGGTCTACAGCATGTTGCGCAACCGCGCGCACAGCAACGTCGCCTTCATGCTGGGCGAGGCCTACCGCTACCAGCCGGGCCTGGACACCCTGACCATCTACCCGGGGGTGCTCAGCAGCTACCCGAACTTCATGTTCAACATCCCGGTGGCCGACGTGCCGGAGTTCGTCGAGGACATGGAAGCGGCGCGCGATGACCCCGCCAGGTTCGAGCGCATCGTCATGCGCTGGGGCGTGCGCCGCAGCCACCCGCAGTTCTGGCAGTACTTCCATGACCTGAGCACTTACATTCAGGAGACCGACCCGGTCGAGGCCGGCGTGCTGGACATGAACCGCTACGAGAACCTGTAGGCTTTCCCGACAAAATTACTAGGACTTTGTTCAGCGGCCAGGTTGGCGTAAACTGGCCGACAAGTCTGTGAGGAACTTCCATGAGCGCCATAACTATTACCGACGCCGCGCATGATTACCTGGCTGATCTGCTGTCCAAGCAGAACACAGCGGGTATTGGCATTCGCATCTTTATCACCCAGCCGGGCACCCAGTACGCAGAGACGTGCATTGCCTATTGCAAGCCGGGTGAAGAAAAACCTGAAGACACCGCGCTGGGCCTGGCGAGCTTCACCGCCTACCTGGATGCGGTCAGCGTGCCGTTTCTTGAGGACGCCGTGGTCGACTACGCCACGGACCGCATGGGTGGCCAGTTGACCATCAAGGCGCCAAACGCCAAGGTGCCGATGGTCAACGATGAAAGCCCGGTCAACGAGCGCATCAATTACTACCTGCAAACCGAGATCAACCCGGGGCTGGCCAGCCACGGCGGCCAGGTCAGCCTGATTGAAGTGGTCGAAGACGGCATTGCCGTGCTGCAATTCGGTGGTGGCTGCCAGGGTTGTGGCCAGGCCGACGTGACCTTGCGCGAAGGCATCGAGCGGACCTTGCTCGAGCGCATTCCAGAGCTCAAGGGCGTACGCGACGTGACCGACCACTCGCAAAAAGAGAACGCCTACTACTAACACGGGCGTTCATCTGCTTTTGTGGGAGCCGGCATTGCCGGCGATTGAGCGCCTCGCGCTCACCGATTCATCATGGCCTTGCCGGCCTCATCGCCGGCAAGGCTGGCTCCCACAGAGGCAGTGCTGGCGAAATCGTCAGGGCTTTTCTGCTGCACTCAAGATCTCATGCGCCAAGCGTACCCGTTGTTCATTCGGGTAATTGCTATTGGCCAGTAACACAACTCCCATCCGCTTCGCCGGTACAAAGGCCACGTACGCACCAAACCCATTGGTTGCGCCGGTCTTGTTGATCCAAACGTCCTGACGCGGTGCCATAGGCGGTGTTAACGCCGTCACCGGGTGGCTTTGCAGTGCCCAGCTGTTGCCATTGCCGTCTATCAGCGTTTGCAGCGCAACCGGGTAGCTGTACTGCTCCCAGACCAGGTCCTGGACCATGGCCCCGGTATTGAAATACCCGGTATGCGTGGTGTTGACTGCGCTCGCCAGGGCCTTGTCAGCCAGTGGTGCCCCCAGGTTCACCTCAACGAAATGCAGCAGGTCGCGCACACTGGTTTTCACCCCGTAGGCTTCATCCGCCAGCACGCCAGGGCTCACCCGTACCGCCGCACCAGCCTTGTCATAGCCCCAGGCATAACTGGCCTGTTTGTCCGCCGGTACACGAATGAACGTGTTGTTCAGGCCCAACCGCGGGAACACCTGCTGCTCCATCAGCAGCTGGAATGGCGTGTCCAGCGCCTTGGCGGCAATCACCGCGAGCATGCCGATGCTCGGGTTGGCATAGGTGCGGTAGGTGCCGGTCGGGTAGGTGGGTTTCCAGGCCTTGAGGTAATCCATCAGTTGAGCGTGGTTTTGCACCGCGTCGGGCACCTGCAGGGGGAACCCGCCGCTGGTGTGGGTCGCCAGATTCAGCAGGCGCACGTCACCGAACGGGCGGCCCTGCAACTCGGGCAAGTAGCGTGCCACCGGGGCTTGCAGATCCAACTTGCCGTTGGCCTGGGCGTAGGCGGCAAGGGTGGCGGTGAAGGTCTTGCTGATCGAGCCGATTTCGAACAGCGTGTCGGCGGTGACCGCTTGCCCGCTGGCCTGGTCGGCGTGACCGAAGGTGTACAAGTGCTGCTGCCCGTCGACGATCACCCCTACCGCCAGGCCGGGAATGTGTTGCTCGGCCATGAGCTTGCGCGCCGCTGCATTCACCACGCTATCAAGGTCTGCGGCCGTGGCATATGAGCTGAAGGCAAGCAGGGCGGAAGAGGCGTACAGGCCGAACGGGTGCATAAGGCGTCTCACGGAATTCAAGTGGGCAAACGCTACCACCTCAACCGTGTGGACTCAAAATCGGATCAGCCGGGCACGGCGCGTTTTTAGTCAGTTCATCTTGGGAAGTTTCCTACGTTTCGCTAGGAAACAGGCGTTAGTTTCTCCGCGATAAAACCGTCAGAATTCGCCGCCGAGCACCGGCATCGCTGTCATTCGCCGTGCGCGTCCACTGAGCGCCACACGGCGCGACAGGCGCAGGCACCCGCCATCTATACTTCATGCACCGGTGATGCCTGAGTCATTCGTCATGCCCTATGACTGCGTGCAGCCCGCGCAGCCCCATTCGAGGTTCTCATGCAAAAGGCCCTGGTCGTGGATGATCATCCGTTCATTCGGGCAAGCGTAAAGCTGCTGTTGATACAAGAACACCTGCACGTCGTCGGCGAAACCGACAATGGCATCGACGCGGTGCACCTGGCGCGCACGCTGTTGCCGGACCTGATGGTGCTGGACATTGGTATCCCGGGCCTGGATGGCCTTGAGGTCATCGGCCGCCTGAGCACCCTCAAACCCCGCCCCAGGGTGCTGGTGCTGACCTCGCAATCTGCGCGCTACTACGCGCGCCGCTGCATGAATGCCGGCGCAGCAGGGTTCGTGAGCAAGAGCAATGACCTTGAGGATGTGCGCAAGGCGGTTCAGGCGGTACAGTCGGGCTATCACTATTTCCCCAGCGAAGCCGTCAGCACGGTAAGGCGCAGCGAGGCCAACGCCAGTGAGGCCGAGCGTATCGACAGTCTGTCCGACCGCGAGCTGATGATCCTCCAGCACCTGGTTACCGGCCTGAGCAACAAGGAAATCGGCGATGTCCTGTCGTTGAGCAACAAGACCATCAGCACCTACAAGGCCCGCCTGGTCGAGAAACTCAAGGTACAAAGCGTGATCGACATGGCCGACCTGGCCCGCCGCAACCAGCTGTTCTGAACCAGGCCATGAACGCCGTACTCGTGCGTACCTGCCTCTGCGTGCTCTTGAGCCTGGCTTGCCTGGCACCTGCCTGGGGTGGGGGCGAGCCGCTGCAGCTGCTCGGGCGATCCACGGTCAGTGGCTATGCGTTATCGCTGACACCGGCCGAGCGTGACTATCTGCAGGCGCACCTGCCGCTGCGCCTGGGCACCTCGGCGCCGGACTATCCGCCGCTGGATATCGTCACCACCGGGCATGACTACGAAGGCTTGAGCGCCGACTATATGGCGTTGATTGCGCAATTGTTGCAGGTCCGGGTACAGGTGCTGCGCTACCCGGACCGCGCGGCCGCCATCGCCGCGCTCAAGGCCGGCGAGATCGACGTGCTGGCATCCGCCAATGCCTTCGAGGCCAAGGACAATGCACTGAGCTTGTCGGCACCCTATGCCAACGATCAGCCGATGCTGACCACGCGCTTCGGGGAAAACCTGCCCAGTGCCGACCTGGCCGGCAAGAAGATCGCCATGATGTACCACTACCTGCCGCCAGAGCTGGTGCGTCGCTTCTATCCCAAGGCCCAGTTGCTGCTGTACCCCTCGTCGCTGGACGGCATCAGCGCGCTGGCGTTCGGTCAGGCCGATGTCTACCTGGGCAACGCCATCGGCGCCAACTACCTGGTCAATACCAGCCACCTGGACAACGTCCAACTGGCCAACTTCGCCAGCATGGAGGTGGCCAACTTCTCCTTTGCCCTGAACCGGGGCAGCCAGCCCTTGCGCGGCCTGATCGATCGGGCGCTGAAGAGCATCCCGGCCAGCGAGCAGTTGATCATCCTGCGCCGCTGGAGTGCCGGGGGCATGAGCATTCCAGGTGAGCACCGCCTGCAACTGAGCGCCTCGGAGCAGCTCTGGGTGCATGGCCATCCCAGGGTCAAGGTGCTGGTCAACGACAACTTCCTGCCGTTTACCTTCTTCAATGAACAAGGGCAGTTTCGCGGCATCAGTGCCGACTTGCTGGACATCGTCAGCTTGCGCACCGGGCTGGAGTTCGACGTGCAGCGGGGCGGCTCGGTGCAGCAGATCGCCGACCAGGTGCAGCAGGGCAATGCCGACATGCTCGCCGCCTTCATCCCCAGTGCCGGGCGCCAGCCGCGCCTGAGCTTTACCCGTGCCTACTTCACCAACTCCTTTGTACTGGTCACGCGGATCTCCGACCGTCACTGGCGCTCACTGGATGAGCTGCGCGGCCAGGGGGTAGCGTTGATCAGCGGCAACTTCCCCAGCGACTACCTGAAGCAGCAGTACCCCGACATTCGTATCGTCGACGCGCGGGACTCGGTGGATGCCTTGGCCCAGGTTGCCGAAGGCCGGGTCAGCGGGGCAATCATTTCGCTGATCAGCGCCCGCTACATGATTTCCAACCTTTACCGCGATGCGCTGGAAATCAACTCCACGGTGGGCACCACGCCGGCGCAGGTGACCTTCGCCACGGCGCGAGGCTCGCCAGAGTTGTTGTCGATCCTGGACAAGGCGCTGCTAAGCATTCCCCCCGAGGAAATGACCAACCTGAGCAACCGCTGGCGCCGTGAGGTGCTGGTGGATGACAGCTACTGGCGCAAGCACCGCAACACGATCTTCCAGGGCTTCGCCGTGGCGGCTGTGCTGCTGGTATTGACGCTGGCGCGCCTGCACTTCCTGCGCAAGCAGGTCCGTGAGCGGCAACGCCTGGTGGCCGAGCTGCAAGTGGCGAAGGATCAAGCCGATGCCGCCAGCCGGGCGAAAACCACCTTCCTGGCGACCATGAGCCACGAGATCCGTACGCCGATGAATGCCCTGATCGGCATGCTCGAGTTGGCCAAGAAGCGTGCCGACGAAGGTGTGGTCGACCATTTCTCGATGGACGTGGCGGCCGGTGCCGCGCAGGACCTGCTGCACCTGATCGGCGATATCCTCGACATTGCCCGGATCGAGTCCGGGCACCTGTCGCTGATGCCCGAGCGGGCCAACCTGCGCGAGCTGTTGGAGTCATCCGTGCGAGTGTTCGAAGGGCTGGCGCGGCAGAAGGGGCTGTACCTGCACCTGGCGTTTGCCAGTGAGGTGGAGCGCGAGGTGACGGTCGATCAACTGCGCTTCAAGCAAGTTCTGTCGAACCTGATCGGCAATGCCATCAAGTTCACCCCTCAGGGTGGCGTGCAGGTCAGCGTGCACGGGGGCGTCAGTGCCGACACGGGCATGCTGCGCTTGCACGTGCTAGTAACGGACACCGGCGAGGGCATTAGCGAGGCCGATCAACAGCGCTTGTTCACGCCCTTCACCCAGGCCAGTGGCAACCGCCAGTCACCGCGCAGTGGTACGGGGCTGGGCCTGGCGATCAGTCGCACACTATGCGAAATGATGGGTGGGCAGCTCAGCCTGAGCAGCGAGCTGGGGCGCGGAACGCAGGTGGAGGTAAGCCTGACCTTGCCGCTGGCCCCGGCGCAGGCGTCGATAGTGCCCTCGGAGCAGTCAGTCGCCGCAAGCTGCCTGAATATCCTGATTGTCGATGACCACCCGGCCAATCGCACGCTGCTGACCCAGCAACTGACTTATCTGGGGCACCGCGTGGTGATGGCCGAGGACGGTGCCAGCGGCTTGCAGGCCTGGCGCAAGGGTGGCTTCGACGTGGTGATTACCGACTGCAACATGCCGGTAATGGATGGCTATGCCCTTGGCCGGGCGATCCGCCAGGCCGAGTCAGCCAGCACCGAGCCCGCGTGCCTGCTGCTGGGCTTGTCGGCCAATGCCCAGGTCGAGGAACGTGAGCGCTGCCTGGCTGCGGGCATGGACGATTGCCTGTTCAAACCGATCAGCCTCAAGGGTCTGGGTGATCGACTGGCAGGGGCCTCGTCGGAAATATCAGCCTGGGCCGTGGATGCGCAACAGCCTGTTTCGCCCTCCACGATCAACCTGAGCCATATCGAGAAGCTGACCCAGGGGCATCGGGAAACCACGTTGATGCTGCTGGACGATCTGGACAAGGGCAATCGCGAAGACCTCGAACGTCTCGACCTGAACCTGGCCACCCGCAACCTGCGTGCCCTGGCCGACCTTGGCCATCGGGTGCGCGGCGCCGCGCGCGTCGTCGAGGCGCACTCGCTGGTGCTGGCCTGCGAGGCGCTGGAGCGTGCCTGCAAGCAGGGCTCGGAGCCGGCGAACCTGGTGCAATTGGTGGCGCAGATGCGCACGGCCATGGAGCAATTGGGTGAGGCCATCGCGGTATACCGTCAAGAGGATGATGTCGATTCGTCGCCGTAGGAAAAGGACTACAACTCAAGAGGAAACAGGCTAGCGTCAGGCTGCTTTCAGCTCCACACAATGCGCGCAGGAAGTCCACCTACAAGCCACCCCGGCCCCGCTTTGCGGGGCCGTTCTTTATGCCTGGGCGCAGGTAACCGGAGTTTTTAATGAAATGTAGATTCAAGGGGCAAATCAAGCCGATCAACCTGCTGATTGCTGCACTCATGATCCAGGCGGGGGTGGCGCATGCGGCCGATCTGGTCGTGGGCAGTGGCGAACATCAGGACGTTTCCGGGGTCTTGGGGGCTGCTAAGGTCGAAAATGGCGGGCAGCTCACTGCCCACGACGCGCAGTTCGAACAACAGGTCTGGGTCACTGGCACGGATAGCGTGTTCTCGGTCACGGACAGTGTTCTGCAAGGTGAAGACTCTCACTTGCTCAAGGTAGAAGAGGGGGCACAGGTACAGCTGAATGCGACTGATCTCTCCCTGATGGCAAACGTTGCTACAGAGGAGGACGGCTCCAATGCCACGGCCATTGCGATTCTGTCCGGCGGTTCGGTGAAGATGAATGGAGGGGTCATCACGAGCAATGTGGACGGAATCAACGCCAACGCTGCCACATTCGATTTGAATGGCATGCAGATGCACCTTTCTGGCGAAGGCGCCTATGGCGTCTGGAGCTTGAATGGTGCATCGGGCTCGATGCGGGATTCGCAGGTCATCAGTGCCGGCAACTTTGCCGTAGGGGTGTCAGTTACCGGCCCTGTCTCTAGTGTCTTTTTGGACAACAGCTCGATCAACATGGCTGGGGAAAGTGCACACGCACTGCAACTGGCCAATGGTGGTGATATTACCGTGCAGGGCGGGACGATCAACGTCTCCGGCAGCAACGGCATGGTGCTCTCGGCATCGGCCGGCAACCTGTCGGCCCAGGGCAACCTGACCCTGACGGACGCGCGGGTACACAGCGCTGATGGCGCCGTGCTGAACAACCGAGGTAGCCGACTGGACGTGGAGTTGAACAACACCAGCGCCAGTTCGGGACGGGGGGTGTTGCTCAATGCCATTGCCGGTTCCTCCACCCACGGTGCGCTCACCCGCCTTGGTCTGACGAACAGTCAGGTGGCCGGCGACATCAACAGCGATGCACTCAGCACGACCGATGTCAGTCTTGCCGGGGGCAGCGTACTGACGGGTGCCATTCGTAATGGCAATGATGTGTCGGTGGACGACTCAAGCCAGTGGCTGTTGAGCGACAGCTCCTCGGTCAACTCCCTGAGTAACTTCGGCACGCTGGCCTTTGCTCCGACAACGGGCTTCAAGCAGTTACTGGTGCAGGGCGACCTGAGTGGTGATGGTCGTTTTCTGATGAATACCGACCTGGCGTCCGGGTTGGGCGATTTACTGGTCATCCAGGGCCAGACGCTGGGTAACTCGACGCTGTTGGTTGCCGATACCGGGTATGAGCCCGCTGCGGCTGAAGGGCGTTTGATGCTGGTGGATGGCAATGGTGGCCCTGGTGGCTTCACCCTGCTAGGCGGGTCGGTTGATGCCGGGGCGTTTCGCTATGTGTTGGCGCAAGACGGTGATGATTGGGTATTGATCAACAAAGCCAGTGCGCCCGAGCCTGAAACTCCAGAGGTTCCAGAGGTTCCAGAGGTTCCAGAGGTTCCAGAGATTCCAGAGGTTCTAGAAGTAGTGGACCCCGACCCTGAGCCGTCAGTACCTGTTGTCGTGGCACCGCAGCCGGCTGCCCTGAGCAAAGGCGCCAATGCTGCCGTCGCGCAGCAAACCGCCCGCGCGGCATTGTGGAGTGCCGAGACCGCCAGCCTTGGCCAGCACATGAGTGATCTGCGCTTGAGTAAGGGTGCCGGGGTGTGGGTCAAGAGCACCCAGCAGCACCAGCAGTTCGACCCCTCGACCAGCCGCGCATTCGAGCAGACCCTCAAGGGTGTGCAGGTTGGCGCCGACAAAGCCATCAGCTATGACGGCGGTACGCTGTACGTCGGCGGCCTGATCGGCATAGGCGAGTCACGCCAGCAGTTCGGTGAAGGCACCAAGGGCACCGTCGACAGTCGCACCTTGGGCGTCTATGGCGCCTGGCTGGATGCCAGCGGCCTGTATGTCGGGGCGCAGTTCAAGTACAGCCGTTTTGATAACCGCGTGGAGGTGCTCGATAATCTGGGGGGTAAAAGCACCGGCCGATTCAACAACGACGCCTATGGTGCCAGCGTGGAGGTGGGCAAGCGCTTTGAGTTGGACCATGGGTGGTTCGTCGAACCGCAAATACAGGTGTCTGCCGGGCGGATCAAGGGCGGCAATTACACCCAGGATAATGGCTTGCAGGTGCAGGCCGGGGCGGTTGATACCTTGCAGAGTCGGGTCGGGGCGATGGTCGGGACGCAGGTGTCACTGGGCGCGGGCGTTACCTTGCAGCCGTATGTGAAGGCCGGCTGGGTCAGCGAGCATGCTGGCGATGCGCGGGTACGGGTGAATGGCCATAAGCTCAAGGCCGCGTTGCCAGGTGATCGGGCCGAAGTTGGAATTGGCGGTGTGCTGAACCTTGGTGACAAGCACCAGGTATCGCTGCAGGCAGACTATGCCGATGGCCAGGGGATCAAGCAGCCTTGGGCGGTAACGGTGGGGTATCGCTTCGAGATGTAGGCCGACGCTGTAGCCGCTGCCGATAGGCTGCGCTGGAGTCCGCAAGGGCTCCCAAAGGCGGCGCCTGCGTTGCAGGCGAGCGCAGCCTGACGGCAGCGGCTACAGGCAACGTTTTGAAATTGGGAATTTGCAGAAAAAAAATGGCAGGGGCGGCTGGATTCGAACCAACGCATGGCAGGATCAAAACCTGCTGCCTTACCGCTTGGCGACGCCCCTGTTACTGTGAGTGTCCACTGAGGGACACTGCGAAAGTGGGCGCAAATTTACCAACCTTTTCCCCGTTTGGGAACCCCAAGGCGAATAAAAAATTAATAAAAACAGCCATGTACAGGTGATTTGCGGTCATCCATCGGCTGAAAAATCATCCTTTGTCTTCCCGCTGCGCGATAACGCTTAATAGCCGCACCGTCTTCCCACCCGGAACAGCCCATGATCCTCGACCGTCCACTCGACAGCTGGCTGCACAGCCACCCCTTGATCGCCGAGCTGATCGGCCTGCAACCGCTCAGCTGGTTCAACCCGGGCATTGCCCCGGCGGCACAGGCCCTGGGCGATGTACCGTTGAGCCTGGGCGACGTGGACGATGCCAGCGCACGCCTGGAACGCTTTGCCAGCTTCATCCAGTCAGCCTTTCCCGAAACCCGGCCAACGGCCGGGATCATCGAATCGCCATTGATCCCGCTGCGCGCTTTGCACGCCGTGCTCTGCGCTGAGCACCAGGTGCCCGCGCAAGGCACGCTGTGGCTCAAGGCCGACAACCTGCTGCCGATCTCCGGGTCGATCAAGGCCCGTGGCGGTATCTATGAAGTGCTCAAGCATGCCGAAGACCTGGCACTGGCCTCGGGCCTGATCCTGCCCGGCGAACCCTACAGCCAGCTCGACAGCGATGAAGCGCGGGCCTTCTTTGGCCAGTACAGCATTGCCGTCGGTTCCACCGGCAACCTGGGCCTGTCCATCGGCATCATCAGTGCACGCCTGGGCTTCAAGGCGACCGTGCACATGTCCGCCGATGCCCGGCAATGGAAAAAGGACCGCCTGCGTCGCTGCGGAGTGACGGTGATCGAATACGCCTCGGACTACAGCGTGGCGGTGGAGCAGGGCCGCGAACAGGCAGCGGCCGACCCGATGTGCCATTTTGTCGATGACGAAAATTCGCTCAACCTGTTCCTTGGCTATGCCGTGGCGGCGCGCCGGCTGCAATGGCAATTGCACGCCGCGGGCATTGTGGTGGACGAGCAACACCCGCTGTTCGTCTACCTGCCGTGCGGCGTGGGCGGTGGGCCTGGCGGCGTGGCCTTTGGCTTGAAGCAGGTGTTCGGCGACGCCGTGCATTGCCTGTTCGCCGAGCCGACGCATTCGCCGTGCATGCTGCTGGGGGTGTACACCGGCTTGCACGACGGGGTGAGCGTCTACGATTTCGGCATCGACAATGTCACCGCCGCCGACGGTCTGGCAGTGGGCCGACCCTCCGGGTTTGTCGGGCGTGCCATGCAGCGCCTGATCGATGGCTATTACACCGTCAGCGATGCAGACCTTTACCGAGGGCTGGCCCAGCTGGAGGCCTGCGAAGGCTTGCGCCTGGAGCCTTCCGCCCTGGCAGGCCTGCCGGGGTACCTGCGGGTGTTGCAGGAACACCAGGGCTATCGCCAGCGTCTGGGCCTGGATGAGGCGCGCATGGCCCGCGCCACCCACCTCATGTGGGGCACCGGGGGCAGCATGGTGCCGGATGAAGAAATGGACGCCTACCTTGCCCAGGGCCGTACACTGCTGGGCAACCGTCCGACCTAGACCGAGGGCCCTGGTGCCGTGCTCAACCTGCCACCCCGACTGAGCGCCCAGCTCAACAGCGCGCAGTTCGCCAACCTGCACACCTTCCTGGTGGCGGCGCGGCACCTGAGTTTTGCCCTGGCGGCCGAAGAGCTATGCCTGACCGCCAGTGCCGTCAGCCATCGCATCGCCCGGCTGGAGCGCGCCCTGGGGTTGCGCCTGTTCGAACGCCTGACCCGCCGCCTGCGCCTCACGGCTGAGGGCGAGCGGATGTTCGCGATTCTGCAGGGCACCATGGAGCAGCTGTCCGAGGCCCTGCAACCGTCGGCGCAAGACACCCCGGCGGGGCCAGTGGCGCTGTTTGCCCGGCCTTCACTGGCACAGTGCTGGCTGGTGCCGCAGTTGGCGGATTTTCATCAGCGCTACCCCGACATCGCCCTCGACCTGCGGGTGGGCAATGGCGCCATCGATTTTCGCACGCAGGGCATCGACCTGGCCCTACTGTATGCCGATGGCGATTTTCCCGGGCTGGTCAGCCGCAAATTGATGAGCGAGCGCATCGCCCCGGTGTGCAGCCCGCAGTACGCCGAACGCAACGGGCTGTTCGACGCGCCGGAAAACCTGCGCCACTGCACCTTGCTGCATGACGCACTGGCCTGGGAGAACGCGCAGTACGATGCCGAATGGCAGCTCTGGGCCCGCCAGCAGGGCCTGCTTGAACAGTTGCCACCGCGTGGGCTGAGTTTTGACCGTTCGGACCTGTGCGTCACGGCGGCGATCCATCATGCCGGTGTTGCCATGGGCCGCCAACGCCTGGTGCAGGGGCCTCTCGAGCGCGGTGAACTGATCGCGCCGCTGGGCGGCTTTACCCAGCCGGGGCGCCATGACTACTACCTGGTAAACCCGCCGCGTGAGGCGGTACCGCGACGGCTACAGGTGCTGATCGACTGGTTGCAGGCGATCAGCCCGGCAAGCGCTGACTAGACCAGATAGCGCTGGAACCACGCCAGGGTTCGTTCCCAGGCCAGGGTTGCGGCAGCCTCGTCGTAGCGTGGTGTCGAATCGTTGTGGAAACCATGGTTGGCGCCCGGGTAGAAATGTACTTCGTAGATCTTGCCGGCCGCCTTCAAGGCTTTCTCATAGGCCGGCCAGCCTTCGTTGATGCGTGTATCCAGCTCGCCATAGTGCAGCAGCAAGGGGGCCTTGATGCGCGCTACGTCCTTGGCGTCGGCCTGACGGCCATAGAAGGGCACGGCGGCCGCCAATTCCGGATAGGCGACGGCCGCCGCATTGGCTACGCCACCGCCATAGCAGAAACCGGTGATGCCGACCTTGCCGGTGGTGGCGTCGTGCTGGGTCAGCCATTCGAAAGCGGCGAAGAAGTCGTTCATCAGTTTTTGCGGGTCGACGCTCTGTTGCAGCTCGCGGCCCTTGTCATCGTTGCCGGGGTAGCCGCCCAGCGAGCTCAGGCCATCAGGGGCCAAAGCGACGAAACCGGCCTTGGCCAAGCGCCGCGTGACATCCTCGATGTAGGGGTTCAGGCCACGGTTCTCGTGCACCACCACCACGCCGGGCACCTTGCCCACGGCTTTTGCCGGGCGCACCAGGTAGGCGCGTACCTGGCCATGGCCGTTGGGTGAGGGGTAGGTGACGTACTCGCCGATGATGTCCGGGTCGGTGAATTCGACCTGCTCGGCCAGCGCGTAGTTGGGGCTCAGTGATGCCAGCAGGGCGCCAGCGGTCAGGCCACATACGGTGAATGCCGCCGCACGGTCGAGGAACTCGCGACGGTTGATGATGCCGTGGGCGTAGTAGTCGTACAGTTCGAGCAGTTCGGGGGCAAAGTCTTTGGCGGTCAGTCGTTGCATGGAGAGTTGCCTCGGTGGCTGACAGGGCACCGGCAAGGATAGCTGGCATGTGCCTGGTCAAGCACATAGTTCGGCATCGACTTGCCACCTAGCCAGCGTCGTTCCAGCGCTGCGAGCCGGCCTTCCTTTTTCATCGCATCAAGGGCTTGTTGCCAGCGTTGCACCAGCAGCTTGTCGGTTTGCAGGGAAAAGACGATGTAGTTGCCTTGCTTCATCAGCGGCAGCTGCAGGCGCAACTGGCTGGGCGCCATATCGACCTCTTCGGTCAGCGCCTTGAGGCTGAGGCTGTCGATCACCACCAGGTCGGTGCGCCCCAGGCGCAGCAAGTTCATCATCTGCTCTGGAGTTTCGACGCCGTACAGGTTGGTCAGGCCCTGCTGCTTGAGGTACTCATAGGCCAGCCATTTGCGCGGCACGGCGATCCTGCCCACCGCGCCCGCTTCTTCCAGCGAGTGCAACTGACGCGCTTCACCCTTGGCCGAATACAGTGCCGACTCGACCTCCATCAACGGCCCGACCCATTGATATTGGTCTTCGCGCTCCGGCGTGCGCAGCACCGTGAACACCCCGAGGTTGGTGCGTTCGGTGGCCTCGCGCATAGCCCGCAGGAAAGGCACCTGGCGCACCTCGAGAACATCGCCGGCACGCAGCGCCAGTTCCTGCACCACATCCACGCCGAAACCGACCATCTGCTCGCCCTGCTGGTAGTGCAGGGGCGGGTGGTCATCGGTGAACATCAGTAGAGGTGTGGCAGTACAGGCCAGGCTGATCAGGCTCAGCAGGCATCCGGCAAGCAACTTCATGGGGCGCTCTCGATACAGGTGTCGGCAGGTCAGGTGTTGCTTGATGAGGGGTTCAACTCAGCGCAAGGCTTGCTCCGGTGAGGTACAGCACCAGCGCCAAGGCGATGCCGATCAGCGGGATCTTGAACCAGTAGCGGCGGGCGAGTACCAGCAGGCTGGCGAGGAACAGGCCGCCTGCGCTCAGCAGGAACGGGTCGCCGAGCAACATCGCGCCATGCACCATGGCCAGTTCGCCGAACACCAGGCCGAAGAGCATGGCGCCCAGGCTGTGGCTGGCATTGAAGCCGATCCAGGCGCGCCACATGCTGGTCTCGCGGGTGATGCGCGGGGCGACCTGCTGCATGTGCTGCGCCAGGGTCGGGTCGTGGGGGTGGAATTTGCGGGTGGTGAAGGTATAGATCAGGTGCAACGTACCGAGCGCGAAGACGATGACCGCGCTGGCAAGGATCAGGAGATGAGCTGACACGACAGGTCCTTTGTTGAGAAAACCACTCCATGGTGATGGCGCAATACTAGCAGGCTAATGCGGCGTGTGCAGGCGCAGGAATGCGCCGGGTGTGAGGCCGAACTGTTTGCCGAAGGCGGCAATGAAGGCGGGCAGCGATTCATAGCCACAGGCCAGGGCGACGTCGGTCACCCGTTCGCCGCGCTCCAGCGCCGGTAGCGCGCTGAGCAGGCGCATGCGCTGGCGCCAGGCACGGAAGGTCATGCCGGTTTCGTGGAGGAACAAACGGCTCAGGGTTTTCTCGGATACGCCGGCTTTCAGGCTCAGGTCAGTGAGGCTGGCGCTGTCGTCGGGGTGCTTGTACAGGCGCCGGCACAGGGTGCGCAGGCGGTTGTCGCGGGGCATGGGCAGGATCAGCTGTTCTTCGGCGGCAGCGCCCAGCTGGTCTACCAGTACCTCGACCAGACGGCCGTCGGCACTGTCGACGGCGTATTCCACGGGCAGCTCGCTGAAGCTGCGGATAAGCTCGCGCAGCAGCGGGTTGACACTGATCACCCGGCACGCCGAGGACGGCCAGATCATCACTTGCGGTTCGATGTACAGGCTGCGGATGCAGGTGGCCTGGGTGCAATTGACGCTGTGCGCCACACCGGCCGGAATCCACACGGCGCGCTGTGGCGGCACCACGTAGCGACCGGCGTCGGTCTGCACGTGCAATACGCCGTGGGTGGCATGCGATAGCTGGCCCCACGGGTGTCGGTGGCGGTAACCCAGGGCAACGTTCGGCAAGGCTTGGGCATGGCCATAGACAGGGCGGGGCAGGCGGGTCAGCTCGCTCAGTTGCAGGCTGGGCGGCGCGTTTTTTTGTCCTTTCATCGACACTGCTGGGCTTTTGTCGTTAGTCGGAAGTGAGGCAACACCTTATCGTCACCGGCCTCCCAACAACAAGCCGGAATGCGCGATGAAATACCTGCGGTTGCTGTTCGACAACTTTACCTTGGCTTTGCTCGGCGTGATCGCCATTGCCACCTTCCTGCCGTGCGAGGGTGTGGGGGCCGTGGTGTTTGAGTGGCTGACGCATCTGGCGATCGGGCTGTTGTTCTTCATGCATGGCGCCAAGTTGTCGCGTGAAGCGGTGGCGGCCGGGGCAGGGCACTGGCGCCTGCACCTGCTGGTGTTTGGCTGCACCTTCGTGATGTTTCCGCTGCTTGGCTGGTTGCTCAAGCCGCTGTTCCTGCCGTTGGTGGGGGATGAGTTGTACCTGGGCGTGCTGTACCTGTGTGCGTTGCCGGCCACCGTGCAATCGGCGATTGCCTTTACCTCGCTGGCGCGGGGCAATGTACCGGCGGCCATTTGTAGCGCGGCAGCATCCAGCTTGCTGGGGATCGTCTTGACGCCTTTGCTGGTGATGCTGCTGATGGGAGTGGAAGGCGACAGCGGTTCGAACCTTGAGGCGGTGTACAAGATCGTCTTGCAGTTGCTGGTGCCGTTCGTGGCCGGGCAATTGGCGCGACGCTGGATTGGCGAGTGGGTGGCGCGCAATGCGCGCTGGCTGAAAAGCGTGGACCAGGGGTCGATCCTGCTGGTGGTGTACACGGCGTTCAGTGACGCGGTGATCAGCGGGTTGTGGCACTCGGTGCCGTCGTCACGGCTGGTGGCGCTGGGGCTGGTGTGTTGCGTGCTGCTGGCGGTGGTGCTGGGGTGTACCCAAGGCCTGGGGCGATGGTTGGGGTTCGACCTGGAAGACCGCATCACCATTTTGTTCGGCGGCTCGAAAAAAAGCATGGCGACCGGGGTGCCGATGGCACAGGTGCTGTTTGCCGGCGGGGCGATTGGCGCGATGATTCTGCCGTTGATGATCTTTCATCAGATTCAGTTGATGGTGTGTGCGGTGTTGGCTCAGCGGTATGCCAATCGGTAAGGTCCGCATAGCTGGTGTGATTCTGTGTAGGAGCTGGCATGTGGGAGCGGGCTGGTCGCGCGATCGAGCGTGAAAGGCTCGTAAGCTTTTGGCTTTTTTGGCTTATCCGTTTGATTTTGTTGTTGATTTCCGGCCCCTTCCGCCCTTACGGCGGGTCACTTTTGACGGCGCAAAAGTAACCAAATGTATGGT
>NZ_JAMDGY010000090.1 GCF_028656955.1 Pseudomonas fontis
GGCTATTCGGAATAGTGTGTGTAAACCTCTGCCCAGTCGATGGTGTCTTCCCACTCCATTGACTGTGTAATTGATCTTTCACTGCACTCAGGACAGATGCAGTGTTTTCGATCATCACCTTCCTCGGTGTGCATGCACGATTCCGTTTCATCTTCGAAGAACAGGCCACCACAAGAAACGCAGAACCACTCGGGTGACTGGCCTGCTCTGGCGCTCCTGGAGAAGAGGACGCGAGCCCTAATGATGTCGAAGGTGTAGCCACGACCATTGCGGTTGATGACCTTGGTCATGCCGTTCAGAGCCTCGGTGTAGCCATTGGTGATTTGGTAGTCGAAGTAGTTGAGGATCTGCTGCCGCCAGTTCTTTAGTGCTGATAGCAGGTCTTTGTAATCGGCCACTACATCGCTCGCCTTGACCGCCGCCAACCACAGATCGAGAGCAGGGATAGCTTCATCCTTGGGCAGGTTGTACAGGGCGTAGAAGTCCTCCTTGAACTGGTACGACTGACCAATCTCAGCGTCGTTATCCACCCACATATCGAGGTTGAAGGCCTGCTTGTCCGTAAGGTTCGCGCCGCTCTTGTTGAGCAACACCTTGCTGCGCTTCCACTCCTTGTTGACCTTGACGCCCTGGGCCTTCCCGCGACGAATGCGGGTCTTGTCAACGGCGTAGTTAGCCATCCGGACAACGTGGAACTTGTCGATGACCACTGGCACGCCAGGAGCCATCATGTTCACCACGTTGAGGTATGGCCGCCACATGTCGGTGGCCACGCCCAGCAGGGTCGAGCGATCAGAGAAGCCAGACAGCCAGCGCGCCAGGGTTTCCTGATCGCGATGGGGAAGGATATCGATGGGTACGTTACGACCAACGTCTGTGAGGACGCAGCGCATGTCCCCGGCGATCTTGGTCTCGTCGATGCCCAGCCAATTTGGCAGGTACGGCTTGAACTGGGTGTTCATGTAGTGGACGTAGTCGTTCGCGATGTTGCGGATCGTCTTCTCGTCGCACCCGATGTGCTCTGCCAGCCTGGTGAAGGTGTCACGCAGGCACTGGGTCTTGATGTAGTCGACGCACCGCTTAGTCATGCGCCGATCAACCTCGACGCCTTCCAGTGGCTGCAACGACGTGCCTCCGCACTCACGGCACTTGTACCGCTGAACCTTTGCCTCAAGCTGAACGTGAGCGCCCCTGATAGGGCTATCGCGGTACGCCACGACCTTTGGGCCGTGTCGGTACAGCTTGCCGATCAGGCCGCATTTGGTGCAGGCCTGAAGCGGCACGCCGTATTCGGCTCTGATCGCATAGGTGCCGTCGCTCAGGCTTGAGCTAAGCACCGTCCATTGTGGCAGATCGAGGATATCGGTCATTGACTATGCGCCGTCGTAACACCCGCACGGAATATCTGGCGGGGTATCGAAAAGCCGCAATTGTGCCCTGTCTGAGCGAATTAAGTCAGTCCACGACCAGCGCCGGCCCAAGCCCTTGATGCTGGTCAGCTCAGCATTTGCCTCCATGTCCAGGCAGCGGAGCTTCAACTCCTCAGGCAAGGCCAGGATTTCCGGGGCCTTACGGTTGGGGCAGAAGAAGCATGAACTTTTGCCTGGCAGTGGCAGGCCCGCTGCCTTGATGGTGCTGATGCATTCATCCCGGCCCATATCCCATTCCAGAAGCGGGTAGCGCAGCAGGTACTTCTTATCGTCGAACGCCTTGGCGCGGTGCGGCTCATCAGCATCGTAGCCAATGCACTTCACGACTTTCTCTCCGGATTTCCATGTGTTTAGGGCATCCGGATGGTTGTTCATGAAGGTGTTCTGCGGCTCGATCTTGAACCGCTGAGAGCAGGTCTTGAAGCCGTAGGCAACGCTCGGCAGCTGCTTGAGCCGCAAGCAGACCTGCTCCAGGGTTTCATCGCTTCCACCCTTTTTAACCCACGTAATAGCGGGATAGCCCATGCCCACAAGCCATTCACTGAACAGCGCGATGTACCGATACGTCTCGGCAACCTCACCACCGGTATCTGCGAAGGTGATCAGATCTACTTGCTCGCCGCGTTTCACCATCTCGATGAGCATCGCAGTGCTGTTCGTTCCTGCTCCGTAGCTTACGACTTGCATGATCTGAATCCACACGATAATCCGGATTCAGATTGTAACTGATCCTCATGCTTTACACACGATTATCCGAATAGCC
>NZ_JAMDGY010000091.1 GCF_028656955.1 Pseudomonas fontis
CACACTATTCCGAATAGCCGGAATACAGCACCGTCTGGGGCCAGCGCGCGACCATGTTCTATTCGCCGAACTACGGCCCGGCCTACCTGTATGACTACCAGGGTCGCGGTCGCACCTACAGCCTGACCTGGTCGCTGGCCTACTGATCAGCCGAACTCGGCCAGCAGGTCATCTTCGAACGCCTGCTGGGCGTCACTCGGTACCTGCGCGCGGTGCCGGGCGAGCATGAACGGCGCTTCGAAATCCAGGGACGGATTCAGCGCGCGCAGCAGGCCGCGCTCGACCCACGCGGCGGCGAAATGTTGGGGCAGGTAGCCGATATGCCGGCCGGACAGGATAAACGTCAGGGCGCCTTCGACCTGCTCGGAGCGCGCAGAACACACCCCACTGGTTAACGCCTCGGCGCTTTTCAGAAAGCGGTACGGGTGCTCGACCCTGTCGGTTTGCTGCAACTCATCGAGGCTGACCTCTGTGCGCGCGAACAGCGGATGGCCGCTGGCGCAATACAGGCTCTGGGTTTCGCTGAACAGCGCACGGTAGCTGAAAGCGCCATGGCTGCCGGAAAAATAACCGATGGCCAGGTCCAGCCGCTGCTGCAGCAGCAGGCGCTCCATTTCCGCCGGGGTGGCGCTGACCAGCTCCAGGCGCACCGATTCGTCACGCTGGCGGAAACGCCCGATGGCCTGGGCCAGGCGCAGGCTCACGCTGTTGTCCAGCGCTTCGGAAATACCGATGCGCACCTCCCCGAGCAGGCGCCCGGCGACGCCGTTGGCCTGGTTGCGGAAGGCTTCGATATTGTCCAACAACTCGCGGGTGGCCTTGAGCAGGGCTTCGCCCTTGGCGGTCAGCTGGAAGCCGCTTTTGCCCCGGTTGCACAGGCGATAGCCGAGCCGGGTTTCCAGGCGCGCCATGTGCTGGCTGATGCTCGGCTGGCTCAGGCCCAACGCGCCCTGGGCGGCGCTGAAGCCTCCCGCCTCGACTACAGTGACGAACAGCCGCAGCAGGTGCAGGTCGAGGTCGTGCAATTGGCCGAACATCAAACATTGCTCCAGGGTAATGTCAGGATCATTGGCTTGGTATTTTTCCAATGTAACCCGGCGCGCATGCTGGCGGTATCCCTGGATTACGAGGTGCCCGACATGCGCTTATCCCTGTGCTTGCTTTCCCTGGCCCTGGCCTTGCCGGTTCAGGCCGAAGACAAGGTCATCAATCTGTACAGCTGGGCTGATTACGTGGCCCCGGAAACCCTGAAACGGTTCGAGCAGGAGACCGGCTACAAGGTCCGCTACGACACCTTCGACACCACCGAAGTGCTGGAAACCAAACTGCTCACCGGGCGCAGCGGCTACGACGTGGTCGTGCCCTCGTCCAGCGTGCTGGCGCGGGCGCTGACCGCCGGGGCGTTGCAGCCGGTGGAGGCGCAGGGTATGCCGGGCTATGCCAACCTCGACAAGGACCTGCTGGCTAAGCTCGCCGACGTCGACCCCGGCAACCGCTTCGCCGTGCCTTACACCTGGGGCACCCTGGGCCTTGGCCTGAACGTCGAGGCGGTGCGCCAGCGTGTGGGTGATGCACCAATGGACAGCCTCGACCTGCTGTTCAAGCCCGAGTACGCCAGCAAGCTCAAGGACTGTGGCATCGCCATGCCCGACTCGCCGCAAGAGGTGATTGGTCTGGCGCTGCACTACCTGGGCAAGGACCCGTACAGCCGCGACAAGGACGACCTGGCTGCCGCCCAGGCGCTGCTCAAACAGCTGCAACCGTCGATCAGCTATGTCGCCAACGGCCGCCAGATCAGCGACCTGGCCAATGGCAGCGTGTGCCTGGCGTTGACCTACAACGGCGACGCCAACATGGCCGCCGACCAAGCGCGCAAGGCCAACAAGCCGTTCTCGGTGGTCTACCGCATCCCGCGCGAAGGCACGCTGATCTGGCAAGACAACCTGGTCATCCCCAAGGATGCCCCGCACCCGGAAGCCGCGCGGGCCTTCATCGCGTTCATGCTCAAGCCTGACTCGGTGGCGCCGCTGACCAACACCTTGTACTTCGCCAACGCCAACCAGGCGGCGACCGTGCTGGTCGATGAAGCCGTGCGCAACGACCCGGACATCTACCCCTCGGCAGACATGCGCGGGCGCCTGTATGCCGACCGCAGCATGGCCCTGGCCGACCTGCGTCAGCGCACCCGCCTGTGGACCACGTTCCGTACCCGTCAGTAACCCAGGAGTCCGAGTGATGGACCAAGCCTATAACAATGATCAAGCACTGACCCGTGAAAGCCTGTATGGCACCGCCGCCGAAAGCACCTTCGCCGGTATCACCAGTTTCGCGCGCCGCCGCTACAGCCGTGATTTGCGTGGCGTCGATGTGGTGGTCAGCGGCGTGCCGTTCGACACAGCCACCAGCAACCGCCCGGGCGCCCGTTTCGGTCCGCGTTCGATTCGTGCAGCGTCGGTCCAGCAAGCCTGGGCGCGGCACTGGCCATGGACGTTCGATCCGTTCGATCACCTGGCGGTGATCGACTACGGTGATTGCGCGTTCGACTACGGCACCCCGCAGTCGGTCCCGCAAAGCATCCAGGCCCACGCCGAGCACATTCTCGACGCCGGTTGCGCGATGCTCACCCTGGGCGGCGACCACTTCATCAGCTACCCCTTGCTCAAGGCCCATGCGCGCAAGCATGGCCCGCTGTCGCTGATCCATTTCGACGCGCACAGCGACACCTGGCCGGACGAGGACGGCCAGCGCATCGACCATGGCACGATGTTCTGGCATGCGGCCCGCGAAGGCCTGGTCGACCCGGCGCGGTCGGTGCAGATCGGCCTGCGCACCACCAACGATGACAGCCAGGGTTTTGCCATTCTGGATGCCCGGCAGGTGCACCAGCGCGGTTGCCAGGCGATCATCGAGGCCATCCGCGCGCGGGTGGGCGACCACCCGGTGTACCTGACCTTCGACATCGACTGCCTGGACCCGGCCTACGCGCCAGGCACCGGCACCCCGGTGTGTGGCGGCCTGACCACGGTGCAGGCGCTGGAAATCCTCGGTGGCCTGCGCGGCATCAACCTGGTGGGCATGGACCTGGTGGAAGTGGCGCCGGCCTATGATCATGCCGACATCACCTCGCTGGCCGGGGCGACCCTGGCGATGGAGATGCTGTGCCTGTACGCCGCGCGGCACAAGGTGGACCGCTGAGCCGGTAACAAAATGAATCACCTCCGGGCGGTTCGCGGGTTTCCCCGCGAACCACTTGCGCCTTAGGCTATCCAACGCTTGGGGATGCTGCTGGAGGTGAAGGCCCATGATCCGCATGAATGCGTTACTGCTTGGTGTTGTCGTCAGCTTCGGGCTGGCCGGGTTGGCGCAAGCCGCCGATGCCGGTAACCCCTACAACAGTGCGACCAAGCGCGCCAATCCCAACTCGCGCCAGGGCACCGTGCCGGCCACGCCGCCGGTGCGAGGCCCGTCCACGGTGCCTACGCCGCGCCCGCCAACCCTTGAAAACCGGGGTGTCGGCAACGGCGACAACCTGCGTCGTGAACAAACAACGCCCAATCTTGAACCCACTCGTCCACCTCGTGATTCGCTGCGCGCGCCGTGAGCGTCTACGCCTGACTGAAAGGAATCCGCGATGTCTTCACGCCTGTGGCTGGCCAGCCTGTGTGCTGCCACCTTGTTGCCCCTGACGGCCCTGGCCGCCCCCGAACGCACCTTTCCCAGCGAGCTGGGCACGCTCCAGGTCAGCACGCTTGCCGAGGGGCTCAAGCATCCCTGGGCGTTGGCGTTCCTGCCGGACGGGCAGGGCATGCTGGTCACCGAGCGCCAGGGCAATTTGCGCATTGTTCTGGCGGACGGCAAGGTCGGTGCGCCGTTGTCCGGGGTGCCGCAGGTCTGGGCCAAGGGGCAGGGCGGTTTGCTGGATGTAGCGCTGTCGCCGTCGTTCAAGCAGGACCGCATGGTCTACCTGTCGTTTGCCGAAGGTGATGCCAAGGGTGACAAGGCCGGCACGGCAGTGGGGCGGGGGCGGTTGTCGCCCGACCTGTCGCGGCTGGAGGATTTCAACGTGATCTTCCGCCAGCAGCCGAAATTGTCGGTGGGCAATCATTTTGGCTCGCGGCTGGTGTTTGATCGGGATGGCTACCTGTTTATCGCGCTGGGTGAGAACAACGAGCGGGCGACCTCACAGGACCTCGACAAATTGCAGGGCAAGGTGGTGCGTATCCTGCCCGATGGCACGGTGCCGGACGACAACCCCTTTGTCGGGCAGAGTTCGGTGCGACCGGAGATCTGGTCGTACGGGCACCGCAATCAGCAGGGTGCGGCGCTCAACCCGTGGACCGGTGAGCTGTGGACCAACGAGCACGGGCCGCGTGGCGGCGACGAGATCAACATCCCCAAGCCTGGCAAGAACTACGGCTGGCCGTTGGCGACCCATGGCATCAATTACTCGTTGCTGCCGATTCCCGAGGCGCAGGGCAAGCAGGTGAAGGGGGCGGTGGACCCGCACCATGTCTGGGAGAAGTCGCCGGCGATCAGTGGCATGGCGTTCTATGACAACGAGCGTTTCAAGGCCTGGGACCACAGTGTGTTCATTGGTGCACTGGCGGCGCAGGAGGTGATCCGGTTGAAGCTTGAGGGCGACAAGATTGTTGCTGAAGAGCGGATGCTGGGGCAGTTGAATGCCCGCGTGCGCGATGTGCGGGTGGGGCCGGACGGGTTCTTGTACGTGCTGACGGATGAAGAGGACGGGGAGCTGTTGAAGGTGGGGTTGCAGCCCTGACTGACAAGCCAGCCGCCTCAGAATATTGATGGCATGCACGAACAACTGTGGGAGCGGGCCTTGTCCCGCGATCGAGCGCGCAGCGCTCGCCAAGCCTGTAGATGAGTAGCGCAAGGGTCACCGCGTTCACCGGCTTTACTGGCGCGTCGCACCAGATCGCCGGCAAGGCCGGCTCCCACAGGGGGGGGCGGTGGTGCAGAATTTATGGCATGCACGAATAACTGTGGGAGCGGGCCTTGCCCCGCGATCGAGCGCGCAGCGCTCGCCAAGCCTGTAGATGCGTAGCGCACGGGTACACCGCGTTCACCGGCTTTACTGGCGCGTCGCACCAGATCGCCGGCAAGGCCGGCTCCCACAGGGGGGCGGTGGTGCAGAATTTATGGCATGCACGAACAACTGTGGGAGCGGGCCTTGTCCCGCGATCGAGCGCGCAGCGCTCGCCAAGCCTGTAGATGCGTAGCGCAAGGGTCACCGCGTTCACCGGCTTTACTGGCGCTTCGCAGCAGATCGCCGGCAAGGCCGGCTCCCACAGGGATAGCGGACAAGTTGAATTACAAGGCGTACCCTTGGGACTTTTTACCCGGCCCGTTGACGCATGACCCAGCCCACACCCTTGGCTCTCTACCAGCAAGCTATCGCCCAGAACGGTTTCTTCCCCGACGCCGCACAGCAACAGGCGGCGACTGCACTGCAAGCCTGCTACGACGCTCTAGAACATGGCGAACACGCCCAGGGTGTGTACCTGTGGGGCCCGGTCGGGCGTGGCAAGACCTGGCTGATGGACCAGTTCCACGCCTGCCTGCAAGTGCCCGCAAGGCGCCAGCATTTCCACCATTTCATGCGCTGGGTGCATCAACGCCTGTTCCAGCTCAATGGCACCGCCGACCCGTTGCAGGCACTGGCCCAGTCCCTGGCCGAAGAAATCCGCGTGCTGTGCTTCGATGAACTGTTCGTCAACGACATCGGCGACGCGATCATCCTCGGTCGGCTGTTCCAGGTGCTGTTCGACAGTGGCGTGGTGATTGTCGCCACCTCCAACCAGCCGCCGGATCAACTGTATTTCGACGGTTTCAACCGCGAGCGCTTCCTGCCGGCAATCACCGCCATCAAACAACACATGACGGTAGTTGCCGTCGATGGGGAGCAGGACCACCGCCTGCACCCGGGGGCCGAGCAGCAGCGCTACTGGGTGCGGGAAAACGGCCAACCCTGCGCGCTGGATGCCGTATTCGAACAGCTGTGCGGCGGCCAGCCGAGCACCGCCGATGACCTGCCGGTGGGCTACCGCACGATCAAGGTGGTCCGCCGCAGCGACAGCATCCTGTGGTGCCGTTACCACGACCTGTGCGAAGCGCCGCTGGCCGCAATGGACTTCATGGCGCTGTGCGACCAGTTCAAGGCGATTCTGCTCAGCGAGGTCCCCGAGCTGGGTGCGCAGCAGCGTCCGGCGAAGATTGCCCGCGGCACCGAGGACGGTGCTGTGCGAGTAGAGGCGGGCGATCGCGAGCTGCCCAAGCTGTCGATCCACGACGACAGCTTGCGTCGCTTCATCGCCCTGGTCGACGAATGCTATGACCGGCGTATCGCCCTCTATCTGGAGGCCGACGTGCCGCTCGAAGCGCTGTACACCCAAGGCTACCTGGCGTTCCCGTTCCGCCGCACCCTGAGCCGCCTGCGCGAGATGCAGCTGCAACGCTTCTGCTGAAAAGCGTCAGCGCGCCAGCCAACCCAGGGTCAGCAATGCCAGCAGCAGATACCGGCAACCCTTGGCGATGGTCACCAGCACCAGGAAGCGCCAGAACGGCTCGCGCATGACTCCGGCGATCAACGTCAGCGGGTCACCGATGATCGGCATCCAGCTCAGCAGCAGCGACCACTGGCCGTAGCGCTGGTAGCGCTGCTGGGCCTTTTCCAGCTGCGCCGGCTTGACCGGAAACCAGCGTTTGTCACGCAGGCGATCAATCCCCCGGCCCAGCAGCCAGTTGACCACCGAGCCCAGTACATTGCCCAGGGTTGCCACCAGCAACAGGCTGAGCACCGCGTCCGGGTTGCCCAGCAGCAGGCCGACCAGCACCGCTTCGGATTGCAGCGGCAACAATGTGGCGGCGCCGAACGCGGCGAAGAACAGGCCCCAATAGCTGAGTATCGAGGTCAATCAGTTACCCGCGTATTCGGCAACCACTTCGTCGGTGCCCGCCTGGGTCAGGCCGATGACCTGGAAGGCGTCCTTGTCATCGCCCATTTCCATGCCCGGCGAGCCCATTGGCATGCCTGGCACGGCAAGGCCGCGCAGGTCAGGGCGCTTGGCCAGGACCTGGATCTGCTCGGCCGGCACATGGCCTTCGACGAACTTGCCGTCGATCACCCCGGTGTGACATGAGGCCAGGCGCGGCGCCACGCCCAGGCGCTGCTTGACCGCGCTCATGTTCGGCTCGACATGGTCATTGACGGTGAAGCCGTTGTCGCGCAAATGACTGATCCAGGCCTTGCAGCAACCACAGTTCGGGTCGCGATACACGTCGATGGTTTGGGCGGCCTGGGCCAGGTTGCTCAGGGCCAGCAGGCCGAGCAGGGCGATGTTCTTTTTCAGCATGGTGGTTCTCCAATTCTTCTAGAAGCGCAGACGAACACCGGCGACCACGCGGGTCTGGCCGGTATCGCCATCGTCGTCGCGGGCAAGCTCGGCGCTGTTGCCGTGCAGCCGGTTGAAGGTGACGCCCAGGTACGGGGCGAAACCGCGACTGATCTCGTAGCGCAGGCGCAGGCCGAATTCGCTGTCGGCAAGGCCGGCGCCCTGTTCGCGGCTCGCATCGTTGCGGCCATGGAAATTGGCTTCCAGCGACGGTTCGAGGATCCAGCGATTGGTCAGCAGGATAGCGTAACTGGCCTCCAGGCGCAGCGCGGTCTGTTGCCGCTCGCCGGCATAGGCGGTGGCTTCCAGCTCCAGGCCATACAGCGGCGTGCCCTGAATGCCGAAGGCTGCCCAGGCCTGGCCGCTGGCGGGCTTGAAGTCCTGGCGTAGGCCGCCGACCAGTTCCCACCAGGGGCTGATGGCGTGCCCCCACAGGGCCTGCAATTCAGCCTTGTGGGTGCGGCCCTGTTCGCGCTCGCCTTCGCTGCGCAGCCACAGGCGATCAATGTCGCCGCCGACCCAGGCATTGGCGTTCCAGTTCAGCGCGCCGCTGTTTTCAAATGACTGGTATTCCAGCTGCTCGACGATGACCGCCCAGTTCAACTGTTGGTCGTGCACCTTGTGCCCGGACAGTGGTTCGGCGTGGGCTTTCTCGCTGCCGAGCAAGGCCAGCAGGGCCAGGCTGCCGAGCAGCGGGCGATTGAGGGATTCATGCATCGACGCGTACCTCGCGGAACATGCCGGTCTCCATGTGATAGAGCAGGTGGCAGTGATAGGCCCAGCGGCCCAGGGCATCGGCGCTGACCCGGTAGCTGCGGCGGCTGCCGGGGGGCATGTCGATGGTGTGCTTGCGCACCTTGAAGCGGCCCTGTTCATCCTCCAGGTCGCTCCACAGGCCGTGCAGGTGAATCGGGTGGGCCATCATCGTGTCGTTTACCAGGGTGATGCGCAGGCGTTCGCCATGGCGCAGGCGCAATGGCTCGGCATCGGCGAACTTGATGCCGTTGAACGACCAGGCGAAACGCTCCATGTGGCCGGTCAGGTGCAATTCGATCTCGCGGCCTGGTTCGCGGCCGTCGGGGTCGGCGAAGGTGCTGCGCAGGTCGGCGTAGGTCAGTACCCGGCGCCCGTTGTCGCGCAGGCCCAGGCCCGGGTCGGCGAGGTTGGCGCGCGGGGTCATGGTTTGCATGTCTACCAGCGGGTTGCCGGTTTCCGAGGTAGGGTGTTGCTGCATGGCGGGCATGCCTGCCATGGCGGCGTGGTCCATGCCGCTCATCTGGCTGTGGTCCATGCCGGGCATTGCGCCGTGGTCCATGCCCATGTCGCTCATGCGCAGGACCGGGCGTGGATCAGGTTCCGGCACCGGGGCGCTGAGCCCGGCGCTACGCGCCAGGGTGCCGCGGGCGAAGCCGGTGCGGTCCATGCTCTGGGCGAACAGGGTGTAGGCCGGCAGGTCGCCGACCCGCACCAGCACGTCATAGGTTTCCGCCACGGCAATGCGCAGCTCGTCGACCACCACCGGCAGCACCGGCTGGCCGTCGGCAGCGATCACCACCAGTTTCAGGCCGGGGATGCGGAAGTCGAAATAACTCATCGCCGAGCCGTTGATCAGGCGCAGGCGCACGGTGTCGCCGGGTTCGAACAGGCAGGTGAAGTTGCCATCCGGTGGCTGGCCGTTGAGCAGGTAGGTGTAGGTCGCGGCGCTGATGTCGGCAAGGTCGGTGGGGCTCATGCGCATCTGCGCCCATTCCTTGCGGTCCTTGAGGGCGGCGCCCCATCCGTCGCGGGCGACATCGTCGATGAAATCGCCGACCGTGCGCTTGTGGTAGTTGAACGCATCGGACTGCTTTTTCAGGGTGGCGAGCAAGGCGTTGGGGGCCTCGTCGCTCCAGTCGCTGAACAGCAACACCTGGTCGCGCTGGTAGCGGTAGGGGTCGGGCTTTTTCGGTTCGATGACGATCGCACCGTAGACCCCAGCCTGCTCCTGCAAGCCGGAATGGCTGTGGTACCAGTAGGTGCCGGACTGCTCCAGGGTGAACTGGTAGAGGTAGTCCCCGCCGGGCTCGATGCCGGCGAAACTCAGGCCGGGCACGCCGTCCATGTTCGACGGCAGGATGATCCCGTGCCAGTGGATCGAAGTGGCTTCGTGCAGGTGGTTGCGCACGCGCAGGGTCACCGTGTCGCCTTCGCGCCAGTGCAGGGTCGGGCCGGGCAGGCTGTTGTTGATGGTCAGCGCGGTGCGCGGTTGGCCGGTGAGGTTGACCGGGGTCTGGCCGATGAACAGTTCGAAGTGCTCGCCGCTGAGGCTGTTGGCCCAGGCGGCGGGGCGCCATAGGCCCAGGCCAGCCAGGGCGGTGCCGGCGGCCAGCCCTTTGACGAAGGTGCGGCGGGTGGGGGGGTGGGGCATGGCGGGTGCCTGTCGGGTCCGGGAAATGGCCTGACGGTAGCCGGGCTGGGCTGTCGGGAAGCTGAGGGCGGGATTACAGCTTTGTCAGCGAAGGCCTCATCGCCGGCAAGGCCGGCTCCCACAAGGTTGGTGGGCTGGCTCCGGAGCGCTGCTTTACGATAGCCTTGGAATTCACAGGCCATTGGGGGCAAGGAGTATCCATGGATAACGTGATCATCATTACCGGTGCCAGCCGTGGTATCGGCGCCGCGACGGCGTTGCTGGCGGCGCAGGCAGGCTATCGCATCTGCATCAACTATCACGCCGACGACGCTGCTGCCCAACGGGTACTGGGGCAGGTGCGCGAGTTGGGCGCCGAGGCCATCACCGTGCGCGCCGACGTCAGCGTCGAAGACGAAGTCATTCAGCTGTTCCACCGGGTCGACAGCGAGCTGGGCCGGGTCGGCGCACTGGTCAACAATGCCGGCACCATCGGCCAGAAAAGCCGCATTGACGAGATGTCGGAGTTTCGCCTGCTAAAGCTGATGAAAACCAACGTGGTCGGGCCGATGCTGTGTGCCAAGCATGCGCTGCTGCGCATGTCGACGCGACATGGCGGCGGCGGTGGCAGCATCGTCAACGTGTCGTCGGTGGCAGCGCGGCTGGGCTCGCCGAACGAGTATGTCGACTATGCGGCGTCCAAGGGCGCGTTGGACACCTTTACCTTGGGCCTGGCCAAGGAAGTGGCGGGTGAGGGGGTGCGGGTCAATGCGGTACGGCCGGGGTATATCTACACCGACTTTCATGCCCTGAGCGGTGACCCGGACCGGGTCAGCAAGCTGGAACCAAGCATCCCCATGGGGCGCGGTGGGCAGCCGGCGGAAGTGGCTGAGGCGATCATGTGGCTGGTGTCGGACAAGGCGTCCTATTCGACGGGGAGCTTTATCGACTTGGGTGGGGGCCGCTAAAAGCATCGCCGGCAAGGCCGGCTCCCACAGGGATGGCGGTGTCCTTTCACTGTGGGAGCCGGCCTTGCCGGCGATGGGCTGCAAAGCAGCCCGGCAACTTCAGAACGAACGCACAATCCGCCCCAACGTCTCCATCGCCTTCTCCGACTGCTCGGTCCACGGGCTGCCATAGTTCAGGCGAATGCAATTTCGGAAACGCTGCGTAGGCGAGAAGATCGGCCCCGGCGCAATACTGATGCCCTGGGCCAGCGCCATCTGGAACAGCTTCAACGAGTCCATCTGCTCCGGCAGTTCCAGCCACAGGAAATACCCGCCTGAAGGGTGGCTGACCCGTGTCTGTGCCGGGAAGTACTTGGCAATCGCCGACAACATCGCCGCCTGCTGTTCCTCCAGCGCATAACGCAAACGCCGCAGATGGCGGTCATACCCACCATGCTGCAGGTAATCGGCAATCGCCGCCTGCGCCGGCATCGACGCGCACAGCGAGGTCATCAGCTTCAATCGCTCGATTTTCTGCGCGTAACGCCCGGCCGCTACCCAGCCAATCCGGTAGCCCGGCGCCAGGCTCTTGGCGAACGAGCCGCAATGCATCACCAGCCCTTCAGTGTCGAAAGCCTTGGCTGGCTTGGGCGCCTGTTGGGCGTAATACAGCTCGGCGTAGACGTCATCCTCGATCAGCGGCACCTGATGCTGGCGCAACAACTCGACCAGGCTCTTCTTCTTCTCCTCCGGCATGCTCGCGCCGACCGGGTTCTGGAAGTTGGTCATGCACCACACCGCCTTGACCGGGTGCCGCTCCAGAGTCTGCGCCAACACGCCAAGGTCGATACCTTCGCGTGGGTGCACCGGAATCTCCACCGCCTTCAACTTCAGGCGTTCGAGAATCTGCAAGCAGGCATAGAACGCCGGCGCCTCGATCGCCACCAGGTCCCCCGGCTCGGTCACCGCCTGCAAGCACAGGTTGAGGGCTTCCAGGGCGCCGTTGGTGATCAGCAGCTCTTCCATCGGCAACATCAAGCCGCCGACCATGTAGCGCAAGGCAATCTGCCGGCGCAGTTGCGGGTTGCCCGGCGACAGGTCGGTGACCACCATGCGCGGGTCCATCTCGCGGCTGGCGCTGGCCAGCGAGCGAGCCAGGCGCGGCAGCGGGAACAGGTTGGGGCTGGGGAAGGCCGAGCCGAAGGCCACGGTTTGCGGGTCCTTGATCGAGTCGAGGATCGAGAACACCAGCTCGCTGACATCGACTTCGGTCGACTCGCTGGCCTGCTCGACGATCTGCGGCTCGCTGAACTGGCGCGGCGCGTGGGTGTTGACGAAGTAGCCCGAGCGCGGCCGCGCCCGGATCAGCCCGCGACGCTCCAGCAGGTAATAGGCCTGGAACACCGTGGAAGGGCTGACCCCGTGGGTCTGGCTCGCGTAGCGCACCGACGGCACTCGCTGGCCGGGGCCCAGGACCCCGGAGCGAATCAGTTCGGCAATGTCGTCGGCAAATTTCTCGTAGCGTTTCATCATGGCTCTAGGACGGTCTGCGTGCTGAGGAGTTTAAGGGATCAGCGGTTCAAAGGCGCGACAAACCGGCTGCGGGCCACACTGCGAATAGCTGGCTCATCGGTGTCGACGATCTCGAAGCTGAGGTCCTGGGAACTGCTCTGCGGCCGGTCGGCCAGCATCGCCACCGACACCGGCAACTCGCTCATCTCGCCAGAAGCCAGGCTGAATGTGGTCTTGCCATGCAGCTCGAAGCCGTCGGCATCGATCAGGCGCAGGTTGTAGCTCTGGCGTTGCTGGGTCTTGTTGATGACCTTGAGGGTGTAGATGTTCTCGATCTGCCCCTGGCTGTTCTCGCGGAACAGGCCACGGTCCTTGATCACATCCATCGACACCATCGGACGTTGCTGCAAGGCCACCACCAGGGCGCCGATCATCACCACCAGCACGGTGACGTAACCCAGCAGACGCGGACGCATCCAATGGGTGGTGCCGCCTTGCAGGGTGTGCTCGGATTTGTAGCCGACCAGGCCGCGTGGGTAGTTCATCTTGTCCATGATGCTGTCGCAGGCATCGATGCAGGCGGCGCAGCCGATGCATTCCATTTGCAGGCCATCACGGATGTCGATGCCGGTCGGGCAGACCTGCACGCACATATGGCAATCGATGCAGTCACCCAGGCCACTGGCCTTGGGGTCGCTGCCTTTCTTGCGCGGGCCACGGGATTCGCCGCGACGTGGGTCGTAGGCGACGGCCAGGGTGTCCTTGTCGAACATCACGCTCTGGAACCGCGCATACGGGCACATGTGCATGCACACCGCTTCACGCAGCCAGCCGGCATTGATGTAGGTGGCCCCGGTGAAGAACAGGATCCAGAATAGGCTGACACCGCCCAGTTGCAGGGTGAACAGCTCTTCGGCCAGGGGCCGGATGGGGGTGAAGTAGCCGACAAAGGTCAGCCCGGTGATCACGCTGATCGCCAGCCACAGGGTGTGCTTGGCCGAGCGGCGGGCGAGTTTGTTGAGGTTCCAGGGCGCGGCGTCGAGCTTGATCCGCTGGTTGCGATCCCCCTCGGTGACTTTTTCGCACCACATGAAGATCCAGGTCCACGAGCTTTGCGGGCAGGTGTAACCGCACCAGACCCGCCCGGCGAACACGGTGATCGCGAACAGGCCGAAGGCGCAGATGATCAGCAATGCTGACAGCAGGATGAAGTCTTGCGGCCAGAAGGTTGCGCCAAAGATGTGGAACTTGCTGTCGGCCAGGTCCCAGAGCACGGCTTGGCGGCCGCCCCAGTTCAACCACACCGTGCCGAAGAACAGCAGGAAAAGAAAACCCGCGCCGAACAGGCGCAGGTTGCGGAACAACCCGGTGAAGCTGCGGGTGTGGATCTGTCTGTCGCTGCTGGCGGCCTTCTTCTTGAACGCGGAAGGCTCGGCAATTTCAACGATCTGGACGGGGATTCGTTCGCTCATGGTTCGTCGCTCATCAGGCCTCGATCAGGCCAGAGCACTATGGCGCCCCATCTGTTTGCATCACAGGCTCAGATATTGCGATAAAAACCGTATCAGATTTTCCGCAAAAGCCCTGTAGGCCTTAGATTATCGAGCCTGGCTCACTTGTCTTGAGGTGCCTGCGACCATCCACCGCACCGGCTACAGTGAGCGCATCTGCTTCGCTTTCGGTAATCGGTACACGCTGCCCATCGAGTTCGGCGATGGACATGCGCAGGGCTTCATCGGTCACGATGCGCACGTCGCGGGCGTCACCGGCCACGCGAACCTGTTCACCAATGAGCGTGCAGCGTTGGGTGTTTTCGTCGACTTCGATGGGCATGGTCGTGTCCTCGCAAAAAGGGGCTACAAGGTTGGGACCACGCCAGCGACCGGGTTGCTGCAACAATCGATCAGCGGTTGCCGGCGCACTTGCGGGTGCGCGTGTTGTCCATCATTCAATCCCCCTTGAATCACGGGTGTGCCTATGGACGCCTGGTGGCATGAAGTCTGGTTGACCCTGGTGGCCGAGTTTGCCGACATCACTGATGCCAAGCAGCTGACGCAGGTCAGTGTGCGCTTGCTGATGGCTGGGCTGCTGGGCGCGGTGCTGGGTTTTGAACGCGAGCACAAGGGCAAGGCCGCCGGGGTGCGCACGCACATGCTGGTTGCGTTGGGCGCTGCCTTGTTCGTGCTGGTCCCGCGGATGGCTGGGGCCGATGACGCGGCCTTGAGCCGAGTGGTCCAGGGCATCGTCGCCGGGATCGGCTTTTTGGGGGCTGGCACCATTCTCAAGGGGCATCACCAGGACACCAGCCATGTCAAAGGCCTGACCACGGCAGCGGGTTTGTGGATGACGGCGGCAATCGGCGTGGCTGCCGGCATGGGTCGCGAAGCGACGGCGGTGATCAGCACGTTGTTGGCGTTGCTGGTGCTGGGGCTGATGCCATGGGTGGTGGACAAGCTGGAGGGGGATACGCACACGGAGGAAAACGGGGAGGGCAGGAAGCACTGAGGGGAGCCTAGGCTCCCCTCAAAGTGTTGTTGCGTGCTCTTTTTTTATTATTGGAGGGCGGCAAATTGTTGTTTTTGTCAGCCGTGCCTCTTTGTAGCGTGCGATCCCCATTCGGGATCAAGAGCAAACGTATTTTTTTGAGCGCTGATCGACTTCCATCATTACTGATCCAACCGTGACGGGCGCTACCTGAAGGTAGTTTTATTGTTCTCTGTCCGGTCGCGTGGGGCACGCCCCACCGAAAAGCCATCCTCTCCAAAAAAATCTGTTAGCTTCGCCTCTGCCGTGTTGTTCTTGTTATGTCAGAGCCGTTACGTCTTATTTTTATTGGGTTTGTCGCAATTTTTATTGTTGTTGTACGAAAGATATAGCAGGTGCCGTGCCAACTTTTTAAAACCCAATAAAATCAATGACTTATCAAATGTGAAAAAATTGTAGGACAAGAAGATCCGCTGATTTGTTTCCGTGTTACCCGGAATTCTCCTGAATGGCGTGGGTGCGGTAACACTCGTTTACAGGTGTGTGCGGTTACCGCTGTTACCTCACTGTGCGCTGCGTGCGCGGGCAACCCGTGAACCGTTGGCGCGCCCCAATACGGTGCTGATGCGCTGGCCGGCGGCAATCAATTGGGCAAGGTCGATGCCTGTTTCGATGCCCAGGCCCTGGAGCATGTACAGCACATCTTCGCTGGCCACGTTGCCGCTGGCGCCCTTGGCGTAGGGGCAGCCGCCCAGGCCTGCGACCGAGCTGTCGAACACGTTGATCCCTTCGAGCAGGCTGGCATAGACATTGGCCAGGGCCTGGCCGTAGGTGTCGTGGAAGTGCCCGGCGAGTTGTTCCCGGGGGATGTGCGCGGCAACCACGTCGAACAGGCGGCGGGTGGCCGCAGGTGTGCCGGTGCCGATGGTGTCGCCGAGCGAGACCTCATGGCAGCCCATGTCAAACAGTTCGCGGGCGACGGGGGCGACCTGTTCGGCGCGCACTTGGCCTTCATAAGGGCAGCCCAGTACGCACGAGACATAACCGCGCACGCGAATGCCGTGTTGGCGGGCGGCTTCCATGATCGGCGCAAAGCGTTGCAGGCTTTCGCTGATCGAGCAGTTGATGTTGCGCTGGGAGAAGGCTTCGGAGGCGGCGGCGAACACGGCGACCTCTTTCACCCCGGCGGCCAGCGCGTCTTCGAAACCGCGCAGGTTGGGGGCCAGTGCGGCATAGGTGATACCGGGTTGCTGGCGGATATTGGCGAACACCTCGGCGGAGCCGGCCATCTGCGGGACCCACTTGGGCGAGACGAAACTGCCAACTTCAATATAGGAGAGGCCGGCGGCGCTGAGGTCGTCGACCAGGCGTACCTTGTCGGCGACGCTGATCGGCTGGGCTTCGTTCTGCAGGCCGTCGCGGGGGCCGACTTCGACCAGGCGTACGTGGGTGGGCAATGACATGGCAGGCTTCCTGTGCTGGCCTCAGTGGCCGTTTTTCTGGTTGTTCAGGGTGGTGGCCAGCGCCTGGTGGCAGCGCTCTTCGGCAGTGTCCAGTTCCAGTTGCATCTGCTGGATGTCGAGCAACTGCTGCTCGAGCTGGGTACGGCGTTCGGTGATCTTGGTGAGCATGCTGTTGAGCTGTTTCTGGTTGCCGCTGGTGGGGTCGTAGAGCTCGATCAGTTCACGGCATTCGGCGAGCGAGAAGCCGATGCGCTTGCCACGCAGGATGAGCTTGAGGCTGACCTTGTCGCGGGCCGAGTAGATTCGCTCAAGGCCACGGCGCTCGGGGGCGAGCAGGCCCTGCTCCTCATAGAAACGGATGGCACGGGTGGTGATGTCCAATTCGCGGGACAGGTCGGAGATGCTGTAGGTCTGGGCGCTCATGGGGCGGCTCGGGGGTAGGGGGTTGGGTTAACCTAATGGTAGGTTGACGTTTGCGTCAAGTGATCTTCTCGGGGGGGGATTTTGTGAGGGGGATATCCATTGTTTGAGGCGGGGCTGATGGCCCCTTCCGCCCTTAC
>NZ_JAMDGY010000092.1 GCF_028656955.1 Pseudomonas fontis
CGCGAGAGCCAAAGCAACGAGTTCAGCTCTTGCTGGGTGCGGGTATCCCAGGGCTGGGCGGGGGGCAACTGGGGCTCCATGGCGATACCCCGAATCGGTCAGGAAGTCATCGTCAACTACGAAAATTCGGACCCCGATTTACCGATCATCACGGGGCGCACTTATTGCGCGACTCAGCCCCCGCCTTATGAGTTACCCAAACACAGAACCCGCATGACCCTCAAAAGCCAGACCCACAAAGGTGTGGGCTTCAATGAGCTGCGCTTTGAGGATGAGCTGGGGCATGAGGAGGTGTTCATCCATGCGCAGAAGGACCAGAACATCAAGGTCAACCACGACGACACCCACACGGTTGGCAACGACCAGCGTATTGCCGTCGGACGCGACCGCAGCACCACGCTTGGCCAGGATGACTCGGTCACGACCGGGCGCGATCGTCGCGAACATATCCAGCAGGATGCATTCACCACCGTTGAGCGCAATCAGGTCCTCAACGTGGGCAACTCACTTGAGGCCGTCATCGCTTCAAGCCACAGCCTGAAAATCGGTGAGCACCAGACCCTGGTCATCGAAGGCGTGCAGTCCATCGAAGCCAAAACGGCGCAACGCACGCTCACCCGCGAGTACGTGCTCCAGGGCACCGAGCGCATCCTCATCCGGGGCCCGAACGGCAAGATCGTCATGGACACTGCCGGCATCACCCTCGAGGCACCCGACATCATGCTCAAGGGCAACGTGGTAATCGTCGCGCCCTCCGAGGACCAGGTCGAGGCAATCGACGCCGCCATCCGCGAAGGTTCACCCCTGATCGAAGAATGCCCGTTCGCCAAGGAGGGCAAGGCATGAGCCTGCACCAGCAACTGATGACCGCAGGCCTGATACCGCGCGTGGAAGAGCGCGAGGTATTCCTTCTGGCTGAGGGCTCTGCACATGAGGCGTTGCGGGCTCGGCTGGAGTTTCATGACACCCCGCACCGTTCACTCTGGCGTCTGGAGGGCCAAAGCGCGCTTGAGAAACATGCACCGCTGCTATTCACCCTGGCGCCAGACAGCACGCTGGATGACTGGCTGGGAAGCATCCGGGCGACCTTGCCGCTGACGGTGCTCAGCAGCCGGCTTGCCTTCGATGACCTCTGGCGACACCTGCGCCGCTTCAGCAAGTTCCAGGACGCCGAGAGCCGCTACTGGCTTCGCCTCGGCGACCCGTCAGCACTTGAGCGCTATGTCGGCTCCCTCGCCTACGAGCCGGGCCGGCTGGCGCGGTTCTTTGATCTGGGTGGCATCGACGCCTTGTACTTCCTCGACAGCCGCATCGGCCTGGCACGCCAGGCCCAACCGTTGTTCGAGCAAGCGCTGGGCAACGCCGAGCGCGATGGCTGCCTGATCTGGCGAGACATCGAACTTGGGGAGGGCTGCTGATGCCACTTCCAGTCATCGATCTTCAGGCCATGGCCCTTGCCTCGCGCCGAGAGGTAGAACGCAAGCTGACGCGCTACCTGTGCGACACCCTCGGCTGGGCCTTGCCCAAGGTGCCGACTACCCCGGCGCATGTCGCAGACTTCGTCAACGGTGCGGCGAGCATTGCTGACCGGGCCGATTGCAGCGAGGGGCACGCCTTCAGCGTGCACATCCTGATCAGCTTTCTGGCCGGTGTTGGCTGGGCCGACGACCCGGCGTGCAGCACGCTTCGGGCGGCATTCCATGCCACCGGGTTGGCCTTTGACACGCGTCTGGACCTGACCCTGCAACGCGCCATTCAACTGCGCCAGCAGCACGAGCAGGCACAACCGCTGATGCACGGGATCAGCGCGACCTTGCTGCTGGCCCGCAGCGACTCGCTCACGGAGGAAAGCTTGTGGTCGGCGCTGCTGCGCATGATGACCCATCGCGGCCTGGAGCCCGGCAGTGCCAAGGCTCTCTACCTGAGGTACGAGGCGGACGGCTGTCGTCGGCACAAGCTTCCCGTCCCTCCACACCAGGTCCTCGACGGTGCTCAGGAGCAGGCCTACCGCTATTACGCAAAGCGTCTTCCACAGCCATCGGATGACCTGCTGAACCTTGCGGCGCTGCCCAGGATGTTGCTGCTTGAGCACATTCTGCTGGCGATCACCTTCGGCCGCTTCTTCTACGTCAATCCGCTGCTGGGCGCATTGCACGCCTGTGCAACACAGGACCCCTCCCTCAGCGAACGCCCTTATGTATTGCAGGCATTTCTGGATGCGCACACGCGCGCACTGACAGGAAGTTCCCATGGCCAATGAAGCCGCGTCGACCCGCTACGCAACGTTGTCTCAAGATCCTCAAGGCGGCCTGCCATCCCAAGGCAGCGTATGTAAACACTGCACCATTCCCGGCTCACTGTTTTCCATCAGCGCCGCAGACGGCCCGCACGAAGGCGATGACCTGCTGGGTATCGCCTCACGCACGGGTGCCAACTTCTCCTGGTTCACCCAGAACCCGTGGATCCGCGACAAGGAAAAGAACGCCCGCCAGACCTTCCTCGAACGGGTGCTTCTTCGCTTGGGCGAGGTCCACGGCGATGCCTACCTCGCTGAACTGTTCGCCTTTCTGGCGGTTCAGCAACTGGCCCTCACCTGCCTGGACGAGGAGATTGCCGCCGATGAGTTGCCCCCGGCCGTGCTCGACAACCTGGGCCGGCGCCTGGGTGATGGCTCGGGCTTCAGCCTGGAACGCAACTTCTTCTTTACCGATCACCAGCTCTACTACGCCACCTTCACCACGGCCCACTGGGAGGAGGCGCCGCGCCGCGAGTTCACCCAAGCGGATGGCAGCCATGGCATCAGCCTGCCTTTCACCTGGCACAAGCCCAGGGGTCTGTTCCCGGTTGAATTGGCGGCGCAGCAACTGGCGCAGCACTTCGATCAGGCCAAGGCCACGGCCCGGTTCTGGGAAGGTGTGCTCGGTGGCGCCCAAGCGGTGGTGGGGGCGCTGGCCTTCATACCGGTGGTGCGTGGCATCAGCCTGATTGCCCGGGCCCCGGCAGGGGTGCGGTATGTGTTTGCCGCCCTGGAAGGCGCGTTGGCGGCCGACGCCATGGTCGATGGCAGCAGCCGGATGATCACCGGTGAAGGCTTGAGCCTCGGTGAAGGGTTCTTTGTCGAGCTGGCCCGGCTGGCCAACCCGAGCACCGCCGAAGCACGCGGCAAGCAGGTGTTCATGGCGATCAACCTGGCCCTGCTGCTGCCAGCGGCCTGGGGTGGTGCACGCTGGTTGATGCACCGGTTCCGGCGTGACGCGGTCGCGACGATCAAATTCGACAACGCCGCACTCAGTGCCGAGGAACTGAAGCGCATTGGCCGGCGCGAAACCGGCGAGGTGTCGGCGCTGGAAACCCGCATCGACAAGGCCCCGGTGCGGGGTGAGCCACCGGTGCGGATCTCCGAGCTGCACTCGGTCGAAACCAACGCCAGCCTGATTACCCTTGAGGTGGCGGCGGGCAAGGCTGATTTTGCCTTCATGGCCAGGAGTCTGCGCCAGCGGCTGGTGAGCCAGATTGCCCTGGCCACCGCCCCGCAGCGCATGGGCGGACGCCTGGCCAGCGTGGTCGGCGATGCAGGGGAGGAAGCGCTGGTGGCGGGGTTGCTTGAGCACTGGAAGGTATCACCGGGCAAGGTGCTGGGGCTCAGTACCGACCCAGCCGTGGCCAGCCGCTACGGCCTGAAGAACCGGAGCGATCACGGTATCGACATGCTGGTCCTTGTACCGCCGCCGCCCTCGTTGACCCTGCGCAATGCGCCGACCGCCACGATGCGCGATCACATCGATGGGGTGAAAGGCCTGGCACCGCTGGAGGTGATGCGGTTTGAGGAGGAGACGTTGTTGGTGATTGAGGTGAAGGCGACGTTGGGGAAGAGCAGGACGCCGGGGTTGTTGGCTACTCAATCGGGAGGGGGCGAAAAGAATCTGGAAAGAGTTTTGAATTTGACGAGAAGTGGTGCTCAAGGTTGGAGTCGAAAAAACATGCTGGCCGTTGACAGAGATATGGATAAAAAAATCAGCACCATCAACAAATCAATGAGCGCCGGAAGAATTGAATTCGTGCATGCGCAGGTTTTTTTCGATCCTCTTGGAAACCTGAATCGACTCACTGGCAATGGCACTGGAATTCAACTAAACCACTGGAGATAACACAATGAAATCAACACTTAAGGCTCGACTTGAGAATAGATTGAGAAAAGTTAAAGACTGGTCATCCGACGATTTTCCCCAGCAAACAGAAAACCTCAATGAGTATCTGGCCAATCAAGGGGAGGTTGGCTTAGCCTGTAATGATCTGTTTACTCTTGGCATGACCGAGGTAAAACGTAGTTTGGCGCTTTCACAGATGGCCCAACGAACACCAGCAACTCAACATCTATCCTCTGGGTTCGCCCGCCTAATTGTCGCAGAAGCGATATCTATCGCAATATTGAAAAATTCAAAGCGCTTTTCGGTTGGCAATCTCGATGATGCAACCCACCTCATGTTAGGTGCTATTGCCACTGGGCGACCAAGTCTGGTCAAACCTTTTTACGATACAGTCCTCACTGCGATGCAAGAGGGGTATGGCATCAGGGACGGCCGCGACCTCCCCATCGGCACCACCCTTAGATATGCGGCTTTTGGACTCACGATTATCAGCCGCTGGCTAGAGCGTCCCTTGGACTTGGACAAGCATGCACTTCCACGGGACCCTGCCTGGGGGCAACTTGTCGCCTACTGGAATGAGCCCGCTCTGGACAATTTACTCCCTGTATTGATCAACGCCTGCGATACCCACGTTGAGCGCAGCGCATTGAACTCTCGTGAAGTGAACACAACCGAATTTGAGTTTAACTCCGTATTCAAGGCTGTCTATCCCACAGAGATCCTGGCCATCCTGCGCTTGCGCGACCTGATCGGCCTACCCAACCCAACCTGGATTGACCATCCCCTGATGCAATCTCCCTATGCCGCCCTGACCTGCCGGCCCGGCATGCTCACCGAGCGCGATGAATTGCTACAGCGTTTTCTAATGACCGCCTACCAACGAGACTTCCAAGCCGTTCCACCAGGCCTGACCGCCGGTTGACTTGGCACTCGGTTGATCGCGCAAGTGCCAATTGCGGTGAGATATGTGTTTGCCGCCCTCAGCCCTGAAGAACTGAAGCGTGCCTACTGAGGTGATAATATTTGAAAAACATCAAAAACAGTCGACTACTAAAGAGTCTATCAAGCGTTCAAGACTGGGCGCGCGATGAGCATCCTCGCACGCCAAAAAGATTCGATGAGTACATGTCTAATCAAGGTTTCATAGCGCTTGCAGCCAATGACCTTTTCAGGTTAGGAATGCGCGAAATAAAAACCAGCCTTAATACGGCCACAGCACACAAGTTCCTGTCGACCAAACATATGGCACATGGTGTCGCCAGAATGTTAGTGTCGGATGCTATAAATATTGAAGTTTTGAAAGGAGAAAACACCACAGCTGTTAGTAACCTTGATGACGCCACCGAACTTATGCTGGGTGCCATCGCTACCGGCCAGCCCCATCTGGTCAAACCCTTTCACCAAGCCGTCTTCTCCGGGATTGAGGGTGGTTATGGCATTAGCGACGGCCATGACTTGCCCATCGGTACTACCCTACGCTACGCGGCATTTGGCCTAACCATTATTGGCGACTGGCTGGGCAAACCACTTGACCTGGATAAACACGCACTACCGCGCGACCCCGCCTGGGGACAGCTAGTCGCCTACTGGCGTGAGCCTGACCCTGTAAAACTACTACCGATATTGCTCAATGCCTGCGACACCCATGTAGAACGCATCGCCTTGAAAGACAGCGAACTCAATACAGGCCTCTTTGAGTTCGGCTCAGTATTCCAAGCTGTTTATCCCACGGAAATACTAGCCATCCTGCGTTTGCGCGACCTGATCGGCCTACCCAATCCGCCCTGGATTGGTCACCCCCTGATGCAGTCTCCCTACGCCGCCCTCACCTGCCGCCCCGGCATGATCACCGAGCGCGATGAATTGCTGAACCGCTTTCTCGAAACCGCCTACCAACGGGATCCGCAATGCGTACCACCAAGCCTGACAGCCGGCTGATAGAGAGTAAGCAATAGACTACTCGCCCTTTGCAAAGGCACACATATGTGCGCTTACAGGAAGCCTCCATGGCAAATCCGACGCTCAGCAAATTCGCATATTAGTTGGCACTGGCATCCCGATTCACAACCGGAACCAAACACCATGAAAAAAACCATAAAAACCAGGCTCGACAAAAGCCTTTCTGACATTCAGGACTGGGCAACCGAACGTCCCCTCTTGAACACAAAAAGATTCGAAAACTATCTGTCACTCACAGAAAATATTGAACTAGCTTGTAATGACTTATTTAGTTTAGGCATGCGAGAGATCAAAAACAGCCTACGCACTGCGGTCAGCCAACGTTCGCAAGCAACTCAGCAAATAGCCTGTGGGTTCGCTCGTATGTTATCTGCCAAGGCGATATGTATTGAAAACCTGAAGCACCGCAGTCGTAGACACGTATGTGATCTGGATGGGGTAACCCAGTTGATGCTGGGCGCCATCGCCACCGGGCAACCCCATCTGGTCAAACCTTTCCATCAAGCCGTCTTCTCAGGTATTGAAGGTGGCTATGGCATCGGCGACGGCCATGATTTGCCCATCGGCACTACTCTGCGCTACGCGGCATTTGGTTTATCCATCATTGGAGACTGGCTGGAAACGCCACTTGATCTAGATAAACACGCCCTTCCACGCGATCCCGCCTGGGGGCAACTGGTCGCCCACTGGCGTGAACCTGACCCTGAAAAGCTCCTGCCAATACTGCTCAATGCCTGTGACACCCATATAGAGCGGATCGCCCTGACCGAGCGTGAAGTCAATTCCGGGCTGTTTGAGTTCGGCTCGGAATTTGAAGCAGTCTATCCCACAGAAATCCTGGCCATCTTGCGCCTGCGCGACCTGATCGGCCTACCCAATCCACCCTTGATTGACCACCCCCTGATGCAATCCCCCTACGCCGCCCTCACCTGCCGCCCCGGCACGCTCACCGAGCGCGATGAATTGCTGCAGCGCTTTCTCATGACCGCCTACCAACGTGACCCCCACGCCGTTCCACCCGGCCTGACCGCCGGTTGATTCAACCACCTACCTCAGGAGATTCCCATGCCCAGAAAAGGCGCCATCCGCCTAGGCGACCCACACACCGGCGGCGGCAGCATGATCGAAGCCAGCGGCTTCCCGGTGAATGGCAAGCCGCAATGCCTGCTCGGCGACAAAGCCCAGTGCCCCACCCACCTGGGCACCTTCCCCCTGGTCTCCAGCGGCGACAGTTCGGCCACGTTCAACGGTCACCCCATGGCACTCGAACCAGCACAACTGGCTTGCGGCTGCGAGGTATCGTCCACCTGCACCCGAGCATTCGCCAAAGCCTGAGAACCACAGCGAGCCGCCCGCACGCCGTTTGCCACCACGGCGGGCGCGATCGGCAAAATAGCCATGCGCGCCGATCCAATCCTTCAGCGATGACACATCCAACCACTAACGTTTGCCCGCACTTGCCAGTGCAATCAGTTGCTCATTCAATTCCAGCACCTTCTCCTCCACCACCGCGATTGCCGACCTCAAAGCATCCTGGGTACATTCCGATGCGCACACGCGCTCAAGCGCCTCACAGCTTTCTATCACCGTAGTTGCCTTCACCAGCCTCACACCGCCTTTGATTTTATGGGCAATGCAGGCCAACACTTCGCGATTGTTGCCCAACTGCGCATGCAAATCGGAAATGTCCCTCTCATTCTCCATAACCAACTCGGTCAGCAAGTCCCCCCTGGTGCACCCTTCAAGCAACAGGTACGGGTCAGCCTGTAAACCAACCCCAGCGGTGTGTGCAAGGTCATCAATACGACGAGAAAGCCGCCCTTTGACAGCCCCCAGTTTTTCACTCAGATCAACCAGCCTGGCTGGTTTGAACAAACAGTCATTCATCCCCGCCGACATACACCGTTCGCGCTCATCGGCTTGCGCGTTCGCGGTATAGCCAAGCACGTCGCATGCTTGACGCTGCTGGCATTGCTCCAATGCGCGAATGGCTTTTACAAGCGCGTAGCCATTCATCTCGGGCATATTGCAATCGGTGATCAACACATCGATCGGATGGGCCTTCCACAGCGTCAATGCTTCCACGGCACTGTTGGCCTGGAGCACGTTGCAACCGAGATACGCCAATTGCCGATTGAGCAATAGCAAATTGGCTGGATGGTCGTCGACAATCAACACCTCAAGTGCAAGTCGAGAGCAACTGTCGCGCCCCTCAACAACCGGTGGCGTCAGCGCAAGTTTTTCTAGAACAGGTAGCGTGAGGCACACACTCACACAGGTTCCTTGCCCCAGCTTACTGGTGACGAGCAGCTCCCCGCCCATCAGCTCGCACAGCGTTTTGCAGATCGCCAGCCCAAGGCCGGCACCTTCTTTTCTTGCCTGCTCAGCGTTCGAAACTTGTATGAACGGCGCAAGAATCTTGCTGATATCAGCCTGCGCGATGCCGACGCCGGTATCAGAAACGCTCAATAAGAAGCTAACGGTATCCGCCGATGAATCGCTGCCTGGCACCCGTTGCAGGCTGACAACAACAGCGCCCCGCTCAGTAAATTTGATCGCATTGGCCACCAGGTTAGACACCACCTGTTTGAAACGCATCGCATCGATAAGTACATCACCTTCAAGGGCGGTATCGATATCGGCCTTGATCAAGATACCTTTTTGACGCGCCAGCCCTGAAAACACCTGAACCACTGAGGTAACAATGGCCTTCACGTTGCCGCGTGCAGGGGACAGGCTCAAATGCCCGGTTTCAATTCTGACGATATCCAAGATACTGCCAATCAATTCCAACAGGCCGTTGGCCGACTCATAGGCCACTTCAATCGCAAAGCGATCCAACTGGCCCTGGTCCGCTTTTTTCAACGACATCTCAAGCATGCCGATTACCGCGTTGAGTGGCGTTCTTATTTCATGGCTCATCGTTGCCAGAAACGTCGTTTTGGCCCTATTCGCAATATCGGCCTGCTCCTTGGCCAGCACCAAACGCGCTTCAAGCTCCTTGCGAGCAGTAATATCTACCCACCCCCCGACAACCCCCTTGATCTCGCCCTGAAGATCGTGAAATGGCAGAATCCAGTGATAGATATCACGTGCCTCGCTGCTGTTTCTCAGGACAATACGTCGATCAGATACAACCGGTATCGACGCCTTGAGCACACGCTCAAAATCCTGCTGGTAGCGAGCAGCCTCTGCCTGGTCAGTAAATTCAGTTTCAAGAAGCCGTTTGCCGATGACTTCTGCCCTGCCAACCGAGAGCGCCTCCAGGTAAGACGCGTTGCAATGCAGTAACAATCCATTTTTATCCCTGACATAAATGGGGTGCGGCGTCCCATCAATCAGGCTGCTCATAAACTCGAGTTGGTCACCCAGCGCCTTCTCTGCATTCTTTCTCAACACAATCTGCTGCCTTAAATAAGCAGCCCAGGCAAAGCAGACAAACAACAGCAACATCGCAAGCACGCCAAACCGAATAATGGTGTTTTTGTTTTTCTCCCAGAATGATGCCCTGGCCTTCTGGCCATCGGTCCAAAATTCAGTGATCGCATCAATTTTCTGCGCAGGCGTGGTCAGTAAAGACTTGTCGAGAATCGAGTACAGCACATCGTTGTCATACGCTGTGGCGAAGGAAATCGCTTGCGGCGCATTGCCGACCACCGCCACCACCCCAAGCTCATTGAACTCATGCGCTATCTGGTACTGCGCAGACACCAGTGAGTCTATTAGCGCATCCGCCTTGCCTTTGCGGACCCACTCGAAACCCTCGGCCGCCGAGGCGAGTTCGATCACGGTGACACTCGGCAGCTCTTTTCTTATTTCTTGTGCGGCCCTGCTGCCCCTGACCGTCGCCAGTTTTTTCCCTGCCAAGGACGCGACCGAGTCGATCCCCTGAGCATCAACACGCGCAACCAGGACCAGCGAGCTGACCACGTATGGGCGAGAAAAAGAAACCCTCGGGTCCTGCATGAGATCAGGGCTCAATGCCCCGACAATGTCGACTTCCCGAGCAATCAATGCGTCGACAACCTGGCTTTCAGGCTGGGGCAGCGATGGCAACAGCCGAAAGCTGATGCCGGTCTTGGCGCTGACCACCTTGAGCAAGTCATCCACCACGCCGACCACCTCGCCACTCTCTCGCACCATGGAGAATGGCGGATCAAAGTAATCAACCCGCACGGTGACAAGCGGATTGTTTTTAATCCAGTCACGTTCTGTCTGGGAATACTGAACTCGCTGCGAGCCGAATACATAGCTGCCATTCAGATCCCAACGTCGCAATATGGCCAGGCTGTCGTTTGCGGGTACGGCAAGCAGTGCTTTGTCGACCAGCCGTTTCAACAGCTCGTTGCGTTTCGCCAGGGCAAATGCAACGGCACCGACAGCACTGGCTGTCGAGGGGTAGAGCTGAAGTGTTGCCCCGGGGTAAAAGGCATGCACCGCAGCTGCGGGTAAGTAGTGGTTCAACATGGCGATCTTCTTACCCGCCAATTTCGAGTCCACAGCGGCGTGTTCGCCGACCCGCGTCAATATGACCGGCTGGTCTTCAAGATAGGAAAGGCTGAGTATCAGCTCCGCGTCTGCCTGCTCGTAACTATTGGCGCTACCCAGCAAGTCAATTTCGCCCCGCTTGAGCGCCTGGATGGCGAGCTGGCGAGATGCAAACTGGCGCACCTCTACGGCAACATTCAGGATGCGGGCAATCAACCCCGCATACTCAGCCGTCACGCCGTCATACATGACGCCATTGATACTGATATCCAACGGCGGATAATCGGGTGCAGAGGTGCCTACGATGAGCCGTGATTTACTTCGCAAGCCTGCAGTTTCATCGTCGCTCAGCGTTGCCAGCGGAGCGACATAGGCGCGTTCAGTGAGCTGGAGGGATGTATACGGCAAACCGGCCTCCCCGGCAAAAACAGCGTCACCCCAGGCGAGGGCAAAACACAACGACAGGCACAGCAACCCCACGCTACTGACACAAGTACGCGTCACACTATTGAATCCCGTTTGGCCACTTCCAGAAGCTCGACAAATGAACCAACCGACAGTTTGGCCATGATCCGGTGCTTGTAACTGCTGATGGTCTTGTGGCTGAGCATCATGGCCGCGGCAATATTCTTGTTGGACGCACCGGAGGCCAGTTGCCTCAACACGTCAATTTCACGATCCGTTAAACAGCTGGCGCCTTGAACCTGCGCCCTGCTGCTGGTCTCTACACTGGCAATCGGCAGGCTTGGAAAATAGGAATAGCCTGCCTTGACCGCCGCCAGCGCTCCGACAAATTCGCCCATGTCTCCGGTCTTGCAGACAAATCCTGCGGTACCGGCCCACCTGCAACGCGGCGAAAAAATGGCCGCTGACTGTGAGGTGAACACCAGTGTCTTGGTTCTACGGCCTTGGGCCTTCAGCCGTTCAATGACGGCCATGCCGTCCATTTCAGGTATGCCGATGTCAAGGATCATCAGGTCAGGCTCCAACTCGCGGATCAGTCGCAGCGCATCAATTCCATTACTTGCCTCACCGACGACCTCATAGCCACTATTTTTCAATACTATTTTTACGGCCATCCGTATCGCCGGATGGTCATCAACTATTATTACACTTGACATAGCCACCCCAGCTTCATTGCGCGAGCCGCAATGTAGTACAGCTCAATTACCACAACACGCTTATTTGTACATCCAATTATGTCGAGCGGCACTCGCTTACAGCAAAGTTTTATCAATGACAGTGCCCGCGCTCATCATGCTAGCGCGTCAGTTTTATATAATCGTCGCCCACAATCTAAAATCTACAGTCATCAGCCTGCTATTAAATTACACACTAACGATGTGCGCAGGCATGCCCGTTAGTTCTCCCCAAGCTCGATCAACAGCCGTCCCTCCAGCGCTGTTCTGTCTCGACCACTCAGCTCAGCGAGCGCTATCTGGGAGGTCACACTGATCTGCAACGACAAGTGGCTGCCCTGGGCAGGTCGCCCGCCACTGACGGCGACTACCCGATCACCAGGTGCAACCCGAAGGCTTGAGGCCACCCCTGTTAGCGGCTCATCCAGTGTTTTCAGCGCTGCCAGGTCAACTGCTTGCCCATCTAGCAAGGCGCTGTCGAAGTCCACCGTCATCTGCCCACCCGGGGCGAACCTGAACTGGTTTGCCTGACGCTCACCCTTAAGCATCAGGCTCATCACCGTGGGCTCTGGACAACTGGCGTTCAGTGTCACAAATCGAGTACCCACCGTGACCAATGCCCCCATGACACGCTCTGTCGGCGCATCGGGATAGGGGATCTGGCCCAGATCCAGGTTGGCATCCGACAAATGCAGGGTGCACTGCTGGGCCACTACTTGACCGGCATACAACTGAACCGCCACAAACAGCACGCGGACCAGGTAACGGCGGTTTCTACTCAGGGCATTCATGCGCGGGTCCACTTATTCAGTTCAGGGTCAATTCGGTGAGCACAGTGCGTCGGCTTTTTCAAAATAAACATCCGGGTCCGGCGTCTTCGGTAGCTTGAAGTTCAGGGCACAGCTGCTGTTGTCAGGCAGTCGCACGGTCAAGGGCTTTTCGAGGTTTTCATTGGCGATGAAGGCTCTGCCGCCATCAACTACCGAGGTCACGAACTCTCCTTGCGCGTTGAACACTGCCGCGCCCTTGGGCAATACCGTGCCACTTGAGTCGGTAGTTCGCAGCAGTGCACGCCGCGACCTGGTCACCGAAAAATCGAGCGCCTGCACAGAGCCACGGCCGGCGGCGACCGACCTGTAGCCATTCTGTATATCGAGGTTGCGCGGCAAGCTTTTGGTGGCAACTTCCACATGGGACTTCTGGTAGGCCGGCAACCGGGCAACTACCGCGCGCCCCCAGGGATCAGTCCAGACCGGGCCGCTCGGGGTATTGAGCTTGATTCCGGAAACATCACCCACCGAGGCCACGGCAAAGGTGTCATTCAAGGCATAGGGTGACAGTGTGATGCCCTGCTTGTGCAGGGCAACGCCACCGCGAAGCTGGCCACTGTAGCTGGTGCTGTCATTGCCACTTTGCGAGTAGCCAAGGTTTACGCTGGCAAAACGCGGCAACAGGCTGACGCTGCCGGAGAAGTCGTTGCGTTCGGCCTGAGCGTCACGCTCCGCCGACAGGCTGTAACTTGCCAGGTCGCTACTACTGTCCGTGTAGCCGGCACCAAAACGTGTACTCCCGTCACGCCTGGTGGCATAGCTGCGTGCACTTCGCGCGCCCCCCAAAGGAACGCTGACCGTGAGGTACACGGCGTTACTCTCGGAGGCGGTGTTCATCACGCGTTGTTCGTCGCTTGAGCGCTGGCTTCGGCCCATGCTCTTTTCGATATTGGCGCTGACACTGAACTGTTTGAACTGCTTGTTCCACGAGCCACTAAGGTACTCGGACTTCTGGCCGCTCGTTGTAGTAGAGGTGCTATAGCTGGTTGAAAAGCCGCCCAACCACGGGTCGCTCCAGCTCAGCGACACGGCGTACTGATCATGGCCGACGCTGTAGAGGCCGCGATCACTGTGAGCGCTGGTACTCTCCATCAACTCGCGATAACCGCTGGTACGCCGCGTGGCACTGGCGCTGGCACTGAAGGTTTCCGTCAGCCGGGTGGACGCCGAAAGGCTGGTTTCTGCTCCGTTGAGGTTCTCCTTGCCGGCTTTGGAGACGCTGCTGCGCAGCGTGGTCGAGGTGTCAGGGGTTAGTTGCGAGCCCAGTGTCCAGGCTACTGCCTGGTAATTGTTCTGACCAAGCATCAGCCCCGCCGAGAGGTTATTGGCGGGGGTAATCAGCCATCCCCCCGTACCGGTTACTACCGTGGGCGACTCCATATCCTTGGCGCCAAAGGTGCGCACCTTGCCTACGGCAAACGAATAGCCGGGGGCGGTATAGGCAAACGGTGCGAGTGCAGCGGCCGCAATGGTGAAGTCACGCTGCTCGCCGTTGGCTTCAATCACCCGTACATCCAGGTCGGTATTGCCGTTGAGCAGTGGAATGTCAGGCAAGCTGAAAGGGCCGGCCGGCACCAGCGTGCTGTAGATCAATGCGCCCGCCTGGCGAACTTCTACCCGCGCCTGACTCTGGGCAATGCCTTCGACGGTAGTACCGCTGCGCGAATTGTTTTGCAGGGCCAGCTCCGGCACAACCTGCACGCCGGTAATGGCAGCACCGGGAAACACCGAATTGTTGATATTGATTTCACCCACCTGTAGCAGCGACTCACTCTCAACGAAGGTCTTTTGCGCGTAGGTGTACAGGGTTTGGGAAGTGCGCCGCTGGTCCTGAATCGAATGCATCTGGCGACTGCGTACCAGCCAGTCGCCGGCATTGAAACCCAGCTCGGTATTGGCCGAGTAATAGCGCCGGGACTTCCCCGAGTACTCACTGTTCATGCCCAGCAGGTCGTAGTTGATCAGCCCGCCCACGCCCCCCTGTTGATAACTGAGCACACTGTCTGTACGAGGACGCAACGCATCGGTGGGCACTATCAGGGCCACCTCCTGACGATTCGGCCGCAGGGTCACTTCTGTCTGCGCAAAGCGTGCGATGAAGTCGTAGCAGCCATCCTGTATCAATGGCGGCTCGGGAACCTTCAAGTTGGCCTGATCCAGCAACGCCTGGGTAAAGCACAACTGTCCTTCGCTGTCGAACCGGGCATCTACGCTGCCACGTGGGTTGCCGTTGACCTGCAATGCAACGCGGCGCACACCTTCGGCAAAGCGCGGAGCATGGCTGAAGTAGTCGGCAACGTGCGGGTCAATACCACGGCTCTTCAGCATGTTCAGATCGAAGATGGTCTGCTTGACGGGCTCGCCGGTGACGTGGCTGCGCTGTTGATTTTGTTTCTGCACAGCCAAAGTCGTCTCGGCACTGTGTGCCGACTGCACAGCCGAGCCCAACAGCGAGGCCGTGATCAACGCGGCCTTGAAACGGAAGTGTGCAAGGCGCACAGGCAAATATCGAACAGCACAAGGCCACCCGCTCACAACGAGCGACAACGAGTCCATGGAAGAAACCTAAGTAATGTAGAGCGACGGGCTGTTATCGAGCGCTCACGGGGGCATCATAGGCATCCACCTGGAAGCCATAGAGGCTGACTGGAAACAGACGTACCTTGCTGTTGGCGACTACGTTAAAACCCACCGGCAACTCGACGGTGTGCACCTGACCAGGCAATACATAGGTACGCGGCAACTGCACAGAAAGCTGCGCGGGCAATAACAGCAGTTGGTTACCCAGGCGCACGACATAGGGGCTATCGTTCCTGACGACAAGGCTGCCCCCCTCGACGCTCCATTTCAGCAAAGTCCAAGGGTCATTCATGGAGGCCAACCCAGCAGGATTGATAATGACCGGCAGGTTTTGCCGTACATTCATCCTGATCGCGTTGCGACCGTCTTTTGCCGGCGGGATACCTTCAAAGATCACCCGCTTCATCCGCTGCGTAGTAATCGGCGTATCGGATTGGACAATAAAACGTACCAATTGCTTTTCACCCGGCTCCACCCGTGCAATCGGCGTGGTGACGAACAGCAACTCCTCGGTATCCTCCGCAAGGTTATCCAGCGATGTGTGCAACAGCGCTACTTCGCTCTCGGAGTTGGTGACCGTAATACTGCCCTCTCCATCAGCAGCGTTAATCAGCAGCACTGATGTTTCAGGCAACATGCCGGCTGCCAGCCCAACTGGACTCCAGGGTGCAAACAATGAAATCACCAGGCAACACCGGGCGAGCGTGGAATGCATAGACACGGTATTTCTCCAGCCAAACAAATTCAGCGTTCGTCTCAACAGGCAGGACGTATCGCTCAATTACCAAACGCCTATCAACAGCGACGCGCAGGATGAGCGGGGCCGGGCTTTACGAACACCCCTACCAGCACGAGTGAAACCCGGCAGATCACGCTATTACAGATAGTTGACCTCAAACGTCAGCGTCTGGTCAGCAGTCACCTCTGACGAATGATCCTTCACGACAAAATCACCGTACCACCCAACCAAATCAAAACTGGCTGTTTTAACGGCTTCTACCGTTTTGCCGCCCATCAACATAAACGTTGAAATATAATTTGGATCCGCGGAGATGGCCACCACATGATTATCCGGGCCAGGCACCCCCATGCCAGGGTCAAACATTACAATTTTACCCGGAAGACCATTGATAACAGTCCCCTGCGTGTTAATAGCAATCGATGAAAGCGTCACACCCTTCTGCGACCACCCACCCAGCATCTGAGCACCCAACTGACCTGTCTCTCCCGGCATCGTCCCCTTCACGCTGACACGAACATAAGTCTTCGCTGAGCACGAAACACCCATGCTGCCAAACGGGATTTTTCGATCCCTGAAGCCCCCTGAAGCATCAAGTTCCACGCTGCCCAATTCAACAATCGGCATGGTCAGTGAAACATCGCATACAGGCGGTACAATTTTCCCGGTAATCTGCATGGAGGCTGTCGTCGCCGCAACCGCACTGCCCGCGCCGAGCATGGCAAGCGCGGCAATAAAAGATCGACTCAATAACATAGCTATTTCCTTTTCGATAATTGACTGTAGAAGGTCAAGCGCAGCGGCCCGACAAAAAATACGCAGCGATTACAAATACTTCACTTCAAACACCAGGGTTTGATCTGCCGTAATGTCACCTTTGGAGAAATCCGGCCGGTCCAAGCCCCCGACATTCAACTCCATCTCAACACTTGCATTCTTGACGGCCACCGGAAGTACCGAGCCGACTGCAGCAAAGGTTGATTTCCATGAGGGGTCCGCCGCGATAGTCGTAGATTTCAACCACGTACCATCTGCCCCGGATGCAATCAGCCGGCCGGCATAACCGTCATAGGTTACCGCCCTGGCGCTCACCCCCATGTTTGAAAGTGTGGTATTCCCTTGCGCCCACCCGCCCAGGTACTGAACGCCCGGTTCGACCTTGACCGGCATCGTGCCCTTTACATCGACACTGACAAAGGTCTTGGCGCTGCAGGCAATATTTAATGTTCCAGCGGAAATCGCCGTGAGATCCGGAATTCTGCCATTGTCATCAGGCTCGATATTCCCCAGATCAAGGGATGCCATCGTTGTTGAAATATCACAGGCCGGCGGCAAGATCCTGCCGGTGATCTGCAGTGTCGCCGTGGTAGCCGCGAAGGCACTACTGGCGCCACCCGCAGCGACCACTGCGAAGATAAACTTATTCATAAAGCGCATATTCATACTCTCCAACGCGCGGGCATTACATATATTCGATCTCGAATGCCAGGGTCTGGTCCAACTTGATTTCCCCTTTCGAGAAGTCAACCTTCTGATTTATCCGACCCAGGTTGATATGCATATCGATAACCGCATTCTTGAAAGCGGTCGGAGCGACCGACGTAGCCGTCGACGTTTTCACGAAGGTGTTCTTCAAGTAGGGCATCGGCTGGAGGTATGAAACACCGTCCACCCGACTGTCCTTCCAGTTGGCGTCCTGACTGGAGTACGCCATAAAACCGGGTTCACCATCGAGCATCAGTACACCGCCGACATCGAGCGCACTGACACCACTACCATTTTGACTCCAGCCAGTAAGGGCTGCCGCTTGCACGGGTGCAGTACTGGACATCAGGAGTTTTACACCCATGGGCGCAGCACAGGAAATGCTGAGTTCCGTGAGTGGAATACCAGAGGCCTCCGGATAATGCCCTTCGGAGTGTGGCGTATGATGCCCTACATCAACTTCCACATTGGAAATCGACAAATGACATGCGCTGGGTGCAATTTTCCCAGTCACTTGTAATGCGGCACTACCTGCGGCAAATGCACTGCCCGCAGAACACAGGAAAACGGGAACAAACAATACGCGACTCGTACGCCTCATCAAGTTCTCTCCGATTGATATCAACACACATTACGTGCTGCGCCTATTACTCTATCGGAGGACAACCAGCGGCCCAAGCAGAAGTCCCTCTTATCCAGTTGAAGCATTTCTGAAATAGTTGCAGACTGTTCTCGGCCATCCTGCAGACAAATCTTCATTATTGTCCATGTTGCACATGGCCTGTGCCCGGCAACTTGATACCCCTCAGCCGGTTAAACCGAGCAGTTCAACCCGGCCTGTCGCCAGGCGATAAACACCCCCAACGATCTTCAGCTTTGCAGTTTTTTCGGCATGTTCAATAATTGCCGACTGCTCACGCAGATGGCTCATGCCATCACGGACGTTCTGCACGATTGCTGCATCCAGCAAGTTCACTGCGCTGCCTTTGACCTTGTTCACCGCTGGCAACATCGCCGCTGCGAGTGACTGGATTTTCCCAGGGAAAACCGCGCCCTTGGTGGCAATGTCCACTGCTGCACCGACCGCCCCGCATTTGTCGTGACCCAGCACAAGGATCATCGGCACTTTCAACACCGCGACCGCATACTCCAAACTGCCCAGCATGTCATCGTTGACCAGATTACCCGCGACCCGCGCGACAAACAGGTCACCGCGTGCCGTGTCGAATGCATACTCTGGCGCAACACGCGAATCGGCACAGCTGAGCACGGCGGCGTAGGGGTTCTGCCCGTCAATGAGTTGCTCTTGCTCACTCGCAAAGTCATGACGACGCATCACCCCCGATGCATACCTTGCATTACCTTCCATCAAGCGCTTCAGTGCTTGATCAGGTGACAATATGTTCTCTGGCTTGGGCGGTACTTTTACTTCGGCGCCGACCGCAAGGTTGCTAGTCAACATACCGCCAACCGCTAAAGCAGCCGCAGCCACGCCTGTCCCACACATGAACATTCGACGACTAAGCGGCACGACCTCAGTCACTTCAGTTTTCAGCTCACACATATAATGCGCTCCAACACGTAGTGCCTCAGCGCGTAGCATTTAAATTGCGCGCCAAGGACTGAGTACACGAGTGATTATCAAGAGAGTGGACTAACTCCAATACAGAGCAACGCCATGTGTGCATGTACAACACAGCTGCGGCACCACTTCTACCATCTTAGCGAGGGGCACCCATTTAACTAAGCAGCGAAAGATGATTATTGATGCAGGATTTTCTGCATCTGGATGCAGGCTTATCCGGTATTTGCGCAGTGCCCGAAAACGACAACGGGCCGCCCAGGCGACCCGTTGTTGAAACCACCTCATTTACCCGCGGGATTTGCGCCCCGCCAGCAACGAGGCAATCGCCGGCAACAACACCAGGGCCCCGACCATGTTCCAGAGGAACAACAGCACCAGCAACAGCCCCATGTCCGCCTGGAACTTGAGCGCCGAGAAGGTCCAGGTGGCGACGCCAAGCGCCAGCGTCACACCGGTAAAGGCCACCGACGTCCCGGTAGTTTTCAGCGCTTCGAAATACGCCGCGCGGTAACTCAGCCCCTGATGCAGGAAGCCTTCCATGCGGCTGTACAGGTAGATGCCGTAGTCCACGCCAATGCCCACCCCCAGGGCAATCACCGGCAGGGTGGCAATCTTCACCCCCAGCCCCATCTGCGCCATCACCGCCTCGCACAGCACCGTCGACAAATACAACGGCGCCATCAGCGCGAAGGTCACCTTGAGCGACTTGAACTCCCACAGCACCACCAGCGAAATCACCACGAACACCAGCACCAGCATGAGCTTCTCGGAGGTCTCGATGACCCTGTTGGTCGCCGCCTCGATCCCGGCGTTGCCTGCGGCCTGGAGAATGCGAAAATCGCCCGTGTCATGCTCACGGGTGAAGCGTTCCACCGCCTCGGCCACCCGGGTCAAGGTCTCGGCCTTGTGGTCGCGCAGGTACAGGCTGATCGGCGCGACACTGCAATCAGGGTCGACCAGCTCTGACGGCGCCCCCGTGCGTGCGTTGTTCATCACGTACTGGTCACGGGAAAACTCGGCCCACTTCGGGTTGCCTTCGTTGCGCGCCAGAATGCCAAAGCGCATGGTCCGGTACAGCGAGCTGACCGACTCGACGCCATCCACCTGCAGCAAGCTGCGCTCCAGCTGGTTGGCCAGGTCCGCTGCGGCAAAGCGCGAACACTGCTCCTTCGGCGTGCTGAACATCACCACGTAAAGGTCGGTGCTGGTGGTGTAGTGCTTGAGCAGGTAGGCGTTGTCCTGGTTGTAGCGCGCCTGCGGGCGGAACTCCGGCGCGCCGGCATCGAGGTCACCGATCTTCAGGTCCTGCCGGGCGTGATAACCGAGGCCCAGCAGTACCAGGCTCGCCAGCACCAGCACAACGGCAATGCGTGGCTCGACCACCGCGCTCAGGCGGCGGAAAACCGGCCACGAGGAATGTGCCCGCTGCTGCTCCTGAAGCATGCCGCGCGGGCTGACGCCGACGTACGACATCAATACCGGCAGCAGGAACATCTTGGTGAAGATCGCCACGAATACGCCAATGCTCGCTGTGATCGCCAATTGCCGGATAACTCCGATGTCGATAACCAGCAGGGCAATGAAGCCCACCGCATCCGCGAGCAAGGCCGTGGTGCCGGGGATGAACAGTGCGCGGAAAGTGCGCCGCGAGGCTTCCAGCGCGGTGTAGCCCTGCCCCCGCTCGCTCATCATCAGGTTGATGTTCTGCACCGCATGGCTGATGCCGATGGCAAAAATCAGGAACGGCACCAGGATCGAATACGGGTCCAGGCCAAAGCCGAGCAGGCTGAGCAAACCCAGCTGCGCAACCACGGTCAGCAGGCAGGTCAGCACGGTGACCGCCGTACTGCGCCAACAGCGGCAGTACAGATACAGCAGCACGCTGATCAGCACTACGGTGATGGCAAAGAATGTCGCGATGTCCGTCGCTGCCGCCAGCAGGTCGCCAATGATCTGGGCAAAGCCGACCACGCGGATCTGCACGCCCTGGGCAGCGAAGTGCTCGCGCACCTGCTTCTCCAGGGTCTGGGTGAAGGCGCCGTAGTCCAGTGGCTGGCCGGTTTGCGGATCGTTCTCCAGCAACGGCACGCGAATGATCGCCGAGCGCAAATCGTTGGCGACAAAGCTGCCGAGCAGGTTGGCGCGCAGAATGTTCTGCCGTACCTGGGCCAGCGAAGCGTCACTGCCGTCATAGCCATCCGGGATCACCCGGCCGGAGCGCACACCTTCGGTGGTCACTTCGCTCCACACGGCGTTGGGCGTCCACAGCGACTTCAGGTTGCCGCGGTCGACACCAGGAATGTAGAAGACCCGGTCGTTGACCTCGCGCAGGGTCTCCATGAACTCGCGGCTGAAGATCTCGCCCTTGGGGTTTTCCACCACTACCCGCACGACATTGCTCTGCGGGCGCAGCACATCCTCGAACTTCAGGTAGTTCTGGATGAACGGGTGGCTGGTGGGGATCATCCGCGAAAAGCTGGCATCCGGGCGCAGGTCGAGGGCCTTGTAGCACAGCAGCAGCGAGACGATCAGAAACAGCAGCAACACCGCCGGGCGGTTGCGGAACAAGGCGCGCTCGGTAAAGCCGACCAGGCGCTGCACGACGCCGACCGGCTGCGGTTGCAGGTTGTTGTGCGCATTCATTGCAGGCTCTCCTTCAGTTCAGCCAACGGCAGTTGCTGTACGCCGCTGCCACCGACCAGCGTCAACTGCCCGCCTGGGGCGCTGGCCACGCCCATCCACGGCGCCTTGCTGACGCCCCACCATTGACCGAAGTGCTGCAAGTCTTCGCTGTACAGCAGCAGCCCGCCCTGACCACTGAGCAGCACCCCGCCGTCGGCCAGTTGCGTGGCCCCGAACAGGCTGGCCTTGACCGGCAAGGCAATGGCCTGCCAGTGCTGGCCCTGATCGCTGCTGCTGAACAACGCACCGCCAAAACCCATGGCCAGCAGGCGTCCATCGCGCAGCACCTGCAAGCGATACAGCGACGCCTGGGTCAACTGTTGCGCCGGCTGCCACTGGCCCGCGACCTGGCGATACAATCGACCGCCCTCGCCCGCCACCAGCAGGGTGCCGTCAGCCAGCCCGACCAGGCTGTTGAGGTGCAGGCGGTCGGTGTTGTCGAGCCCGGCGAGGTACTGCCAACGGGCGCCACCGTCGGTGGTGTGCAGGATCATCCCGTAGGCGCCGACCACCCAGCCCTCTTGCGGGCTGCGGAACCAGACGCCCAGCAAGGGCCGCGAAGGCCCGGCTGCGGCGCCGGCCTTGGCGTCGTCCAGTTCGAACAGGGCGTTGTCCAGCGCGGTGGCCAATGCACTGTCTGACGGCGCTTCATCGCTCGCAGCTTGCAGCCGCGCCACCGTGGCCTTGGCCTTGGCCTTGGCCTTGGCCGATGCCAGCATCAGTGCATTGATGGTGTTGCCGTCAAGTTGCCGCACCCAGTGCTGGCCGCCGTCGCTGCTGTGCAGCACCACGCCATCGTGCCCCACGGCCCAGCCATTGCGCGTATCGACAAAGTGCACGGCGGTCAGCAGCAGGTCCACCGGCACGGCGGCCTGTTGCGTGTGCCCATCGGGGCTGCGCAACAAAATGCGGCCGCTCTCACCAACCATCACCAGCTGTTCATCCAGGCGCTGGATATCGGTGAGCAACATCGGCTCGGTGGTGTCGGCAGGACTGGCGGGGCGCTGCAGGCGGTCGAGCAACGGCGCGGCCTGCAGCGCAACGGCCAGCACACTGCTGCCAAGGCCCGCCAGCAGGCGGCCAGTAAAACGAGAAGGCGCTTTCATCGAGGAAGTACTCACAACGAATCGGGGACGGGGCAAGGTCGGGGCCGGTAGAAGACGGCACCCGCCTGACGCCACACGCAGGCAGTGTCGGCCCCGAAGCGCGCCGCTTTCTGCGTATTTCACGCCAGCGACTTGATAAATAGCGCCAGCCCGGCTTGGCGGGATTTAGCAAGTTCGTGGCATGAATTGCGTTTAATTGCCCGTTGCGCCTCCCCCACCATTGCTCCCCAGGCAGATCCTCGTGGCGCCACCGCCGCCCTTGGCTCCTGCTCACCCGCTGCATCCCGACGCGCCCCGATAACAATAATCAGGAGGGCCTTGCATGACCCCACTCAACGGCTATTTCACTCGACGTCGCACCCGCCTGGCTTGCACAGCCCTGGCGCTTACACCGCTGGCCCTCGCGGTCTCCCTGCAAGCACAGGCGGGGGAATTCCAGTGGGGCGAAATCAGCGGCCGCGCCAATGGCAGCGTGAGCCTCGGCGCGATCTGGAGCGCCGAGAAACCCGACGCCAACTACATCTTCCAGGGCAACGCCAACAGCATCGGCCATGGCAAACCCGGTGAGTTCAACGCGGCCGGCGCACGCAACCTGGATGACAGTCGGCTGAACTTCCACAAGCGCAACGTGGTGTCCTCCCCAGTCACCCTGCTCGGCGAGATGGAACTCAAGTGGCAGAACTACGGTGCCTTCCTGCGTGGCAAGGCCTGGTACGACTACACGCTGAGCAACCGCGAAGTCGATTTCGGCCACTCCTCCAATGGCTACCAGCCCGACAGCAAGCTGGACGACAGCCACTTCGACGAGCTGGCCAAGTTCCAGGGCATCGCCCTGCTCGACGCCTATGTCTACGGCGACTTCGACATCGCCGATCACCCGTTCAATGCGCGGCTCGGCAACCAGGTGGTGAACTGGGGCGAAGGGCTGTTCCTGCAAAACGGCATCAATGCGGTCAACCCGGTGGATGTCGCCGCCCTGCGCCGGCCCGGCTCACAGCTCAAGGAGGCGCTGCTGCCGGTGCCGATGCTCTACGGCAACCTCGGCCTGACCGACAACCTGAGCCTGGAAGCCTTCTACCAGTTGCAATGGCGCAAGAGCGTGCTTGAAGGGTGCGGCACCTATTTTTCGGCCAACGACTTCATCACCGATGGCTGCTATGGCGTGCCGCGCCTGAGCGCGGCCGTCGACCCGAATGACCCCTACGGCTACGCCAACGGGCAGATCATCGAGCGCGCCAGTGATGACGACCCGCGCAACAGCGGGCAGTTCGGCATGGCCCTGCGCTACTTTGCCGACACCATCGGCACCGAGTTCGGCGCCTACGCCATGAACATCCATTCGCGCTCACCCTACGCCAGCGTCATCACCGACACCCGCCCAGGCGGCGGTGCCGGCTGGCTGCCGAACCAGCAGGCCAGCAACGGTCGCTACTTTGTCGACTTCCCCGAAGACATCCGCATCTATGGCCTGAGTTTCTCCAGCAACATCTGGGGCACGTCGGTATTCGGCGAGTACAGCTTTCGCCCCAACCAGCCAGTGCAGTTGACCACCGGTGACCTGATCCCGGCCTTTGGTTCCCCACAGAGCCCGGGGCAGATTGCCGGTGCCATCGGCGAGAACATGACACTGGGGCAGGACGCGCTCAATGCGCCGCCCGGCTCGGTGTACAACGGCTATGACCGCCTGAAGATCTCGCAACTTTCCCTGGGGTTCATCAAGAGCCTGCCGCAGGTGCTCGGCGCCGACAGCCTCAACCTGATAGGCGAGGTCGGCATGAAGTACGTGCACGACCTGCCCAGCCTCGATCAGCGTCGCTACCTCAAGACCGAGATCTACGGCACTGACTTCGCCAACAACAGCGCCGCCGGCTGCGCGCTTGGCACCCCGATCGACAAGTACAAGAAGCTGGCCTGCTCGGCGGACGGCTACGCCAGCCAGTTCGCCTGGGGTTATCGGCTGCGTGGGCAGCTCAACTATCCAGGGCTGCTGGCCGGCATCAACGTCTCGCCCTTCCTGGCGTTCGGCCAGGACGTCAAGGGCTGGTCGTATGACGGCAACTTCGTCGAGGGCCGCCTGCTCGGCTCGCTCGGCGTGCGCACCGAATACCTGCAGAACTACTCCGCCGAATTGTCCTGGTCGAAAAGCGGCAACACGCCCTTCGCCCCGACCGACAAGGACTTTATCGCCCTCAGCCTGCGCGCAGGCTTCTGATCCGAGGTAACCATGAAAAACACCCTGCTCCGCACCACCATGGCCGGCGGCCTGCTGTGCCTGGCCAGCGCCAGTGCCCTGGCAGCGATGGCCCCCGCCGATGTCGCCCGCCTGGGCAAGGACCTGACCCCGACAGGCGCGCAGATGGCCGCCAGCGCAGACGGCCTGGTGCCCGCCTGGACCGGCGGCCTGACCACGCCACCGCCAGGTTTTGATGCCGGCAAGGGCTATATCGACCCGTTTGCCGGCGAAAAACCGCTGTACACCATCACCTCGGCGAACATGGCGCAGTACGACAAACTGCTGAGCCCCGGCTACAAGGCCATGCTCAGCAAGTACCCGGACTACAAGATGCTCGTATACCCCAGCCATCGCACCGCCGCCCTGCCCCAGGCCGAGTACGCGCAGATCGCCAGGGAAGCCGGCCAGGTCGAACTGGCCAACGGCGGCAACGGCTTGCAGCACTATGAAAAGACCAGCGTGCCCTTCCCGCTGCCCAAGACCGGTACCGAGGCGATGTTCAACCACATGGTGCGCTTCCGTGACGGCGGCTATCAGTACTACCCCACCGAAATGGTGGTGCAGGCCAACGGCAACTTCACCCCGGTTCGCCGCGAGGTAAAAGTGGCGATGGCCTCGGCCATGGGCAACCCGGAGGCCAACCGCCTGTATTACTACCTGGGCAAGGTGACCTCGCCGGAAAGCGTGGCCGGCAACCAGACCCTGGTGCATGAACCCATCGACCAGGCCGAGGAAGCCCGCCTGGCCTGGACCTACAACCCCGGCCAACGCCGCGTGCTGCGCGCACCCGAGGTGTCTTACGACTCGCCCGTACCAACCTCGGACGGCCTGCGCACCAACGACATGATCGACATGTTCAACGGCGCACCCGACAAGTACCAGTGGAAGCTGGTCGGCAAGCAGGAAATGCTGGTGCCCTACAACACCTACAAGCTGGCCGACCGCACGCTCAAGTACAAGGACCTGATCCAGGCCAACCACCTCAACCAGGACCTGGTGCGTTACGAGCCGCATCGCGTCTGGGTGGTCGAAGCCACGCTGAAACCGGGTGAGCGGCATATCTACGCCAAGCGCGTGTTCTATATCGACGAAGACAGCTGGGGCATTCTGGCCGCCGACCTGTATGACGGTCGCGGCGAGCTGTGGCGCGTACAGGAAGCCCACAGCCTGCAGCGCTACGACGTGTTGTCGGCGATCCATATCAGCGAGGTCGCCTATGACCTGCAAGCCCGCCGCTACATCACCTACGGCCTGGAAAACGAAGAGAAGCTGACCCGCTTCGGCATCCCCGCCAAACTCGATGATTTCAGCGTGGCCGCCCTGCGTCGCAGCGGCCGCTGAGTACCAGGCAACTCCATGGGCAAACCTTTGGCGGCCAGCGATGGTCGCCTTTTTTTAGGTCTTTTTCGCCAAGCCTTGGTTTTCCATTAGGCGCGCTGCACATCCCGACGTAAAATCACGCCCATGCGAAAACTCCTGCTAGGCGCCCTGGCGCTTGTTCTGATTGCCATCCTCTGTGGCTACGGGCTGTGGACCCAACAGCGCCCGGCGGGCCACTACCTGTCCGACCTGCGTATCCAGCTGGCCCTGAACCAAGGGGTGCCGGGCGACAACGGCAACCTGCTGGGTATCGAGCCGCAGCTCTACCCGGGTGACTACCAGAACCTCAAGCGCCTGCGCCGCAAGCTGTCTGCCTACCTGGAGCAAGCCCGCGCGCAAGGTCTGGTCAATGACAAGACCATCGTCGTGCTGCCTGAACACATTGGCACCTGGCTCTGGGCGCGGGACGAAAAGAAGGAGCTGTACCAGGTCACTCATCTGCGCGAAGCCTGGCAATGGCTGGAGCTGAGCAATCCGATCCGCTATGGCCTGGCAATGCTCGGCGCCGAGGGCGACGACCGCCGCGCCGACGCGCACCTGCGCATGAAGGCCGCGCAGATGGCTGAGGACTACCAGCAGCTGTTTGGTGGCCTGGCCAAGGAATTCGGCGTGACCCTGGTGGCCGGCTCCATCGTGTTGCCCGAACCCACTGTGGAGCGCGGCCAACTGCGGGCCGGCTCCGGCGCCCTGTACAACAGCAGCGTGGTATTCGCCAATGACGGCAGCATTCTCGGCGAGCCGCAGCGCCAGCAGTATCCAGACGGCGAGATGCGCCGCTTCATCCGCCACGGCGACGCCTACCCGCCGCAGGTCCTGCAAACCCCGGCCGGGCGCCTGGGCGTGCTGATCGGCAGTGACAGCTGGTACCCCAGCAACTATCAAACCCTGACCGACCAATCGGTGCAGATCATCGCCAACCCGGCGTTCATCGCCGGCAAGGGCAGCTGGAACGCGCCGTGGCGCGGCAACCGGCATGTGCCGCTGGCCGCCGAACTGCCGCTCAAGGCCGGCGACGTCAGCGAGGCCCAGGCCTGGGAGCAACTGACCCTCAACGCGCCGGCCAAGGGCATGGCGAGCATGAGTGTTTTCCTCCGTGGGCAGTTCTGGGAGCTTGCCGGCGAAGGCCTGGGCTTTGCCAACCGCGCCGGCCATCAATACAGCGCCAGCCCCGGCCAGGGTGCGCGCCTGCTGAACCTCTGGTTGTAGCCCGGTGAGCCGCCCCCGTGTGCGCCTGGGCGACCTTTCGGTCGGGTTTATCCAGAGCCTGGAAGAGACCCTGCGCCAGCTCGGCCACGACCCGACCCCACTGCTTGAGCGCTATGGCCTGCACGCCACGCGCCTGGCCGAAGCCGGCGCCCGCCTGTCGATCCCGCGCTACATGCACCTGGGGCATGCCGCCATTGCCCTGACCGGCGAGCCGGCGCTGGGCCTGCACATGGGCCGGCTCAGCCGCCTGAGCCAGGCTGGCCTTGCCGGGGTGACCGCAGCGCAAGCCCCCAGCCTGGGGGAAGCGGCCCGTACGCTGCTGCGCTTCGAGCCGCTGTATGCCGCCAACTACCGTGGCCAGTCGAGCTATCAGGAAGACCCGCACGGCGCCTGGCTGCGCTTCTATTCGATCAGCCCGTACAACGACTACAACCGTTTTGTGGTGGATTCGGTACTGGCCGGCTGGCTCGCGCAGTTGTCCGCAGTGGCCGGTGCGCCGCTACAGGCCGAGCGGGTCGACATCGAGTTCGAGGCCCCCGCCTACGCCGCGCAGTACCAGGCGCTGAGCAGCACCGGCGTGCAATTTGCTGCCGAAACCAACCAACTGCGCCTGAGCCGCGCCGCCCTGGAGCTGCGCAACCCCGCGCATTGCCCGAGCACCTGGCAGCATCTGCTGAAACTGTGTGAACACGAGTTGCTCGAGCGTACCCGCACGCGCGGCCTGGCCGAGCGCATCGCGCACCTGCTGGGGCCCTTGCTCAATGGCGGGCGGGAACCGGATCTGGAGGAAGTCGCTCGCCACCTGCAACTGCCCACCTGGACACTGCGGCGCAAGCTGGCCGAGGAAGGCACGCAGTTTCGCGCCATCCTCAACGACACGCGGCGCGACCTGGCCATGACCTATATCCGCGATACGGAACTGGCCTTTGGCGAGATCGCCTACCTGCTGGGGTTTGCTTCGGCAGAGGCGTTCCAACGCGCATTCAAGCGCTGGAGCGGGGTCACGCCGGGAGAGTTTCGCCGCAGCCAGCGGCGCTCGGCCTAGAGCTCGGTCGCGTCTTCGGCCGGCTCTGGCAGATCAAGCTCGTAGGCTTGGTATTCGAGGAGTTCTTCCTGGTAGTCGTCCATCGCCTGCTCCGTTCTGCTCATTCATGTCATCTGCTTTGAACTTCACCCTAAAGTGCCGGGGTGAAGAAAACATGACAATTGCCGTACATGAGATAAACGTAGCAGGCGCCGCGAAAATTATCCGCTGGTCAGAACGTCGCAGGTGCAGTGGCCGGGGCGGGTGCCTCCGGCGTGCTGGCTGGCGCGGGGGTGGCCGGTGCCGGCTCGACCACCGCCGGCACAGCCGGGGCAACCGGTTCGACGCTGATCGGCGCCGCAGCGGCCGGTGGTGCCACCGGCTGTGAGCCCTTGCTGTCATCGACGACGGGGGCTGCCGGCGCTTCTGCGGCAGGCACCGGCTGTGGCTGAACGCTGTCGACGACCGGCAGCGCAGCAGGTGCCTGGGCACTGGCCGGGGCTACCGAGGCGGGGTTCGGCTCGGGCACACCGAGTTCGGCGGCAGGCTGCTCAGGCGGTTTTTCCGGCGCGGCGGCTTTTTTGCTCTTGGGCTTGGGCTCCTTGGGCAGGAAGCTTTCGACCAGGGCGAAATAGCGCTCGTAGAACTTGGCCGAGGTCACGGTCTCGCTCGCCACCTTGACCATCGAGTCGTCGGAGGAGCCGATCGGCATCGACACCGAGCCCAGCACACCGACGCCAAGGCTGGCGGAGGTGTTGGATTTCTTCAGGGCGTAGCGGTCTTGCAGGGCGTTGGCAAACATGGTCGAGCGCCCTTCGCTGCCGCTGTCGGCGGCGCAGACCACGTTGAAGCTGATTTGCAGGTGCGAGTCGCCAGTCTGCTGGAAGCTCTTGTTGCCGTTGACCTGGCCACGTTCGCTGGTGGTGATGATGTAGCCCTGGCTGAGCAAGGCACGGCGTGCGGCCTCGCAGGTGCCGGCTTCACTGACGGGGAAGCTGCGCGAGAAGGTGCCCGAGTCATCAAAATTCTCGTGCTCGTAGATCGCGGCTTTTTTCGAGGAACACCCGGCCACACCCGCCAGCACTAGGGCCAGCCCGAGCGCACCGAAGACGGTTGACTTTGACATTGCACATCCTGGGAAATCGATCGGCGCCTATTGTGCATCACTTCGGTGGATCACCGAAACCGCAGTGGCGGTATCCGTAGACAAAAATCGTCCATGGGTGCCCGGGTTGCAGTGCGCTGCTGTTGCGGTTTTGGCCGTGGGCGGGCCGCTCGTCTGCTATTGCGAAGGGATTCGGCGATGGAAGTTGCTGACCGTACTCCGCTATCGAAGTGCGGTCAGCAAAAAGGCCTGCCTTAGCGTTTACGCAGTTGCTTTTCTCGTATTTCCATACGCGAGCGTCGATTCCCAGCGTGTGCGACTCGACCCGCCTTCGCCCACTTCATCCATAGCCTGAGGATTGATCAGGCTGTCTATGCCCGCCACTGTATCGCGGTAGACCTTGACTTCCAATGCCGAGCTAACCGCCGAAGGCACTTGCTTGAAAAGCTTGGCCGACCCCACCAGCATGGCCTTGGCTACAGGTCTCGTTACGCGCACCACGTTGGGGAAGTACCACTCAGCCAGTGCTGCAATTCCTTTGACCGTGTGGGCCTCACCGTTACCCAGATCGACCATGAACTCGGAGCGTGACAGCCAACCCTTGCGCTGCTGCAACACCGACTTGCTTGAAGCCCGCAGTGCCGCAGCAGCCTTGAAGCCATACCGCTTGATCTCACCCCAGCGTTTCAGCACTTGGCGAACCCCCAGGCGTACCCCCGCCTGAATTTTCTTCAGCAATTGCCCGGTTTGTGTGGCAGCCCAACGCAGCCCCTTCAGCGCTTGCTTGGGCAGGCTGGCGAAGTTACCGATGGAGGCGAACCCGAACACCATGGAGGCGATCCCCAATCGGCGAGCAGTCTCTGGGTCAGTGTCTTCGATGATTTTTCCCGCGACCTCCAATGCCAACGCCGTCAACGACAATGCAGTGGTCACGAAGAAGAACAACGAGGCGCCACCTGTACCGGCGGCCAAGGCAATGCCCATGACAGCCATGGCCGCCGACAACGCAATGCCTCGCCAGAAGCTGCCCACGGGCTGCGGCTGGGTATCGCGCAGGGTCTGGTTGAGGTCAGCGATCATCCGGTCCTCTCCCCAGCGGCTGATCATGATGTGGCCACTGGGGTCGTGCAGGTCGATGGGGTTGCAGCAATAGGCGTACTCGTTCACCCCGCCTTCACCGAACGGGCTCTTGCTGTCCGGCTGCTGGAAGCTGCGCTGGTGTGGTGAGTACGTCCGGTAGCCGTTGCCCAGGTGATAGGCATGGGTCACCGGGTCCAACCGTTCACCGTTGTAGCCTCGACGACTGTTGGCCAGCAACGCGCCATTTTCGCCAAATGCCGTGAAGGCACTCAGCTGTATATCCGCCCCCTGGCAATAACCGACAATGCCGCTGTGCGGGTCCTCCAGCAAGAACGCCGTGTGGGTCCCGGCACTGTCGCGCACTTGTTGTACCTGCGCGACGCCCAGCGCTACACGCTTGACCTCCTTGCCTTCACTGTCAAACCACACCTCGCCGCACAACTGCTCACCGTCGTAGCACAGCTCGCAAGTCTGCTTGTCGGCCGCGACATACTGCGCAGCCAGACGACCGTAGCCGTCATAGGCATATTGGCTGAGCAGCTTGCCGTCCTTGTCCTTGACCGTCTTGAGCTGGCCCTGCTCGTTGTAGGCCAACTTCTGGCCATTGGCGTTCTCCTCGAGGAAACCGTTACTGGTCCACGTCAAGGTACTGGCCTCACCATCGGTATCAACCGAACTGCACTGCGTCGGGTTGGCCGCATCGAAGGTGTAGGTCTGGGTTTGCGTTGCGTCGTCGGCATAGGTCGTGATGCATTTCTCCAGGCGCATCAAACCATCCCAGGTGAAGGCTTGTTTCTTGACCCGCTTGCCTTGCTCGTCTGCCGGGCAATCCTTGGCCTCGGCAGCTACACAGCTGTACTCGGTCAGCCGGTCGAGGCTGTCATGGCTGAAGCTCTCCTTGCGCACCTGCTTGCCGTCCCGGGTGAGGGTCTTGTCCTTGAGCAGCCCTTCAGATGTCCACTCCTGCTTCAAGCTCAAGACGCTGGCACCGTTAACCTGGTAGTCACGCGCGGTTTCCTGGCCGAAGTCGTCATAGCTGTAGCGCGTGCTCAATCGGCTGGCGCTTTGTGCGGCGACTACCGTCTGCTCCTGCAACTGCCCGGTGTCGGCATAGCGGTACTGCTGGTCGATGCCGCTTTCGTAGTGGCGCAACAGGCGCTGTTGGCGGTCGTGGAAGCTGCGCACGTAGCGGCCGTCGCTACGCAGCGCCGCCAGCACAAAGCCCGAAGTTGAACAGAGCTCCCACGCCTTGCGGGTTGCGCGTGGTGTTTTCACCTCACGCTTGAGCTGGCCGAACAGCCCCGGCAGGGTTTGGCTCTCGCTGTGGCTGCCGAACTTGAAGGCATCCACCGTGCCGCTGGCCTCATGCGTGCTGAGTGTCGTGGTTTTGCCGGTGGCGTCGTTTGCCACGCTGCTGAGCTTGGTACCGCTGATACTCAAGGTACGCGTAGTGCCGTCGTCTGTGGCCTCATGGGTCAGTTCGCGTTTGTCAGGCAGGGTGACCTTGTTGTCGGCAAATTGATAACGGCGCGTGCCGATGGTGCGGCTCTTGAGACGCGACGGCGCCGTGATTTCCTGGGTGCCCATCACGGTGTCATTGACCTTCAGTTCAATTACCTGAGTGCTCAGGCCAAAGTAGCTGCGGTTGATCTTCGTGCCGTTCGGCTGGGTGATCTGGGTTACCCGGCCCAGCTCATCGCGCTCGAACTGGAGGGTCTGTTCGGCATCTCCACTACCACGCGTGACCTTGCTCAAATGGCCATTGTGGTCAAACTCCTTGACCATTAGGGTACGTGACAGGCCGCTTGCACTTTCCTGGGTGAAGGTATGGCTGATGCCACCATCATCCAGCTGCTCACGCGTCTTGGTACGTGTCTGCAAGGTGCGCTTCCCAACACCAATGACCTCTGTGCTGGTACTTGAAATTCCAGCATAACCATAAACTTTCTCTTCTTTCCAGATACCTCTCTGGTCAAAGGTCAGTGCCTGACGCTCCCCGTTTGACTCCAACGCCCGACGCAAGCCACCGGGCCAATAGTCATAACGGGTGTGGTTGTTCAAGGTGCCCTGGCTGCTGTAGTCCATCTCGTCCAGCAGGCACCAGCGCTCAGCCCCCGTGACTTTGAGTGCTTGGGACACCTCTCGCTGAAGGCCGTCACGCAACACCCGTGTTATCCGGCCGCTATCATCGGTCGTCGTGGCGAAGATGCCTTGCTCGGTGACTTCATACACCGTGCTCAAGCTTGCATTGGCCGACGCCTTCTCGTCAGCCTTGTTCGTGCCCGGCTTGAGTGGGTAACGCTCTTCAAGGGTAACCCGGCCCAATGCGTCGTAGGTCCAGCGGGTTTCCTGCCCTTCGGTACGGCGTACCAGACGTCTGCGGGTGCGGCGGCAGCGGACCTCGGTAGCCAGGATGGATTGCGCTACCTCGCTACGGGCTTCGGTGCGCACGAGCAAGCCTTTTTCCTGCGGGTTGTCCTCCCAACTCAGCGTGTTTTTCTGAACGGATTTTTCGTTACCGAACCAGGTGGTTTTCTCGCTCGTGCTAGACCAAACGGAGACTTTGCCACCGGTGTTGCCGGTCTTGGGCTTGCGAACACTTTCGCTAAGTTTTTCATGGTGTATTACGGCAGTGGAGTAGCCTTCAGCCAGGCTGAGACCCCAGTCATCCGCATCGGCGATTACGCCATCCAGAGCGACGATATGGTTGGCCACCAACACGCTGCGTGCATTGCAGGCCCTATGCTCATAGCCGTACAAGGTCAGGCCCAAGGGTTGCCGCTTGAACTGATGCCACTGGTACTGGAACATCGCCATGATGGGTGGCTGGGCGGGCTCCTCTATGGCGGGACATGTCAGCGTTAGGGCCTTGAGCGCCTCTGCATTGACACCAGCCAAGCCATTGAGTGACAAGCCAGTACCTCCACCCTGGGGATAATACTGCCACTCGGTAATTGTTTTGTCGGGTTCGACTCGTTTGATCAACTGGCCTGAATGATTGTACGTATATTTATCATAGGTTTTGACCACCTCCCCTTCACGGTCATTGAGCCAATACCTAAAAGAGCCTACAAAATCTGCAAACAAGCTATTGAGAAACAAAAAGCGGACAGACAACTCACTACCTAAATCAGCATGCTCCAGCCGACACATCTCGCCATAAAATCCCCATTCTTTATCCCAGATTTTAGAAAATTCCACATTACTATAATCAGCCTTACGTTCACGTAAGACTTGATAGCCCAGAATGTGCATAAACACATCAGAATTATACTCACCCTCATCATCACGGCAGTCCCAGGCTTCTGCCAGAAAACTCAGAAAGTCACTGCAAAAAACCTCCCTTTCGATACCATCGACAAAGCCATAGCGCCAGTATCTTACAGAGGTATTTTTATCGCTCGCCACCAACTCACCAAACTTCTCACTCAACCTATTATAGAAATATTCGACTGAAGTACTCACCTCACTCGAACGCGAGACCTCGCGCACAGAAAAATAAAACCCGAGGAACAGATTTGTACCCCTACACTTCTCTATATCAACTTTCCCCGGATCCACACCAAGCATGGGGACCTTGAGTAGATAATTGTTTTCAGAATACTGGTAATCCGTAATTATATTTTCCTGCCCCGCCCCAGGCATGATCACGTGCCGCGTCACCCGCGGCAGGCCGGGCTGATCGGCAACAGGAAATTTCATCCCCTGCGCCTCATACGTCACTTTCTCAATCGACCCGTCCTCTTCCACCAGGCAGGTCAATATATAGTCCAGTGTCGGGTCAGCACTGTATTCACACTGAACTTTCCGTAGCGCTTTATCATTTTGCGACCGGACAATGCTCTTCAACAAATACTCAGACAACGTCAACGTCAACTGGTAACTATCCACCGTTCCCGGCCAGACATTCATCACTACTTTTTCGGAACTATAAGTGGCGCTAAACAATGAGCTGCTACCACTTTTCACCTCCACCAGCTGAAATTGACCCTTGACGCGCTTCCACGACAAGGACAATTCCTGACCGGCCGGCGAGACTATTCTCGACGGCATCAATTGATTAAACGGTCGATTCCAGTAGGCAATGCGCCCCTTGATTTCTTTTTAACTCTCGCGCCACTTTTTCAGGGCTGCGTTCCAATCCAGCTCTTGAGCAACAAAGTATAAAATCGGATTGGCAATCACCAACAACCAATCCCAGAAGCCCGTGGGCCTGGGGGGTAGCGGTTTTGTTTTATCAATAATCTGATTCAGCAAACTGATGACATCTTGACGCAACTTGTCATTCGGCTCCACGGTATCGCCACCGGGCACACTAGGTGAACTAAGGTATTCACGCCGCCCGCTGGGCAGGTCGAGAATGAACTCGCTCCAGTCACTGTTACCCGTCACCCAGCAGCCTTTCTTTTTCAGGCACTCGGCGTTACCCAACTTGGTCCATTCTTCATCGGTGAACTGAATGACCGTGCCATCGGCCAGGGTCAGGCAACGATCGCGGGGTTCCAGGCTGGCAAAGCGAAACGCCCAGCCATCGCCCAGCGCAGCTTCATTCCCGCGCAAGGCGGAGTAGTGCATGGTCAGGTCGCATACCGGGCCGTCGCCATCCAGGCCTTGCAAGGTCACCACTGGGTAATGCGCATGGAACAGTCCGGTACGTGGATCGACCCCGGTTTCCGTTGCAGCGCCGGCATCGCACACCTCGGAATGGGAGGTGTTGCCAAAGTCTTCGCACAGCGGGCTTTTGGCGACGTAGGGTGCTTGCGGTTTTGGCGTAGTGCACTCCACCGCTGTGCAATCACTCCAGATCAATTCATCGACGGCGGATGATGCGCGCGAGGAGCGCACCTTGCCCCAGTGGCCGAGCGTCATTTTCTTGTTGTTGCAGGTTGCAGGCGGGTAATAGAAATTCAGTTGATCCGCAGGCACAGACTCTGACTTGGCCGTGCATACAACCCCGTCCGCCGTCACGCGCTGGCCGAAATTGTCGCCAAACGACTCGACCCGAATACCTGCTTTATTGGCTTCGGCTGATAGGCGAAATACCCAGTGAGCTACTTCGGGTTCAGGGTCAGCCTTTTTGGACGTATCCACAGACTGCACCGCAGGCCCCTTGGCCACCACCGTCAGGGCATCCCCCCGCACCCAAAGCGTCGCCACCTCAGCATTAGCCTCAAGCGTGTCACTGCCTGCTGTCGCGGCGCTGCCCAGCCGCACATAGGGCGCCAAGGCTGAGGCCTTGAGTTTCGTGGCCAACCCACTCAGCCAGGCATCCTTGGCGCGCTCGCTCTCATCGGCCGGAACAAAGCTCAATGCCGTCTCCAGCACCTTGCCCGAAAACGCATCCTGCACGGCCAGCTGGACACTCTCGTTCTCGCCCATCTCCGCGCTGGCCTTCAGCTCACCCTGGTTCACCCAGGCCGCGACACTCAAGGTGACTGACAGGTCGGAGTCCTGAGGTATCCACAGCGCGTTGCTGGCGCTGCCGGGGGTGATAGTGCCGTCTGTACCCTTGACGCCCGCACGCAGCAGTTTGCTGTCCTGGTTCAGCGCCTTGCACAGGTCTTCAGACCACTGCGCCAAGCTCAGGCGCGCGTTGTCGACACTGAAGAAATGGTTTTCGTAGAGGCTCTGGCTGGTGATATCCCGCACTTGGATGCAGAGCTGGGTATCGGCCTCCAGCGTTTCACCGGTGATGACCAAGGCCTGCACCTGATTGGCCGCAAACGGCGCCGTGGTGAACGCCCGGTTGCGCGCACTGTAGTGCCACAGCCGCAGCGGCAAGGCGCTGGCGTCGGTTTTGAAGGCATTGTCTTTGTCGAAATTACCCAGCACCAGCGCCTTACCACCCGTTTTAACGGCGGCGGCGAATGCCTTGGGCCACTTGGCTTGGCTGCAATTGTCAGCAGTCGCGGTGAACGTGACCTGCTCCATGACACCGTCGTGCTGACGAACCAGGCAAGCGACCAAGGTTTCCCCCTCGACCAGATCACGCTCGGCCACTATCTCGCCAGGGCTGAGCCAACCGTGCTCCAGCGTGCCCAGGGTTTGCCGGGTGAAGGCACTGGTGTCCGGCAGGGCTTTATCCGCCTCGTTGGACAACACGAAACCCATGTCGCTGGGCACAAAGGGCGCAACTTGACTGGTATTGGTGCTCGCCTGGGTCGCGGTGGTCGCCATGTCATGATCCTTTTCTAATGAGGAAAGAAGGCGTATCCAACGCCTCATGACGGTCAGGCTACCTAGGCGGGCGGGGGCCTGTGACCTGGCATTTTTATCAGTTCGCTAGATCGTTTTCTGCTTATGCGATGGGTTTTCAGATGATATGAAAACGCCGGCGCGAGGCCGGCGATTGTTTGGAGATAACACACGAGAGGCAGGTAAAACTCAGCCGAACAACCCGCCTTCATCACTGTCGATCACTATCGACGAAAGGCTCACATGCCGCGGCCGGGTCAATGCGAACAGCACCGCCTCGACCACATCGCGATTGGTCCCGCGCTCGCCTTTCTGGCGCTGCGCAGCAGCCTCCCAGGCCGGTTCGGTGGGCGACACATCGTCCAGGTAGGGCGGGTGCACGCACAGCGAACGTACCGGCGTACCGGCCAACTGCTGGCTCAACCCTTCCGCCAGGGCACGCTGGGCCTGCTTGGCAGCGTAGAACGGCACAGAGACACCCTGCAGGGCCGCGTTGGGCAAGGCGCTGATCGAGCCGATGGTGAGGATGTCCGGGCGCGCCGAGCGGCGCAGCGTCGGCAACAGGCCCTGGGTGAACAGATAGGTGCCGGTAACGGCGGCGTTAATCACGCCGCTGACGGCGTCTGCCGAGTAACCCTGCTCATCGGCCTCAAGCCACATGGCGCCGTTGTTGACCAGGATATCGAGGGCAGGATGGCGACTGGTGATGGACTCTACCGCCTGGCTGACGCTGGCCGTGTCGGCCAGGTTCAGCACTACGCAATCGGCCTGCATGCCGGTGCGCTGCTCGATGGTCCCGGCGACGCCGGCCAATGCCTGCTGATCCCGACCACACAGCACCAGCGTGCAGCCTGCATCTGCCAGGCAGATCGCCAAGGCCGCGCCCAGGCCTCGCCCTGCCCCTGTAACCACTGCTACCGATCCTTGTAGTGCGCTCATGCTTCGTCCCTGGTGGATGAGTAAGCGCACTAGCATACCGCTTCGAGTTGGCTGTTGGGTGCACGATAAACACGATGTAGATACCGTCTTGCCCGTCAC
>NZ_JAMDGY010000093.1 GCF_028656955.1 Pseudomonas fontis
GGTCCAAAAGGAACTGCCCTTGGTAATGCAGAGAGAGGAGTTCTGGGGGAGGCCAATTTTGCTCAGAATAGAATTAAGTCTGACCGCTCCTTTAGCCCGGATGGGCAAAAGATATATTCAGAGTTGGCTGGTAAGCCGATCAAGACGGTTGATGATTTGGCCTCCGCTTTAAAGACCGGAGCCATTAAACCGAGCCAGCTTCCCGTTGACTATGTGGATATGAATGGAACTCGCCTTATTTTGAACACACGAACCTCCACGGCGCTTGAGCAGGCTGGGATTCCGCGTAGCCAGTGGTTTGGGCGAAATCAGACGGGTGTTGAGGCTTATCCGGGCAAGACATTCAATGACTTAGCAGCAGATCAGTTGAAAAATAACAAGCTTCCACCGACAGGCGCAGAGCAACTAAAGTCGGTGCGCCCATGAAAATTGCTCAGCCAAAGTTAATTCTGAATCCGTATGAGTGGCTGCCAGGATATGGTGAGTCAAAAGTATCATTCCGCTCCGTTGGGGCGGATGTGATACTTGATGTTGAGTATGAAAGGGACGCTCTTGGTGCTGATGGCAGTGAGGTTGTGCTGAACTTAAGGAGGGAGATTGTTTTTAAGTTTGTGCGTGCCTTTATTCGACTTCCTTTTCCGGGAAGTGCTCTTTTTGAGTTTGATGGTGATTCAAGCAAGTTTGGGCTTGGTGAGCTGACCGAGTTTGCAGATTCAGAGCTGGTTGGGGCTAGCCTAGAGGCATGGCGTTCGGTTCCGGGTAGCGAGTTGCTTAGGATAAGGCACTTTAGTATTCAGTTTTTGTCGGAAAATATTGCGTTTCATATATTGGCTGAAGACGTGTTTTTATCAGATGAGCAATTGATTAGTTAATCTTTTTCTGAAACCAGATTGGCTGGCACATGGTTCGTTAACCAAACCCCATTCTCAGCCTGAAAGAATTTGAAGCCCTGTTGGTACATCCGCAGGGCTTCAATTTTTAGCACCACAGGCTTTCCATAGCGCTGTCCAACAGCAATGGCCGTCGTTATGTCCTGCGACAGGTGTACATGGTGGCGAGAGCCGGCAATCAGTCCTTGTTGACGAATCGACTCCAGAAAGCGTGTGGCGGTGCCGTGGTAGAGAAACTCTGGCGGCTCTTTCTCTACGTGCTGAAGGCTCACGCTGGCAGTTGAGTGGCCCTGTACGGCGCGAATGCGCAGGCCATCATCCGAGATAGTAAAACGCTTTTTATCGCTGCTGCTGACGACCGCTTGAATAAGCGCAATATCTAAGATTCGTCCATCTTTAGCAGCGCCCGCGATCAAAGAGTCAATATCTGCCCAGCCCTCGCTGTCTAGCTGCAAGCCGATGGCGTGTGGTTCATGCCTGAGAACATAGCTAAGAAATTTGCTGGTCTCGTTGAGTTGCTTGGTATTCATCCTGCTTAACGCCTCAAAATTATTCACTGATTGGCAGCGGTTTGAAAGAAAAGGGGACAGATCTATTTAATTATTCCCCCAACACCGGACTCGCGCCGGTGTTGTTTTATCTGCGGTCAGCGCCAAGCAATAACTGACGAGGCTGTCTGTAATCTGTCTGCAGAGTGTCTGTAATTTGTCTGCAAACAGTCTGCAGATTGTCTGTAGTTTGTCTGCAGTGATAAAGCCCGCGCCTCAATCGGGCAAGCCGATTGTCGATAACCGACCCTCTGTCCGCTTTGGCCCTTAAATCTGGTGTGTATTCAGGGCTTTGTATCGTCCTTAACAGCTGTTGATCGGGCTATACACCATACGCACCCTGCGGGTGATCGTAATGTCTTGATCTATATAAGATTAATCCGGATTTTGGATTCTTCCTTGTATTGCCAAGCGACTACAGCTTTGGCTGTAGGCCACGCCATTCCTGTGTTTGAGCGACTACAGGCTGTATTTGGCTGTCGTCATGACTCTTTTCCTTTAGCTGCTGGCCCTGCTGCACGAGCAATGGCCCCGGCTACCTGGTGTTTCACAATCACCGCATCGAGCAGTCCACGTACCAATTCCTGCTCTTCCATCGGCATGCGTGAAATCGCTTCGAACTGGTAGCGCAGGCGATCATCTGGCCCGCGTTCGTCGGTTTCAAATAGCAAAAAATCCGAGGTCACGTGCAGCGCGATAGCCAGTTTTTTTAGTGCATCGGCTGTAGGCAAGGAGCTACCAGCCTCGTAGCGCTTTATCTGCTGCACATGAATTTCTGTTGCCGCCGAGAGGGCTTGTTGTGTCATGCCGAGCTTTTTACGTAGCTCGACGATGCGTTGGGAAAAGCTCATGGCCGTTAACCAGTGGTGTGGACAGGTCACGATGCTAAACCTCGGATCATTTGGGTATTGACGATAGTACTATATAGTGTACCTTTCGCGTACATCAAATTGATCTTGACAGCTTTTTGGAGAAACCCCGATGGCCCGCATCCCCGAAGCCGAACTGGAACGCCTCAAACGTGAGGTGTCACTGGTTCGGCTGATCCAGTCGCAGGGCCATGAGCTGAAAAAGCGCGGCAAGGATTGGGTGATGCACTGCGTATTCCATGACGAAAGCACGCCCAGCCTGTCAGTCTCCGAGGAGAAAAATCTCTATCACTGCTTCGGCTGCGGGGCCGCTGGTTCGGTGATCGATTGGGTAATGAAAACTCAAGGCGTGTCGTTGCCGCACGCGGTCCAACTGCTGCGCAACGACGCACCGCTGGAAAACACGGAAAAAGTCGGTGTGACACGCAGTCATGCCCGACACCTCCCTTCTTTAGCCGCGGGCTCTTCGGCTTCTGCTGCGCCTGAGGTCGAAGACGCCGCACTGCTGCGTTCGGTGGCCGAGTTCTACCACGCCAACTTCAAACAATCCCCCGAAGCACTGGCCTATCTGGAATCTCGCGGCCTGAACCATCCCGAGCTGATCGAACATTTTCAACTCGGCTATGCCAATAAAACCCTGACGTATCGCTTGCCCGCAGGGCATACCCAGGCGGGTCGGCAGGTGCGACAGCACCTGCAAGATTTAGGGGTTTTGCGTTCTACCGGACACGAACATTTAAACGGTTGTCTGGTCGTGCCGGTGTTGGGTTTTGAGGACGGCGCCCAGCCGGAACAGTCCGGGCGAGTGATGCAGCTGTACGGGCGGCGGATGCAGCCGAACAATAAAATCCCGGCCAATCAGTCGCGGCATATGTACTTGGCCACGCCGTTGCGCGGAGTCTGGAACGAAGCGGCGTTGCTGGCCAGTCTGGAAATTATTCTCTGTGAGTCGCTGATCGACGCCATGACCTTTTGGTGTGCGGGTTTTCGCAACGTCATCAGCGCTTATGGCGTGAACGGTTTTTCCCAAGACCATTGGCAGGCCCTGAAACACCACGGCACCCAGCGTGTGGTGATTGCTTTTGACCGTGACTCAGCGGGAGACGCAGCGGCAGAAAAGTTGGCCGAGGAATTACGCTCTGCCGGCATCGAAGTCTTCCGTCTGTTGTTTCCGCAAGGCATGGACGCTAACGCTTTCGCCTTGCAGGTGGAAAATCCGGCCCAGGCGCTGGGCGAACTGCTGCAACAGGCGCTGTGGCAGGGCAAAGGCACGCCGGTTTTGGTCGAGCCAGAAACCTCTTTTTCTTTAGCCGCTGCGCCGCAGGCAACCGCCGAGTTGCCACCGGTGCCGGGTGTTTCCGATTCGGAAACTTTGACGGTCGCGGGTCCGGTTTCCGAATCGGAAACTTTCAGCGAAAACGCCCAGGGCGATTTTTTGTTGGCCGTGGCCGACCGCCGATGGCGTGTGCGCGGCTGGAAAAAGAATCTTGGCCCGGAGCAAATGCGGGTCAATGTGCAGGTGCGCCGCGAGGTCGCCGAAGAGCACGTAATGGGCCGCGAAGCGGCCTATTACGTGGACAGTTTTGATTTGTATGCGGCCAAAGCCCGGTATAGCTATTTGAAACAGGCCAGTATCGAGCTGGGCGTGCCGGAAGAAATTATCAAGCGCGACCTGGGCAAGTTGTTGCTCAAGCTGGAAGGTTTGCAGGAAGCCGCCATCCAAGCCGCACTGGCCCCGAAAAATCCCACGCCGACGCTGAGCGCGGACGATGAACTGGCCGCGTTGAACCTGTTGCGTGCGCCCAATCTGATCGAGCGCATCGAGGCAGATTTGACCCGTTGTGGTGTCGTCGGTGAGTCCTACAACCTGCTGGCCGGGTACTTGGCGGCGGTTTCCCGAAAACTGGATCAACCCTTGGCCGTGTTGATTCAGTCATCGAGCGCGGCGGGTAAAAGCTCGCTGATGGACGCGGTACTGAACCTGATGCCTGAAGAAGAACGCATCCAATACAGCGCCATGACCGGCCAGAGCCTTTTCTATCTTGGCGAAACGGATCTGCAACACAAGATTCTGGCCATCGCCGAGGAAGAGGGCGTTCGCCAAGCGGCCTATGCCCTGAAATTGCTGCAATCGGACGGCGAATTGACCATTGCCAGCACCGGCAAGGACGAAGCCACCGGCAACCTGGTGACCAAGCAATACAGCGTCAAGGGCCCGGTGATGTTGATGCTCACCACCACGGCCATCGACGTGGACGAAGAACTGCT
>NZ_JAMDGY010000094.1 GCF_028656955.1 Pseudomonas fontis
CGTAAGGGCGGAAGGGGCCAGAAGCCCCCCTACAAAAAACAGATATTCACCCCCCAGCCACACCAACCCAAGTTGTACAAAGTTGTAACAACCCCAAATCACACTCAAAAAAACAAAAACAAAAACCCATCTAAAACAACAAATTAACCAATCTTATTAAAGTCGTTACACAAGAAAGCCCCCGATTGCCTCCTTGCTGAACACTCGTTTAGCATGACCCTCAGAAAGCCCCTCACACCTACCACAATAATTCGAGGCTCCCCATGACTGCTCCGTCATCGTTACTGACCCATATCGAAGCCGGTGTCGCCTGGATCACCCTGAACCGCCCGGAGCAGCGCAACGCGCTGGACATCCCCGCGTTGAAACGCCTACATGCCGTGCTGGAATCCTGCAACAGCGACCCAGCCGTACGCGTGGTGGTCCTCACCGCCACCGGCCGCAGCTTCTGCGCGGGTGCTGACCTGGCCGAGTGGGCTGACGCCGAAGCCCGTGGCGCCTTGGAAACCTATGGCTGGACCGAAACCGCCCATGCCTTGATGCAGCGCCTGCACAGCCTCGAAAAACCCACCATCGCCGCCATCAACGGCACCGCCGTGGGCGCCGGAATGGACCTGAGCCTGTGCTGCGACCTGCGCCTGGCCGCGCAGTCGGCCCGTTTCAAGGCCGGCTACACCAGCATGGCCTACTCGCCGGACGCCGGTGCCAGCTGGCACCTGCCGCGCCTGATCGGCAGCGAGCAAGCCAAGCGCCTGCTGTTCCTTGACGAACTGTGGGGCGCCGAGCGCGCATTGGCGGCAGGCCTGGTGAGCGAAGTCTGCGCCGACGAGCAATTGCCGGCCGCCGCCGCCGAGCTGGCCAGCCGCCTGGCCCAGGGCCCGACCTTCGCCTACGCGCAAACCAAACGCCTGATCCGTGAGGGCGCCGAGCGCAGCCTGGCCGAGCAACTGCAGGCAGAACTCGCTGCCGGCCTGCTGTGCGGGCGCAGTGAAGACGGCGCCGAAGCCCTGCGCGCCGCCACCGAAAAGCGCGCGCCACGCTTCGTCGGCCAGTAAGCCCCCCATTCCCCGGTACCCCAGGAACAAACCATGAACTTCCAACTGACCCAAGAACAAGAAATGTTGGTGGATGCGGTACGCAGCTTCGTCAGCAAGGAACTGTTGCCCCACGAGGAGGAGGTGGACCGCGCCGACGCCGTCTCGCCGGAACTCGCCGCGCACATCCGTGGCAAAGCCATCGCAGCCGGGTTCTACGCCTTCAACATGCCCGAAGAGGTCGGCGGCGGCGGGCTCGACTACCTGTCCCAGGCGTTGATCGAACGCGAGCTGTCCAAAGTGTCCTGGGCGCTGCACGTGTTCGTCGCGCGCCCCTCGAAGATCCTCATGGCCTGCACTGGCCAGCAGATCAATGACTACCTGTTGCCGTGCATCCAGGGCGAGAAAACCGACTGCTTCGCCCTGACTGAACCGGGCGCCGGCTCCGATGCCAACGCCATCAAGACCCGCGCGGTGCGTGAAGGCGACGATTTCGTGCTCAATGGCAGCAAGCATTTCATCAGCCATGCCGGGCACGCCGACTTCGCCATCGTCTTCGCGGTCACCGACACCTACGAGCACAACGGCCGCAAGCGCAATGCCGTCACCGCCTTCCTGGTCGACCGGGGTACACCAGGCATGACCATCCGCCGCGGGCCGAAATGCGTGAGCAACCGTGGCTATCACACCTACGAACTGTTCTTCGACGACTGCAAGGTGCCGGCCAGCAAGGTGCTGGGCGAAATCGGCAAGGGCTGGGAAGTGGCCAACGCCTGGCTCACGGCCGGGCGGGTGATGGTCGCCGCCAACTGTGTCGGTCAGGCGCAGCGTGCGCTGGACGTGTCGCTGCAATGGGCGGCCGACCGCAAGCAGTTCGGCCAACCCATCGGCACTTACCAGGGCGTGTCGTTCAAATTGGCCGACATGGCCACGCAGATTCGCGCCGCCGAACTGCTGACCCTGCACACCGCCTGGAAAATGGACCAGGGCAGCATGACCGACGGCGAGGCCGGCATGGCCAAGCTGTTTGCCAGCGAAGTGCTCGGCAAGGTCGCCGATGAAGCCGTGCAGATCTTCGGCGGCATGGGCCTGATGGACGAGGGCCCGGTTGAGCGGATCTGGCGCAACGCGCGGATCGAGCGGATCTGGGAAGGCACCTCGGAAATCCAGCGGCACATCATTTCCCGCGAACTGCTGCGCCCGCTGCTGCGCTGATCGGGCTGGAGAACACTCATGTCGCAGACCCTACGTGACAACCTCAAGCGCCTGCTGGCACCGCGTCACCTGGCCTTTGTCGGTGGCCGCAGCATGGCGCGGGCGCTCAAGCGCTGCGCCGACGGCGGCTATCCAGGCCCGATGTGGCTGGTGAACCCGCAGCACGACAGCCTCGACGGCATCCCCTGCGTGCGCAGCGTGGCCGATTTGCCCGAAGCACCGGACGCCGTATTTATCGCCACCAACCGCGAACTGACGCTGAGCTGTGTCGCCGAACTGGCCACCCGTGGCGCGGGCGGCGCGATCTGCTATGCCTCGGGCTTTGCCGAAAGCGGCGCTGAAGGCCTGGCCTTGCAACAGCAATTGCTGAAAGCGGCAGGCCCCATGGCGCTGCTCGGGCCCAACTGCTATGGCCTGCTCGACTACCTGCACAGCAGCGCCCTGTGGCCGGTTGCCCATGGCGGCAAGGCGGTGGACAAGGGCGTGGCCGTGCTGACCCAGAGCGGCAACTTTGCCTACAACCTGTCGATGAGCGACCGCTCGCTGCCGGTGGCCTACATGGCCTCGGTGGGCAACCAGGCGCAACTGGGTATTGCCGAGCTGATGGACGTGCTGCTCGACGAGCCGCGCGTCACCGCCATCGGCCTGCACCTGGAAGGCCTGAAGAACGTGCCGGGCTTTGCCCGCGCCGCCCACAAGGCGCTGGAGCAGGGCATCCCGATCATTGCCCTGAAAACCGGGGTGTCGCAGATCGGTGCCGAGCTGGCCCTGAGTCACACCAGCTCGCTGTCCGGCTCTGATGCCCTGTACGACAGCCTGTTCGAGCGCCTGGGGGTGATTCGCGTCAGTGGCCCGGTGAGCTTTGTCGAAACGCTCAAGGCCGCCGCCTGCGGTAACCTGCCCAAGGGCAACAGCCTGATTGCGCTGGCCTGTTCCGGTGGCGATGCCGGCCTGATCGCCGACTATGCAGAACGCAATCACCTGAGCCTGCCAAGCCTGAACCCGGCTCAGGTAAGCGAACTGGCCGAGGTACTGCCGGTCTACGCCAACCTGGTCAACCCGCTGGACTTCACCACGGCGATCTGGGGCGATGGCCCGGCGCTGCAACGCATGCTCGACAGCGCCCTGTGCACCGAAGCCGACGCAGCCATGTTGGTGCTGGACTATCCCGCCGAATTCACCGGGGAGCGCAAGGAGTGCGACCTGCTGCTGGAGCTGTACTGCGCCGCCTTGCAGCGCCACGGCAAGACCGGCTTTGTCACTTCGGCGTTCCCCGAGTTGCTGCCATCCTTCGCCCGTGAGCGCCTGCATGCTGCCGGCGTAGCGGCGTTGCAGGGGGTAGAAGACGGGCTCGCCGCCTGGGGGCGGATCGCCGCTTATCAGGCGCGCCGCGCCGATCTGCTGGCCCTTGGCGAGTCGGCGTTGGCGCCGCTCAGCCCGCCCGCGCTGGCCGACGAGGGCCAACTGCTCAACGAATGGACCTCCAAGCAGGCACTGGCCGGGTTCGGCCTGCCGATTCCGCAAGGCGTGCTCAGTACCCCGCAGCAGGCTGTGGCCGATGCGCGCCGGGTCGGCTACCCGCTGGTACTCAAAGCCGTCAGCGCCCAGCTGCCGCACAAGACCGAAGCCGGGGCGGTGGCCCTGAACCTCGCCGATGAAGCGGCCCTGAGCCGGGCGCTGGACCTGATGCGCGCACGTATCGACGCCTATGCGCCGGGCGTGCCGTTCGACCAGGTACTGCTGGAGCCCATGGCCAGCGCGCCGTTGGCCGAGCTGATCGTCGGTATCAAGCGTGAAAACGACTTCGGCCTGGCGTTGGTGATCGGCGCCGGCGGGGTACTGGTCGAGCTGCTCAAGGACAGCCAGAGCCTGCTGCTGCCCACCACCGACGGCGCGATTCGCGCAGCACTGCTGCGTCTGCGCAGTGCGCCATTGCTGCTGGGCTTTCGGGGTAAACCGGCAGCGGACCTCGACGCGCTGGTCGCGGCGATTCGCGCGGTGGCCGACTACGCCTGCGAGAACGCCGGGCAACTGCTGGAACTGGATGTGAACCCATTGATGGTCGGTGCCCACGGCACCACCGCGGTCGATGCCTTGATCCGCCTCGGCCAGGTGTAAGGAGATGAACATGAACAACGGCACATTGACCGGCGGCCAGGCCCTGGTGCGTTTGTTGGCCAACTACGGTGTCGATACCGTGTTCGGCATCCCCGGGGTACATACCCTGGAGTTGTACCGTGGCTTGCCGGGCAGCGGCATTCGCCACGTGCTCACCCGCCATGAACAAGGCGCGGGCTTCATGGCCGACGGCTATGCACGGGTCAGCGGCAAACCGGGGGTGTGCTTCGTTATCACCGGGCCAGGCGTGACCAACGCCGCCACCGCCATCGGCCAGGCCTATGCCGACTCGATCCCGATGCTGGTGATCTCCAGCGTCAACCATACCGCCAGCCTGGGCAAAGGCTGGGGCTGCCTGCACGAAACCCAGGACCAGCGCGCGATGACCGCGCCCATCACGGCATTCTCGGCCGTGGCCCTGCGTGCCGAAGACCTTCCCGAGCTGATTGCGCGGGCCTACGCCGTGTTCGACAGTGAACGGCCACGTCCGGTGCATATTTCGGTGCCGCTGGACGTGCTGTCGGCGCCGGTCGCCCGTGACTGGAGCGCCGAGGTGGTACGCCGGCCCGGGCGTGGGCCCGCCAGCGCACACAGCCTCGATGCCGCTGCCAGCAAGCTGGCCAAGGCCAAGCGCCCGATGATCATTGCCGGGGGCGGGGCCTTGCACGCAGCCGCCGAGTTGCAGCAGATGAGCACCCAGCTGGCGGCGCCGTTTTTCACCAGCGTGGCCGGCAAGGGGCTGGCGGGCCTGAATGCGCCGCTCAATGCCGGCTCTTCGCTGTGCGTCCAACCTGGCTGGGACTTGATCGCCGAGGCCGACGTAGTGGTGGCGGTAGGCACCGAGATGGCCGATACCGATTTCTGGCGCGAGCGCCTGCCGCTGAACGGCGAATTGCTGCGGGTGGATATCGACCCGCGCAAGTTCAATGACTTCTACCCATGCGCGGTGGCCTTGCACGGCGATGCGCAGCAGACCGTCGCGGCATTACTTGAGCGCTTGCCGGCCAGCCCGCGCGACGCCGACGCCGCACACGCCGCAGTGGCCAAGCTGCGCAAGGCCGTAGACGCCAGCCATGGGCCGTTGCAGGTATTGCACCAGCACATTCTTCAGCGCATCGCTGCGGTCCTGCCGGACAACGCCTTCATCAGTACCGACATGACCCAGCTGGCCTACACCGGCAACTACGCTTTCGACAGCCGCGCGCCACGCAGCTGGCTGCACCCGACCGGCTACGGCACGTTGGGCTACGGTCTACCGGCAGGCATCGGTGGCATGTTCGCCAGTGCGGATCGCCCAGGGTTGGTACTGGTCGGCGATGGCGGCTTCCTTTATACCGCCCAGGAACTGGCCACGGCAGTCGAAGAGCTGGACCGTCCGCTGGTGGTGTTGCTGTGGAACAACGATGCCCTGGGGCAGATCCGCGACGATATGCTCAGCCTGGATATCGAGCCGATTGGCGTGTTACCGCGCAACCCGGATTTTGCCGGTCTGGGCCGGGCCTTCGGCTGCAGCGTGGCGCAGCCGCAAAGCCTGGATGAATTGCAACGGGACCTGCGCAGCGGCTTTGCCCGCAAGGGCGTGACCCTGATCGAACTCAAGCACGCCTGTGCGCGCTGAGCCCAACTTGCGACAGAGGGAGTTTGCCATGCGTTTTTCCAACCTGACCCAACGTATCGCCGGCGACGGCGCCGCTGCCTGGGACATCCACTACCGCGCCCTGCGCATGCTCGAGCAAGGGCGGGACGTACTGCTGCTGTCGGTCGGCGACCCGGATTTCGACACTCCGGCGCCGATCGTCCAGGCGGCCATCGACAGTTTGCAGACGGGCAACACCCACTACGCCGACGTGCGCGGCAAGCGCAGCCTGCGCGAGAGTATCGCCCGCCGTCATCAGCAGCGCAGTGGCCAGGCCGTCAGCGCCGATCAGGTCACGGTGCTGGCCGGGGCGCAGTGCGCACTGTTCTGTGTGGCGCAATGCGTGCTCAACCCAGGCGACGAGGTGCTCGTGGCCGAGCCGATGTATGTCACTTACGAAGCAGTGTTCGGCGCTTGCGGGGCCACGGTGATTCCGGTTCCGGTGCGCCCTGAGCAGGGCTTCCGGGTGCGTGCCGAAGATGTCGCGGCGCGCATCACCCCGCGTACCCGTGCGCTGGCCCTGAACAGCCCGCACAACCCTTCGGGCGCCAGCTTGCCGCGCAGCACCTGGGAGGCGCTGGCCGAACTGTGCGTTGCCCATGACTTGTGGATGATCAGCGACGAGGTGTACAGCGAGCTGCTGTATGAAGGCGAGCACATCAGCCCGGGCAGCTTGCCGGGCATGGCCGAGCGTACGGCGACGCTGAACAGCCTCTCCAAGTCGCATGCCATGACCGGCTGGCGGGTTGGCTGGGTGGTGGGTTCCCCCGCGCTGGCGGCGCACCTGGAAAACCTTGCGCTGTGCATGCTGTACGGTTCGCCGGAGTTCATCCAGGACGCCGCCGTGGTTGCCCTGGAGCAGCCGCTGCCGGAGCTTGAGGCGATGCGCGAGGCTTACCGCCAGCGCCGCGACCTGGTCTGTGCCAGCTTGGCTGACTGCCCTGGCGTGCGTGCCTTGAAGCCCGATGGCGGGATGTTCGTCATGGTCGACATCCGCGAAACCGGGCTCAGCGCCCAGGCCTTTGCCGACCGTTTGCTCGACCTGCATGGTGTTTCGGTGTTGGCCGGCGAGGCCTTCGGCCCCAGCGCTGCCGGGCATATCCGCCTGGGCCTGGTGCTTGCTGCCGAACCCTTGCGCGAAGCGTGCCGGCGTATCGCCCGTTGCGCCGCTGAACTGATGGAGGCGCAGGCTCATGCGTGAATACAGCCGCCTGTTTATTGATGGTCGCTGGCAAGTGCCGGCCGGGCAGGGCATGGCCGAAGTGATCGACCCGGCCAGCGAAACCGTCACCGGCAAGGTGCCGCTGGGCAATGCTGAGGACGTGCAGCGTGCCGTCACGGCGGCACGGCGGGCGTTTGCCGGCTGGGCGGGTACCGCCTCCAGCGTGCGGGCCGGCTATATCGCCGCCTTGGTCGCGCAGTTGAAAGCCCGTGCAGACGAGATGGCCAGCGTGATTACTTCCGAGCTGGGCATGCCGGTGCAGTGGTGCCGCGCGGTGCAGGTCGAGGGGCCGATTGCAGGCCTTGAGCAGTATGTCGAGCTGGCCGGCTTGATGGATGCGGTACGCGAAGTCGGCAATTCCCTGGTGTACCGCGACGCAGTGGGCGTATGTGCCTTCATCAACCCATGGAACTACCCGCTGCACCAACTGATCGGCAAGCTCGCTCCGGCCTTGGCGGCGGGTTGCACGGTGGTGGTCAAGCCGAGCCAGGAAACCCCGCTGCATGCCTTCCTGCTGGCGGAAATGATCGAGGCCATCGGTTTGCCGGCCGGGGTGTTCAACCTGGTCAGTGGGCCGGGTTCGAAGGTAGGGGAGGCGCTGGCTCGTCATCCGGACGTGGACATGGTTTCGTTCACTGGCTCCACCGGCGCTGGCGTGCGCGTGGCGCAGGCGGCGGCGCCGTCGGTGAAGCGCGTGTGCCTGGAACTGGGCGGCAAGTCGCCGCTGTTGATCACTGCCGATGCCGAGCTTGAGGCGGCGGTGCGCTATGGCGTGCAGGACGTGATGATCAACTCCGGGCAGACCTGCACCGCCTTGACCCGCATGCTGCTGCCCGCCAGCCGCTATGCCGAGGCCCTGGAGATTGCCGTCGATGAAGCCCGCAGCCTGGTGATGGGCGACCCGCAGGACCCGCGCAGCTTCCTTGGGCCGATGTGCTCGGCAGCGCAGCGGCGCACGGTGCAGGATTACATGCGCCTGGGCCGGGAGGAGGGTGCGCGATTGCTGTGCGGGGGTGAGACGCCTGCGGCGTTCGAGCGGGGCTTCTATGTGCCGCCGACGCTGTTTGCCGATGTCGACAACCGCATGCGTATTGCCCAGGAGGAAATCTTTGGCCCGGTGTTGTGCCTGATCCCGTATCGCGATGAAGCCGAGGCGCTGGCGTTGGCCAATGATTCGCCGTTCGGCCTGTCCAGCGCCGTGTGGGCCGGCAGTCGCGAGCGGGCGTTGCAGTTGGGGCGGCAATTGCGTGCCGGGCAGTGCTTTGTCAATGGCGCGGCGTTCAACTACCAGGCGCCGTTTGGCGGCTACAAGCAGTCGGGCAATGGCCGTGAGTGGGGCGAGGAAGGCCTGGCCGAGTTTGTCGAAATCAAGGCCGTGCAGCTGTGAGCTGCGTAGGGCGAATTAACTGTTTGAGGGAAGCTGCATGAAAGTATTGATCGTCCATGCTCATCCTGAGCCGCAGTCCTTTACCGCTGCCTTGCGTGACCAGGCGGTGGCGACCTTTGAAGGCCAGGGGCATCAGGTGCAGGTCAGCGACCTGTATGCGATGAACTGGAACCCGGTGGCCAGTGCTGATGACTTTGTTCACCGGGAGAACCCGGAGTACCTGGTGTACGCGCTGGAGCAGCGGTTGGGGGTGAAGAGCCAGTCGCTTGCCGCCGATATCCAGCAGGAGCTGGACAAGCTGTTGTGGGCGGACCTGGTGGTGCTGAACTTCCCGATTTTCTGGTTCTCGGCGCCGGCGATGCTCAAGGGCTGGATTGACCGGGTGCTGGTGTCGGGGGTGTGTTATGGCGGCAAGCGTTTTTATGACCAGGGTGGTTTGGCCGGCAAGCGGGCGTTGGTGACGGTGACCTTGGGTGGGCGTGAACACATGTTTGGCGAGGGGGCGATTCATGGCCCGCTGGAGGACATGCTCAGGCCTATCTTGCGCGGGACGTTGGCTTATGTCGGCTTTGACGTGCTGGCGCCGTTTGTGGCGTGGCATGTGCCGTATATCAGTGATGAAGCGCGCCAGGGGTTCCTGGGGGATTATCGCCAGCGCTTGGAGCAGTTGTCGGATGATCTGCCGCTGGTATTTCCGAGGTTGTCGCAGTTTGATGAGGCGTTGTACCCGCTGGTCCCGGTGGTGTCTGAGTAACCAGTGCTGCGCACTTGATCGCTGGCAAGGCCAGCTCCCACAGAGTCCTCCTGTTCTGCCGCCGCCCGTTTCGTTTGCACACGCGCAACTTTGTAGCCGCTGCCGTCAGGCTGCGCTGGAGCCCGTTAGGGCTCCCAAAGGCGGCGCCTGCTATGCAGGCGAGCGCAGCCTGACGGCAGCGGCTACACCGGGAAACCTGAGCGTGCCCTTGACCTTGATCTGCCGGCCCCGTACCCGTTGGTCTCGGCGGTGTCTGAATAACAAGTGCTGCGCACTTGATCGCTGGCAAGGCCAGCTCCCACAGAGTCCTCCTGTTCTGCCGCCGCCCGTTTCGCCTGCACACGCGCAACTTTGTAGATACCGTCTTGCCCGTCACCGGGCAAGTGCTAACTTCGGGTCATAAGGTTGTCCCGATTTCAGCACCCCAAAGACGATATGCAGCATTTTGCGCATCACGGCACAGACGATCTGCTTGCCCGCTTTTCCTTTAGCCTTCAAACGGGCCTTCATCGCCATCATTGGCTCACTCATGTTCATTGCTGTGATGCTGGGTAGATACAACGCCTTACGTATGCGCCCTGAGCCTGCCTTACTGATCGGGGTTCGGCCTTTGAAGGTCCCAGACTCCGCCAGCTGTGGGTTCAAACCCGCAAATGAAACGACCGCGCGGGCGCTGCGAAACTCCGTAGGATCACCCAGTTCAGCA
>NZ_JAMDGY010000095.1 GCF_028656955.1 Pseudomonas fontis
GGGTATGCTGCGTGGCTCGGCCTTTGAAGGTCCCAGACTCCGCCAGCTGTGGGTTCAAACCCGCAAATGAAACGACCGCGCGGGCGCTGCGAAACTCCGTAGGATCACCCAGTTCAGCAAGAATCACGGCAGCCGTTTTGTTCCCGATACCATCAATCGAGAGCAGCAGCTCACGTCGACCACGCAGGTCGGGATCGTCGTCGATCTGGTCTTCAACCCTCCGTCTTGTCTGGGCAATATCGTTTTCGATGTGACTGATATGCGCCTGGATTGATGCCTGGACGTCGGCGTCGGCCACCCCCAGACGATTGCGCTCCATTTGCAACATCTCTTGTAGATCCTCCAGGCGACGTAACAGCACGCGTAGGCGGCGCAACGCCGGTGCTTCCGGCTGCCAGGGCGTCAGGGGTTTCTTGTGCTTGGCCTCGGCAAAATCAGCCAGCAACTTGGCATCCACCTTGTCCGTCTTGTAGTGGATACCTTCACTTTTCTTGAAGTGAAAAACCCGCGCAGGGTTGCTCACGATCACCTCGTAGCCCTGGTGATAGAGGTGTTCGGCCAGCGCTTCGTGATAGACGCTAGTCGCCTCCATCACCACTCGTGCCCCAGGGACAGCGTTGTCCTTGAGCCAACTGTCGAGCTGTTTGAAGCCTGCCGTATTGTTGGGGATTTTGCCGCGCGTTTTGTACTTGCCGTTCGGCAAGGGCGTGGCAACGTCGAATGTTTGTTTGGCGATGTCGATACCGACTACGTTGGACATGATTTTGACCTCAGTTTCAGTTCATCCACGATCATCCGTCACTCGGTCTCGGCCTTGTCAATGCGAGCTACCGTCAAGGACGGGCTCTTGATACCGTTCGGACTTGGCGAGTGGGGTTGAAGAGGAGGAGCTCAATCTACAGATCAGGCTCAAGGCCTAAGCCGCTGCCCGGCTTCATTCCTCTTCCTCGATGATCAGTCGAGAACTATCGCCTCCAAAGAGGCGTTAGTCGAGATACAAGCCGCTGCCGTCAGGCTGCGCTGGCCTGCATGGCAGGCGCCGCCTAAGGGAGCCCTCATGCAGGCGAGCGCAGCCTGACGGCAGCGGCTACACTCGGTTGTGCCAGACAGTGTCTGGTCGGCACTCCC
>NZ_JAMDGY010000096.1 GCF_028656955.1 Pseudomonas fontis
GCAAGTCTGGCGCCCGGGTTTCTTTTTGGTTGGCATACATGCACCTCTTGCTCATGTTATGCCCGAACACAAAATTTCTGACACCCCCCGCCGGCAAGGCCGGCTCCCACACATGAATCTTTGTGGGAGCCCCAGATCAGCGCTTGTTCAACCCCTTCGCCAACCGATCCCCACCCACCTGGATCATCGCCACCAACACCACCAGCATCACGATCACCGTCAGCATGATCTGGCTGTCAAAGCGCTGGTAGCCATACCGGTAGGCAATATCCCCCAACCCTCCAGCACCAATCGCCCCGGCCATCGCCGAGGAGTTGATCATGGTGACCAGGGTAATGGTGAACCCCCCGACAATCCCCGGCAGCGCCTCCGGCAACAACACATGCCAGACGATATGCCAGCGCCGGCAACCCATCGCCTGCGCCGCCTCGATCAAGCCATGGTCCACCTCACGCAAACTCACCTCGGCAATCCGCGCAAAGAACGGCGTTGCCGCAATGGTCAACGGCACCACCGCCGCCCATACCCCATACGTGGTGCCGACAATCAGCCGGGTGAACGGGATCAGCGCCACCATCAGAATCAGGAACGGGATCGAACGAAACAGGTTCACGAACGCCCCCAGCACCCGGTTCACCCCAGGCGCCTCGAAAATGCCGCCCTTGCCACTGGTCACCAGGATCACTGCCAACGGCACCCCCGCGAGCAAGGCAATCAATGACGACACACCGACCATCAGCAGGGTGTCCAGCACCCCCTGCAACAAACGATCAAACCACATAACCCAGCACCTCCACCTGCGCCGCCCACTGCCGGGCCCGCTCGATCACGCCGGCATGGCCATGCACCGAGCCGGCCACCGACACCACCAACTGCCCCAAGGCCCGCTCCTGGATCGGTTCGATGCCGCCCTGCAGCAAACTCACCTGCCCACCCAGCGCACTGAACAGCGCCGACAAATCCGGCGCCTCGGCATCGCGCCCGCTCACCCGCAAACGCAATACAATCGCGGCTTGTGCGCTCGGCGGCGCAACCTGCAAACGCGCCTGCACGCTCTGCGACAAAGGCGGCTGCAACGGCGCCAGCAAGGTGCGACTGACCGCGTGCTGCGGGTCGCCAAACACTTCCCACACCGCGCCCTGTTCCACCACGCGGCCGCGCTCCAGCACCACCACCCGATCACAGATGGCGCGAATCACCGCCATCTCGTGGGTGATCAGCACAATGGTCAGCCCCAGGCGTTGGTTGATGTCGCGCAGCAGGCCAAGAATCGACTCGGTGGTCTCCGGGTCCAGCGCCGAGGTGGCTTCATCGCACAGCAGGATCTGCGGGTCATGTACCAGCGCGCGGGCAATGCCCACCCGCTGCTTTTGCCCACCCGACAACTGCGCGGGGTACACCCGGTGCTTCTCCTGCAGCCCGACCAACTCCAGCAGCTCACGCACCTTGCGCTCGCGCGCGGCCTTGGGCACGCCGGCAACCTTCAGCGGCAGCTCGACGTTCTGCCACACGGTCTTGGCCGACATCAGGTTGAAGTGCTGGAAGATCATGCCGATGCGCCGACGCAGCGCCACCAGCCGGTCTTCGTCGTATTCGCCGATGTCCACCTGATCGATCAGCACCCGCCCGCCGCTAGGTTGCTCCAGGCGATTGATGGTGCGGATCAACGACGATTTGCCGGCCCCACTGCGGCCGATGATGCCGAAAATTTCCCCGCGCTGGATGTTCAGGTCGATGTCCGCCAGCGCCGGTGCGTCCTGCCCTGGGTAGGTCTTGTTCAAGCCGATGAAACGGATGTGCGCGTTGTGCAGCTCCGGGTGCAGCGCGCGCTGTTGCGCCTGCTGCAACGGGGCGAAGGGGAGCGCCGTCTGGTGGGCGGTGGCGGCCGTCATCTCAGCTCTCCCAGCCCGGCTGGTACAGCGTGCCGTGGGCCTTTTCCAGTGCTGCGCGAACTGCCGGCGAGTGCTGGTAGATGTCGATGAACTTGGCCAAACGCGGGTCGGCCTTGTTCTGCGGCTTGATCACGAACTGGATCACGTATTCCTTGTGGTCCAGGCCGTCGAACAGCAACGCGGAGCGCGCATCGAAGGTGTTCGCCAAACGGATATAGGCCGGGTAGCCCTGCACCAGGTCCGCATCGTCATACGCGCGTACCAGCTGCACGGCCTCGACCTGAAGGATCTTCAGTTTCTTCGGGTTGGCGATGATGTCTTCTTCGGTCGCCTTGTAGCCCACGCCCGGCTTGAGGGTGATCAGCCCCGACTTGGCCAGCAATTGCAGGCCACGGCCGCTGTTGATCGGGTCGTTGGCGATGGCGACGCTGGCGCCTGCGGGCAACGCCTCGAAGCTTTTGTATTTTTTCGAGTACAGGCCGACGTTGTTGATGATCCCCGGTGCATAGGGGACCAGGTCGAAACCGGCGGCGGCCTTGGCGTTTTCCAGGAACGGGATGTGCTGGAAGTAGTTCACGTCGATGTCGCCAGCGGCGAGGCTGACGTTGGGCGCGATCCAGTCGCTGAACTCGATCAGCTCGACTTTCAGGCCCTGCTTCTTGGCTTCATCCACCGCCGCTTCCAGGGGAATGGCGAAGGCTGCGGTGGTGCCGATTTTCAGTGGGGCGTCGGCGCCGTGGGCGGCGCCGGTCAAGCCCAGGGCCAGGGCAATGGCCGCGACAGGGCGGGTCAGGAAGGTCTTAAGCATGCTCTAGCGCTCCAGTCGGGATTGAGGTTGCAGGTCGGTCGGCAGGCTGGCGATAGCTGGCGCCGGGGTGGTCTGCTGGCAGGTGGGCGTTGCCGTCGCTGAACAGCTTTTCGCGCAGGCTGCCGGGTTCATAAGCGGTCTTGTACGACCCGCGTTTTTGCAGCTCGGGGATCACCAGGTCGATGAAGTCGACATAGCTTTCCGGGGTCACGGTGCGGGTCAGGTTGAAGCCGTCCAGGCCGGTCTCGGCGATCCAGCTTTCCAGTTCATCGGCGACCTGGCTTGGCGAGCCGACCAGGGTTACGTAGCGCCCGCCCAAGGCGTGCTGGTCGAGCAGCTTGCGGCGGGTCCAGTCGTTGTTTTGCAGGTTCTTGGTCGCCGACTGGATGGCGTTGCTCTTCACATACTGGATCGGCTCATCCAGCTCATAGGCGGCAAAGTCGATCCCGGTGGAGCTGGAAAAATGCGCCACACCGGCCTCGGCGCTGGCGTAGCGCAGGTACTCGGCATGCTTGGCATGGGCCTGCGCTTCGCTGCGGGCGACGATCACCGTGATGCCCATGAACACCTTGATCGCCTGGCCATCGCGCCCGGCCGCCACCGCCGCTGCGCGGACCTTGTCGACCTGGGCGCGGGTCGCCGCCTTGTTCTGGCCGCTGATGAACACGCACTCGGCATGGTTGCCGGCAAAGCCCAGGCCGCGCTCGGAGCTGCCGGCCTGGAACAACACCGGCGTGCGCTGGGGCGACGGCTCGCAGAGGTGATAGCCCTCGACCTTGTAGAACTCGCCAAGGTGCTCGACCTTGTGCACCTTGTCGGGCTGGGCATAGATGCGCTGTTCGCGGTCGTTGACCACCGCGCCGTTTTCCCAGCTACCTTCGAGCAGCTTGTACAGCACCTCCAGGTACTCGTCGGCCTGGTCATAACGCCGGTCGTGCTCGGGTTGCTGCTCCAGGCCCACGGCCTTGGCGGCGCTGTCCAGGTAGCCGGTGACAATGTTCCAACCCACCCGGCCACGGCTGAGGTGATCGAGCGTCGACAGGCGTCGGGCGAACAGGTACGGCGGTTCGTAGGTGAGGTTGGCGGTCAGGCCGAAACCCAGGTGGCGGGTCACGGCGGCCATGGCCGAGACCAGCAGCAACGGGTCGTTGACCGGCAGCTGGATCGACTCCTTCAGCGGCACGTCGACTGACTGCTGGTAGACGTCGTACACCCCGACGATGTCGGCGATGAACAGCCCGTCAAACAGCCCGCGCTCCAGCAACTGGGCCAGTTCGGTCCAGTATTCGAGGGTCTTGTAGCGGCTCGAGGTGTCCCGTGGGTGGGTCCACAAACCGTGGTTGATGTGCCCGACGCAATTCATGTTGAAGGCGTTGAGCAGGATCTTTTTCTTGGCCATGTCAGATGGTCCCCCGCAGTGGTGGGTTTTCATCGTTGAGGTAGTAGTTGCCGATGGCGTGGTATTTCCAGCGCACCGGGTCGTGCAGGGTGTGCACCCGCGCATTGCGCCAGTGGCGGTCCAGGCCGTGTTCGGCGAGGGTGGCCTGGCTGCCGGCCAGCTCGAACAGCGTGCTGCCGGCGGCCAGCGAGATTTCGCTGCTGAGTGCGCGCACTTCGGCCACGGCAATGGACGCAGCCGCAACGCTGTCGGCGTTGGTGTCAGCCTGGGCGCGGTCGAGGAACTCGCCGGCACGTTCCAGCAGTTCTTCGGTCGCGTGTAAACGAATCGCCAGGTGGCCGAAAGACTTCAAGGTCAGTGGGTCGTCGATGGCCTTGTCGAAACCGGAGTCGATCCATGGCCGGGTGCGCGTACGCACGAAGTGCAGGGCATCTTCATAGGCGGCGCGGGCGATGCCGGTGTCGATGGCGGCGTGAAGAATCTGGGCCAGCGGCCCGACCGGGGTCGGCCGTTCGAAGGCACTCTGGAATGGCACCACGTCGGCGGCGGCCACGTACACGTTGTCGAACACCACCGAGCCACTGCCGGTGGTGCGCTGGCCGAAGCCGCTCCAGTCGTCGATCACCGTCAGGCCGGTGCTGTCGGCCGGCACGAAGGCCAGCTGCTGCACGCCCTGTTCATCGACCACCGAGGTCGGGATGCGCTGGGCATACAGCGCGCCGGTTGCGTAGAACTTGCGGCCGTTGATGCGGTAGCCGTCGCCCTCACGGGTGAGTGCGGTGGTGCGCTCATGCGCGGTTTTGGTGCCCAGCTCGGCCAGCGCGTTGCCGAAACGCCGGCCGGCCAGGACCTCGGCGTAAAGCCGCTGTTGCTGCTCGGGGCTGCCATTCACCCGTAGCACTTCCAGGGCATAGAAATGGTTCTGCGGAATCTGCCCCAGCGAGGCATCCGCCTGGGCGATGCGGGCGATGACCTTGGCCAGGGTGACGTTGGACACGCCGGCGCCACCGAAGGCCTTGGGCACGCTGATGCCCCACAGGCCGGAGCGCGAGAACAGCGCCAATTCTGGGTGCGGCAAGCGCCGTTCGCGGTCACGCAGAGGGCTGTCCTGGCGCAGCAGGGCGGCCAGTTCGTCGGCAACGGCCAGGGCCTGGGCGTCACTGTGGATTACCGCGACGTCACCGAGCGGTTGTACAGAAAGGGTCATAAGGGGCTCCAGTGGTCTGGTTAAATCCAGGAATGCCGGGCAGGCAACGTACCGTTGAGGTGATAGGCACCCACGGCGTGGTATTTCCAGCGCACCGGGTCATGCAGGGTGTGGACGCGGGCGTTGCGCCAGTGCCGGTCGAGGTTGAACTCGGCCAGGGTGGCGCGGCTGCCCGCCAGTTCGAAAAGCTTTTCGCTGGCCAGCAGCGATACCTCGGTGGTCAGCACCTTGGCTTCGGCCACGGCAATCGAGGCACGGGCGGCGCTCTCGGCGCTGAGCGGGGTTGCGTTGACGTCGTCGAGCACCTGCGCGGCTTTGCGCAGCAAGGCCTGGGCGGCATGCAGCTCCAGCGTCAGGCGACCGATGTCGGCAATCACGTAGAGGTCATCGCTGGCGCGCTCGACCTTGGCGTCGATCCACGGCCGCGCACGCTCACGCACAAAGGCAATGGCGTCCTGCACGGCGGCTTCGGCGATGCCGGCATCAATCGCCGCCTGGATCAGTTGCGAGGCGGCGCCCTGGATGCTCGGCACATCGCCCTGGCGCCAGGTGTCGATCACCAGTTCGGCATCGACCGGCACGCGGTCCAGCAGCACGGTGCCGCTGGCCGTGGTGCGCTGGCCGAAGCCGGACCAATCATCGACGATGCGCAGGCCCGGGCTGCCCCGGCGCACGAACGCCAGCACCTGGCGACCGTCGTCGTCGAGTGCCTTGACCGCCACCCAGTGGGCAAACAGTGCGCCAGTGGAATAGAACTTCTGCCCGCTGAGGGCGTAGCCGTCGCCTTCGCGGCTGATCCGCGCCTTGAGCTCCAGGGTGTGCCTGGTGCCACGCTCGGGGCCGGCATTGCCGATCCGCCAGCCATTGAGCACCGAGGTGAACAGCCGCTGCTTCTGGGTTTCGGCGGCCGTCACGCGCAGCAGTTGCAGGATGCCGAACTGATTCTGCGGGATCTGCCCGAGCGCCGGGTCGGCGGCGCTGATGATGCGAAACACCTCGGCAATCGTGGCGTAGGAAACGTCCGCGCCGCCGTAGGCTTTGGGAATGCTGATGCTGCCCAGGCCGCTGCGGGTGAAGTGTTCGATTTCTGCCCAGGGCAGCTTGCGCTGCTGGTCGCGTCGGGCCGCTTGCGTGCGGGCGATGGCAGCGAGCTCATGGGCGGCTTGCAGGGCCTCGGCGTCGTTGCGCAGCACCTTGGCCGGCAACAGCAGTGGGGCGCTGTCCACATCACTGTGGACGACAGTGTTTGCCAGACTGGACATCAGTGCCGCTCCTTGGCTGCGCTCAATGCCCTGGCGTTATGCACTGGGGTGATTGTGTTCCTGACCATACCTAACCTCACGTCGTGGGATGCGTCGCCGCAAGTGCGCGGCGACAGCGATGCGTTGGTCCGGTGGTCCGGTTCATATACCTTAATCGCGTATAAAAACTAAATAAACTAACCTTTAGGAATATGCATAGAAGTGCCGCTACGCGCTGCCCTCATGCACGCGCAGGCAGGTGGCAGGCGCCCAGCCAGAGGCATTGCCGACCCGGTCGAGCACGCAGTAGCTCAGCTCCAGGTGTGGGTCGGCGCCGGCTTCGACGATCAGTTCGGTGGGGATCCGTGCGCTCACGGGCTGGTCGAGTGCGGCTGCGGATAGCGGCGCCAGGTCCAGGCGCAGATCACCCCAGGACAGGGTGATGGCGTCGCCCTCGGCCATGTTGCGGTAGGGCTCGATGCGCACGTCCAGGCCTGGGCCCAGGCGCTCGGCGAACACGCCTTCGCGCAGGTAGTGAGGCGCGACTCGAATCGCCAGCAGGGCCGCAGGGCCATTGAGCTTGACCGCCACTTCGACGGGCGGCGAACGCCGTGGGCAGCACCCGGGTTTGAGCAGGCGATAGTGAAAACGCTGCACCCCGCTGTGCAACAAGTGGGCGGGGATGCCCAGTTCAAGCGGCTGGCCGAGCGCCTGCGCGGTCAAGCTGCGAGCCACCACAAAGCGGTTGCCGCAGAACAGTTCGAGCAGGTCGCCAGGGGCCATCGGCGGGCCGGTCTCGACCTGGGCGACAAGGTGGGCGGCCGTGTGCCTGCCAATGCCGCCGGGGGCGACATGGGGCAGGAGCAGGGGCGGCAGTTCAGATCCTTTGACTGCGTGGGGCATGGCGATGGTCCTGGTGCTGATCGAGTCGGGAGAGAGGCACGAGGGACTGGTTATTTGCCAGAACGCCAGGCGAGTCAAGGCACGCCATGGCCCTCCGGGCTGGCGTGCTGGAAGTTCAGAGCAGTCCTACCGCGAGCGCGGCAGGAGGGTGGGGGGCGTCGGGGCGCGGTCCGGGTTTCAGCCGACCTGCTGGCTGCCGAGGATCTTGCCGAGGAACTGCCGGGTGCGTTCTTCCTGCGGGTTGGCGAACAGCGCCTTGGCCTCGCCCTGTTCAACGATCACCCCCTTGTCGAAGAAGATCACCCGGTTGGCGACATCACGGGCAAAGCTCATCTCGTGGGTGACGATGACCATGGTGCGCTTCTCTTCGGCCAGGCCACGAATGGTCGCCAGCACTTCGCCGACCAGCTCCGGGTCGAGGGCTGAAGTCGGCTCGTCGAAGAGGATCACCTCGGGCTCCATCGCCAGCGCCCGGGCAATCGCCACGCGCTGCTGCTGGCCACCGGACAGGCGCCGGGGGTAGGCGTCTTCCTTGCCCGCCAGGCCGACCTTGGCCAACAGCTTGCGGCCCAGCGCCTCGGCTTGCTCGCGGGGAGTCTTCTTGACCACCAGCGGGCCTTCGATGACGTTTTCCAGTGCGGTGCGGTGCGGGAACAGGTTGAAATTCTGGAACACGAAGCCGACCTGCTGGCGCAATTTGCGGATCAAACCGCTTTGCTGGGTCAGCGGGCGAGTGGCGTCGATGCTCACGTCGCCTACCTGGATGCGCCCGCTGCTGGGGGTTTCCAGCAGGTTCAGGCAGCGCAGGAAGGTGGTCTTGCCCGAGCCGCTGGGGCCGATGATGGCGATGACCTCGCCGGCCTCCACGGTCAGGCTGATGTCGTTGAGCACGGTCTGGCCGTTGAACTGCTTGCTCAGGTGTTCTACCCGGATCATGCCTCAGGACTCCTGGTCGTGTCGGTTGACCCGCGCTTCCAGGCGGTTCTGCAGGTGTGCCAGAACGCTGGCCAGCACCCAGTAGATGAGCGCGGCGGCAAGGTACATGGTGAAGACCTCGAAGGTCCGGGCGGTAATCAATTGGGCCTGGCGGAACAGCTCCGGCACCTGGATGGTGGCCGCCAGGGCAGTGTCCTTGACCAGCGAAATGAAACTGTTGCCCAGCGGTGGCAGGGCCGTGCGCGCGGCTTGCGGCAGGATCGCCCGGCGCAGGGCCTGGCCACGGGTCATGCCGATGCTCGCGGCAGCCTCCCACTGGCCACGGTCGATCGAGCTGATCGCGGCACGCAGGATTTCACAGGCATAGGCGGCCATGTTCAGCGAGAAGCCGATCAGCGCCGCAGGTAGCGGGTCCAGTTCCAGGCCGATTTGCGGCAGCCCGTAATAGATCACGAACAGCTGCACCAGCAGCGGCGTGCCGCGAAAGAACGACACGTAGACCCGCGCGGTCCAGCTCAGCAGCTTGAACCGCGACAGGCGCATCAGCGCCAGGCCGAAGCCCAGCAGCAAGCCGAAGAACATCCCGCCGAGGCTGAGAACGACCGTGAAATACGCGCCCTTGAGCAGAAAGGGCGCGGAATCGAGGGCAAGCTGCAGGCTGTTTTCGATCATTGGGTTACGTCAGCACCGAAGTATTTCTCGGAGAGCTTGGCCAGGGTGCCATCGGCGCGCAGCTTGTCGAGGGCCTGATTGATCGCCTCAAGCAGTTCCGGCTCGCCTTTGCGCAGGGCCACACCGGCTTCCTGACGCGAGAAGGCCTCGCCTGCAGCGGCGGTGTCCGGGGCTTTCTTGGCATATTCAAGCGCAGCCAGGCGGTCGATCAGGGTGGCATCGATGCGGCCGTTTTTCAGGTCCTGGAACTTGGTCGGATCATCGTCGTAGGTCTTGATGACCGCTTGCGGGACGTTTTCCTTCAGCCACTGCTCATAGTTGGTGCCCAGGCCGACGCCGACTTTCTTGCCAGCCAGATCAGCCGCCGACTTGATGTTCAGCGTCTCGACGTTTTTCTTCAGCACCAGGGCCTGGATACCCGAGACGGTGTAGGGCTTGGAGAAGTCGTACTTCTTCTGGCGCTCTGCGGAAATGGTTACCTGGTTGACCACTGCGTCGAGGCGCTTGGACTCCAGGGCCGCGAGGATGCCGTCCCATTTGGTCGGCTGGATCTTGGCCTTGACCCCAAGCTCCTTGGCCAGTGCCTCGGACAGTTCCACTTCGAACCCGGCCAGCTTGCCGTCGGCATCAACGAAGCTGAACGGCGGATAGGTGCCTTCCAGGCCGATGTTGATCACGCCCTTGTCCTTGATGGTCTTCAACTGCTCGCCGGCAACTGCCTGACCGAGCAGGCTGGCGCCTAGCAACAGCGCCACACCGGCGCCCAGTACCTGCTTACCGAAAACGGAAATCGTCATGTCTCAGCCCCAATGTTGTTATGTGGTGGGTGGTGACTATAGGGTGGTGCTAATAGGCTTAAAAATAATATAAATTCATTTTCTTATATCTATATCAACTAAGCCTGTGTGTACTCACTCATCTCTCCCAGACCTCAGGGTAGGCGAATAATGCGGGTGCCCCGCCGGTATGCAGAAAAATCAGCGGGCCATCATTGAAGCGCTGCCGGGCGATGCCGTCGAGCAGGCCGGCCATGGCCTTGCCGGTGTACACCGGGTCCAGCAGCAGGCCCTCCTGGCTGGCCAGCAAGCGGATTGCGGCGAGGGTGCCGGCGTTGGGTTCGCCGTAGCGCGGGGCGAAGTATTCGTCCCACAGCTCGACTTTGAACGCGGCCGGCAGCGGCACGCCCAACAGTTCAGCCGTACGTTGCGCCAAACCTTCGACCTTGGGCCGCTGGGCTTCGTCGCTGCGCGACACGGTCACGCCGATCACCGGCAATTGCGGCAAGGTCTCGGCCAAGGCCAGGCCCAGGCCGCTATGAGTGCCCGCGCTGCCGGAGGCGAGCACCACGCCGGCGAATGTCTGGCCGCTGTGTTTGATCTGCTCGGCCAATTCCAGGCCGGCGCGTACATAACCCAGGGCACCGAGGGCATTGGAGCCACCAATGGGCACGATGTAGGGTTTTTTCCCGCTGGCATGCAGGCGCACCGCCAGCGATTGCAGTTGCTCGTCGGCGTTGTCGAGGTTATCCACAAGCTCGACCTTGGCGTCGAACAGCTCCAGCAGCAGGCGGTTGCCGTTGCCCTGGTAGTTCGGCGACTGGGTGGCAATCGGGTTTTCCAGCAACGCGACGCACCCCAGGCCCAGGCGAGCGGCGAGGGCGGCGGTCTGGCGCACATGGTTGGACTGGATGGCCCCGGCGGTAACCAGGGTGTCGGCGCCCTTGGCCAGGGCATCGGCTGCCAGGTATTCGAGCTTGCGCAGCTTGTTGCCGCCCAATGCCAGCGGGGTGAGGTCATCGCGCTTGATGTAGAGGTCGCGCCCGGCCCAGGCCGAGAGGCGCTGGAGTTTCTCCAGCGGGGTCGGCGCACCGAGCAGTTCCAGACGATTGAAGCGGGAAAGCTGTCGTTCGATCATGGTCTTTGGCTGGCAGGAAGAAAGTTCGACTATAGGCACGGCTGCGGTTGCGGGCAACTAGGCCGGCTTATGCCCCATATATAGCAAACGGGAATAAAGCGATGTTTTTTACCCCCCCGGCATTTGCCGTAGAGTGAGCTCCCAGGAGAGCGGCCCTTCCCTTCAAGTCATCGCCGCCGAGTCAGGAGAATCACCGTGAGCGACACCCCGCAAACTGGGTACTGGCAACTGAAGAACATCGTCGGCCAACTGCGTTCGGCCCGTGATGAATGGCGAAGCCGCAATGGCCGCAGCAGCGGCGAGCAGGGCGGGCGCGAGCTGCCTTCGCGTGAGGCGATTCGGCATATCCTCGAGCAACTGTGCGGGGCGTTGTTCCCGATGCGCCTGGGCCCTGTGGACCTGCGCGAAGAAAGCGAGGACTACTACGTCGGCCATACCCTCGATGCGGCGCTGACCGCGTTGCTCGGCCAGGCCAAGCTTGAATTGCGCTATGCCGCGCGCCATGGCAACTGCAACGCCAGCGAAGTGGACGCCAAGGCCCTGCGCCTGATCCAGGATTTCGCGGCGGCCCTGCCGGGTTTGCGCTCCCTGCTCGATACCGATGTGCTGGCGGCCTATCACGGCGACCCGGCGGCGCGCAGCGTGGATGAAGTGCTGCTGTGCTACCCGGGCGTGCTGGCGGTGATTCACCACCGCCTGGCGCACCACCTGTACCGTGCCGGCCTGCCGTTGCTGGCGCGGATCAGCTCGGAGTTGGCGCATTCGAGCACCGGTATCGACATTCACCCGGGCGCGCAGATCGGCCCGAGCTTCTTTATCGACCATGGTACGGGTGTGGTGATCGGCGAGACCGCGATCATTGGCGAGCGGGTGCGTATCTACCAGGCCGTGACCCTGGGCGCCAAGCGCTTCCCGGCGGATGAGTCGGGGCAACTGCAAAAAGGCCAGCCGCGCCACCCGATCGTCGAGGACGATGTGGTGATCTATGCCGGGGCAACTATTCTGGGACGTATCACCATCGGCAAGGGTTCGACCATCGGCGGCAACGTGTGGCTGACCCGCAGCGTCGCGGCGGGCAGCAACCTGACCCAGGCGAACCTGCAGCACGATGACGGGACCCAGAAGTAAGTAGCGTTCTGATCACCTCTGTGGGAGCCGGCCTTGCCGGCGATGGGGCCAGTACACTCAGCCGAAATGCAGGGTTGATTGGCCAATCGCCGGCAAGGCCGGCTCCCACATGAGGGTGTTGTTTACAGTGGTTTGAGCCAGGTTTCACAGGTGAGCAAAAGCGGCATAAGGTCGCACCGCGACCCCATCCATGTTTAACTTGAATGCTTGTTCAAGTTAAAACGGTGGTCCGCTGCCGGCGTTCAACAGGAGGAAACCCTTTGCTGAACCCGTTCAACCCAACCCTCATTCACCCTCACGAGGTGCACATCCCATGAGTGCGCCATCCCCGATGCCTAGCGGCAAGATCCGCATGAACCCTCCGGTGTTCTACTTCGCCGCGAGTTTTATCCTGCTGTTTGGCCTGGTGGTCATCAGCAACCCGCAAGCCGCCGGCGAGTGGCTGCTGGCCGCGCAGAACTGGGCGGCCAACACGGTCGGCTGGTACTACATGCTGGCCATGACCCTGTACCTGGTCTTCGTGGTGGTCACCGCCTTGTCCGGCTACGGCAAGATCAAGCTCGGTGCCGACCACGACGAACCCGAGTTCAGTTACCTGTCCTGGGCAGGCATGCTGTTCGCCGCCGGCATCAGCATCACGCTGTTCTTCTTCTGCGTCTCCGAACCCCTGACCCACATGCTCCAGCCGCCGCAAGGCGAGGCCGGCACCGCCGAGGCCGGGCGTCAGGCGATGCAGTTGCTGTTCCTGCACTGGGGCCTGCATGGCTGGGGGGTGTTCGCCTTCGTCGGCATGGCCCTGGCCTACTTCGCCTATCGCCACAACCTGCCGCTGGCACTGCGCTCGGCGCTGTACCCGCTGATCGGCAAACGCATCAACGGCCCGATCGGCTACGCGGTCGATGGCTTCGGCATCATTGCCACGGTGTTCGGCCTGGGCGCCGACATGGGCTTTGGCGTGCTGCACCTGAACTCGGGCCTGGAGTACCTGTTCGGCGTCTCCCATACCCAATGGGTGCAGGTGATCCTGATCACCCTGATGATGGGCGCGGCCGTCGCCGTGGCAGTTGCCGGGGTGGAGAAGGGCGTGCGGGTGATGTCCGACATCAACATGTTCCTGGCCTGTGCGCTGCTGCTGTTCGTGCTGTTCGCCGGGCCAACCCAGCACCTGTTCAATACCCTGATCCAGAACCTCGGCGACTACCTCGGGGCCTTGCCGCGCAAGAGTTTCGATGTGTACGCCTATTCCCAGGCCAACGACTGGCTGGGCAACTGGACGGTGTTCTACTGGGCCTGGTGGATTGCCTGGGCGCCCTTTGTCGGGCTGTTCATCGCACGGATCTCCCGTGGCCGGACCATCCGTGAATTCGTCTTCGGCGTGCTGCTGATTCCGCTGGGCTTCACCCTGGCGTGGATGTCGATTTTCGGCAACAGCGCGATGTTCCAGGTGCTGGAGCATGGCATGACGGCGCTGGGGCAATCGGCCCTGGACGACCCGTCGATGACCTTGTACCTGCTGCTGGAAACCTACCCGTGGAGCAAGGCGGTGATCGCCGTCACGGTGTTCATCAGCTTCGTGTTCTTCGTGACTTCGGCCGACTCCGGCACCGTGGTGCTCTCTACCCTGTCGGCCACTGGTGGCCATGCGGACGAAGACGGGCCGAACTGGTTGCGGGTGTTCTGGGGCGTGATGACCGCGCTGGTGACCATCGGCTTGCTGTTCGCCGGGAGCATCGATTCGTTGAAATCGGCGGTGGTACTGACCTCGTTGCCGTTCTCGGTGATCTTGCTGGCGATGATGTGGGGGCTGCACAAGGCCTTCTACCTGGAGTCGCAGCGCCAGATTGCGCAGATGCATTCGCTGGCGCCGTTCGCCAATTCGCGGCGTGGGCGCGGGGGCTGGAAGCAGCGCCTGAGCCAGGCGGTGCATTTCCCTTCGCGTGACGAGGTATATCGCTTCATGGACACCGTGGTACGTCCGGCGATTGCCGAGGTGACCGAGGTGTTCGCCGAGAAGGGACTCAACGTCATCACCCAGGAAGACCCGAGCCACGACAACGTCAGCCTGAAGATCGGCCATGGTGAAGAGCAGCCGTTCATTTACCAGGTGCAGATGCGCGGGTATTTCACCCCGTCATTCGCGCTGGGCGGGCTGGGTACGCAGGAGTTGAAGAACCGTCGCTATTACCGGGCGGAAGTGCACCTTAGCGAGGGCAGCCAGGACTATGACCTGGTGGGCTACAGCAAGGAGCAGATCATCAACGACATCCTCGATCAGTACGAGCGGCATATGCAGTTCCTGCACATGGTGCGTTGACCTTCCGGGCCCTATCGCCGGCAAGGCCGGCTCTCACAATGCCTCTGTGGGAGCCGGCCTTGCCGGCGATGGACCGCGCAAGCGGTCCCATCAGAACGGCGCATCCCCAAGGATCGTCGCCCGGTGCATCACCCGCCGCTGCGGCCGGTAGTCATCCACCGCATAGTGCTGGGTCACGCGGTTGTCCCAGAACGCCACGTCGTTTTCCTGCCAACGCCAGCGCAGGGTGAACTCCGGCCGCGTCGCATGGGCGAACAGCAGCTTCAGGATCGCCTCGCTCTCCGCCTCGCCCAGTTCATTGATCCGCGTGGTAAACCCTTCATTGACGAACAGCGACTTGCGCCGGCTGACCGGGTGCGTGCGAATCACCGGGTGAGACAACGGCGGGTTGCTGCGCCGTGTCGCCTCCCAGCGTTGCAGGTCTTGCGGCGTGCTGCCAAAGCGTTCCAGCGGGAACGACTTGGTGAAATCGTGGGTCGCCGTCAGCCCGTCGAGCAACTGCTGCATCGGTGCCGACAACGCTTCATAGGCGGCAATCCCGCTGGCCCACAAGGTGTCGCCGCCATACGCCGGCAACTGCTTGGCACTGAGCACCGCGCCCAGCGCCGGGGTTGGCAGGAAGGTCACGTCGGTGTGCCAGATGGCGTTGTCGCGCACATCGGTGACGGCGGTGTCGAGCACCAGCACCTGCGGGGTTTCCGGCACGTTCGGGTAGATCGGATGAATATGCAGGTCACCAAAGCGCGCGGCAAAATTCGCCTGCTGCTGCGGGTTCAGTGGCTGCTCGCGAAAGAACAGCACCTGGTGCTTGAGCAGCGCTTGCTCGATGGCGTCCCGCGCCTCTTGGCTGATTTCACGGCTCAGGTCGACGCCACTGATCTGCGCGCCCAGCGCCGGGCTCAAAGGGGTAATGGTCAGGCTCATGTCGGTCTCGCTAGGTTCTCAGTGGCTCTGGCCATGCCAGGGCACCAGTTTGCGTTGCAGGGCACGCAGGCTCATTTCCAGGGCAAAGGCGATCAGGGCAATCACCAGGATCCCCAGCACCACCACGTCGGTGACCAAAAACTGCGCCGCCGACTGCACCATGAAGCCCAGGCCGCTGGTGGCGGCGATCAGTTCGGCGGCCACCAGGGTCGACCAGCCCACACCCAGGCCGATGCGCACGCCAGTGAGGATGTCTGGCAGGGCACTGGGCAGGATCACATGACGAATCAGCTGCCAGCGGCTGGCGCCCAACGACTGCGCTGCGCGGACCCGCGCCGGGTCGACGGTGCGCACGCCGGTGGCGGTAGCAATGGCAATCGGGGCGAAGATCGCCAGGTAGATCAGCAGGACTTTCGACAGCTCGCCGATGCCGCACCAGATCACGATCAGCGGCAGGTAGGCCAGCGGCGGAATCGGCCGGTAGAACTCGATCAGCGGGTCGAGAATGCCCCGTGCAATGCGGTTGTAGCCGATGGCGATGCCCACCGGGATGGCCGTCAGGACCGCCGCACCCAGGGCCAGGCCGATACGCCCAAGGCTCGCGCCCAGGTGCTGCCACAACGTTGCATCCATATACCCCTGGGTCAGCAGCAACCAGGCTTTGCCCAGCACCGCCTCGGGCGATGGCAGGAACAACGGTTCAACCCATTCGGCCGCCGTCACCGCCCACCACACCAGCAGCAGGCCGAGCAGGGTCAGGCTGCTGATCCCGCGGGTGCTCAGGCTGCGTCGAGGGCGGGTGGGGGTGGGTGGGCTCGTCGCGGGCGTGGCCACCACCGGAAGGTCCAGGCTGCTCATGCGTACCCCTGCCGCGGGGCGGCGCTGCGTTGAGAAAACACCCGGGCGAGCACATGCTCGCGGGTCTCGATAAAGCGTGGGTCGGACTTGATCGCCCGCGCCGATTCACCGGCCGCATAACGCTGGCCGAAATCCAGCTGCAGGCGCTCGACGATCTGCCCCGGGTTGGGTGCCAGCAGCACCAGGTCGGTGGCGAGGAATACCGCTTCTTCAATGTCGTGAGTGATCAGGAACACCGGCTTGGCGGTGCGCTGCCAGACCTGCAACAGCAGCTCCTGCATCTGTTCGCGGGTAAACGCATCGAGGGCGCCGAAGGGTTCGTCCATCAGCAGCACGCGCGGGTCGGCGGCCAGTGCGCGAGCCAGGCCGACGCGTTGCTTCTGGCCACCGGACAGTTGCCAGACGCGCCGCGCTGCGAAGTCCGCAAGGTCGACCAGGGCGAGCATCTCGCGGGCTTTGCGTTCGCGCGGCTCGCGCGCCACCCCGGCCAATTCCAGGCCAAAGGCAACGTTGGCCAGCACGTCCTGCCAGGGCAGCAGAGCGTCGTCCTGGAACACCACGCCACGCTCAGCGCTTGGGCCCTGCACCGGTACACCGTCGAGGGTGATGCGCCCGGCGCTGGGCGCGACAAAGCCGGCAATCAGGTTGAGCAGCGAGGTCTTGCCGCTGCCCGAAGGGCCGAGGGCGACCAGCAGTTGCTGCGGCCCCAGGCTCAGGTTGATATCGGCCAGCACCGGGTCGGCGGCGCCGGGGTACTGTGCGCTGATGCGCTCCAGCTCTAACAGGGCCATGGTGACTCCGGTTTCAGTTGGCGATGAACTTGGCGCTGACGTACGGCGAGTAGTCCGGCAGCACCGCCTCGACCTTGCCTTGCTCTTTAAGGAAGGTGGCGGTGTCGGTGATCGCCTGGGTGGTCGGCGAACCCAGCGCAGCGACCTGGTCGGCGGCCAGCGGGTAGACGTTGCCTTGCAGCAGGGCCGGAATGTCGCTGGTCTTGGCACCGGACAGCTTGGCGACTTTCTCTACATTGCTGGCATTGGCCAGCCAGGCTTGCGGGTCTTTGCGGTAGTCGGCGTAGGCGTCGAGGGTGACCTTGGCGAAGGCCTTGACGATCTCCGGGTGCTTGGCAGCGAAGTCCTTGCGCACGATCCAGGCATCGAAGGTCGGTGCGCCTTTTTTCGCCAGCTCGCCGGAGGTGATCAGCACCTTGCCGTTTTCCTTGGCTACGCCCAAGGCGGGGTCCCATACATAAGTGGCGTCAATGTCGCCGCGCTTCCAGGCGGCAACAATCGCCGGTGGTGCGAGGTTGAGGATCTGCACTTTGGACGGGTCGATGTTCCACTGTTTCAGCGCGGCCAGCAGGCTGTAGTGGCCGGTGGAGACGAAGGGCACGGCGATCTTCTTGCCGACCAGGTCCTGCGGTGAGTTGATCCCGGCGCCGTCGCGGGCGACCAAGGCTTCGGCGGCGCCGATCTGGGTGGCGATCAGGAAGGTTTCCACCGGCAACTTGCGGGTGGCGGCCGCGGCCAGGGGGCTGGAGCCGAGGTAGCCGATCTGCACATCGCCGGAGGCCACGGCGGTGATCACGTCGGCACCGCTGTCGAATTTGCGCCAGTCGATGCTGGCCTTGCTGGCTTTTTCGTAGCTGCCGTCGGCCTGGGCCACTTTGGCCGGGTCGACGGTGGTCTGGTAGGCGACGGTCAGGTCGGCCGCCTGGGCAAACCAGCTGGCGCCGGCGAGGGCCAGGGCGGTAATCAGGCGCAGCGGAGTGTGCAGGGTCATGGTGAACTCCTTGTCAGGCGGTCGGTGAGGATCGAGTGCCAAGAAGACTAGATGATCTAAGAAACTTAATATAAATAACTTTTTAGAATTAGCTTAGGAGCCAAATAGTCTGTAGCCGCTGCCGTCAGGCTGCGCTCGCCTGCAACGCAGGCGCCGCTTTTGGGAGCCCTTGCGGGCTTCAGCGCAGCCTGACGGCAGCGGCTACAACAGCTGGGATTTCCAGGATGACAGTAAAAAAGCCTTCTATTTGATCTAAAAGAGCTGCCAGCAATTTCCTTTAGAAATCAGCCCGCCTGCCGATGATGTCTCCACAGAAATATTTGGGATATATATCCGAATAATCTGAAAAATTCTGAAATAAGGCTTTTTGGAATTAACCAATAGTCTTTATCCTTGCCCACCTGGGGCGGCGCATTAGACCAAAGTAGTGAAATGATTCGTTACGATTGACTTGACGGTCACGCTTTGGCGCTAATCGCCCATCGTCACAGAGCGGAGCAGTAGATTCCGCCTTAACGACACACAAGAATTAGAACGTAAAGGAGCAAAACATGTACAAGTCCACCTTGGCTATTGCCGTGGCCGTCGGGGTTCTGGCCCAGCAAGCAGGTGCTGCCGGTTTCGTAGAAGACAGCAAGGCCAGCGTTACTGCCCGTAACTTCTATATCAACCAGGACAACCGCAACAACCTGGCGGGTTCGACCAACAACAAGCCATCCAAGCAGGAAGAGTGGGGCCAAGGCTTCATCTTCAACTTCACCTCGGGCTACACCCAAGGCACCGTTGGTTTCGGTATCGATGCCATCGGTCTGGCCGGTTTCCGCCTGGATTCGGGCAAGGGCACTGCCTACAACAAGAACAGCGTCAACAAAGGCGGCCTGGTCTTCCCAAGCGACAGCGATGGTCGTGCGGTTGAAGACTTCAGCAGCCTGGGCCTGACCGGCAAGGTCAAGTTCTCGAAAACTGTTGCACAGATCGGCACCCTGATGCCGAAGCTGCCGGTCGTTAACTACAACGACGGTCGCCTGCTGCCACAGACCTTCGAAGGTGGTCAGATCACCTCCAACGAGATCGACAACCTGACCCTGGTCGGCGGTAAGCTGGAACACGCCAAAGGCCGTAACTCGACCAACAACGAGTCGCTGGCTATCGCCGGTGCGGGCGGCGCTGCAGGCGTGCGTAGCAATGCGTTCTACTACGCAGGTGCTGACTACAAGATCACCAAGGACCTGCTGGCTCAGTACTACTACGGCAACCTGGACGACTTCTACAAACAGCACTTCCTGGGCCTGACCCACAACCTGGCACTGCCAGTGGGTAGCCTGAAGTCTGACCTGCGTTACTTCTACAGCGATTCGGATGGCAAGAATGCCAGCGCTGAAGGCCGTCTGGCTGGCTACAAGGCTTCTGGCTACCAGAACAACGGTGAAGTTGATAACCGTACCTGGAGCGCCAAGTTCACCTACAGCCTGCAAGGCCACGCGCTGAGCGCCGGTTACCAGCGTATCAACGGTACCAGCGACTTCCCGTTCCTGAACCAGGGTGACGGTTCGTCCAGCTACCTGATCACCGACGTACAGATCGGCAAGTTCCAGCGTGCAGGCGAGCGTACCTGGCTGGCGCAATATGCCTATGACTTCGCGGCCATCGGCGTACCAGGCCTGACCACTTCGGTGATCTACCTGAAAGGCACCAACATCAACGCGGCACAGAGCGACCGTTCCGAGTGGGAGCGCGACTTCACCCTGGGCTACGTGATTCCAGAAGGGACCCTCAAAGGTCTGGGCCTGGCGTGGCGTAACGCTTCGCTGCGCTCCGAAGCCGCGGGCCAGCGCGACCAGGACGAGAACCGTCTGATCGTCAGCTACACCTACAACTTCCTGTAATACGGTCGTTGCAAGAGAAGCCCCGCCCACGTGCGGGGCTTTTTTTCGCCTGTAATTTGATAGTTCTTATGGTTATAAATAAATCGATATTTATTCTTTTTACTTTTACGCGGCAACAGGCAGAGTGAAGCCATAACGAACCTCGCAAGGAGCCGCAGCATGAGCCTCAGACTTGGCGACATCGCCCCCGATTTCGAACAGGATTCCAGTGCCGGGAAGATCCGCTTCCACGAATGGCTGGGCGACAGCTGGGGCGTGTTGTTCTCGCACCCGGCCGACTTCACCCCGGTGTGCACCACCGAGCTGGGGTTCACCGCCAAGCTCAAGGACCAGTTTGCCGAGCGTGGGGTCAAGGCCATTGCGCTGTCGGTCGACCCGGTGGATTCGCACCACCGCTGGATCGAAGACATCAATGAAACCCAGGGCACCACAGTCAACTTCCCGATCCTGGCCGATGCCGATCGCAAGGTCTCGGACCTGTACGACCTGATCCACCCCAATGCCAGCGACACGCTGACCGTGCGCTCGTTGTTCGTGATCGATCCGCACAAGAAGATTCGCCTGACCATCACCTACCCGGCGAGTACCGGGCGCAATTTCCATGAAATTCTGCGGGTGATCGACTCGTTGCAACTGACCGACAACCACAAGGTCGCCACCCCCGCCAACTGGCAGGACGGTGACGAGGTGGTGATCGTGCCGTCGCTCAAGGACGAGGACGAAATCAAGCGCCGCTTCCCCAAGGGCTACCGTGCGGTCAAGCCGTACCTGCGCCTGACACCGCAGCCCAATCGTTGATTTTTTAGCCATGCAGGGAATTTTGGGCCGTTTCGACGGCCCTTTTTTTTGCCTGTTGGGGGCTCATTGCCGGCAAGGCCTCTAATAGATCCAAATAGAATAAACAAATGAATAAATATGATTTATGGGTATATGCGGTGAGCTGTTAAGGTCACCTCTCAAGTACAGGATCAAGGAAGCACTTCATGCTGGTTGTATCTCTCGGCGGCAGCCCCAGCCAGCGTTCGCGTACTGCGGTACTGCTTGAGCGTTCGCGCCAATGGCTGCAACGCCTGGGTGTTGAAGTGGTGACCTTCCAGGTGCGCGACTTCCCGGCCGAAGACCTGCTGCATGCGCGTTTCGACAGCCCGATCGTGCAGCACTTTTTGCAACTGGTGGAACAGGCCGACGGCCTGATCGTGGCCACCCCGGTGTACAAGGCGTCCTTCGCCGGTGCCCTGAAAACCCTGCTCGACCTGCTGCCCGAACGCGCCTTGCAGCACAAGGTGATCCTGCCTATCGCCACCGGTGGCAGCATCGCCCACATGCTCGCGGTGGACTACGCGCTCAAGCCGGTGCTCTCGGCGTTGAAGGCCGAGGAGACCCTGCAAGGGATCTTTGCCGACGACAGCCAGATCGCCTACGGCGAAGGCAGCGCCGCCGCGCAACTGGCGCCGGCGCTGGAGCAACGCCTGGAAGAATCGCTGCAACAGTTTCACCGCGCCCTGGCTCGCCGACCGCAACCGGTCGCGCCCGGTGTGCTCAACGAACGTCTGCTCAGTGCTCGCTGGAGCATCTGAGGCCCGCTAACCGTTTCATCGTTTGCCCCCACCTTACTCGCCCGCCAACGGGCAAGCAGGTGCAGCCTGAACCCAACCGCAAAAGGAGAGCGCTATGCGCACTGTCATTTTGCGTCGTGGTCTGGTCGCTCTGTTTGCTGCGGCTGTGTCCTTCGGCGCCATCACCCAAGCTCAAGCCGATACCCTGCGTATCGGTTATCAGAAGTACGGCACCCTGGTGCTGCTCAAGGCCAAGGGCACCCTGGAAAAACGTCTCGCCGCCCAAGGCGTGCAGGTGCAATGGACCGAATTCCCCGGTGGCCCGCAACTGCTCGAAGGCCTGAACGTCGGCTCGATCGATTTCGGCGTGACCGGCGAAACGCCGCCGGTGTTTGCCCAGGCCGCTGGTGCCGACCTGCTCTACGTCGCCTATGAACCGCCGGCGCCGCACAGCGAAGCGATCCTGGTGCCCAAGGGGTCGCCGATCCAGTCGGTGAAGGAACTCAAAGGCAAGAAGGTCGTGCTCAACAAAGGCTCCAACGTGCACTACCTGCTGGTGCGTGCCCTGGAAGACGCCGGCCTCAAGTACAGCGACATCACCACGGTGTTCCTGCCGCCCGCCGATGCCCGCGCCGCCTTCGAGCGTGGCAGCGTCGATGCCTGGGTGATCTGGGACCCGTACCAGGCTGCCGCCGAACAGCAGTTGCAAGCGCGCACCTTGCGCGACGGCAAGGGCATCGTCGACAACCATCAGTTCTACCTGGCGACCAAGCCTTACGCACAGCAGCACCCCGAAGTGATCAGCGCCCTGGTCGATGAAGTGCGCGCCGTGGGCGAGTGGTCGCAGGCCAACCCGCAGGAGGTCACCGACCAGGTGGCACCGCTGCTCGGCCTGCCTGCCGACATCACCCTGACCTCGGTGAAGCGCCAGGGCTATGGCGCCCACTTCATCACCCCGGAGGTGGTCAGTGCGCAGCAGAAGATCGCCGACACCTTCCACACCCTGAAGCTGATTCCCAAGCCCCTGAGCATCAGGGACGTGATCTGGACGCCACCGGCCAAGGTCGCCACGGCGCCTTGACGTTTTGCCCGCGCCGGGGCGCCGCCCCGGTTTGCGCCACCCCTTAGGAGACAACTCCAATGAGCCTCAACGTATTCTGGTTTCTTCCCACCCATGGCGACGGCCACTACCTGGGCACCGCCGACGGTGCGCGCGCGGTCGATCACGGTTACCTGCAACAGATCGCCCAGGCGGCGGACCGCCTTGGCTTTGGCGGCGTACTGATCCCCACCGGGCGTTCCTGCGAGGACTCCTGGCTCGTAGCCGCGTCGCTGATTCCGGTCACCCAGCGCCTGAAGTTCCTGGTCGCCCTGCGCCCGGGGATCATCTCGCCGACCGTGGCGGCGCGTCAGGCGGCGACCCTGGATCGCCTGTCCAACGGCCGTGCACTGTTCAACCTGGTGACCGGTGGCGACCCGGAAGAACTGTCCGGCGACGGCCTGTTCCTCAGCCATGAAGAGCGCTACCAGGCCTCGGTGGAATTCACCCGCATCTGGCGCCGGGTGCTGGAAGGGGAAACCGTCGACTATGACGGCCAGCACATCACCGTGAAGGGCGCCAAGCTGCTCTATCCGCCGATCCAGCAACCGCGTCCGCCGCTGTATTTCGGTGGCTCTTCAGAGGCCGCGCAAGACCTCGCCGCCGAACAGGTCGAGCTGTACCTGACCTGGGGCGAGCCGCCAGCGGCAGTCGCCGAGAAAATCGAGCAAGTACGCGCCAAGGCCGCCAAGCAGGGCCGTAGCGTGCGCTTCGGCATTCGTCTGCACGTCATCGTGCGGGAAACCAACGCTGAAGCCTGGCAGGCCGCCGAGCGCCTGATCTCGCACCTGGACGACGACACCATTGCCCGCGCCCAGGCGTCGCTGGCGCGGTTCGACTCGGTGGGCCAGCAACGCATGGCGGCGCTGCATGGCGGCAACCGCGACAACCTGGAAGTCAGCCCCAATCTCTGGGCCGGGGTCGGCCTGGTGCGTGGGGGTGCCGGCACCGCACTGGTGGGTGATGGCCCGACTGTCGCGGCGCGGGTCAAGGAGTATGCCGACCTGGGCATCGACACCTTCATCTTCTCCGGTTATCCACACCTTGAAGAGTCCTACCGGGTAGCCGAACTGCTGTTCCCGCATCTGGATATCGAACAGCCTGAAGTGCCGAAAAGCGCGGGCTACGTGAGCCCGTTTGGCGAGATGGTGGCCAACGACATCCTGCCCAAATCCGCTGCACAGCGCTGAGGGTCGGGTCATGAGTCGTCCTTCAACGCCGTGGCCGCAACGCCTCGCGCCCTGGGCCCTGCCGGTGCTGTTGCTGGCAGTCTGGCAACTGGCGGTCAGCGCAGGCTGGTTGTCGACGCGGATTCTCCCGGCACCCAGCGCGGTAGTCAGTGCCGGTGTCGAGTTGGTGCGCAGCGGGGAAATCTGGACCCACCTGGCGATCAGTGGCTGGCGTGCCGGCCTGGGCTTCGTCATCGGCGGCAGTATCGGCCTGGTGCTGGGTTTTATCACTGGCCTGTCGACCTGGGGCGAGCGCCTGCTCGACAGCTCGGTGCAGATGATCCGCAACTTGCCGCACCTGGCGCTGATCCCGTTGGTGATCCTGTGGTTCGGGATCGACGAGTCGGCGAAGATCTTCCTGGTGGCCCTGGGCACTTTGTTCCCGATCTACCTGAACACCTATCACGGTATTCGCAACGTCGACCCGGCGCTGGTGGAGATGGCGCGCAGTTATGGCTTGAGCGGGTTTGCCCTGTTCCGCCAGGTGATCCTGCCGGGTGCCTTGCCTTCGATCCTGGTCGGGGTGCGCTTTGCACTGGGCTTCATGTGGCTGACGCTGATCGTGGCCGAGACCATCTCGGCCAACGCCGGCATCGGTTACCTGGCGATGAATGCGCGCGAGTTCCTGCAGACCGACGTGGTGGTGCTGGCGATCGTCTTGTACGCAGTGCTTGGCAAGCTGGCCGACCTGGCGGCGCGAGGGCTTGAGCGGGTGTGGCTGCGCTGGCACCCGGCCTATCAGGTCGTAAGGGGGGACGGCCAATGAGCATTCTCAAGGAACAACCTCCACGCCTGCTGCGCGGGATCCCGCTGGCCGTGCGCAATGTGCAGAAAACCTTTGGCCAGCGGCAGGTGCTGCGCGATATCGACCTGCATATTCCGGCCGGTCAGTTCGTGGCAATCGTTGGTCGCAGTGGTTGTGGCAAGAGCACCTTGCTGCGCTTGCTGGCGGGGCTGGATCTGCCCAGCGGCGGGGATCTGCTGGCGGGCAGCGCGCCGTTGAGCGAGGCGCGCGAAGATACCCGGCTGATGTTCCAGGAGGCGCGCCTGCTGCCCTGGAAGCGGGTGATCGACAACGTCGGCCTGGGCCTGGACGGCAACTGGCGGCCTCGCGCGCTGGAAGCGCTGGAGGCGGTCGGTTTGGCGGACCGTGCCAATGAATGGCCGGCGGCCTTGTCGGGCGGACAGAAGCAGCGTGTGGCCCTGGCCCGTGCGTTGATTCACCAGCCGCGCCTGCTGTTGCTGGACGAACCGCTAGGGGCGCTGGATGCGCTGACCCGCATCGAGATGCAGCAATTGATTGAAAAGCTCTGGCGCCAGCACGGTTTTACCGTGTTGCTGGTGACCCACGATGTGAGCGAGGCGGTGGCAGTGGCCGACCGGGTGATCCTGATCGAGGACGGCGCCGTCGGCCTGGACCTGGTGGTGGAGTTGCCGCGTCCGCGGGTGCGCGGATCGCATCGGCTGGCGGCGTTGGAAAGTGAAGTATTGAACCGTGTTCTGTCGGTGCCGGGCACGCCGCCCGAGCCTGAACCTGTAGCCCCTTTGCCCACGCAGTTGCGTTGGGCGCATTGACCTCTATTTAGAAAGGAACCTGAAGATGACCATCAAAGCGATCAACGTACGTAACCAGTTCAAGGGCACCGTGAAGGAAATCCTCGAAGGGCCGGTGTTGTCGGAAATCGACGTGCAGACGGCGTCGGGGGTAGTGACCTCGGTGATCACCACGCGCTCGGTGAAAGAGCTGGAGTTGACCATTGGCAGTGAAGTGATTGCCTTTGTGAAGTCGACTGAAGTGTCGATTGCCAAGCTCTGACAGGTTGGCAAGGCCAGCTCCCACAGAGGCCATGTGGCACTGAACGCTGTGGGAGCCGGCCTTGCCGGCGATGAGGGCTGCGCAGTATCAACGTCTGGGCAGGAACGGCGGTAAATACAGCCCCAGGTACGCATCAAACACGCGCATCCCTTCTTCAGCCATGCGCGGGGTGATCTGCCCGTGCACATGGACCGAGCGGGCATACACCCGATCACCCAGCTCCATCGCCAGGGCAAACACGTCGACATCCTCCGGCAAGGCCGGCAGCTGGAAATGCTGGTCGAACAACGCCCGCATCAGATCACCCAGCTCCAGGTCGTGTTGCCGATCCGCCTGCGTCACTTCGCTCAAGCCGTGCTGCGCCAGAATCAACTGGCGCGCCGCCGCATCCTCGTTGTAGATCGCCAGCATGCGCTGTTCCACAAGCCGTGACAGGTCGTGCCAATGCTGCAGGCTGCCTGCCTCGATCGGCGCTTGCAGGCAATCACGAAACGCCCGGTGCACGTCTGCCGTCAGCGCTTCGAGCAAGGCCGGCACGCTGGCGAAAAAGTGATACACCGACGACGGCGGGATCTGCGCGCGCTCGGCCACGCTGTAGATCGACAGGCTGGCCACGCCCTCGCTGGCCAGCAAGGTGCGGGCCGCCTCGAGGATGGTGTCGATCCGCGCCTGGCTGCGAGCGCGCGGTTTGCGCGCAGTGACGGTGCGGGTCATGTCAGTTGCTGATCGCCAGGATGCTCGCCTGGTAGGCGGCAACGAACAGGTCGAAATCGACCTTTTCTTCTTCGCGCTCCAGCTTCGACTGAGCCTCCAGGGAGTCACTCGCCAGCCGCTCGAAGCGCTGCTGCTCCTCGCTGCTCAGCGGCGTTTCACGGAAGAACTCGGCGTGCTGCTGGCTCTGGCGCAGGGCGAAGCGGCTGAAGCTTTCCTTGTGCTCACGCATGCTCGCCAGCACCTGGGCCGACGGCGTCAACGACGGGTCGCTGACCTTGGCTGCTTGTGCGGCCAGGGCCTTGGCATGGCCGTCGATACCTTGGCTGGAGTCGAGCAGCTCAGCCAGTGGCGCGATGCGTTTGAGCAGTTCATCAGCCCATTGCTTGAGTTCGACCGGATGGCCGTCGCGGCGCAGTTTCAGGCCCGGACGACGCCCTTCCTTGACCACGCTGAGGAAGTTGTCGGTGCACTGGCCGCATTCGCCGTTTTCCAGCAACGGGCTTTCTTCCAGCGCGCAGAACAGCAGGAACGCATCGAGGAAGCGCGCCTCCGGCAGGTCGATGCCGGTGGGCAGGAACGGGTTGATGTCCAGGCAACGCACTTCGACGTACTGGATGCCACGCGCCATCAGCGCCTGGATCGGCCGCTCGCCGGAGTAGGTCACGCGCTTGGGGCGGATGTTCGAGTAGTACTCGTTTTCGATCTGCAGGATGTTGGTGTTCAGTTGCACCCACTCGCCATCCTTGTGCGTACCGACCTCGACATACGGCGCATACGGCGTGGCTACCGCCTTGCGCAGGCTGTCGGTGTAGCTGCTCAGGTCGTTGTAGCACGGCGTGAGGCCGGCCTGGGCGTTGCTCTGGTAACCCAGGTCGCTCATGCGCAGGCTGGTGGCATACGGCAGGTACAGGGTGTCGGCGTCGAAGGCTTCGAGCTGATGTGCACGACCGCGCAGGAAGCCGGCATCCAGCGCCGGCGAGGCACCGAACAGGTACATCAGCAGCCAGCTGTAGCGGCGGAAGTTGCGGATCAGGGCGATATACGCCGCCGACTGATAATCACGGTCATCGCCCGCCTGGCCTTCGGCCTGGCGCAGCAGCGGCCAGAGCGCGTCTGGCAGCGAGAAATTGTAGTGAATACCGGCAATGCACTGCATGGTACGGCCGTAACGCAGGGCCAGGCCCTTGCGGTAGACGTACTTGAGCTGGCCGATGTTCGAGGTGCCGTACCAGGCGATCGGAATGTCTTCCTCGGCCGGCAGCGGGCAGGGCATCGATGGGCTCCACAGGTACTCGCTGCCCAACTGGGTATAAGCGAAGCGGTGGATGCTTTCGAGGCTTTTCAGGGTCTGGGCAGGATCAGCCAGGGCGGGAGTGATGAACTCCAGCAGCGACTCGGAATAGTCGGTGGTGATCTGCTCGTGGGTCAACGCCGAGCCCAGTTCTTCGGGGTGCGGGGTCTGGGCCAGACGGCCGTCCTCGGTCACGCGCAGGCATTCACGCTCAATGCCGTGCAGGCACTGCTTGAGCAGGGAGAGGTTGTCGCCCTGGCTGAGCAGGCTCAGGCGGCGGTTGAGAAGTTCGCTCAAGATGGATTCCTTCACGCGTCAGTCGCCCCAATATGGGGGTAGAGATGACGGTCTACAAGGGTGGACAGAGGAACTGGCGTTGTCGCCCGGTTTTTGCGGGGTTGCGGCAGTGCCCGCGCACTGCCGAAAGTACCGCAGATTGGCTGTTTGCGGCTAGAGCGCGGCGAAGGTGCCTTGCGCTTTGGCCACCAGCTTGTCGCCCTGATGCACCTCGGCTTCGACGACCAGTATGCGTCGCCCGGCCTGCAGCACGCGGGCGATGCACTGTACTTCGCCGTCGCTGACCGGGCGCAGGTAGTTGATCTTGCACTCTACCGTCACGCTCTGCTGGTCGAAGCCATGGGAACTGGAACAGGCCAGCCCCATGGCATTGTCGACCAGGCTGAAGATCGCCCCGCCATGCAGCTTGCCGCCGCGATTGTGCAGGTGCGGCGCTACGTCCATGGCCACCTCGGCCACGCCTTGTTCAAGGCGCAGCAGGCGGCAGCCGAGCAACTGGCTGAAGGCGCTCTGGATGACCCCTTCGGGAATCTCCATCACTTCTTCTTCAGTTGCTTGGCGTTGGCGAACAGCGATGCCATGGCGTTGTTGGCCGGGGCCGCAGTTTCCTTGACGCGTGCCGGCTGGCTCTGTTGCTGACGCGGTGCCGAACCTGGACGGCTGCCACGGGCACCGTCGATTTTCTCGCCGGGGGTATCGCCCATGCGCATCGACAGGCCGACGCGTTTGCGCGGGATGTCGATTTCCATGACCTTGACCTTGACCACGTCGCCGGCCTTGACCGCCTCACGCGGGTCCTTGATGAACTTCTCGGACAGCGCCGAGATGTGCACCAGGCCGTCCTGGTGCACGCCGATATCGACGAAGGCGCCGAAGTTGGTGACGTTGGTCACCACGCCTTCGAGGATCATCCCCAGTTGCAGGTCCTTGAGGTCTTCGACGCCTTCCTGGAACTCGGCGGTCTTGAACTCCGGGCGCGGGTCGCGGCCGGGTTTGTCGAGTTCCTGGAGGATGTCGGTGACGGTCGGCAGGCCGAAGGTCTCGTCGGTGAATTTTTTCGGGTCCAGGCGCTTGAGGAAACCGCTGTCGCCGATCAGCGAACGGATGTCGCGGTCGGTCTCGGCGGCGATGCGCTTGACCAGCGGGTAGGCTTCCGGGTGAACCGCAGAGGCGTCCAGCGGGTTGTCGCCGTTCATCACGCGCAGGAAGCCGGCGGCTTGTTCGTAGGTTTTCTCGCCCAGGCGGCTGACTTTCTTCAACGCGGCGCGGGTCTTGAAGGCACCGTTTTCATCGCGGTGGGCGACGATGTTCTGGGCCAGCGTGCTGTTCAGGCCGGAGATGCGTGCCAGCAGCGCGACCGAGGCGGTGTTGACGTCCACGCCGACGGCGTTCACGCAGTCCTCGACCACGGCGTCCAGGCCGCGCGCCAGCTTGAGCTGGGACACGTCGTGCTGGTACTGGCCGACCCCGATGGATTTCGGGTCGATCTTCACCAGCTCGGCCAGCGGGTCCTGCAGGCGGCGGGCAATCGACACGGCGCCACGGAGGGTCACGTCGAGGTCCGGGAATTCCTTGGCCGCCAGCTCGGAGGCCGAGTACACCGAAGCGCCGGCTTCGGAGACCATGATCTTGGTCATTTTCAGCGCTGGGTATTTCTTGATCAGTTCGGCGGCCAGCTTGTCGGTTTCGCGGCTGGCGGTGCCGTTGCCGATGGCGATCAGCTCCACCGAGTGCTTGGCGCACAGCGCGGCGAGCACGGCGATGGTCTGGTCCCACTGGTTCTTCGGCACGTGCGGGTAGACGGTTGCGGTGTCCAGCAGCTTGCCGGTGGCATCGACCACTGCCACCTTGCAGCCGGTACGCAGGCCCGGGTCCAGGCCCAGGGTGGTGCGCGGGCCGGCCGGGGCGGCCAGCAGCAGGTCGTGCAGGTTGTGTGCGAAGACGTTGATCGCCTCGCCCTCGGCGCCATCGCGCAGCTCGCCGAACAGGTCGGTTTCCAGGCTGGTGTAGAGCTTGACCTTCCAGGTCCAGCGCACCACTTCGCCAAGCCATTTGTCGGCCGGGCGGTTCTGGTTGCTCAGGCCGAATTGCGAGCCGATCATCAGCTCGCACGGGTGCAGGGTGCCGGGCAGTTCTTCGCCGACTTTCAGGGTGGCGGACAGCACGCCTTCGTTGCGCCCGCGGAAGATCGCCAGGGCACGGTGCGACGGCACGCTGCGCAGCACTTCGTCATGCTCGAAATAGTCGCGGAACTTGGCGCCTTCTTCTTCCTTGCCGGCCACCAGGCGTGCGCTCAGCACGGCTTCCTGCTTGAGGAAGTTGCGCAGCTTGGCGAGCAGGTTGGCGTCTTCGGCGAAGCGCTCCATGAGGATGTACTTGGCGCCTTCAAGGGCTGCCTTGACGTCGGCCACGCCTTTTTCGGCGTCCACGAAGCGCGTGGCTTCGCTTTCCGGGGTCAGTTGCGGGTCGTTGAACAGGCCGTCGGCCAGCTCGCCCAGGCCAGCTTCCAGGGCGATCTGGCCCTTGGTGCGGCGCTTTTGCTTGTATGGCAGGTAAAGGTCTTCGAGGCGGGTCTTGGTGTCGGCCAGCTTGATCTCGCGGGCCAGCTCCGGGGTCAGCTTGCCCTGTTCCTCGATGCTCGCCAGGATGCTTGCGCGGCGATCGTCCAGCTCGCGCAGGTAGCGCAGGCGCTCTTCCAGGTGACGCAGTTGGGTGTCGTCCAGGCTGCCGGTCACTTCTTTACGGTAGCGGGAGATAAAAGGCACCGTGGAGCCTTCATCAAGTAGAGCCACGGCCGCTTCGACCTGTTGCGGGCGGACGCCGAGTTCCTCGGCGATGCGGCTGTTGATGCTGTCCATAAAACCACCTGACAAATGTAAGAGTGCAAAAGCCGCCGCAAGTACGCTGCAGGGTGCGTTTGAGCAGGGCGACGCTGGATGAAAGCGGCGCATTATACCCAGCGTGCGCAGCTTGCGGTGATAGCGCCAGGCCAGCCCCTCGACCGGTTGGGCTGGCACCCGGGGAAAAATCTGCTAACAATGCACTCGGCCCAGTCAATTGGCTGCTAAGCCATAATGCGTGCCGCGAACAAAGGAGCTATCCATGAGCACCACTGCACCAAACGCCGAAGGCGACAAAATTTTGATCGTCGACGACGATCCGGGGCTCAGCAGCCTGCTGGAACGTTTCTTCACCAGCAAGGGCTTTCGTGCCCGTGCCGTACCCAATGTCGAGCAGATGGACCGCCTGCTGGCCCGCGAGGTTTTCAACCTGGTAGTGCTCGACCTGATGCTGCCGGGCGAAGACGGCCTCTCGGCCTGCCGCCGCCTGCGGGCAGCGAACAACCAGATCCCGATCATCATGCTCACCGCCAAGGGCGACGAGCTGAGCCGCATCAAAGGCCTGGAGCTGGGCGCCGACGACTACCTGGCCAAGCCATTCAATCCGGACGAGCTGGTTGCCCGGGTCAAGGCCGTGCTGCGCCGCCAGGCCCCCGCCGTACCTGGCGCGCCAGGCAGCGAAGACGAGACCGTGACCTTCGGTGACTACGAACTGTCGTTGGCTACTCGTGAACTCAAGCGTGGCGAAGAAGTGCACATGCTGACCACCGGTGAATTCGCCGTGCTCAAGGCGCTGGTGATGCACGCCCGTGAGCCGCTGACCCGCGACAAACTGATGAACCTGGCCCGTGGTCGCGAGTGGGACGCGTTGGAGCGCTCCATCGACGTACAAATTTCCCGACTGCGCCGGATGATCGAACCCGATGCGTCGAAACCCCGTTATATCCAGACGGTCTGGGGTGTTGGCTATGTTTTCGTGCCGGACGGCAAAACCGAAAAGTGATGTTTCGTTTGTAGATGCAGGTCACTCGGTACAGGGCCACCCGACGGTAGCCCTGTTTTTCTGTGTGCCGGTTTTCTGCAATGCCTGCGAGCCATGCTCGTGCCTGCCAAGTGTGTAGCTGCTGTCCATGAAAACGCCCCTTTGGTTCCCCCAAAGCTTCTTCGCCCGAAGCCTCTGGCTGGTGCTTGCCGCCGTACTGTTCTCCAAGGCGCTGACCCTGGTCTACCTGCTGATGAACGAGGACGTGCTGGTCGACCGCCAGTACAGCCACGGCGTCGCCCTGACCCTGCGAGCCTATTGGGCCGCCGACGAGGAAAACCGCGAGAAGATCGCCGAGGCGGCCAGTTTGAAGCGCGTGGTCGGCAGCGGTGTGCCGGAAGGCGAGCAGCACTGGCCGTACAGCGAGATCTACCAACGCCAGATGCAGTCCGAGCTGGGTGACGACACCGAGGTGCGCCTGCGTGTTCACGCGCCGCCGGCGTTATGGGTACGTGCCCCGAGCCTGGGCGATGGCTGGCTGAAAGTGCCGCTCTACCCGCACCCGTTGCGCGGGCAGAAGATCTGGAGCGTGCTGGGCTGGTTCCTGGGGATCGGCGTGGCCTCGACGGCGATGGCCTGGTTCTTCGTGCGCATGCTCAACGAACCGCTCAAGCGCCTGGTGATCGCCACTCGGCAGCTGGGGCAGGGGCGCAGCAGCGTGCGTTTGCCGATTGGCGACACGCCCAGTGAGATGGCCGACGTGTACCGCGCGTTCAACCAGATGGCCGAAGATGTCGAGCAGGCCGGGCGCGAGCGCGAACTGATGCTGGCCGGGGTATCGCATGACCTGCGCACACCGCTGACGCGCCTGCGGCTGTCGTTGTCGATGTTGCCCAACGACAACGAATTGACCGACGACATGGTCCGCGATATCGAGGACATGGATGCCATCCTTGACCAGTTCCTGGCATTCATCCGTGATGGTCGCGACGAGCCGGTCGAAGCCATCGACCTGAGCGACCTGGTGCGTGAGGTGGTGGCGCCGTTCAATCAGCCGGTGGAGCGCGTGCGCCTGTGCCTGGAACCGATCCCGCCGTTCCCACTGCGCCGGGTATCGGTCAAGCGCCTGCTCAACAACCTGATCGGCAATGCCCTGTACCACGCCGGCAAGGGCGTGGAAGTGGCGGCCTATGTCTCGGGTGACAACAGTGCACCGTATGTGGTGCTCAGCGTGCTGGACCGTGGCGCCGGCATCGACCCGGACGAACTGGAAGGCATTTTCAACCCATTCATTCGCGGCGACCGTGCGCGCAGCGGCAAGGGCACCGGGCTGGGCCTGGCGATCGTCAAGCGGATCGCCGCCCAGCACGGCGGCAATGTCGAGTTGCGCAACCGCTCCGGCGGCGGCATCGAGGCCCGGGTCAGGTTGCCCTTGGGCCTGCTGCTGCCGCGCGACGCGGTCTAGCCTCAGCCCTTGCCCTTGGTGCGGGTCAGGTTTGGCCCGCCGTTCTTCTCCAGGTGCTCGATGATCATCCCGGCAACGTCCTTGCCGGTGGTGACCTCGATGCCCTCCAGGCCCGGCGAGGAATTCACCTCCATCACCAGCGGGCCGTGATTCGAACGCAGGATGTCCACGCCAGCCACGCTAAGGCCCATGACCTTGGCCGCGCGAATAGCGGTCATGCGCTCTTCCGGGGTGACCTTGATCAGGCTCGCAGTGCCGCCACGGTGCAGGTTGGAGCGGAACTCGCCCGGCTTGGCCTGGCGCTTCATCGAGGCGATGACCTTGTCGCCGACCACAAAGCAGCGGATATCGGCGCCGCCGGCTTCCTTGATGTATTCCTGGACCATGATGTTCTGCTTCAGGCCCATGAACGCCTCGATCACCGACTCGGCGGCCTGGGTGGTTTCGGCCAGGACCACGCCGATGCCCTGGGTGCCTTCGAGCACCTTGATCACCAGCGGGGCGCCGTTGACCATCTGGATCAGGTCGGGGATGTCATCCGGGGAGTGGGCAAAGCCGGTTACCGGCAGGCCGATACCACGGCGTGAGAGCAATTGCAGCGAGCGCAGCTTGTCTCGCGAGCGGGCGATGGCGACCGATTCGTTGAGCGGGAAGACCCCCATCATTTCGAACTGGCGCAGCACGGCGCAGCCATAGAAAGTGACCGAGGCACCGATGCGCGGGATGACCGCGTCGAAACCTTCCAGCGGCCTGCCGCGGTAGTGGATCTGCGGCTTGTGGCTGGCAATGTTCATGTAGGCGCGCAAGGTGTCGATCACCACCATTTCATGCCCTCGTTGCGTACCGGCTTCGACCAGACGACGAGTGGAATACAGACGCGGGTTCCGCGACAGCACAGCGATCTTCATGCAACACCTGTTGAAGGGGTAATGGTGGCCGGAAAGGCCGGCTTGTCCTGAACGTACTTGAGACCTGGATTGACCACCAACTGGCCATGCACCAACGCCTTGGAACCGAGCAACAGGCGATAGCGCATGGCCTTGCGGCAGGCCAGGGTGAACTCGACCTCCCAGACCCGGTCACCGAGCGCCAGGGGCGTGCGGATCACGTAGCGGGTCTGGGCATGGCCGTTGGAGCTCTTGATGGTTTTCATCGTCACCAGCGGCGCTTCGCAGCGGCGGTGGCGCAGTTGTACTACCGAGCCCAAGTGCGCGTTGAAACGCACCCAGCGCTCACCGTCACGCTCGAAGACTTCGACCTCGGTGGCATGCAGGCTGGAGGTACTGGCCCCGGTGTCGATCTTGGCGCGCAGGCCGGCTACGCCGAGGTCTGGCAGGGCAACCCACTCGCGCAGGCCGATCACGGTCAGATGGTCAAATGTCTTCAAAATGCACAACCTGGGGGAAAGTCGGTGAACTGTAAGCACGCCGCGTATTTTTTGCATCCGTCAGTTACGGTAGTACAGTTCCATGACGCAAATGGAAGGGGAAATGCGATGGCACAAAAGAGCGAAGACGACGACAAGGTACGCCTCGACAAGTGGCTATGGGCCGCACGCTTCTACAAGACCCGCGCCTTGGCCAAGACCGCCATCGAGAGCGGCAAGGTGCATTGTCGCGGGGATCGCTGCAAACCGGGGAAAGAGCCGCGAGTGGGTGATGAATTCGTGCTGCGCACCGGCTTCGACGAGCGTACCGTGGTGGTCACGGCGCTGTCGGTGGTGCGCCGCGGGGCGCCAGAAGCCCAGGCATTGTACGAGGAAACCGCCGAGAGTATCGCCCGCCGCGAACAGGCGGCTGCGCTGCGCAAGGCCGGTGCGCTAGGGGTGACGACCGATGGTCGGCCAACCAAGAAACAGCGTCGCCAGCTGCATCAATTCCACGATAGCGCCGGTTGAAGCGCCATTCGTCGAAAGTGCGCGCAGGGATCTGGCCAAACGGTCACCCGCGCAAACACAGTAGTCGGCAATGGCGTGCGCCCACGTTGCTTGGAAGCGCGCAGGATTGCCCCTAAAATGGCCCTCTGTCGTGCCAGCTGAACGCACCGAGACGGTGCGCCGGGGGCCTGGAAGCTTCCGACTTTATTTTTCACCCTTCTAGAAAGCCGAACTCATGTCCGATTTGCCAGATACCGACTACACCCAACGCTTCATTTTCGACGACCACGATGTGCGTGGTGAGCTCGTCGTACTGGAGCAAAGCTATGCCGAAGTCCTGGCCAAGCACGCTTATCCACAGCCGGTGCAGCAACTGCTGGGCGAGCTGATGGCAGCGGCGGCCCTGCTGGTCGGCACCTTGAAGTTCGACGGCTTGCTGATCCTGCAGGCGCGCTCCGACGGGCCGATCCCGATGTTGATGATCGAGTGCTCCAGCGAGCGCGAGATCCGTGGCCTGGCCCGTTACGACGCCGAGCAGATCAGTGCCGATGCCACCCTGGCCGAGCTGATGCCCAATGGCGTGTTGGCCATGACCGTCGACCCGACCCAGGGCCAGCGCTACCAGGGCATCGTCGACCTCGACGGCGCCACCTTGTCGGAATGCTTCACCAACTATTTCGTGATGTCCCAGCAGGTGGGCACCAAGTTCTGGCTCAACGCCGACGGCAAGCACGCCCGTGGCCTGCTGGTGCAGCAGCTGCCCGCGCAGCTCGAGAAGGACGAGGAAGAGCGCGCCGCCAACTGGCAGCACGTGACCGCCCTGGCCAGTACCCTGAAAGCTGAAGAGCTGCTGGGCCTGGACAACGAGACCATCCTGCATCGCCTGTACCACGAGGAGGCCGTGCGCCTGTTCGATATCCAGTCGCTGCACTTCCGCTGCAGCTGCTCGCGTGATCGCTCCGGCAACGCCCTGGTCAGCCTGGGTGAGGCCGATGCACTGCAACTGGTGCAGGAGCACGGCGGGCATATCGAAGTCGATTGCCAGTTCTGCAATGAGCGCTATCAATTCGATGCCAACGATGTGGTGCAATTGTTCGCTGGCGCGGGTGTGGACGCACCGTCAGATACTCGGCACTAAAACGTTTCACCACAGGTAAAACTCCTGTCGAACGCCGGAAACACGCCGTTCTGACAGGAGGGCCCTACTTTTTTTGGGCGTTTCTGGCATAATCCGGCCACTTTTTTCCGCTGTAGTAGTTTTCAAAGAGTTACTACAAAACGTTTGGAGCACTCGGCCACAGGCCGGATGGGGAATCTCATGACGCAAGCCAACAACACCGTGCACACTGACCTGAGCGTCGATGAGCTGGTAAAAGAAGCGCTGAAACGCGGTGAAGGCAAGCTTGCCGATACTGGCGCGCTGGTCGTGGAAACGGGTCACCGTACCGGCCGTTCGCCGGTTGACCGTTTCATCGTCGAAGAGCCGTCCACTCAGGCTGCCATCGCCTGGGGCCCGATCAACCGCAAGTTCCCGGCCGACAAGTTCGATGCCCTGTGGGACCGCGTCGAGGCCTTCAACAACGCGCAAGAGCATTTCGTTTCGTACGTTCACGTAGGGGCTGCACAAGAGCACTACCTGGCCGTCAAGATGACCACCCAGACTGCCTGGCAGAACCTGTTCGGCCGTTGCCTGTTCATCAACCCGGCACAGTACAACCCGGCTGGCCGTGATGAGTGGCAAGTGCTCAACGTTGCCAACTTCGAGTGCGTACCCGAGCGTGACGGCACCAACTCCGATGGTTGCGTGATCATCAACTTCGCACAGAAGAAAGTCCTGATCGCTGGCATGCGTTACGCCGGCGAGATGAAAAAAGCCATGTTCTCGGTGCAGAACTTCCTGCTGCCGGCTGCCGACGTGCTGCCAATGCACTGCGCTGCCAACATCGGCGAAGCAGGCGACGTGACCCTGTTCTTCGGTCTGTCGGGCACCGGTAAAACCACCCTGTCGGCCGACGAAAGCCGTTACCTGATCGGTGACGACGAACACGGCTGGGGCGAAGGCGTTGTCTTCAACATCGAAGGCGGTTGCTATGCCAAGTGCATCGACCTGTCGGAGAAGAACGAGCCGGTCATCTGGAAAGCCATCCAGCACGGCGCGGTCCTGGAAAACGTCATCACCGACGCTGCCGGCAAAGCCGACTACGCCGATGTCAGCCTGACCCAGAACAGCCGTGCCGCCTACCCGCTGGAGCACGTTGCCAAGCGTTCCGAGAAGAACCTTGGCGGTGAGCCGAATGCGGTCATCTTCCTGACCTGCGACCTGACCGGCGTACTGCCGCCAGTGTCGATCCTCAACGAAGAGCAGGCGGCCTACCACTTCCTGTCGGGTTACACCGCGCTGGTGGGCTCCACTGAAATGGGTTCGGGCAGCGGCATCAAGTCGACCTTCTCCACCTGCTTCGGCGCGCCGTTCTTCCCGCGTCCGGCTGGCGAGTACGCTGATCTGCTGATCAAGCGTATCCGTGGCTTCAACTCGAAGGTATACCTGGTCAACACCGGCTGGACTGGTGGTGGCTACGGCGTTGGCAAGCGCTTCAACATCCCGACCACCCGTGCGGTGATCGCGGCGATCCAGGGCGGTACCTTGGTCGGTGCTGAAACCGAGCACCTGGACATCATCAACCTGGACGTGCCGAAGCTGGTTCCGGGCGTTGATACTGTCCTGCTCAACCCGCGCAACACCTGGGCTGACCAGGCGGCCTACGACGAAGCGGCCAAAGGCCTGGCTTCGCTGTTCATCGAAAACTTCAAGAAGTTCGAAGTTTCCGACGCCATCAAGGCAGCCGGCCCGCAACTGTAAGTTGCTGCCACTGCGTTGAAAAAAAGCCGCCCTTCGGGGCGGCTTTTTTGTGCGCGTAATTCTGTCCTGTGTTGGCCCCTGTGGGAGCCGGCCTTGCCGGCGATGGGTCGTGCAACGACCCCATTTGGCAAGGCGCTGCCTTGCATCGCCGGCAACGCCGGCTCCCACTGGTTGGATCACGCTATGATCTGTTTTTACGTTAAGAATGAGGCCTGTGCCCATGTCCAGCATCCCCCAACGCGAGCAGTACCAGCACTTCCAGCCGATCCTCACGCGCTGGCAGGACAACGACCTCAATGGTCATATCGCCAGCGCAACCGTATACGGCTTCTTCGACACCGCCATTCAGGCGCACCTGATCGAGTGCGCCGGGATCGACCCGCAGGAAGGCGCCGTGGTCGGCTTTGTGGTCAGCTCTGCCTGTGACTTCTATGCCTCGGCAGCCTTTCCCGAATGCCTGGAAGTCGGCCTGCGCGTGACCCGGCTTGCGGGCAGTTCGGTGGAATACGCGTTGGCGCTGTTCCAGGTGGGCGACGCGCAGGCGTGCGCTGCCGGGCGCGTGGTGCAGGTGTTCGTCGAGCGTGAGTCAAACCGCCCGGCAGTCTTGCCCGAACGCTTGCAAGCGGCCCTGGAGGCCCTGCTGGCCTGACCTTCAGTCGTTGATGCGGATGATCCCTTCGCGCACGGCAAACAACACCAGCCCCGGCACATCGTGGATCTGCAAGCGGTGCATGATCTGCGAGCGGTGCGCCTCGATGGTCTTCACGCTCAAGCCCAGGCCATCGGCAATCGAGCGGGTGGACTCGCCACGGGCGATCAGGCGCAGGATCTCCAACTGACGCGCAGTCAGTTGCATGGTGCCGCCCACCGGCCGCTTGCGGCTGTGCTTGACCGCCTGGCCGATCACCAGCGGCAGCACCGCCGATGACAGGTACTGGCCGCCATTGCGCAAGGCCAGCAAGGCCTGCTCCAACTCCAGGACCGTGGCGCTCTTGAGCAGGAAACCATGCGCCCCCAGTTGCAGGCATTTCATTACGAACTCCAGCTCTGCCCGCGCCGAGAGCATCAGCACATGGCAGCTCGGCACGCGGATGAACAACTCGTGCAGGACCTGCTCGCTGTCCTGGCTGTCCAGGCCCATGTCCAGCACGACGATGTCGGGCTTCAGCTGTTCAGCCAAGGCCACGGCGCTCATGCCGTCCCCCGTGTCGCCGACCACGGCGTAGTCGTTCTTCTGTTCAAGCAGTGCGCGCAGACCCGCCCTGAAAAGCGGCGAGTCATCGGCGATCAATATTCGGCAAAGCATGGATTCGAGCCTGTTTCACAAAGGAAGAAGGGCGGCAGTTTTGCTCGGTCCGGATGAGCGCTACCGCGTGGTCGCACGTTCAGTGGCAACGACCAGGCGCAGGAGCCAGCTTGGCTTCCAGCATCATAGGCGCTCGAACACCGAAGGCAGTATTGGCCGTAGCGGCAGTGCGGGTGCATCGATGCTTTCGGTATGGCCGATGACCAGCAACCCACCCGGGCGCAGGTGCGCAAGCACACGCCGGACCATCTGCTGACGCGCGTGCGGGCAGAAATACATCAGCAAGTTGCGCAGGAAAATCGCATCGAAGCAGGGCAGGTTGTCGGACAGTGCCTGGGCCAGGTTGATCTGCCGTGCCTGCACCCGCGCCCGCAAGCTGCTGTGGATGCGCAGGCGCCCGTCCATCTCGTCGGTGCCGCAGCGGCTGTAGCGCGGTAGCCAGCCTTCGGGGAAATACCGCGCCTGGGTGATGTCATAGACCGCATCATCGAGCTGGCCCAGCGAAGCGCGGCTGAGGTCGCTGGCCAGCACTGACCAGTCGTCGCTGCGGGCGTGTTCGCTGGCGACCATGGCCAGGCTGTAGGCTTCTTCGCCGGAGGCGCAGGCGGCGCTCCAGAAGCGCTTGGCCGACGGGTTGCGCAGCAGCCACTGGGCGAGGAACTCGAAGTGACGGTGCTCGCGGAAGAAATAGGTTTCCTTGCTGAGCAGCAGGTCGATCACCCGCGTTTGCTCGGCGGCAAATGCGGGCTGGCGCAGGCGCTGCAGGTAGTCGGGGAAGTTGTCCAACTGATGGCGGTGTAGCCGTGGCACCAGGCGCGATGCTACCTGCGTGCGGCGATCAGCCGCCAGCACGATACCCGAGGCGTCCTCTAGCAGCGTTTGCAACTGCTGGAATTCATGCTCGGCGAGCACTGGCGGCTTGGCCCTGGCTGGCATCTCATGCCCCTCGCGCAGGAGGCGAATGGGCACGCTTGCTTTGGTCGATCCGCATTCCCTGCGTCCAGTTGCTTATTCGGGAGATGCACGATGATAGCGATTGGCTATATTCGCCAGAATCGGGGCTACCCCTAAGCCGGGCTGAATGGGTGAGCCCTTGGTCGGTAGGCGGGAACGCTGCGAGCAGTCAGGAATGCGGGGGTAAATGCATCAAGGGTGATGCCTGGGCAGTCGTTGCCCCTGCATCACCCTTGCTTCGATCCGCTAGGAGTTTGCCTTAAGCCCGAAGGGCTTGCGCCTTAGCGGTGGCGCCAGTGACGGTTGTGCTTGCGGTGGCCGTAGTGGCGGCCGCGGTCGTAGTGGCGACGGTCGTCGTAGTCGCGGTTGCGATAGCGACGGTCTTCGTCATCGCTCTTGTTGCCCATGTAGTTACCCAGCGCGCCACCGGCGCCACCGCCAGCTGCGGCGCCGATCAGGCTGCCGGTGTTGCCACCCATGCTGCGGCCGACCACGTTGCCGCCTGCGGCGCCCAGGGCACCCCCGATGGCGGCTTCGCCACGGCTGCGTTTGTCTGCACCGACGGCGCTACCGGCGGCGCCACCCAGGCCGGCACCGATGGCCGAGCCGGTGCTACCGCCGATCGACTGACCGACAACCGAGCCCAATACCCCACCCAATGCGCCGCCAATGCCGGCTTCGGTAGTGCCACCTGCAGAGGCAACGCCGCTCAGCAGGCTAAGGGACAACACGAGAATCGAGGAGTATTTCATGCGAGAGTCTCAGAGGGATGACGACGCGATCCTGAGGCTCGGAAGGGGGGCTGACAATTGAAATCCGACGAGTAGCACGACTTGTATACAATTTTATAAGTTACTGTTTTTGCAGTGAAACTTATTCTATTTTTGGCGGTCATAGCTTGCTTGGAACGAGGCCCTGGCAGTGAATGTCAGGGCCTTTTTTGTGCCTGCCGGGCCCTTGTGGGGGCCGGCAGGGCCTCAGAGAATCCGCGCGTTCGCGCTGGCTCGTTCAAGCTTGATCGCGACAAACTTCGACGTCGGGGTATGGCTGCCATCGCCAACGCTTTCCAGCGGCACCAGCGGGTTGACCTCGGGGTAGTACGCTGCCGCCTGACCCGCAGGGATATCAAACGCCAACAAGGTGAAGCCCTTCACCCGCCGCTCGCGCCCGTCGCTCCACAACGAAACGATATCGGCCTTGTCGCCAGGACGGAAGCCCAGGCGCACGATGTCCGCCTCATTGGCGAACAGCACATCGCGCTGGCCCCTCACGCCGCGATAGCGGTCATCCAGCCCATAGATGGTGGTGTTGTACTGATCGTGTGAGCGCATCGACTGCATGATCAGGTCCGGTACCTCGCCGCTGGCGCGTACTCGCTCGTGCAGCAGGTCCTGCGGCAGTTCGTTGGCCTTGAAGTTGGCGCGCCCGCTGGCTGTCTTCCAGTTGCGCTCGGCGGCGCTGTTGCCCAGGTAGAAACCGCCTGGATGCTGCAGCCGCTCATTGAACCGCGCAAACCCCGGAATGGTGTCGGCGATCAGGTCACGCACGCGTGCGTAGTCGGCAACAAGCCAGTTCCAGTCCACCGGCGTGCTGCCCAAGGTCGCGGCAGCGATCCCGGCAATCACCGCCGGCTCCGAACGCATCTGCCGGGACAGTGGCTGCAACTGGCCATTGGAGGCATGCACCATGCTGAACGAGTCTTCCACGGTGACCGCCTGCGGGCCTTCGCCTTGCAGGTCGATGTCGGTACGCCCCAGGCACGGCAGAATCAGTGACTGCTTGCCGTGAACCAGATGGCTGCGGTTGAGCTTGGTGCTGATCTGCACGGTCAGCTCGCAGTTGCGCAAGGCTTGCGCGGTGCGCGTGGTGTCCGGCGTTGCCTGGGCAAAGTTGCCGCCCAGGCCGATGAACACCTTGGCCCGGCCTTCAAGCATGGCGTGGATCGCCTCGACCGTGTTGTGGCCGTTCTCACGCGGCACCTTGAAGCCGAAGCGGCGTTCCAGTGCATCGAGCAGGGCCACCGGCGGCCGCTCGTTGATGCCCATGGTGCGGTCGCCCTGCACGTTGCTGTGGCCGCGCACCGGGCACAAGCCGGCACCCGGCTGGCCGAGGTTGCCGCGCAACAGCATGAGGTTGGCGATCTCCTGGATGGTCGGCACCGAATGCCGGTGCTGGGTAATGCCCATGGCCCAGCACATGATCACCCGCTTGCCCTTGGCGTACATGCGCGCGGCCTGTTCGATCTCGACCAGGGGCAGGCCCGACTGCGCGACGATGTGCTCCCACGCGGTGGCATCCACGGTGGCCAGGTAGTCGTCCACGGCAGCGGTATGTTCGGCGATGAAGGCATGATCGAAAATCGCCTCCTCACCCTTGGTCTGCGCTTCGCGCTCCCACAGCAGGAGGAACTTGGCCATGCCGCGCAGCACGGCCATGTCGCCGCCCAGTGCCGGGCGGAAGTACGCGGTGTTGGTCGGGCGGTCGCCGTTGGTGAGCATTTCGATCGGGTGCTGCGGGTGCTGGAAACGTTCCAGGCCACGTTCTTTCAGCGGGTTGATGCACACCACCTGGGCGCCACGCTTGACCGCTTCACGCAGGGGTTCAAGCATGCGCGGGTGGTTGGTGCCGGGGTTCTGGCCCCAGACGAAAATCGCATCGGCGTGCTCGAAGTCGTCGAAGGTCACGGTGCCCTTGCCGACTCCAACGCTTTGCCCCAACGCCACGCCGCTGGCCTCGTGGCACATGTTCGAGCAGTCCGGGAAGTTGTTGGTGCCGTAGGCGCGCACGAACAACTGGTACAGGTAGGCCGCCTCGTTGCTGGCCCGGCCCGAGGTATAGAACTCGGCCTGGTCAGGGCTGGTCAGGTTGTTCAGGTGCCGGGCGATCAAGGCGAAGGCACTGTCCCAACTGATCGGCTGGTAGCGGTCGTTGACCGGGTTGTAGACCATCGGCTCGGTCAGGCGGCCCTGGTACTCGAGCCAGTAGTCACTTTGTTCGAGCAGCGAGGTGACACTGTGGCGGGCAAAGAAGCTGGCATCCACCCGACGCTTGGTGGCTTCCCAGTTCACTGCCTTGGCGCCGTTCTCGCAGAACTTGACCATGCCGCTTTCCGGCGAGTCGCCCCAGGCACAACCCGGGCAGTCGAAGCCGCCGTTCTGGTTGGTCTTGAGCAACGCACGGATGTTCTTCAGCGCATTGTCGCTGCCGATCCATGCCTGCGCGACGCTGCGCAGTGCACCCCAGCCACCGGCGGCGCCGTGGTACGGCTTGTAACGAGGAACGGGCTTCTGGTCGGCTTGATGATGCAGGCTCACGGACGGTTCTCCCGCGCGGGGCTGTAGACCCTCGGCGCACTGTGCTGCGGCAGATGAATAAGGTTGAGGTTGTGCCGGCGGGCCCATTGCAGGGCCAGCCCGGTGGGTGAGGACAGGCTCACCAGGGTCTGGATGCCGGCGCGCAGGACTTTCTGGATCAGCTCCAGGCTGCAGCGGCTGGTGACGATGGCCAGCCCGCCGGTGATCTCGATGTGCTGGCGCTCGATGGCGCCGATCAGTTTGTCCAGGGCGTTGTGCCGGCCGATGTCTTCACGGCCCAGCAACAGTTCGCCCTGGCAATTCATGAACAGCGCGGCATGCACCGCACCGCAATGCTGGCCCAGGGGCTGGAAGGTGCTGATGCGCTGGCGTAGGCCCTCAAGCCAGTGCACCGGCGGCAACGGCGCGCCGGGCAACACGTCGAGCTCAGGCAACGCCTGTTCCACTGCTTCCACGCCACACAGGCCGCAGCCGCTGGTGCCGGCCAGTTGCCGGCGTTGGTTCTTCAGGTTCCAGAAGGCGCGGCTGGCGATTTCCACCTCGGCGTGCAGGGCCGAGCCGCTGCCGCTGAGCTTGATGTCATAGATTTCGGTGGCTGCGTTGACGATGCCACTGCCGATGCTGAAGCCGACGACGAAGTCTTCCAGGTCCGTGGGGCTGACCAGCATCACGGCCTGGCTGATGCCATTGAAGGCAATCGCCAGCGCAACTTCCTCAGCCAGATCGGTGCTGGCGGGGCTGTTGTCGTCGAGTTGGCAATAGTCGTATCGGACACTGGCCGCGGGCGCAGCCAAAGGGGTGGACGCCACGCAGGCCGGGGGTTTGCTGGTCATGGACGGATTCCGGCAGGCTGCTCAGCCTTAAGCCTAGGCCCACGCCGGGGTGTCGTCTAATCATCAGTGTTGATGTGTTGATAGATGGCGTCGATCAAGACCCACTCAAGGATTGGTGGTATTCGACAAAGCAGGCTTCCGCCAGGGCCGAGCGCGGTGCCGAGCGGCGCATGATCAGCCCCAAGGGCGCCAGGGTGCGCGCTGCTGCAATTGGTTGCAGGCGCAATTGCCCTGTCATGGCCTCGAGCCCGGCTGACAGTGGCATCACTGCGCAGCACAGGCCGCCGTGCACCGCCTGCACCAACTGATGGACGGCATCGGTCTGCAACAGCAGCTGCGGGGTCAGCCCACGGCTGTGGAAATTGTGGTCGATCGACTGGCGAAAATGCATGCCGGCGGTGAGCAGCCCCAGCGGCAGTTCGGTCAGTGCTTCCCAGCTTAGGGGCGCTTCGGCGAAGCTGAAGTGACGTGGGTCATACAACAGCCCCATTTGCGTATCGCCCAGCGGCAGCGCTTCGAAACGCTCGTTGTCCAGGCGCTCAAGATACGAGACGCCCAGGTCCAGCTGGTTGCTGGTCAGCCGTTCGATGATCTGCTCGGAGCTCAGCGCGCTGAGTTCGAAACGCAGGTCCGGGTGCTGGCGGTGCAGGCGTTGCAGCAAGGGCAGCGGATCGAAGCTCGACAGCGGCACCACCCCCAGGCGCAGGGTGCCGGCGAGGTGGCCGCGGCAGGCGGCCGCTTCCGCGTACAAGCCATCGAACGCCGACTGCGCCGAGCGTGCCCAGGCCAGCACGCGCTCGCCCTGGGCGGTGAACCCTTCGAAGCGTTGGCCACGGTTGACCAGGGCCAGGCCCAGCTCCTGCTCCAGGCTGCGCAGGCGCATCGACAGGGTCGGCTGGGTCACGTGGCAGCGCGCCGCGGCTTGCCCGAAATGACGGGTTTCATCCAGGGCGATGAGGAATTTTAGTTGTTTGATGTCCATCGTCGGTCCACGCAGGCGTGCAGGCGAAGCATTCTATCTTGTCCTAGACTCGATGCTCCGGTCATTGATACGTATGGAGCAAGGAATGAGCCTTTTCAGTTTCATCAAAGAAGCAGGCGAGAAAATCATCGACCTGCTGACCCCCGGGAATGCCAATGCCAGCGAGCAGCTCAAAGAGCACGTTGCCAAGGTGGGGCTAGGCAACCCGAATATCCAGACCACGGTCGAGGGTGACAAGGTCACCGTGACGGGTGAAGTGGCAAGCCAGGAAGAGAAAGAAAAAATCCTCCTGGCGCTGGGCAACATTGTTGGTGTGGCGACCGTTGACGATCAGATCACCGTGACCGGCCCGGTCGTGGCGGCGGCGCGTTTCGTGGTGGTGAAGAAGGGCGACACCCTCAGCGCAATTTCCCTGGCGGTGTATGGCAGCGCCAACCAGTACAACAAGATTTTCGAGGCCAACAAGCCGATGCTCAGCCACCCGGACAAGATCTACCCGGGGCAAACACTGCGTATCCCCGAGTAACCCTCACAGCCCTTCGAGCAACGCCCGGTAGTCTTCCTGCGCGGCGAATTCCTCGGTGTCCCGTGGACCTTTGCGGCTGTCGGGCTGGCGCACCGCCAACAGGTGCGCCACGCCGAAGGTCCGCGCACTGCGCAGGATCGCCAGGGTGTCGTCGATGAACAGGCTGCGTGCCGGGTCGAAGGCCGTGTCCTCCTGCAGCGCGCTCCAGAACTGCTGGCTCTCCTTGGGGTAGCCGTAGTCGTGGGAGCTGATCAGCCGCTCGAAGTAAGGCGCCAGTTCAATCCGTTCCAGCTTCAGCGATAGCGAATCGCGGTGCGCATTGGTGATCATGATCACCCGCTTGCCGGCGGCCTTGATCGCTTGCAGGAAGGTGTCGGCGTCTGGTCGCAGGGCGATCAGCTCGGCGGTTTCCAGCTTCAGCTCACGCACCGGCAGCTGCAGTTCGGCACTCCAGAAGTCCAGGCAGTACCAGTTCAGCGAGCCGGCATTGCGCTCGAACAGCGGCTGCAATTCCAGCTCGGCCATGGCCCGGCTGACGCCGTGCAGCTCGGCGTAGCGCTGGGGCAGGTGCTCCAGCCAGAAATGGTTGTCGTAGTGCAGGTCGAGCAGGGTGCCGTCCATGTCCAGCAGAACGGTGTCGATGTCGCGCCAGGCTAAGGAAGGCATGTGAAATATTCTCGTTAAGTCGGGGCGCGGTGGCCGGGCAAGCCACGGTATAGTACCCCGTTACCGCCAAGGAGCCGCCCCCTCATGCGCCAGAAACCAACCGTCCTCAACCGCGAGATCGTCGCCAGTAGCCGCCTGTTTCGCGTCGAAGCCGTGCAGTTGCGTTTCTCCAATGGCATCGAGCGTACCTACGAACGCCTGGTCGGGCGCGGCAATGGCTATGGCGCGGTGATGATCGTGGCGATGCTCGACAGCGAGCATGCGGTGCTGGTCGAGGAATACTGCGGCGGCACCGACGAATATGAGCTGTCCGTGCCCAAGGGGCTGATCGAGCCCGGCGAAGACGTGCTGGCGGCAGCCAACCGCGAACTGAAGGAAGAAGCCGGTTATGGCGCCAGGCAACTGGAGCACCTGACCGAGCTGTCGCTGTCGCCCGGCTACATGAGCCAGAAGATCCAGGTGGTGCTGGCGACTGACCTCTATGAAGAGCGCCTTGAGGGCGATGAGCCCGAGCCGATGCGGGTCGACAAGGTCAACCTGCGCGAGCTCTCGAGCCTGGCCCAGCACCCGCAGTTCTCCGAGGGGCGGGCGCTGGCGGCGCTGTACCTGGTGCGCGACCTGCTGACCCAGCGCGGGGTGTTCGGCGCATGAACGATCTTGAGCTGATGCAGCACGCCGTCACCCTGGCCCGCACGGCAGGTGACGCCATCCTGCCATTCTGGCGCGCCGATGTTGCGGTTACTGCCAAGGCTGATGACTCACCGGTAACCGCCGCCGACCTGGCCGCCCACCGGGTCATTGCCGAGGGGCTGCTGGCGCTGGCGCCGCAGATTCCGGTGCTGTCCGAGGAAGACTGCAATATCCCGCTGAGCGAGCGCCAGGGTTGGCAGCGCTGGTGGCTGGTCGACCCGCTGGACGGGACCAAGGAGTTCATTGCCGGCAGCGAAGAGTTCACCGTGAACATTGCCCTGATCGAGCAGGGCCAGGTGGTCTTCGGCGTAGTGGCGATCCCTACCAATGGCCGTTGCTACTTCGGCGGCAAGGGCCTCGGTGCCTGGCGCTCGGAACTGGGCGGTGAAGCGCAGCCGATCAGCGTGCGCAATGAACCGGCAGCCGGTGAAGCCTTTACCGTCGTTGCCAGCCGTCGGCATTCCAGCCCGCAGCAGGAAGGCTTGCTGGCTGGCTTGAGCGAAGCGCTGGGGGAACTGAAGCTGGCCAATATCGGCAGCTCGTTGAAATTCTGCCTGCTGGCCGAAGGTGCCGCCGACTGCTACCCACGCCTGGCCCCGACTTCGCAGTGGGATACCGCTGCCGCCCAGGGCGTGCTGGAAGGCGCCGGTGGCGAAGTGCTCGGGCTGAATGGCCAGGCCTTCGTCTACCCGCCGCGCGAATCGCTGCTCAATCCGTTCTTCCTGGCCTTGCCGGCCTCGGCCGAGTGGCGCGAAAAACTGCTCAAGCTTGCCTCAGCGATGTAGTACGTACTGCCCGTCGAACTGCACGGCGGGCGCTTCGCTGCCCTCGTTGAACACGTGGGTGCGCAGGGTCAGCCGCGCGCGGCCACGACGCTGGTAGGTCGCCACAAAACGTTCCCAGACTTTTACCTCCGGTGCCTCGCAACTGGCGATGGCCGCGCCGGTGACGGGCAGCGGGTAGCTGATCTGGCCTTCCTGGATGACGATATGCCCATCGTCGATCCCCGCCTCGCGCAAGCGCAGGTGCAGCCAGCCCCAGCCGGCGAGCACGGCGGCGCAGTACAGGCTGCCGCCGAACATGGTGCTCTTGTGGTTGACGTTGGCGGCCAGCGGCAATTGCAGGCGCAGGCGCTGCTGTTGCCAGTCGAGTACGTGCAGGCCCATTTCGCGGGTCAGCGGGATGTCATGGTGCAGTACCGTTTCCAGGTACTGGCTGTCGCTGCTCATCAACGGTTGTCCTCGCTGTCGTCACCGGCGGCAAAGCTCAGGCCATGCTTGCGCAGTTTGTCGTGCAGGGTTTTGCGCGGGATGCCCAGGGCTTCGGCCAGGCTGCGCATGGAGTTGTGCGGGCGACTCAGTTCGGCGGCAATCAACGAGCGCTCGAAGTCCTCGACCTGCTCACTGAGGTTGCCGCTGCCTACTGGCAATCCCTGTGGGCTGGCAGTGCTGCCGGGCTCGCCGTCCAGTGCCAGCTCAAGGCCCAGCGCAAAGCGCTCGGCGACGTTCTGCAATTCGCGCACGTTGCCCGGCCAGTTGTGGCGCAACAGCGTTGCCCGTTGGGCCGGCTGCAAGGTGTGCTGGGTGAGGCCGTGGCGGTTGCTGGCTTCGTCAGCGAAGTGCTGGAACAGCATCAGCACATCGTCGCCACGCTCGCGCAGCGGCGGAATGCGCAGCGGTGCAACGTTGAGGCGGTAATACAGGTCGGCGCGGAAGCGGCCCTGGTCGGCGGCCTGGCGCAGGTCTTCCTTGGTCGCCGCGATAATGCGGATATCCAGCGGGATCAGCTGGTTGCCGCCCAGCCGCTCGACCACTCGTTCCTGCAACAGGCGCAGCAGCTTGACCTGCACATCCAGGCTCATGCTTTCGATTTCATCGAGGAACAGCGTGCCGCCGTTGGCGAATTCGAACTTGCCGATGCGGCGTTTCTGCGCGCCGGTGAAGGCCCCCGGCTCGTGGCCGAACAGCTCGCTCTCGACCACCGATTCGGCCAGCGCGCCGGCGTTGATCGCCACGAACGGCCCTTCGCGACGGCCCGACAGGTCGTGCAGCGCACGCGCCACCACTTCCTTGCCGGCGCCTGTTTCACCGAGGATCAGCACGTCGGCGCGAGTGCCGGCCAGGGCACCGATCTGTTCGCGCAGGCGCTGCATGGCGGCCGAGTGGCCGACCAGGCGGGTGCTCAGTTGCTGGCGATCACTCAAGGCCAGGCGCAGGCTGCGGTTGTCCAGCACCAGGCGGCGCAGGGCCAGCGCGCGGCGTACGCCGTCGAGCAGGGCGTCACTGGCGAAGGGCTTTTCGAGGAAGTCATAGGCCCCGGCGCGCATGGCTTGCACCGCCAGCGGCACATCGCCGTGGCCGGTGATCAGCAGCACCGGCAATTCAGCGTCCAGGGCATGCAACTGTTCGAGCAATTGCAGGCCATCGACGCCGGGCATGCGAATGTCGCTGACCACCACACCGGGCCAGTCGGCTTCGATGCGCCCGGCCAGGCCCTGGGCCTCGCTCAGGGACATCACCTTGAGGCCGGCGAGGTCCAGGGTCTGGCTCAGGGCCTGACGCAGGTGCGGGTCGTCGTCGACCAGGAGCACCTGGGTGCGGCTGTCGATCAGCTCGGTCGTCATGCCGATGAGTCCTCCGAGGTGTGAAAGGTGGTAGCGCCAGTATTGGCCACGCGCAATTGCAGGGTCAGCAGCGCACCGCCTTCGGGGTGGTTGGCCAGCACCAGCTCGCCGCCGAGCGCGCGCATCAAGGTATCGCAGATCGCCAGGCCCAGGCCAAGGCCCTGGGTGCGCGTCTTGGTGGTGAAGAACGGCTCACGGGCGCGGGCCATGGCCTGGCTGGTAAAGCCCGGGCCGTTGTCGCGTATGGTCAGGTAGACGCAGTCATCACGACGCTCGGCACTTATCCACAGTTTGCGCGGGTTGGCTTTTTCGGTCAGTGCATCGAGGGCATTGGCCAGCAGGTTGCCGAGCACCTGGCGCAGGCGGGTTTCCCCGGCTTGCACCCACAAGGTGGCCTCTGGCAGGTCACGCACCAGTTCCACGGCCATGGCCCGGCGACGCTTGGCCAGCAGGGCCAGGGCATCGTCCAGCGCCGGTTGCAGGGCCACGCTTTCCGGGGCATGGCGGTCGCGCCGGGCGAAGGCGCGCAGGTGGGCGATGATCGAGGCCATGCGCCCGGTCAGCTCGCTGATCAGCTTGAGGTTGCTGCGGGCGTCGTCGGTGCGTTGGTGGTCGAGGAGGATCTCGGCGTTCTCGGCATAGCTGCGGATCGCCGCCAGGGGTTGGTTCAGCTCATGGCTGATGCTCGCCGACATGGTGCCGAGCACCGACAGCTTGCCTGCCTGGACCAGCTCGTCCTGGGCGCGGGCGGCCTCCTGCTGGGCGTGCTCGCGTTCCAGCACTTCGGTTTTCAGGCGGCTGTTGAGGCCTTCGAGGTCGGCGGTCCGTTCGATAACGCGTTTTTCCAACTCTTGGCGGGCACGTGCTTCGAAGTCGATGCGGTCCATGTAGTTGCGCCGGCGCTGCATCATCAGGCCCAGCAACAACATGAGCACCAGCAAGGTGGCCCCGCCAATCGCCAGCACGGTGCTGACGGAGCGGTCGATCAATGCGCGTGGCGCAAGGATGCTTACTTGCCAGCCGGTTTCGGTAATGGCCCGGGTCTGGATCAGCCAGGCATCGGTATTCAAGCTGATCGGCTGCGGATTTTGCGTCGGGTAGGGCTGGATCGCGGCAATCGCTTCGCGTTCCTGGTAGCTCAGCGGGCGCGTGGCGCGGAAGCGCCAGTCGGGCCGTGAGGTGAGGATCACCACGCCGTTGTGGTCGGTCAGCAGCAGTTGTTCCGGGGTTTTGCCCCAGAGCGTTTCGGTGTGGTCCAGGTCGACCTTGACCACCAGCGCGCCGATGATCCGCTCACCGTCACGCACGGCGCCGGCAAAGAAGTAGCCGCGTTTGGCAGAGGTGGTGCCCTGGCCGAAGAAGCGCCCCAGGTGCCCGGCAATCGCTTGGCTGAAGTAGGGGCGGAAGGCGAAGTTGCGCCCGACGAAGCTGTCTTTCTTGTCCCAGTTCGACGCCGCCAGGGTGTTGCCGTTGCTGTCCATCAGGTACATCACTTCAGCCCCGGTCTGGGTGGCGATGTCCTTGAGCAGGCGGTTGGCGTTGGTCAGGGTTTCCAGGCGCAGCGGGTCGGCCAGCACGGCGCGCAGGGCCGGCAGGTCGCCGAGGATCTGCGGCAGGGTTTCATAGCGGTGCAGGGTACCCAGCAGGTTGGCGACGTACAGGTCGAGGGTCTGGCGGTTCTGGCCTGCCAGCTCATCCTGATAGTAGTGCTCGGCCAGGCGTTGCAGCGGCCACAGCAGCGGCGCCAGGCACAACGCGAGTATCGCCAGGCTGCGCCAGCGTGGCCGGCGGGGAAGGGTCGGGGTCATGGTCATCGCAACAAGCGCCAGAAAGATCTGGCGCATTATGCGCTACTTCAGGCAGTCGATCAGCGCCTGCTGCCAGTGCGCCTGGCTGACCTGCCACTGACGTTGCAGGCGGCTGCAATCGAGCCGCGAGTTCAGCGGGCGTTGCGCCGGCGTCGGGTACTCGCTGGACGGGATCGGCAGCAGCTCTGCACAGGGCAAGCCTGCGCGCTGGAGCTGCTCGCCAATCGCCTGGGCAAAGCCGAACCAGGAGGTTTCGCCTTGCGCGGTCAAATGGTAGGTGCCCCAGGCGCCGGCTTGGCCAGCCTGCCAGCGCTCGATCAAGGCGCGGGTGCTCTGGGCGATGGTGCCGGCCCAGGTGGGTGCACCGATCTGGTCGGCGACCACGCGCAACTGCGGTTTTTCTTGCAGCAGGCGCTGCATGGTCAAGAGGAAGTTGCGCCCGGTGCGCGAGTAGACCCAGCTGGTGCGCAGGATCAGGTGCTCGCCACCCACGGCGGCAATCGCCTGCTCCCCGGCCAGTTTGCTGCGCCCGTACACGCCCAGCGGGTTCGGCGCGTCGTCTTCGCTGTAAGGCGCTGCCTTGCGGCCGTCGAACACATAGTCGGTGGAGTAGTGAATCAGGGGGATGCCGAGGCGGGCGGCTTCTTCGGCGAAGATGCCGGGTGCCTGGGCATTGATCGCGAAGGCCAGCGCCGGCTCGCTTTCGGCCTGATCGACCGCCGTGTGCGCGGCGGCGTTGATGATCAGGTCCGGTCGGCTGGCGCGCACGTGCTCGCGAATGCGTTCCGGGTGGGCGAGGTCGAGCTGGTCGCTGCCTAGAACGTGCAATTGGCCAACGTCCGCCAGCTGTGCTTGCAAGGCTTTCGACACCTGGCCGTGTTGGCCGATGACGAGAACCCTTGGCAGGACGCTGCTCATGAGAACAGTTCAGCGTCGTTGAATGGCCTTCCAAGCTGGTCTTTGGCTGACAGCAACGGCTCGACTTCGAGCTGCCAGTCGATGGCCAGCGTCGGGTCATCCCAACGAATACAGCGCTCGGCGCTGGGCTCGTAGTAATCGGTGGTTTTGTAGATGAATTCGGCGAACTCGCTCAGCACCACAAACCCATGGGCAAAGCCCTCTGGAATCCAGAGCTGGCGATTGTTCTGCGCAGACAGGCGGATACCGAACCATTGACCAAAGGTCGGCGAGCTGCGGCGAAGGTCGACAGAGATGTCGAGCACTTCGCCTGCGGTCACCCGCACCAGCTTGCCTTGTGGGTGGCTCAGTTGGTAATGAAGACCACGCAGCACACCTTTCTGTGAGCGTGAGTGGTTATCTTGGACGAAGTTGGCCTGTACGCCTGTCGCTTCGGCAAAGCGGCGTGCATTGAAGCTTTCGTAAAAAAAACCACGCTCATCACCGAACACTTTTGGTTCGATGATCAGTACGCCGGCGAGTGTGCTGGTGGTTACGTTCATCGTGTTTGGCTCATCAACCCAAAGAGGTACTGACCGTAACCGGTTTTTCCAAGCGCTTCGGCGCGCTTGGTCAAGAGTTCTTCGTCGATCCAGCCTTGCTGGAACGCAATTTCCTCGAGGCAGGCCACTTTCAGACCTTGGCGGTGCTCAATGGTCTGAACGTACTGTGACGCTTCCAGCAGGCTGTCATGCGTGCCGGTATCCAGCCAAGCGAAGCCTCGCCCGAGTCGTTCGACACGAAGATCACCGCGCTTGAGATAGGCGTTGTTGATATCGGTGATTTCCAGTTCACCACGGGGTGACGGCTTGACCGCCTTGGCGATGCTCACCACATCGTTGTCATAGAAGTACAGACCGGTAACCGCGTAGCTGGACTTCGGTACGGCGGGCTTCTCTTCGATCGACAGCGCGCGACCTTCGGCGTCGTACTCAACGACACCAAAGCGTTCCGGGTCTTTGACCCAGTAGCCGAATACCGTTGCGCCACTAGCGTGCTGTGCGGCTTTGATCAACTGCGGGGTGAAACCCTGGCCGTGGAAAATATTGTCGCCCAGTACCAGGCAAACCGAGTCGTTGCCAATGAACTCCTCACCGATAAGGAACGCTTGGGCCAAACCGTCCGGAGACGGTTGCTCGGCATAGCTGATTTCGATACCAAACAAGGAACCATCGCCGAGCAACTGACGATAGTGTGGGAGATCCTGAGGGGTCGAAATCAGCAAGATCTCACGAATGCCTGCCAGCATCAGCACCGAGATCGGGTAGTAGATCATCGGTTTGTCGTAGATCGGCAGGAGCTGCTTGGAAACCCCCAGGGTGATGGGGTGCAGGCGAGTGCCGGAGCCGCCCGCCAGGACGATACCTTTTGTCATGCAATCATATCCTTGAAGTCAGTGGCGCCCAGGCGCTGCCCTTGGTAGCTGCCGTCTTGTACGTGCTGGCACCATTCCAGATTGTCCAGATACCACTGAACGGTTTTGCGCAGACCGGTTTCGAAGGTTTCCTCGGGAACCCAGCCCAGTTCTTTTTCGATCTTGCTCGCGTCGATGGCATAACGTTGATCGTGCCCGGGGCGGTCCTGAACGAAGGTGATCAGGTCAGCATAGTTCGTGATGCCGGCTGGACGCTGTGGCGCCAGCTCTTCGAGCAGGGCACAGATACCGCGCACGACATCGATGTTCTTCTGCTCGTTGTGGCCACCGATATTGTAGGTTTCACCGACCTTGCCTTCGCTAACGACCTTGAACAAGGCACGGGCATGGTCTTCCACGAACAACCAGTCACGCACTTGCAAACCGTTGCCGTAAACCGGAAGTGGCTTGCCGGCCAGTGCATTGAGAATCACCAGCGGGATCAGTTTTTCCGGGAAGTGGAATGGCCCGTAGTTGTTCGAGCAGTTGGTCAGCAGTACCGGCAGACCGTAGGTGCGTTGCCAGGCGCGAACCAGGTGGTCCGAAGCGGCCTTGCTGGCCGAATAAGGCGAGCTTGGCGCATAGGGCGTGGTCTCGGTGAACAGGTCATCGACACCGTGCAGGTCGCCGTACACTTCGTCGGTCGAGATGTGATGGAAGCGGAACGCTTCTTTTTCGGCGGCTGGCAGCTTGCTCCAATAGGCGCGAGTGGCCTCCAGCAGGCTGTAGGTGCCGACGATGTTGGTCTGGATGAAGTCTGATGGACCATCAATGGAGCGGTCGACATGCGACTCTGCCGCCAGGTGCATGATCGCATGCGGCTGGAAGCGTTCTAGTACGGCGCTGACAGCCACCTGGTCGACGATATCGGCCTGGACGAACTCGTAGCGGGTATCGGTCGCGATGCTGGCCAGCGACTCAAGGTTACCGGCATAGGTCAGTTTGTCGAGGTTGAGCACTTCATGTTCGGTGTTGCGAATAAGGTGACGCACCAGCGCCGAGCCGATGAACCCGGCTCCGCCGGTGATAAGAATGCGCATGTCATATGGCCTTTGAGGCAGCGGGTAGTGATCAGATGGCCCATAGTTTGTGGTCAGGAGCCAGCGAGTGCAAGCGTGATGCATGGGGTGGCAAGCCTCGGCTACCACTGGTCGGGATTGGCGCTCAGTACGTACTGATTCTCCCGCCGATCTGGGCTCCCAACGGTAGGTTGTCCGAGAAATACGCCGTGAAGCCCGCCTGGTTCATTGCCGCCTGCACGCGCTCGATATCGTAGGCGATCCGGTGCAGGGTGAAGTGCTCACCGTCCCAGGTCGCGAAGGCGGCGCGGGGGTCGCCGTCGCGCGGTTGGCCGACCGACCCCGGGTTGCAGTAGGTCTTCCCCTGGCCTTCCCAGATGACCGGTACATGGGTATGCCCGGAGGCAAAGTGAGTACCTGGCAGTGCCGCGAAGTACTCATCGCTCGGTCGCAGGTACTCCTCGATGGGGTCGTTCCAGCCGCCATGAACCATCTCGATGCCGTGTTGGCTGGCGCGCGCAGGCAACGACGCCAACCACGCGGCATTGGTCGGGGAAATGGTGCCCTTCTGGTAGTCCAGGCAGGCATTGGCGCTGTTGGAACGTGGGCACGGCGTGTTGCTCGACAGGTACCAGTCATGGTTGCCCATGAGGCTGAAGATGTTGCGCTCGCGCAGCGCATCACAGCACTCGTTGATCTGGCAGTAGTAGCCGGCCGTGTCACCCAGGCAGATGACCTGCGAGACGTTCAGTTCATCCAGGCGCTCAAGCACGGCCGACAGGGCACTGTAGTTGCCGTGGATATCAGAAATGATCCCGATCATAGACCACATGCTCCTCTATGTAGCGCACGGCAAAGCCAGGGCGAATCTGCGGTTCAGCAGGCTGCTTGTGCTCCAGGAAGAACTCCAGGCACATGGCCGCTTCGTTGAAGCCGAAGGCGCGGCGCATGGAACTGGTCGATGAGATTCGCGGGTTGATCTCCAGCAGTTTCCAGCTGCCATCCGCTGCCCGGCGGAACTGCAGGTTGGTCGGGCCGACAGGCTTGAAGTGCCGGCACAAGCGGGCCACGGTCTGGTCCAGCGTGGCGTCCTGGCGTACCCAGGCCTTTGCCGTGGAGCCGTCTGCGGCGAGCCGGCGTTGCAGGGTGATCGAGCCGAAGCTTGCGCCCAGCCCATCGCCGAACACCGCGACGGTGTATTCCTGCTCGGCGTTGCCGATGATCGGTTGCGCCATCAGCACCTCGCCGAGCAGGTGGGCGTGGGGCTCGAAGTCGCTCTGGCTTTCGACCCAGACCAGCCCTTTGGAGGCATAGCTGCGCCGTGGCTTGAGCAGGAATGGCAGGCCCAGCGCAGCCGTCAGGCTCTCGAAGCTGCCGGACAGGTAACTGGGAATCCGGCAGGGCTCGTCCAGCGCGGCCAGCGCCTGGTCCATGGCCCACTTGTCGCGGGACAGGTCGATCAAGGCGCGGCAGTTGAGCACGGCGTTGCAGCCGATCTGCTCAAGCAACTCGCGGTGGTCCGACAACCAGTGCAGGTCCTGCTCGATCCCCGGGATCAGCAGGTCGACCTGATGGGTCTTGACCACCTGCGCAAGCCAGGCAGGGTATTCGGCACTGGAGGTGAGCGGTGCCTGCTCGAACACATCGCACCAGGCGCGGCCGGCGGCGTCGTTGTAGATGTCGGTGCCGAGCAGGACGATATCGGGCGCGCTCGCGCGCAGCGACTTCAGCAGCCCATAGCCCATGATCGCGCCCACGCCGGTAACCATGACCGTTTTCATTTGCCCAGCTCCCGCTGCTGTCTGATCAATGCGAAACCTTCATTCATGTCGATGCGTGGCCAATAGCCAATGGACGCATAAAAAGCGTTATCGGGGCTCTGCGCTGGAATATCCGGAATATCGGCTTTATCACTCAGGAAACGCAGCGTGCCCGTTTGCGAAAAGGCCGCAAAGGCCGCCTGGGCTATTTCAGACAACCGTGGGCTTTGCGGGTGCACACAGCTGAACAGGCCTGTAGTGCGCTGTTGCGCGACGCGGGTGCAGATGGCCGTGAGGTCGTCCAGGTGCAGGTAATTGCGTCGGGCATCGTTGTTGCCATAAAACGTGATGGCGTTGCCAGCCTGGGCATCATCGGCGATGCGGTAGAGCAGCGGTTGATGCGCACGGCAGGCGCCTTGCGCGTCGTAGACCTGGCTGGGGCGCAGGATGGTCAGGTCGATGGCGTGTTGCGCGCAGAACAGGCTGGCCACTTCTTCGGCATGCCGCTTGGAGAGTGAATAGATGCTGAAGTAATGATCCTGCGGGGTATGGCTGGCCCAAATGGACGACAGCAGGATCACCTGTCGGGCTGAGCATTGTTGTGCCAGCCGGCAGGCTGCCAGGGTACCGACCGAATTGACCAACTCGGCACGAATGAGGTCATCGGCCGTAGTGCCGCCGAAGTCGGCCGCCGCCAGTACCACCACATCGAACGATTCGCTGACGGCTACGGGGCTGTCCCACTGGCTAAGATCGAAAAAGATGTCAGCGTCCCGGCGCCCGGCGGTCTTGACCTCACCCAGCGCGCAAAACGCGTTGGCCAAGGCGGTGCCGATGACGGACGTGGAGCCGATGACCAGGGTTTTCATGCGTCAGCCACTTGCGCTTCAAACATCATTGCGCAGCTGAGTTCCGGGTAGTCGATACCCACGGTGCACATGGCCCGGGTGATGTCCTCGTTCAACTCGAGCTGCTGCAGTTGGCCGGTGGTGAATGGCTTGAGGAACAACCCTTCCTTGCGCACGACCTTGTACCCGGCGTCGTTGAGTTCCTGGGTCAGGCTTGCACAGGAGTAGGCACGCTGATGGCCCAGTTCCAGGTCGCCCTGGCCCAGGTTCATCATGTTGTCCAACAGGCCTGCGGCGTGCCCGAAGCGTCGGTGCAGGGACTCGCCATTGGGCACCAGCACGAAACAGCGGCCACCCGGGGCGAGGAATTGCTTGAAGCGTTGCAGCACAACCTGCGGGTCTTCAACGTGCTCGAGAATGAAGCCCATGACGATCAGGTCGAATTTGCTGTCGCTGGTGAAGTGCTCGAAATAGCGCTCGACAATCTCTGCCTTGCTGGTGGGGTATTGCGTTTGGAACTGCTGGATCACTGACGCAGAACCGTCAATCACCACATGCCGGGAAAAGTACTGGGAAAAACGGTTGGTGGAAAAACCGTGGCCAATACCCAGCTCCAGTAGCGATGCCGAGGCGTCGCACAACGTCATGATGCGCTGGGGGTACCAGTTGAGCATGATGTTGTTGTCAAAGGCGAACGTGAAGTTGTCGCCGTACGCTGCAATGTAAGTGTCGAGGTTGTTGCTCATGCTTGCACCTGTAGGCGACGCGAATAGGGGGAGTGGGCGTGGTTCATCGGCTTACGAACTTCATGAACTGCGCTGCCTGTTTACCGCAATTGAACAGCAGGTCGAGCATCGTCACGCCGTGTTCGAATGCGCCCCACTGCTGGGGATAGTGCGGGTATCCGGAATAATCGAACCAGGTGAGTGTGATTGCACTGTCCTGGAACAGTTTTTCATCGATGTAGTCTTTAGCGGCAGGACCGGAAATATATTCAGTGCCACCTGCCTGCTGGCACAGGTCAATCAGACGTTCGGTCTTGCCATCGCCCAGGGCGTAGTCCCAGGAGCAGGAAATTTTCGTCGGGATGTCGAGGTATTGGCAGATCGCAGTGATGAACCGGCGATTGAGCTCGCTCAGGTTGTTGTGCTGCTGCTCGAGGTACAGGGGCGCCAGCCACTGGGCCACTTCGTGGAAGCACGGGGCCTTGGCATAGTTGGCTTGCAGGCTCTTCCAGTGCTTGGCCTGCCAGTTGCCCGGGGCCAGTTCAACTTCGCGGATGCGCCGGTTGATGGCCTGCCCGGTGGGCACGGTCAGCCACTCAAGGCCGTTGGGGGTCTTGATCTTGTTTCTGTTTCGCCAATCGTTCTTGGTGTATTGCATGTCGTCGTAGAGGATGAACTCGTCAACGGCAGCAATCATGTCGAAATACCCTTTCCAGGGGATGTAGTTCGATTGGAGGATGGCAACCTTCTTCAAGCGGCATTCCCTGTGTTCACGCGTGGCGTGCATTGAGCATGGGCTGAAGTCGCCCGTCATGCAGCGGCCGCTTCGCCTTCAGCGATTTCGAATTTGACGGTGGGTCAGAATACGGTCAATCCCTTCCTTTCGTCACGTCCCCTTGCTTATCGGCAGCAGCGGTGGCGATATAAGCGACAAAAAAACGAGGCTCGCTCCATGTCGCTGCACACCCTGATCCATCGCTCCGGTCTGCCTAGCCCCGACGTCAACGAAATGCAGGCGTTGCAACTGCTTGAGCAACACTACGGCCTGAGCGGCCCGCTCCAGGCGTTGGGCAGCCAGCAGGACCTGAACTTTCGTGTCGACAGTGCGCAAGGGCGTTTCGTGTTGAAGATCTGCCACGGCGACTATGCCGTGCAGGAGCTTGAAGCCCAGCATGCCGCCCTGGGTTTCCTGCGTGAGCAGGGCGTGCAGGTACCGGCGGTGCGCCCGTCGGTGTCCGGCGAGCAGTTGCTGGCGCTGACACTCAATGGCCAGCCGGTGCGGGCGCGGGTACTCGACTATATTGACGGCCAGACCCTGACCCGGCTCAAGCACATGGAGCCGCGCCTGATGGCTGAACTCGGCGCGTTGTGCGCGCGGGTCGACCAGGCACTGGCCGGCTTCACTCATGCCGGGTTGCAACGCACCCTGCAATGGGACCCGCGCCATGCCCAGGCAATTATTGCGCACCTGCTGCCAGTGCTCGCTGAAGGTTCGCGCAAGGCCCGCGTCGAGGCCGCTGCCGCACAGGCGCAGCAGCATCTGGCGCCACTGCTTGAGCACTTGCCGATGCAAGCGGTGCACCTCGATATCACCGATGACAATGCGGTCTGGCAGCGTGATGCACAGCGCGAGTGGCAGTTGCAGGGGGTGATCGATTTTGGTGATCTGGTGCACACCTGGCGCATCGCCGAACTCTCGGTGACCTGCGCGGCACTGCTGCACCATGCCGAGGGCGACCCGCTGCGGATTCTGCCGGCGGTGGCCGCCTACCATGCGCTTAACCCCCTGGCCGCTGCCGAACTCAAGGCGCTTTGGCCGATGATCGTGGCGCGCGCAGCAGTGTTGGTGCTCAGTGGTGAGCAGCAGGTTAGCGTCGATCCGGGCAACACCTACAGCCGTGACAACCTGGCCCATGAGTGGGAAATATTCGACGTTGCGACGAGCGTTCCGTCTGCCTTGATGGAGGCTGCTTTCCTGCAAGTCGCCGGTCAGCAGCCTGAGCAGCCGGACCTGTTCGCTATGCAGCCCTTGCTGCCGGCGCTACAAGGCCAGTCGGTTGCCCGCGTCGATCTCGGCGTGCTCAGCGAGCACTTCACTGCTGGTAACTGGGAGACGCCCGGTGTCGATCAGCGTTTGCTGGGTGAGCAAGGCACCCCGGCGTGTTCGCTGTACGGCCAGTTCCGCCTCTCGCAAACCCATATCGACAACCCGCAAGAGCCGCGTACCTGTGCCCTGCATGTCGAGCTGGGCCTGCCGGCGGGGGCTGAAGTAGCGGTGCCGTTCGCCGGCACCTGGCACCAGGCGGAAGCGGGTACGGGCTGCCTGCAAGGCACCGGCACCAGCCTGTGGTTGAGTGGGCTGAGTGAGGTGCCGAGTGATGGTCAGTCGCTTGAACCAGGCCAATCATTGGGCAAGGGCGCTGAGTTGTTGACGGTGCAACTGTGCAACGTTGCCGGCCTGCGCCCGCCGCTGTTCGCCGCACCTTCGCAGGCACGCGCCTGGCAGGCCGTATGCCCTTCGCCCAAGGCGCTGCTGGGCTTTGATTGCGACGCCGAACCGCTGGCAGATCCCCTGGCCTTGCTGGAGCGGCGTGACGCCAGTTTTGCCCGCTCGCAAAAGCACTATTACCAGCAGCCACCGCAGATCGAGCGTGGCTGGCGCAATTACCTGATCGACCTGCAAGGTCGCTCCTACCTCGACATGCTCAACAACGTCGCCGTGCTGGGCCATGGTCATCCGCGCATGGTGGCCGAGTCGGCCAAGCAGTGGGCGTTGCTCAACACCAACTCGCGCTTCCACTATGCGGCCATCGCCGAGTTCTCCGAGCGCTTGCTGGCGCTGGCGCCGGAGGGCATGGACCGGGTGTTCCTGGTCAACAGCGGCACCGAAGCCAACGACCTGGCGATCCGCCTGGCCTGGGCGGCCAGTGGCGGGCGCGACATGCTCAGCGTGCTGGAGGCGTATCACGGCTGGTCGGTGGCGACCGACGCGATTTCCACCTCCATTGCCGACAACCCGCAAGCACTCAGCACGCGGCCGGAATGGGTGCACCCGGTGACCGCGCCGAACACCTATCGTGGTGTATTCCGTGGCGCCGACAGCACCGCCGACTACCTGCGCAATGTCGATGAAACCCTGGCCCGGCTGGATGCTGAAGGGCGTCAGGTTGCGGGCTTTATCTGCGAGCCGGTGTACGGCAACGCCGGGGGTATTGCGCTGCCGCCCGGCTATCTGCAACAGGTGTATGGCAAGGTCCGCGCGCGTGGCGGGGTGTGTATCGCCGACGAGGTGCAAGTCGGTTACGGGCGCCTTGGCGAGTACTTCTGGGGCTTCGAGGAGCAGGGTGTGGTGCCGGACATCATCGCCATGGCCAAGGGCATGGGCAACGGTCACCCGCTGGGTGCGGTGATTACTACCCGCAGGATCGCCGAGGCACTGGAGGCGCAGGGGTATTTCTTCTCCTCGGCGGGCGGCAGCCCGGTCAGTTGCCGGATCGGTATCGCGGTGCTTGATGTGATGGCTGAAGAAGGCTTGTGGGACAACGCCCGCACCGTGGGCGGACACTTCAAGGCACGCTTGCAGGGGTTGGTCGATAAACATCCGCTGGCGGGCGCGGTGCATGGTTCCGGCTTCTACCTGGGGCTGGAGCTGGTGCGTGACCCGCTGACCCTGGAGCCCGCTACCGAAGAGACGGCCACCCTGTGCAATCGCCTGCGTGAGCTGGGCATCTTCATGCAACCGACCGGGGACTACCTGAACATTCTCAAGATCAAGCCGCCGATGTGCACCACGCGGGAGAGCGTGGATTACTTTGTCGACATGGTGGACAGGGTGTTGTCGGAAGATCTTTGATTTCACAGGTTTAATCGATTGTTATCGGTATTCACTGTGAATTTATGAATCTGTATTTTGTTTAATGGCTTCCTTAGCCGATTTATATCGGCTATAAAGTCCACTTTCACACATTCCTCATCCAGGTCCGCCTATGAAAACCCTGACCTCTACCCCACGCGCCGATGGCTTCCACATGCCTGCCGAGTGGGCACCGCAAACCCAGATCTGGATGGTCTGGCCCGAGCGTCCGGACAACTGGCGCCTGGGTGGCAAGCCTGCGCAAGCGGCGCACGTGGCCGTGGCCAAGGCCATCGCACGTTTCGAGCCCGTCACCGTGGGCGTTTCTGCCGGCCAGTACGAGCATGCCTGCGCCCGCCTGGCGGACACGCCGAACATCCGCGTGGTAGAGATCAGCAACGACGATGCCTGGGTGCGCGATACCGGCCCGACCTTCGTCATCAACGATGCCGGCGACGTTCGTGGCGTGCACTGGGGCTTCAACTCCTGGGGTGGTTTCGAGGGCGGCCTGTATTCGCCGTGGAACCGTGACGAGCAAGTCGCCAGCAAGGTGCTGGAGATGGAGCGCCTGCCACGCTATCGCACCGAGGGCTTCGTGCTCGAAGGCGGCTCGATCCACGTCGACGGCGAAGGCACCCTGATCACTACCGAAGAGTGCCTGCTCAACCACAACCGCAACCCGCACCTGAACCGTGAACAGATCGAGGCGATCCTGCGCGATCACCTGGCGGTCGAGACCATCGTCTGGCTGCCGGACGGCCTGTACAACGACGAAACCGACGGGCACGTCGACAACTTCTGCTGTTACGTGCGCCCAGGTGAAGTGTTACTGGCCTGGACGGATGATTCCAACGACCCCAACTATGCACGCTGCCGTGCGGCCATGGCCGTGCTGGAACGCCAGCGCGATGCCAAGGGGCGCACGTTTGTCGTGCACAAAATGCCGATCCCGGGCCCGCTGTACGCGACCGAAGAAGAGTGCGCCGGTGTCGATCCGGTGGCTGGCACTCAGGAGCGCAACCCGTCGGTGCGCCTGGCCGGTTCCTACGTGAACTTCCTCATCGTCAACGGCGCGATCATCGCACCGAGCTTCGATGACCCGGCAGATGCGCCAGCTAGAGCGATCCTGGCGCAATTGTTCCCGGGCCACGAAGTGGTCATGGTGCCAGGGCGCGAGTTGTTGCTCGGCGGCGGCAACATCCACTGCCTGACCCAGCAGCAACCGGCGCCGGTAAAACGCTGATTCTGCAAAAGAAAAAAGCCCGTCGTGTGACGGGCTTTTTTTGCCTGGGCGACAACCGGCGCCCTGGCTGGCACATGTCTTGTATTGATTCGCATTGTATTTCAAACAGATAGGGCGCCATGTCCTGTCATAAAGTTTGAGTAAGGTAGCCGCTCACGCTTCTGGGGAGTACGTGTGGAAATGAATGCAGCACGTGAGTTGGCTTCGCACCCTTCAGCAGTGAATCACGAATCGCTCCAACTCCTGGTGCAATGGTTGAAACGCAGTGACGCGCACCGGGTCAGGAAGACCGAACCACGACGCTTGTTGGTCGAACGTTATCCCGCTGGCCTGATCTCCGATGCAGAGCTCGAAGCCCTGTTGGCGTTCTGGCATAGCTGAAGGACCGACCGGTCGGAAAATGAAAAGGGCGCCACCGTTTTGACGGTAGCGCCCTTTTTTTGGCTTTCTGTAGCCGCTGCCGCCAGGCTGCGCTCGCCTGCAACGCAGGCGCCGCTTTTGGGAGCCCTTGCGGACTCCAGCGCAGCCTGACGGCAGCGGCTACAAGGCGTCAGAAGCTGTAGGTACCGGTCACCACCAGGCTGCGCGGGTCGCCGAACTGGATCTGCGAGGTGCTGGTCGCCGAGCTGTAGTAGGTCTTGTCGGTGATGTTGCTCAGCGCAGCACGCAGGTCCCAGTCCTTGGTGCGGAAGCCGGCCAGGGCGTCCCAGCTGCCGTAACCCGGCAGTACCACGGTGTTCTTGGTGTCGGCATAACGCTGGCCGACCAGGGTCAGGCCGGTTTCAGCGTACCAGCCCATTTCCGGCTTCCAGGTAATGAACAGGCTGCCGTTGCGCTTGGCCACGTCGTTGATGCGGTTGCCGGCGTTGCCTTCGCTGTCTTCAACGATGGTGGCGTCCTGCAGGCCAATGCCGCCGCGAACATACCAGTTGCCGCCGAGCTTGCCGGTGGCGGTCAGCTCGATGCCGCGCGAGCGTTGCAGGCCGGTCAGGATATAGCGGTTCAGGTCCACCGGGTCACGCGTGCGGCGGTTGTACAGCTCCAGCTCGTAGACCGCCAGGGTGGTGCTCAGGCGTTCATCCAGCCAGTCGCTCTTGACCCCGATTTCCTTCTGCTTGGTGTGCTCCGGGCCGGTCTCGTTGGTGTTGCCCGTAGCGCCCGGGGTGATCCCGATCAGGCCACCGCCCACCGGCGAGAAGGTCTTGCTCCAGGAGGCATAGAAGGAGTGATCCTTCAGCGGCGTCCATACCACACCCAGGCGCGGGCTGGTGCTGTTGCTGTCCTGCTGCTCGTTGCGGCCGTTGACCTTGCTGGTGGTCTCGACCTCGAAGCGGTCAAAGCGCACGCCAGCCAACAGTTGCCACTGATCGTTGAGCTGGATCTGGTCTTGCAGGTACAGGCCACGGCTTTCGACGGTGGTGTGGTTGTCGCTGGAGATGTTCATCACGCCATTGTGCTGGGCGTTCTGGTTCGGGTTGTAGACGTTGACCGACGGCACGCCGGTGCCGCTGCGCAGCAACGAGTTGCGACGCTGCTCGCCCAGCTCCAGGCCGGTGAGCAGGGTGTGCTCGATACCGAAGGTGCTGAAGTTGCCTTCCAGCTCGATGTTGTTGAACAGGTTGCGGGTGTCCAGGTCCTGCTGCCAGCGCTGGCGGCTGACCAGCCCGGTGGCCGGGGTGAAACCTGCGATGTAGGTGTTGTCGAAGTCGCTGGCCAGGGTGAACAGGCCCAGGGTGTGGCGCAGCTGCCAGCTGTCGTTGAGCTGGTAGTTCAGGCGCGAACGCAGCGACTCGGCGCGGTCGTCGATGAAGTCGCGCTGGGTGTCACCGTAGGTGGTGGAACGGCTGACATCCACCGGGCGACCGGTCAGCGGGTTGCCGGGGATACCGCGATCCGGGGTGCGGTTGTAGCGGCTGTATTCGTACTGCACCAGCCAGTTCAGGTCGGGCGTCAGTTGCCAGCTCATGGACGGGGCGAACAGTTGGCGGTTGCCGTCGATGCCGTCGCGGAAGCTGTTGTTGTCCTGGTTACCCATGTTCAGGCGCAGGCTGATGTCCTCGTTCGCGTCGAGGCTGAGGTCGGTGTACAGGCTGCGCAGGTCTTCGCTGCCGCCTTGGGCGGTGACGCTGGAGCGACGGCCGAATTCCGGCGCCTTGCTCACCCGGTTGATGATCCCGCCCTGGCTGCCCCGGCCGTACAACACGGCGGCCGGGCCCTTGAGCACTTCCACGCGCTCGATGTTGTGCAGGTCGCGCACGTACTGGCTGTCGTCGCGAATGCCGTCCAGGTAGAAGTCGTTGCTGGCATCGAAACCACGGATGCGCACGCTGTCAAAACGCGTGTCGGCACTGCTGCTGACGTTGGGAATGCCGCTCAAGGCCTTGCCCAGGTCGGAAGTGCCGTAGTCCAGCACGTTGCTGGTTTTCACCGAATCGATGGCTTGCGGTACATAGCGCGCCGGCGTCGAGGTACGGGTGGCGGTGGTCACTTCCTTGACCCGAGGGTCATCGCGCTCGTGTTCACGCTCGGCGTCGGCAGTCACCGACAGCTCGGGCAGGGTGGTGCTGGCAGCAACGGCCAGGCCCGAACTGAACAACAGAGAAAAGCCCAGGGTCAGGGGAGAAAGGCGGCAAGGGGCACGCATCGTTGGCAGATATCCGAAGGATTTATTAGAGGGGGTTAAAAAAAGGAGCGAATGATAATGCTTGGCATTTACAAATGTTAATTGTTTGTGCGTTCAATTAACAACGATTTGTGACGAAGTGTTTCTGATTTTGATTTGACCGATTCACACAACAAACCTGACGTGATTGCAGCGTTTTTCGGTCAGCTGCCAAGCCTTAACCTGAGCGCATTCCCGCTTTGCCTTTTTTTGGAGCTACCGATGCCTACCCAAACCACCCTTCATTACGTCTACGACCCGCTGTGCGGCTGGTGCTATGGCGCCGAGCCGCTGGTCAACGCCGCGTCGCGCGTGTTGCCGGTGCTGATGCACGGCGGCGGGATGATGGCCGGGGCCAATCGCCAGGCGGTGTCTGCGCAACTGCGCGACTACGTGATGCCGCATGACCGGCGCATTGCCGAGTACACCGGCCAGCCTTTCGGCCAGGACTATTTCGAGGGGTTGTTGCGTGATACCGGCGCGTTGTTCGACTCGCAGCCGCCGATTGCCGCAGTGCTTGCCGCGCAGCAAGTGGCCGATGCCGGGTTGGCGATGCTGGCGCGCATTCAGCGGGCGCATTACGTGGAAGGTCGGCGGGTCTCAGAGGCTGACGTGCTCAACCTGCTGGCCAGCGAGCTGGGCCTGCCAGCCGAGGCATTCGCCGCTGCCCTGGCCACGGTCGACAGTGACAGCCATATCCGCACCAGCCGCGCTTTCCTGGCCAGTGTTGGCGGGCAGGGTTTTCCGACCCTGGTGCTGGAGCGCGACGGTCGCTTGCAGGTGATCGACATCGGCCCGTTCCTGGGCAAACCCCAGGCTTTCGTTGAATGGCTGGAGCAGCAATTTGACTTCAACGCAGCCGAATCGGTCGTCTCAGGCCCTGCCTGCGGCCTGAAAAGCTGCGATCCAGAGCGATAGTCATCAAATTTTCACGAATTTTTGACATGCCGATCCGCACACGGATAGGATTCGGTCAACGCCTGTAGGCCCAACGGCCAAGAGTCCGGAATAAAGGCCCGCTGCGATCACTCGCAAGCGGGCTTTTCATTGCTAGACCCGTGAGCGTCAACCCACGCAGGGGGCGTGGTTCCTGGCGTCGGTCGCAGAGCGTCTTTTGACTAAGTAATAAGGAAAATAAAATGTTGAAAACTCGGATCAGCTTGATCGCGTTGGGGCTGTTTGCGGCGACTCAGGCGATGGCCAATGACCAGGCCGAGGCCAAAGGTTTTGTTGAAGACAGCACTGCCAGCGTCCTGCTGCGCAACGCTTTCATCAACCGTGACAAGAAACACAACACCCAGGACCAGTCCGAATGGGGCCAGGCCTTCATCGGCAAGTTCTCCTCCGGCTTCACCCAGGGCACCGTTGGTGTGGGTGTTGATGCGTTCGGTCTGTACGCTATTCGTCTGGACGGCGGCAAAGGTCGCAACGGCGGTGGCGGTATCGACTTCTTCAAGCCGGGCAATGGCGACACTGCACAAGACCCGCAAAGCTCCCCGCATGACCTCGCCCGTGCTGGCGCAGCGGTCAAGTTCCGCATCTCCAACACCGTGCTGAAGTACGGCGACCAGATGCCTGAACTGCCGGTTCTGCAGTACGACGATGGCCGTCTGTTGCCAGAAAGCTTCACCGGTACCCTGATCACCTCCAAGGAGATCAAGGGCCTGGAGCTGAACGCCGGTCGCTTCACCCAGGAAGCGCGTAAAAGTGCTGAAGGCCGTGACAGCGGTGGCTTGAAGTCGATCAACGTGTTCGGCGGTAGCTACAAGTTCAACGACCAGCTGACTGCATCGGTGTACACCTCCGATATCGAAGACGTGCTGAAGAAGCACTACCTGGGCGTCAACTTCGTGCAGCCGCTGGCTGACGATCAGTCCCTGACCCTGGACTTCAACGGCTACAAGACCAAGCTGGACAGCAAGTACGCTGCCAACGACCGTCGTGACAACACCATCTGGAGCCTGGCGGCGACCTACGCCTTCGGTCCGCACTCGGTCACCCTCGCGCACCAGCGCAGCACGGGCGACACTGGCTACAACTACGGCGGTTACCAGAACGCTGGTGGCGGCGTCGGCGACGGTGGTTCGACCATCTACCTGGCCAACTCCTACTGGTCCGACTTCAACAACGAAGACGAGCGTTCCTGGCAGATCGCCTACGGTCTGGACTTCGGCGCCTTCGGCGTACCGGGCCTGACCTACAAGGTTGCCTATGTTCGTGGTGACAACATCAACACCCGTGGTCTGGGTGAAGGTACCGAGCGCGAAATTTTCAACCAGTTCAAGTACGTGGTTCAGGAAGGCCCTGCCAAGGACCTCTCCGTCAAACTGCGTAGCTCGTTCCTGCGTACCTCCGACAACGTTCGTCAGGCTGACCTGAACGACGACGGCAACGAAGTCCGCGTATTCGTCGAGTACCCGATCAGCATCTTCTGATCCCTGCTTGATGTCTCCAGCAACCCCGGCCTAGGCCGGGGTTGTTTGTTTCTGGCGTGGGGTCATTTTCACGGCAGGCACTCCCTCACTTGTTTCCGGCTCGAAGCTGTCGCTGCGCGCCATCCTCCACATCCGTGCATAGAACGCACTGTCGATTGCGCCGCTGAGCAATTCACCGGGCTTGAGGAAGGTGTGCAGCTGCGAGAACAGGCGGATCTCGCTGGCGCTGACCCGCCGCACCAGGTGCTTGGGCTTGAGCTCGGAAGGATGCTCCAACCCGGCGGCGGCGAGCATTTCGGCCAGTGCATGCAAGGTATTGCGGTGGAAGCTGAACACCCGCTCGGCTTTTTCCGGCACCACCAGCGCCCGCTGGCGCAGTGGGTCCTGGGTGGCTACGCCGGTCGGGCACTGGTTGGTGTGGCAGCTTTGCGACTGGATGCAGCCGATGGCGAACATGAAGCCGCGCGCCGAATTGACCCAGTCCGCGCCGATGGCCAGCGCGCTGGCGATATCGAAGGCGCTGACGATCTTGCCTGCCGCGCCGATGCGCACTTTGTCGCGCAGGTTCAAGCCGACCAGGGTGTTGTGCACGAACATCAGGCCCTCGCGCATCGGCACGCCGATGTTGTCGCTGAACTCGCGAGGGGCAGCGCCGGTGCCGCCTTCCTTGCCGTCGACGACGATGAAGTCCGGGACGATCCCGGTCGCCAGCATGGCCTTGGCGATCCCCATGAACTCCCACGGGTGGCCCAGGCAGAACTTGAAGCCCACCGGCTTGCCGCCCGACAGTTCGCGCAGGCGGGCGATGAATTCCAGCAATTCCACGGGGGTAGCGAAGGTGCTGTGGGCGGCCGGCGAAATGCAGTCCTGGCCCACCGGCACGTCGCGCGTAGTGGCGATTTCGGCGGTGACCTTGTGCCCCGGCAAAATGCCGCCGTGGCCGGGCTTGGCGCCTTGGCTGAGCTTGAGCTCGATCATCTTCACCTGCGGGTTGTGCGCCTGCTCGGCGAATCGGCGCGGGTCGAACTGCCCCTCGGCGGTACGGCAGCCAAAGTAGCCGCTGCCGATTTCCCAGATCAGGTCGCCGCCGTGTTCGCGGTGGTAGGGGCTGATGCTGCCTTCGCCGGTGTCATGGGCGAAGCGGCCCAGCCGGGCGCCTTTGTTCAGGGCCGCAATGGCATTGGCGCTGAGCGCGCCGAAGCTCATGGCCGAGATATTGAAGATCGACGCCGAGTACGGCTGGCGACATTGCGCCCCGCCGATGGTGATGCGAAACGAGGCCGGGTCTGGCGTGTGTACCGGCAGCATCGAATGGCCGATGAACTCGAAGCCTGGGCGGTAGACGTCGTTGAGCGTGCCGAAGGCTTTCTCGGCGCTTTCGTTCTTGGCCCGTGCATACACCAGCGAGCGCTGCGCGCGGGAGAAGGGCAGCTTGTCGTCGTCGCCTTCAAGCAGGTACTGGCGGATTTCCGGGCGGATGGTTTCGATCAGGTAGCGCAGGTTGCCCAGGATCGGGTAGTTGCGCCGCACTGCGTGCTGGCTTTGGCGCAGGTCGTTGAGGCCAACCAGGCTCAGCAGCGCGCTGATCACGGTGAAGGGCCAGAGCCAGGTGTGGGTATTCAGGAAGGGCAGGCTGGCGGCGGTGAAAATCAGGCAGCCGGCGAGGCAGGCATAACGGCTGGGAAGCGAGGGGGTCATGGATCTTCCGCTGACAGGAGACAGGTGCCTAGGATAGGCAAAGGCTAGCAGCGGAAAACCCGTGGTTTCGGTAAAAGACTTTTATCGGCGCCGTGCTTGCATCGTGTTCAAGCGCCCGGATTTTGCTGGGAAACGATGTGCAGGAACGCCTCGGCCGCCGGTGAACGGCCCTCCCTGCGGCTGATCGCCAGCAGCTCGATGGTTGCCTCGGGCTCGCGCAATGGGCGGTAGCAGACCCCGCGTTTTTCCAGGGCCTGGACGCAGGCGGGCAGCAGGGCCACGCCCTGGCCGGCGGCGACCAGGGCAATGATCGAGGTGGTCTGGCGCCCGCTCGGGCCGCGATTGAGTTGCAGGTGGTGGACGTTGAACAGGCGCTCGATGGTGTCGTTCAGGCCGGTGCCCTGGTCGGCGGGGAACAGCACCAGTTGGCGCTCTTGCAGTTGCGCGAGGCTGACGTCGTGCTGCTGGCAGAGCGGGTCGTTGGCCGGCAGGGCGAGCACCAGTGGCTCATGCTCCAGCGGCTGCGCGTACAGCTCGTGGTACTCGGCCGGGGGCGGCAGGCGGCTCAGGCCGATATCGAGGGTGCCGTCGCGCAGTTGCGTCCACTGGGCGGTGGAGGCTTCCTCTATCAGGTTCAGGCGGATGTCCGGGTAGGCCTGGGCGAAGTGCTGCAGGGCCTGGGTGAAGCGGTCGCTCAGGGCCACCGAGCTGGCGTAGCCCAGGCTCAGGTGGCCGGCCGTGCCGGTGGCCAGCTTGCCGGCCATCGACTGCGCCAGGCTCAGTTGCTCCAGGGCGTTGCGTGCGTAGGGCAGGAAGGCCAGGCCTTCGCGGGTGAGGCTGACATTGCGGCTGCTGCGTTCGAACAGGCTAAAGCCGAGCTGGGTTTCCAGGGCCGAGATCTGCCGGGTCAGGGCCGGTTGGGCGAGGTGCAGGCGCTGGGCGGCGCGACCGAAATGCAGGTCGTCGGCGACGGCGATGAAGTAACGCAGTTTTCGTACATCGAGCATGGTGCACCTGGCGGTATCAATCGGTCCGGAATCGGTATTGGCCGGCGTTGCAGGCGGCGGTTTATAACGATCGTCAGTCACTGTAGCGAGTTTCCCATGCAGGCACCGTCTTCGGCGTCGCGCGTTGCCCTGTTTCTTTGCGGTTGCGCGGCGTTTCTTCCGTTGTATGCGACACAAGGCATCCTGGGCGAGCTGGCCCGGCAGTTTGCCGTGAGCATCCGCCAGGTTAGCTGGACCCTTACGCTTACCACCTTGGCGGTGGCGGTGACGGCGCCTTTTGTTGGGTGGCTGGGGCAGCGTTGGCGCCCGCCCGCGGTGATAGTCGCCGCCGTGTTGCTGCTGGCGACCCCGGTGCTGCTGGTGGCCACGGTGGACAGTTTTGACGAGCTGTTGCTGTGGCGGCTGGTGCAGGGGTTGTTGATCCCGGTGATCTTTGCCACCAGCGTAGGGTTGATCGGTGAACGCTGGCAGGGCGCGAACGTGACCGAGGTCACCAGCCTGTATGTGGCCGGGACCATTCTGGGTGGGTTCGCCGGGCGTTTTGTCACGGCGTTGATCACAGATTACTGGGGGTGGCGTGAAGCGTTCATGGTGCTGGCGGGGCTGGTGCTGTTGATCGGGCTGGGCATTCATTTGCTGCTGGCGCCGGGGCCTGCGCCGCAAGTGTTCAAGCGTAAAGCCAAAGGGCGATTTGGCTGGCCGTTGTGGGCGGCTTGCGCGGTGGGGTTTTGCGTGCTGTTTTCGCAGGTGGCGTCGTTTACCTATGCGGGGCTGTATTTGAGTGAGGCGCCGTTCTCGTTGGGTACGGCGGCGCTGGGGTCTATTTATGCGGTGTTCCTGCTGGCGCTGGTGGTCACGCCGATTGCCGGCCGGCTGGCGAAGGCGCGTCCGCCGCTGCACCTGTTGCTGGTGGCTGGGGTGATCGGGATGTTGGGTAGCGGGCTGATGTTGGTGCCGGTGTTGTGGGTCATCGTGCTGGGCCTGGCGTTGAGTTCGACCGGGGTGTTTCTGGCGCAGGCGGCGGCCAATGCGTTTATTGCGCGTACGGCGGGGGAGAACAAGGCGGGTGCGATCGGGCGCTACCTGACGTGCTATTACCTGGGCGGCAGTGCCGGGGCGTTGCTGCCGGCGCTGGTCTGGGTGCAGTGGGGGTGGGTGGGTTGCGTGTTGATGGTGATCGGGTTTCAGGTGGCGTTCATGCTGATTGGGCGGCTGGGGTGGCGGGCGTGATGCACTTCTCTGTGGGAGCCCTGTGGGAGCCGGCTTTGCCGGCGATCGAACCAGGTGGTGATCGCCGTACGAGTGCCTTGCACTCGATCGCTGGCAAGGCCAGCTCCCACAGGGCCCGCAGCGTTGCTGATATTTGAGGGAGCCGGCCTTGCCGACGATCGCTGATAAATGTAGCCGCTGCCGTCAGGCTGCGCTCGCCTGCATAGCAGGCGCCGCCTTTGCCTGGCGGCAGCGGTTGGATGTTGTGCAAGGCCGTTGCCGCACAGCCGGCGATGCGGCCTCCCACGTCAGCGAACCAGGTGGCGATCGCTGTACGAGTGCCTTGCACTCGATCGCTGGCAAGGCCAGCTCCCACAGGGCCCGCAGCGCTGCTGATACTTGTGGGAGCCGGCCTTGCCGGCGATCGCTGATAAATGTAGCCGCTGCCGTCAGGCTGCGCTCGCCTGCATAGCAGGCGCCGCCTTTGGGAGCCCTCGCGGGCTCCAGCGCTCGACTGATCAACGAGGAAGAGGGA
>NZ_JAMDGY010000097.1 GCF_028656955.1 Pseudomonas fontis
TGGTCCAAAAGGCGCAGGTGAGGTTGCCTCTATAGGCGGAAAGACCTGTGTTTATAACTGCGTTGTTGATGGCGTGACTCGTTACGTTGGAATAACCGACGACATAGTTAAACGCGGTCAAGCTCACCTCAGACAAAAAGGTATAGTGGTTTCAAAAATCAGAGGGCTTGACAATATTTCTCGTGCTGACGCTCGGGCAGTTGAGCAGACACTGATCGATTACCATGGCCTTGGTAAAGATGGCGGCACGTTAATCAATAAAATCAACTCTATATCGTCTGTCAAAAACCCGACCAAGTATGAACAGGGTTTGATTCGTGGTGCTGAGCTGCTGAAAAAAGCTGGATATGAAGGATTTTAAATGGCTAAGAAAGTAAAGCTGGGCGACATTTTGCAGGTGTTAACCTCGCAAGGTGTCGCATATGCGCAAGTTACTCATAAGCACCCGGAGTTCGGTTTTTTAATTCGTGTTTTCCCCGGATTTCATAATGAGCAACCAAAAGATTTTTCAACGGTAGTTGAGGGCGAGCCACAATTTTCTGCATTCTTTGTTGTTCAAAGTGCGGTAAATCAAGGCCTCCTATCCGTTGTGGAAAATGTCCCAGTGCCCGAAAGGCTACAAGTATTTCCTACATTCCGCTCCAGGAATGGCGGACCGGGTGGTTCCCTTTGGCTGTGGGATGGTAAAGAGTCATTTCGACTCGAAAGAGAATTTAGGCCTAATGAATTGGAGTATCCGACAGAAGGAATTATCAGTGCGCCATTGCTTGTTGAGCGTATTGAAAAGAATTACAGAGCCGAGACCCATGAGGTCTGGTGAACTGTAGAAGTTTCAACTTGATCTGACACTCTCGACACCGGCCTAGCGCCGGTGTTTTTGCACCCTGATTGCACCCTATTTGCATCCTTTCTGCAGTCAAGTTGCACCCCTTTTGCACCCACCCTGACGACCTACGGTCTATCTGCTCAATACGCCCTTTTTCAGCATGATTTTTCGCTCCTTAACAGGAGCAAAATCTCAATACACAACACGCACCTCTTGCGAGGTGGATATTTTCTATATGTATCAATTAGTTATCCGGTTTCTGTCTGCTGGGTTCTGCTATACATTTGTAATACAAAACGAGTGTTTCACCCAGCAAATACTGGCGTGGGTTGTATAGCATTTGTTATACACAGCAGCAGCCCCACAGGGCTGGTTCCTTTTTCCAGGTTGGCCCGTTTTATTGGACCGGCAAGCTGTCTCTTTTAGTCGCAGCTTGTGTCCAGCGCTTGGCGTCGTGCATGTGCAATACGCTGCTGATCACTGTCTCCAGGGCTTCGCGCTCTTTGTCATCCAGCTTGGAGATTGCCTCGAACTGAAGTTTTAGGCGGTCATCCGGCCCACGTTCTCCCTCATCAAATAGCAGCATATCGGCGCTGACACTCAGAGCCAGAACGGTCCTTCGAAAGACTTCGATGGTCGGTTGTGTTGTGCCTGCTTCATAGCGCCGTAGCTGCGAAATGTGCACGCCAATGGTGTCAGCCATCTGTTGCTGTGTCAGTCCGCGCTCTTTGCGCAGTGCTGCCAAGCGTTGAGGGAAGCTCATGGGCAGAACCAGCGTTGGGAAATGGACCATGAGTCTATGCCTCGTTTTTTTGCTGCTTGACGTGAGATAGCATATTAGGATTAATTAAATATAGCTAATATGATTGTTGACGCATTTTAGGAGAAACCCCGATGGCCCGCATCCCCGAAGCCGAGCTGGAACGCCTCAAGCGTGAGGTGTCACTGGTTCGGCTGATCCAGTCGCAGGGCCATGAGTTGAAAAAGCGCGGCAAGGATTGGGTGATGCACTGCGTGTTTCATGACGAAAGCACGCCCAGCCTGTCGGTCTCCGAGGAGAAAAATCTCTATCACTGCTTCGGCTGCGGGGCCGCTGGTTCGGTGCTTGATTGGGTAATGAAAACCCAAGGCGTATCGTTGCCGCACGCGGTTCAACTGCTGCGCAACGACGCGCCACTGGAGAACACGGAAAAAGTCGGTGTGACACGCAGCCATGCTCGACACCTCCCTTCTTTAGCTGCAGGCGCTTCTGATCTTGAAGCCGCAGCGCTGCTGCGTTCGGTGGTCGAGTTCTATCACGCCAATTTCAAACAGTCCCCCGAAGCACTGGCCTATCTGGAATCTCGCGGCCTGAACCATCCCGAGCTGATCGAACACTTTCAGCTAGGCTATGCCAATAAAACCCTGACGTATCGCTTGCCCGCAGGGCATACCCAGGCCGGTCGGCAGGTGCGACAGCACCTGCAAGATTTAGGGGTTTTACGCTCTACCGGGCACGAACATTTAAACGGTTGTCTGGTCGTGCCGGTGCTGGGTCTGGAAGACGGCGCCCAGCCGGAGCAGTCCGGGCGGGTGATGCAGCTTTACGGGCGGCGGATGCAGGCAAACAACAAACTGCACAATCAGCCCCGCCATTTGTATTTGGCCACGCCGTTGCGCGGGGTTTGGAACGAGGCGGCGTTGCTGGCCAGCCTGGAAATTATTCTCTGTGAATCGCTGATCGACGCCATGACGTTTTGGTGTGCAGGTTTTCGCAATGTCATCAGCGCCTATGGCGTGAACGGTTTTTCCCAAGACCATTGGCAGGCCCTGAAACACCACGGCACCCAGCGGGTAATCATTGCTTTTGACCGCGACTCAGCGGGAGACGCAGCAGCCGAAAAACTGGCCGAGGAACTACGCTCTGCCGGCATCGAAGTGTTTCGTTTGTTGTTCCCACAAGGCATGGACGCCAACGCTTTCGCCTTGCAGGTGGAAAACCCGGCTCAGGCACTGGGCGAGTTGTTGCAACAGGCGTTGTGGCAGGGCAAAGGCACGCCGGTTTTGGTTGAGCCAGAAACCACTTTTTCTTTAGCCGCTGCGCCGCAGGCAACCGCCGATCTGCCACCGCTGCCGGGAGTTTTCGATTCGGAAACTTTGACGGTAGTGGGGCCAGTTTCCGAATCGGAAACTTTCAGCGAAAACGCCCAGGGCGATCTTTTATTGGTCGTGGCCGACCGCCGATGGCGGGTGCGCGGCTGGAAAAAGAACCTTGGCCCGGAACAGATGCGAGTCAATGTACAGGTGCGCCGCGAGGTCGCAGAAGACCACGCACCGGGCCGCGAAGCGGCCTATTACGTGGACAGTTTTGATTTGTATGCGGCCAAAGCCCGGTATAGCTATTTGAAACAGGCCAGTATCGAGCTGGGCGTGCCAGAAGAAATCATCAAGCGCGACTTGGGCAAACTATTGCTCAAGCTGGAAGGTTTGCAGGAAGCCTCGATCCAAGCGGCACTGGCCCCGAAAAATCCCACGCCGACGCTGAGCGCGGAGGATGAACTGGCCGCATTAAACCTGTTGCGTGCGCCCAATCTGATCGAGCGCATCGAGGCAGATTTGACCCGTTGCGGTGTCGTCGGTGAATCCTACAACCTGCTGGCCGGGTATTTGGCGGCGGTTTCCAGAAAACTGGATCAGCCCTTGGCCGTGTTGATTCAGTCATCGAGCGCGGCGGGCAAAAGCTCGCTGATGGACGCGGTTCTAAATCTGATGCCGGAAGAAGAACGCATCCAGTACAGCGCCATGACCGGCCAGAGTCTTTTTTATCTTGGCGAAACGGACCTGCAACACAAGATCCTCGCCATCGCCGAAGAAGAGGGTGTCCGCCAAGCGGCTTATGCCTTGAAACTGCTGCAATCAGACGGCGAATTGACCATTGCCAGCACCGGCAAGGACGAAGCCACCGGCAACCTGGTGACCAAGCAATACAGCGTCAAAGGCCCCGTGATGTTGATGCTCACCACCACGGCCATTGACGTGGACGAAGAACTGCT
>NZ_JAMDGY010000098.1 GCF_028656955.1 Pseudomonas fontis
GCAAGACGGTATCTACAGGCGGTATCAATCCGCGATGCTTCTCAGGCCTGGGCGTCGAGCGAAAACGCTGTCGAGCAACCACACCACCAGCATCGACACCCCCACCAGCGGAAACGCCACCCCCAGCACCAGCATGATCGCCGTCGCGCCCTTCCAGCGCGGCAGGTCATGGCGCAGCGGCGGCACACCCAGGCCGCCCTGCGGCCGACGCTTCCACCACATCACCAGCCCGCTCACCGCCCCCAGCAGAATCATCAGGCACACCAGCAGTATCACCAGCTGGTTGAAGCGCCCGAACAGCTTGCCCTCATGCAACATCACCCCCATTTCCGTGGCCCGCGCCACCGGGCTGTAATCGGCCCAACGCACATCCACCAAGACCTTGCCGGTGTATTGATCAACATGCAGGGTTGCATCATTGCGCGGGTCATCGGCAAACACCGCCACGGTGAACACCCCGCTGGCGCTGGTTGGCAGGGTGATGCTGTAACCCGCTTCGACCCCACGTGCCCCAGCCAGGTCCTGCACCTGTTGCAGGCTCACTTGCGGCGCCGCCGGGCCGCTGGCCATGTCGCCGTGGCCGGCATGCTCGGCATGTGCGCCAGACACCGGCATCGGCGTGTTCTCCAGCGCCCACGGCACGGTCTGGCGCGCAGCGCTGTTCAGCTCGCGCGCCTGCTGGTCGGACTTGGGCACATCGTTCCACATCGCTGCCGGAAAACGGTTCCACAGGTCGGCGTACTGCTTGCCCCAGAACCCGGTCCAGGTCATGCCGCTCAGCAGCATCAGCAACAACAGCGCCGAGCCCCAGAACCCGGTCACCGCATGCAGGTCGCGCCACAGCAGGCGCCCCCGGGCATTCAGGCGCGGCCAGAGCACCCCGGCCGACGCCTTGCCGCGCGGCCACCAGAGGTACAGGCCGGACACCACCAGGACAATCCCCCAGCCCGCCGCCAGTTCCACCAGCCGGTCACCGACGGTACCGATCATCAGTTCGCCATGCAGCGCGCGGGCAATGGCTTGCAGGTTCTGCTTGGCGTCCTGCTCGCCGAGCACGGCGCCGGTGTAGGGGTTGATGAACACATTCAGCTCACGGCCGCCCGCATTCACCACGAATTGTGCGCTGCGCTCGGGCGCAGGCGCTGGCAGGTACCGGCTGACCTGGCCTGCCGGATAAGCCGCCTGCACCTGCTGCAGCAAGCGGTCGGCAGTCTGCCGATGATGCCCGGCCTCGACCACCATCAGCGGTCGATACAGCAGCGGGTCGAGCTGCGGCTTGAACAGGTAGATGATCCCGGTGATCGCCAGCAGGATCATGAATGGCGCAACGAACAGCCCGGCATAGAAATGCCAACGCCAGGCCAGGTTGTAGAAGGATATCGACGGTTTACTCATGGCACGCTCCCCTGTTGACCGGGTTGGGCGCGGTCATCGACCGCGCCTTTTTATTGTTGTCAGAAACTCAGGTCGACCTTGGTCCAGAAGGTCCGCCCCGGCTCGCTGATCGCTTGCGGGTCACTGGCCGGGTAACCGAACCCGGCGTTGCCGGCCAGGTTCAGGTGCTCGGCATAGGCCTTGTCGAACAGGTTGTCGACGCCAGCACTGAGCTTGAGGTTCTTGCTGACGCGGTACGCGCCATTGAGCGAGAACACGCCGAAGCCGGCACTTTTTTCGTAGTCCTTGCCGACCACGTTGCCGGCATTCTGGTCAATGCGGTTCTGCGCCGAGACCAACCGCCACAGTGCGCCGGTGCTCCAGTTGTCCTGGCTGTAGGTCAGGCCCAGGCGGCTTTCCAGTGGCGGCATTTGCGGCAGCGCCTTGCCATCGCTGCTGTTCTTGCCCCAAGCGTAGGCCAGGGTCGCGTCGGCTTTCCAATTCGAGGTCAGTTGATAGGCTGCACCCAACTCACCGCCCATGATCCGCGCATCGATGTTCTCGGCCTGGGAGTTGAGCATGCCCATCATCCCCGGCGTGTAGTCGAACAGGATGTAGTCACGCACCTGGCCGATATAGCCCGAGGCCCAGGCGTCCAGGCGTTCGGTCTTGTACTGGATGCCGAAGTCCAGCTGGGTGGTTTTCTCCGGCTTGAGCCCGTCGAAGGCGTTGCGCGAACCGTTCGGGCCGCTCTTGGGCGAGAACAGCTCCCAGTAGTCGGGGAAGCGCTGGGTGTGGCCCAGGCCGATGTAGGTGGTGGCGGGGATGTCGGCCAGGTCATGCTCGAAGCGCACGAAGCCGCTGGGCAAGGTGTCGGCGCGGGTGTCGCCGCTGGTCGGGCTGACCTGGCGGTAGTCCTTGGCCGAGGCGCGGTCCAGGCGCGCGCCGGTGATCAGGCGATCCTGATTGCTGGTTTCCCAGGTCAGCTCGCCGAACACGCCATAGTTGTGGAAATCGGCGTCCTTGGTCCAGGGCTTGCCCTTGTGCGCATCGATGCCCATGCCGCCGCGTTGGCGGTGTTCATTGGTTTGCGCATCGATACCGCTGACCAGCGACACGTCGGCCCAACGCCAGGTCGCCTTGATCCGTGCACCCAGGGTGCGGCGGTCGACGTTGCTGACCATCGGCCCGGCCATCATGCCGCTGGTGGGCGAGCGGCGCAGGCTGTAGTTGTCCATCACGTGGTCGGCGTAGTTGTAGTAGACCTGCGCCTCGACCTTGTCGAGCACCTCGCCGAGGTTGGACTTCTCAAAACGCAGGCCCAGGCTTTCGCGCTTGAACTGCGAGCCGTCCATGCCTCGCCCGGCATAGCGCGCTTCGCCATCGCCCTTGCCAGCGGTGAGTTCGAGCAGGGTGTCGGCGTCCGGGGTCCAGCCCACGGCGAGGTCGCCGTTCCACTTGTCCCAGCGTGACGGCACGCTGTCGCCGTTGCCGTCTTCATAGTCGTCCGAGCGCGACTGGTTGCCGACGAAGCGCACGTAGCCCAGGGCATTGCCGGCGGCGCTGTCGAGCACCTTGTCGAAGCGCCCGTTGGAGCCGGCCAGCAGGCTGGCGTTGACTCGCGTACCCAGCTCGCCGAACTTCTCCGGTTCGCGGTCAAACAGGATGGTCCCGGCCGAGCCACCGGGGCCCCATTGCACGCTTTGCGGACCCTTGATCACGGTCAGGCGGTCGTAGGTTTCTGGCGAGATGTATGAGGTGGGTGCGTCCATGCGGTTGGGGCAGGCGCCGAGCATCATGCCGCCGTTGGTGAGGATGTTCAGCCGCGAGCCGAACATGCCGCGCAGCACTGGGTCGCCGTTGGTGCCGCCGGCACGGATGGCCGAGAAGCCGGGGATGGTCTTCAGGTAGTCGGCGCCGTCACTGGCCGGGACGGGCTGGCGCGGGTCCTTGGGGTTGGTGACGATGGTCAATGGCGAGCTCGGTGCCACGGCGGTGATCACGGTGGGGGACAGCTCGGCCAGGTCGTGGTTATGGCCGTCGTGGCTGGCCTCTGCGGCCAGGGCCAAGGGGCTTAGCAAGGTGCCGCAGAACAGCGCGATGGTCCCGCGCAGGGACAGACGAAAAACAGGGGTGCAGCCGGACATAGGGATTCCAACATCGATCAGTCATGAAGGTGCGCGCAGTCATCGGCTATAGCCGGACCTGAGGCGCGCAGGTTGTGGTTTCAGACGACGATGAAGGCCGGCGGCGCGCGCGATCGGGCGCCGGGGAAGACCGTTTGGCGGGCATGGCCCTGGCGCGTGTGGAAGGCCATGAGCCGCAGCGGCGGTGTGGCCGTGGTGGTCAGCAGGCTCAGCGGTTGTGGCAGTGCCGGGCAGTGGAAGAACAGGCTGCAGTAGCCGCATTTCTCCCAGATCACATGCAGCGACGGGTCGCCGCCCTGGCTGCCACTGGCATGGCTGTCGCCATGGCACTCGGCAGCGCTGCCCATGTCCATGCTGCTGGCCATGCTCATGCCAGGCATGGCGGCACGGTGATCCATCGGCATCGACTGGGAGACCAGTGGGCCGATAAAGATCATCAACATGGCGAACAGGCTCAACCAACTGCCGCGCAGCGTCCTGGTGTCAGGGCTGCGCTTGCGGGTGAGTCTGTGGCGGGCGGTGCTCATGGCGAGCCGCGTTCAGCGATCAGTGCGTGTGGGCTTCGCCTTCGGGGGCCTGTTTCTGTACCGCGACTTCCACGGTTACATCACCGGCCTTCTCGAAATGCAGGGTCAGCGGGAAGCGCTTGCCATCGCTGAGCAGGCTGCGGTCCTTGGGTTGCAGCAGCATGACGTGGTAGGCGCCGGGGGCGAAGACCAGGTCCTTGCCGGCCGGAACGACCACGTTGGCGACCTGCTGCATTTTCATCAGGCCGTCCTTGTGCACATGCTCGTGCAGTTCGGCGCGGTCGGTGATCGGGCTGTCGACGCTGAGCAGGCGGTCGTCCGCCTTGCCGTTGTTGTGCACGATGAAATAGGCGGCAACGTTGGGCGCGTTGGGCGGCAGTTCCTGCGACCACGGGTGGGCGATGTGCAGGTCACCCTTGGTGTATTCGTGGGCGTTGGCAAAGGTGGCGGGCAGCAACAGTGCGGCCAGCAGCAGGGCGTTCTTGAGCATGGTGATTCTCCAGTCCATTCGGGGTCACAGCAGTGAGCGTAGCGAATTCAGACTGAAGGGGAAGCGCGAGGGTTGAGCGACGGCCATTGCTGGCGCGGTGTGGCTGAACGGACGGCCAGGCGCACAGCGGGTGCGCGCAGGTCTGCGTTGGGGTGGACCAGTTGCAGCGGGTGCCCGGGCAATGCCAGCAGCGGCGCTGCACCAGAGCAGCACCAGCAGTGCTGCATGGTCGAGTGGTCGTCGTTCTGCTGGGTGCCGTCTTGCGGGCCCAGGGAGATGGCGACCATCTTGCTGCCACCGGCGGAGCAGAACAGGCTCCAGAGCACCTGGTCACCAGAACTTTTCGGGGCAGCAGACGACAACGGCATGACCAGCAGATTGAACAGCACTGCGAGGCAGGCGATCCAGGCGGGGGCAAGCCGGTGTCGGGGCATGGAAAGATCCGGTCAGGAATCGAGTGGTGGCTATTTAGCCAGAGTTGCACGTAGATGTAAAAAAGCCGGGGGTGCGATCAAGTGCCGCAGGGCCCCCGGCGGGCAGTGCGGGATCAGCCTTTGTTGCGGCCCATCAGGCCGCGCACGGTTTCCTGCAGGTCGGCCGGCAGCACCACGATTTTGCTGTTGCTGCTCTGGGCCAGGTTTTCCATGGCACTGATGTAGCGTTCGCCCAGCAGGTACATGGCCGGGGTGATCTCGGTGCCGACGGCATCCTTGACCAGGGTGATCGCGCGTGCCGAGGCTTCAGCCAGGTTGATCTGGGCTTCGGCGTCCAGCTTGGCCGATTGCTGGCGGGCCTCGGCTTCGAGGATCGCCGCCTGCTTGGCGCCTTCGGCGCGGGTGACATCGGCTTTACGTTCACGCTCGGCGGCGGCCTGGCGTTCCATGGCCGACTGCATGTTCGCGGACGGGCGGATGTCCTGGATCTCTACCGAGCGCACGGTCACGCCCCAGTCTTCGGTCTGTTCCGACATCACTTCGCGCAGGCGGGCCTTGATCTGTTCACGGCCGGAGAGTGCTTCGTCCAGGTCCATGGCGCCGACGATGGCGCGCAGCGAGGTCATGGTCAGGCTGGTGACGGCGAAGGCGTAGTCCTGCACGCCGTAGGAGGCTTTTTGCGGGTCGATGACCTTGGCGAAGCACAGGGCGTTGGCGACGATCACCGCGTTGTCGCGGGTGATGATTTCCTGTTGTTGCACATCGAGGATGATGTCCTTGGTGGGCAGGCGGTAGGCGACCACGTCCATGTACGGGATGACGAAGTTCAGGCCGGGCTTGAGGGTGGTGTGGTAACGGCCCAGGCGCTCGACGATCCACTCTTCACCCTGGGGCACGATGCGTACGCCCTTGAACAGGGTGATGAGGACGAACAGGGCTATGGCGCCGGTGACAATCAGACTGGTCATTGAATCGATCTTCCTTTGATGTGAATACAGGTGTCAGGCGCGCCCGACCCGTACGGTATTGCCTTCGATGGCGAGGATGCGCACCCGCTCGCCGGCGGGAATTTCGGCGCTTGCGACGCAGATCCATTCTTCGTTGCCGAGGATGGGTTTCTGGAAGCGTACGCGGCCTTTGTTGAATTCCGAGACTGTCTGGGTCAGCAGTCCGACTTCACCAAGGGCGGTGTCGGCGGTCCAGCGTACGTCGGGCTTTTTGCGTTTGAACACTTTGAACCAGAGCGCGGCGGTGACCGAGGAGAGCACTACCCAGAGCAGCACCTGCATGTCCAGTTGCAGGGCCGGGGCGAGCCAGGCGACCAGGGCGACGACCACGGCACCGATGCCGAACCAGAGAATGAAGAAGGTCGGCAGCAGCATTTCGAGGACGATCAGGCCGATGCCCAGTACCAGCCAGATCCACCATTGAATATCCATTTCGAGGCCTTGTGAGGGGGACGGTGAGAGGGGGAGTGTAATGGACGGCGGGTTACCGTGAGGCGCTAATCCAGTCTTCGACCCTCAGCCCAGGGACGTGGGTGAACTCGCGCGCATTGTGGGTGACCAGGATCAGCCCGCAAGCGCGAGCGTGCCCGGCAATCATCTGGTCGTAGGGGCCAATGGGGGTGCCGGCCATTGCCAGTTCGGCACGCAATTGCCCACTGTGAGCTGCGGCCTGCGTGTTGTAGTCCAGCACTTCGAGGCGGGCGGCAAAACCTTCGACAATCGCTAGGTTGCGCTCGGGGGTTGCGGACTTCTCCGCGCCGTACATCAGCTCCATCAAGGTAATCGTGCTGATGCACAGTTGGTTGCCATGGCGATTGAAGGCATCGCGGACTTCCTGCGGCTTGTTCTTGATGGTGAAAATGCAGATGTTGGTATCCAGCATGTACTTGAGCATCAGAATCCTTCGCGCTCTTGATCGGCAGGCTGTTCCCTGGAAGCCATGAAGTCGGGGCTGACGTCGTCACCCTCGAACCAGCTGTCCCAGGATTCGCCTGCGGGCGAAATGATGCGGGTTCTTCCCACGGCTACGACATCCACTCGGGTGACATCCTCGGGCATGGCTACAGACTTTGGCAGGCGGATGGCCTGGCTTCGGTTGCTTTTGAATACGGCACCTTGCTCCATGATTGACTCCTTTGGACAGTCAAAAAGTATGACCAAGTTTAAGTGGCGGCTGGTATCTGTCAATGGGATATACGCGGGCCGTGAGGCTCCGAAATAAGAATTTCCAGCGACCGTGTAGCCGCTGCCGTCAGGCTGCGCTCGCCTGCAACGCAGGCGCCGCCTTTGGGAGCCCTCACGGGCTCCAGCGCAGCCTGCCGGCAGCGGCTACAACAGGTTGTGCAAGACAGTCATTCTCACAGTGTTCGGCTTTGCTCTGTAGGCGACGTGCAAAGCAAGAGCGAAGCGAATTGTGCGGTTGATCTTGATTTTGATCTGAGTGCGCCATGTTCCTGAGGCTGAACGGAGGTGTCGCTAAATGGGCGGTAAGGGCGGAATCGGCCAGCAAAGGCAACAAATCAAATAGATAGTCCCTACAACCCCAGCGCCTCAAGCACCGCCTCCACCGTCCCAAACTCCCGCGTCACCTCGGCAAGCTGCGGCCGCTGCAGAATCAACACCGGCACTCCCAGCTCCCGGGCCACCTCAAGCTTGGGCTCGGTCGCGCTGCTGCCGCTGTTCTTGCTGATCAGCACATCAATCTGCCGACGCTGGAACAGCGCCCGCTCATCCTCCAGCAGAAACGGCCCACGCGCGCCGATCACCTCGCAGCGCTCATTGCCCGGGCAAGCTTCCAGCGCGCGCAAGGTCCAGAACTGCTCCGGCGGGATTTCCCCCAAATGCTGCAATGGCTCACGCCCCAGGGTGAACAACGGCCGGCGAAACGCCTTGAGCGCTGCGATCAATTGCGCCCAGCCCGCCACCTCGCGCCAGTCATCCCCCGGCTGCGCCTGCCACGCCGGCCGGCGCAAGGCCCAGCAGGGGATCCCGGCCAGCAATGCCGCCTGCGCCGCATTGGCACTGATCTGCGCGGCATACGGGTGCGTGGCATCAATCACCAGGCCAATCCCCTCGGCGCGAAGGTACGCCGCCAACCCTTCAGCCCCGCCATAGCCACCCACCCGCACCTGACAGTGCAGGTCCTGCGGCACGCGGCCGATGCCGGCCAGGCTGTAGACGTGCTCCGGGCCCAGGCGCCGGGCCAGCGCCAACGCCTCGGTCACCCCTCCCAGCAACAGGATCCGTCGGCTCATTGCTGCACCCCCGCCCGGCCGACGATGCCGCCCTGGCGGTCGATGGCGAAGACTTCCACTTGCACCTGCGCCGGCACCACGCTGCTGGCAAACGCCAAGGCATGCGCACACACCGCATCACCCAGCTTCACGCCGGCCGCATGGGCCAGCGCCAACGCCTGCTGGCTGGTATTGGCCGCGATGATCGCGGCCTGCAACGCGTCATCCGCACCGACCGCGGCAGCCCATTCGGCCAACTGCGGCAGGTCGATGCTCGAATGCCGGCTGTGCAGGTCCATGTGCCCGGCCGCCAACTTGCTGATCTTGCCGAAACCGCCGCAAATGCTCAGCTTGCCCACCGGCACCTTGCGCAGGTGCTTGAGCACCGCACCGACAAAATCGCCCATCTCGATCAGGGCGATCTCCGGCAGGTTGTAGACCTGGCGCATGGTGTCTTCGCTGGCGTTGCCGGTGCACGCGGCGATGTGTTCGTAGCCATTGGTCTTGGCCACATCGATACCCTGGTGGATCGAGGCGATATAGGCCGAGCAGGAAAACGGCCGGACAATCCCACTGGTACCCAGAATCGACAGCCCGCCGAGAATCCCCAGGCGCGGGTTCATGGTCTTCAACGCCAGGCTTTCGCCATCGCGCACGTTCACCGTCACTTCGAAGCCGCCGCCATAGTTGCAACTGGCAGCCAGCGCCTGCAGATGCTCGGTCATCATCCGGCGTGGCACCGGGTTGATCGCCGGCTCACCGACCGCCAGCACCAGGCCTGGGCGGGTCACGGTGCCGACACCTTGGCCGGCGACAAAACCTACGCCCGGCTCAGCAACCAGCCGCACGCTGCTATACAGCAGCGCGCCATGGGTGACATCCGGGTCGTCGCCGGCATCCTTCAGCGTGCCGGCCTCGGCGCCGCCGTCGAACAGCCGGCAGAATTCCAGGCGCATCTGCACCTGCTTGCCCTTGGGCAGGGTGATCTGCACGGCGTCATTATCCTGGCCGGTCAGCAGCAGCCGCGCGGCGGCCAGGCTGGTGGCGGTGGCGCAGCTGCCAGTGGTCAGGCCGCTGCGCAACGGCGTGGGTTGTTCGGCGGTCTCGTCACGCATCGAGGGGTTTGACCACGTCGAGCAGGGTGATCGGCAGCGCCTGGCGCCAGGTGTCGAATTCGCCCAGCGGCTGCGCTTGCGCAATATGAATGCGCGTCAGCTCGCCGCCATGTTGCGCACGCCAGCTCATCAACAGGGTTTCACTTTGCAGGGTCACGGCATTGGCTACCAGCCGGCCACCCGGGCGCAGTTGCGCCCAGCAGGTGTCGAGCACGCCTTCGCGGGTCACGCCGCCACCGATGAAGATCGCGTCGGGTCGCTCCAGCCCCTCCAGCGCTTGTGGCGCGCGTCCGCACACCAATTGCAGGCCAGGCACACCGAGGGCATCGCGGTTGTGTTCGATCAGTTGCTGGCGGCCTTCGTCGGCTTCAATGGCCAGCGCGCGGCAGCTGGGGTGCGCGCGCATCCATTCGATACCGATCGAGCCGCTGCCGGCGCCGACATCCCAGAGCAGTTCGCCCGGCTGCGGTGCCAGGCGCGCAAGGGTGATGGCGCGCACGTCGCGTTTGGTGATCTGGCCGTCATGGCGGAACGCCGAATCTGGCAGCCCGGCCAATGGCGACAGGCGCGGTGCATCGGCCGCCGCACGGCATTCAATGGCGACCAAATTGAGGGCAGCAATCGCGCCGGGGTTCCAGTCACTGGCCTCGCCGTCGATACGCCGCTCGGCCGCACCGCCCAGGTGTTCCAGCACGCTGATCCGGCTCGGTGCGAAACCGCGCGCGCGCAGCAGTTCGGCAAGCGCCGCCGGGCTGTCACCGTCGTTGCTCAACACCAGCAGGCGCTGGCCGCTGTACAGGTGCGCGGCAACCGCGGCCAATGGGCGGGCGACCACCGACAGCGTGACCACGTCCTGCAGCGGCCAGCCGAGGCGGGCGGCGGCCAGTGAGTAGGACGAAGGCGAGGAGAGTACGCGCAGCTCGCTGCTGTCGACCTGCCGCGCGAGGCTGGCACCGACGCCGTAGAGCATCGGGTCGCCGCTGGCCAGCACGCACACCGGCTCACCACGCAACGCCAACACCGGCGCGAGCGAGAACGGGCTTGGCCAGCTCAGGCGCTCGGCGCGGATGCAGTGTGGCAGCAGGTCCAGCTGGCGTGGCCCGCCAAACACCTTGCCGGCCTGCAACAAGGCCCGTCGGGCCTGCTTGCCGAGGCCGTTGAAGCCGTCTTCGCCGATTCCTACTATGGTCAACCAGGGCGCCATGCCGTTCCTCTTTCACAGGGCAATCCGACCGGCTGGCTTAGCCTGCCAGCGGACAAAGCAGGCATAATACCGCGCCTTCCTGCCGCCAGCGTCTTTTGACGATTACCGGGTGATCATTTGAACCACGCGTCGCCGCCTTCTGCCCTTCGCCCCTCGGCCTGCCCGGGGTTGTGGCGCATCGTCCAGGCGCTGGACGGCGGCATTTCGCGGATCAAGCTCGACGGTGGCCGGCTGAGCGCGGCGCAGGCCATGGCGGTGGCTGAAGCCGCCGAGCGCTATGCCGGTGGCGTGATCGAGGTGACCAACCGCAGCAACCTGCAGATTCGCGGCATTGGCGCCGACCATGCCGGGTTGATCGGGCACCTGCTCGACGCCGGGCTGGGGCCCCGCGAGGCGGCCGGCGACGATGTGCGCAACCTGATGCTCAGCCCCAGCGCGGGCCTGGACAGGGCGATGCTGTTCGACAGCCGGGCGCTGGCAGCACAGATTCTCGAATCGTTGCAAACCGTCGAGCGCCTGCATCAGCTGTCAGCCAAGTTTGCAGTCCAGCTGGACGGTGGCGAAGACCTTGCGATGCTTGATCACGCCCATGACCTTTGGCTGTCCCCGCTGATGCTGGAAGGGGATGTCTGGCTGGGCTTTGGCCTGGCCGGGTGTCCTGGCGCGCCCTTGGCCGCCGTGCCGTTGGCCGATGGGCATGCGCTGGTACTGGCGGTGTTGCAGCGCTTCCTCGATCTGGCGAGTGCCGAGCAATCACGAATGCGTCAGCTATTGGCCGTGGTTGATGTCGAGACATTCCTTCACGGCCTGCCGCTGACCTTGCGTCGCGATGCTGCGGTATTGGGCTGGCGACGCACGGGGCGTGACCTCGCGCTGCACTTGGGAGTCTACCCACAGCGCCAACAGGATCGCGTGTGCGTGGGCGCGGCTGCACCGCTCGGCCGGCTGAGCGCCGCACAATTGCGCGGCGCCGCAACGCTGGCAAGCACCCTGGGTGACGCCAGCCTGCGCATGACCCCATGGCAAAGCCTGCTGATCCCGAACATCCCGGCTGCGCAGGCCGATGCCGCACTGGCGGCGTTGAACGCCCTGGGCCTGTTGTGCGACCCGGCGGCATCGCTGGCGCAAATGGTCGCCTGCACCGGCTCTGCCGGTTGCGCCAAGGCCCAGGCCGACACCAAGGCCGACGCCGTGCAACTGGCCGGCCTGCTACGGCGCCAAGGCCCGGTTGCCGGCATTCATCTCAGTGGCTGTGCGCGCTCCTGCGCGCTGGCCCACACGGCGCCGGCGACCTTGATGGCCGTCGGGCCCGGTCGTTACGACCTGTTTATTTCTCGCCCTGGCCAACCTGGCCTGGGTATGCCCGTTGGGCAGAACCTGACATTGGAAGAGGCGGGCGCCGAACTAGACGCCCGTCCACGGAGCACACCTCGATGATTGATTACATCCGCGACGGCCAGGAGATTTATCGCAACTCCTTCGCCATCATCCGCCAGGAGGCCCGCCTGGAGCGGATCCCGGCCGACCTGGAAAAGCTCGCAGTGCGGGTGATTCACGCCTGCGGCATGGTCGGGGTGGTTGACGCGCTGCGCTTCTCCGAGGGTGCCGGCAAGGCCGGGCGCGATGCCCTGGCCGCTGGTGCGCCGATCCTGTGCGACGCGCGCATGGTCGCCGAAGGCATCACCCGCGCGCGCCTGCCGGCGAACAACGAGGTGATCTGCACGCTGCGTGACGAAAGCGTCCCGGAGCTGGCCAAGGGACTGGGCAACACCCGCTCGGCGGTCGCCCTGGAACTGTGGCGGCCCCATCTGGAAGGCAGCGTGGTAGTGATCGGCAACGCGCCGACCGCGCTGTTCTACCTGCTGGAAATGATCGATGCTGGCGCGCCGAAACCGGCGTTGATCCTCGGCTTCCCGGTCGGCTTTGTCGGCGCGGCAGAATCCAAGGCGATGCTCGCGGCCGACAGCCGTGGCGTGCCGTTCGTGATCGTCGAAGGCCGTCTGGGCGGCAGCGCGATGGCCGCTGCGGCGGTCAACGCACTGGCCACGGAGGTCGAATGATGTCGGCACGAGGACGTTTGCTCGGCCTGGGCGTGGGCCCGGGCGACCCGGAACTGATTACCGTCAAGGCCCTGCGCCTGCTGCGCGAGTCGCCCGTGGTGGCGTACTTCGTCGCCAAGGGCAAGCGCGGCAATGCCTTCGGCATCATCGAGGGCCACCTGCAGGCCGAACAGACCCTGCTGCCGCTGGTGTACCCGGTGACCACCGAGGTACTGCCGGCGCCGCTGTCCTATGAACAGGTAATCAGCGACTTCTACGACAACGCCAGCCTCGAAGTGGCCGCGCACCTGGATGCCGGTCGTGACGTCGCGGTGATCTGTGAGGGTGACCCGTTCTTCTACGGCTCCTACATGTACCTGCACGACCGCCTTGCCGAGCGCTATGAGGCCGAAGTGATCCCCGGTGTGTGCTCGATGCTGGGCGGTGCTTCGGTGCTGGGTGCGCCGCTGGTGTACCGCAACCAGAGCCTGTCGGTGCTCTCCGGCGTGCTGCCGGCAGACGAACTCAAGCGTCGCCTGGCCGATGCCGACGCCGCAGTGATCATGAAGCTGGGGCGCAACTTCCCCAAGGTGCGCGACGTGCTGGCTGAGCTGGGCCTGGCCGAGCGGGCGCTGTATGTGGAGCGCGCGACCATGGCCAACCAGAAGATCGTCGCGCTCGACGAAGTCGATCCGCAGTCGTCGCCGTACTTCTCCCTGATCATTGTTCCCGGCGAAAGGTGGCAAGGCTGATGAGCGTACAAGCACCGGCCATTGTCATTCTCGGCAAGGGCAGCCTGGCCACCGCGCGCAGGCTCCAGCAGTTGTACCCCGATGCGTTGATCCACGGCCTGGCCGGCCGTGTCGAAGGTGTCGACCGCAGCTATCAGGAGTTCGGCGCCACCCTGCGCCAGCTCTATCAACAGGACACGCCGATCATCGCCCTGTGCGCGGCCGGCATCGTTATTCGCAGCCTGGCCAGCGTGCTGCTGGAGAAGGGCGCAGAGCCGCCGGTGCTCGCCGTGGCCGAAGACGGCAGCGCTGTTGTACCGCTGCTCGGCGGGCTTGCCGGGGTCAACCTGCTGGCCCGTGAAATCGCCGCCGGGCTGGGCGTGGCAGCAGCCATCACCACCAGCGGTGAGCTGCGTTTTGGCACCTGCCTGCTCAACCCGCCCAGCGGCTATGCCCTGGCGGACCTGGAACTGGGCAAGCGTTTCGTCTCAGACCTGCTCGCAGGGGAAAGCGTGCGCATCGACGGTGCGGCGCCATGGCTGGAGCAGGCGCAACTGCCGCAAAGTGAACAGGCGCAGTTGGCCATTCATGTGGGTTGCGATGCCCGCGAAGCCAGCGCCAATGAGCTGGTGATCTATCCGCGTTGCGTGCTGGTGGCCGTCAGTGCCGGCGTGCCGGAACTGGCGCGTGCCGTACGTGATGCCCTGCACGGCGCGAAAATCGCCGAGCCGGCGCTGGCCTGCCTGCTGGCCAGCGAAACCGAGATGGCCGAACCGGCGCTGCATGCCGCCGCTGCCGAGCTGGGCGTGCCGTTGCGCTTTGCCGCCGAGGCCGCGTCGGTCAGCGAGCTGGCGGCCCGCGCGCTGCCCCAATTGCTCGCGCCGCACAGTGTTGGCGAAGGCCTGGCGATTGCCGTGGCCAGCCAGCCCATCGACCCGCAACAGATTGGCCGTGGCCGTGGTCGCCTGGCGGTGATCGGCCTTGGCCCTGGCGCGGCCGACCTGATGGTGCCGGCGGTGAAAGCCGAGCTGGCGCGCGCCAACGATGTGCTGGGGTACGAAACCTACGTGCGCATGGCCGGCCCGTTCCGCGCCGACCAGGTGCTGCATTGCACCGACAACCGCGAAGAGATGCAGCGTGCCCGTCACGCCTTCGAACTGGCGGCACAAGGTCGTTCGGTGGTGGTGGTGTCGTCAGGTGACCCAGGCGTGTTCGCCATGGCGGCTGCGGTGCTCGAAGCCCTGCACGAATCCAGCGAGCCGGCCTGGCACCGCGTCGAGTTGCAGATGCTGCCTGGCGTTTCCGCATCGCTCGCCACGGCGGCGCAGGCGGGGGCACCGTTGGGGCATGACTTCTGCGTGTTGTCGTTGTCGGACAACCTCAAGCCCTGGGCGATCATCGAGAAGCGCCTGGACCTGGCCGCGCAAGCGGACCTGGCATTGGCCTTCTACAACCCGATCTCGCGCTCGCGCCCCTGGCAGCTGGGCCGGGCCCTGGAAATCGTCCGCCAGCACCGCACGCCGCAAACCCCTGTAGTCCTTGGGCGCGACATTGGTCGTCCGGGGCAGACGCTGCGTGTCATCCGCCTGGGCGATCTGACCCCGGAGCAGGTCGACATGCGCACCATGGTGTTGGTCGGCTCCTCTACCACCTGCACCTTTGCCCGTGCCGACGGCGGCGAGTGGGTCTACACCCCGCGCTGGTACCCGACGGCAGGCTGAACCCAGAGGGAACGCTTTCGGGCCGCTCAGGCCCGAAGCGCTTGGATAGTGTGAAGCCCCCGACCTCACGGGGCTTCATGAAAGGACTATCCAAGATGGCTGACAATCAACAAATCCTCAGCACCAACACCGCCGCTGTCGTCGAGCAATCGCTGATGGCGTTCGGCGCCGGCATGTCGTACCAGAGCCGTACCGATGCCAAGAACACCTTCCAGTTCGCATCGCTGGTCGCCAGTAAAAAGTACAACGAAGAAAGCGAAAGCGAAGCCTGGTTCGATGAGTTCCTGAAGGTCATGGGCGACTGCGGCTGGGGTACCGCCCAGCGCAAATATGAGCGTGAGACCGCGTCCTCGCAACAGCTCACCCTGGGCGCCGTTGCCTTCAAGGTCTTCAAGGGGATGGGCACGCTTTTGGTCGGTGGCCCATTGGGCGCAGCGTTGAACTCGCTGGCGCAGGGTGCGCTGGAAAAACTGGGCATGGTCACCGAAGCCCAGGACGTGTTCAAACGCAACGTCAGCACCAAGAGCAGCGCCGTCGTAGGCCTGGCATCGTGCATTGAAACCAGCTCTGGCGAAATGGTGCTGGGCATGAGCGCGCTCACCACCGGCTCTGCGCAACACGACCTGGATGTGGTGGTGTTCGAGTGGAAGAGCACCTCGCGTGAATACTACGCCGGCATGGCAATGCTGGTGTTCAACAAAACCCTCTATGACTACGTGCGCAGCACGGTTGAAAGCAAGCTGGGCGAGCGCACCAAAACCAAGGTTCTGGATTACGACATCTGATCGCGGGCGGGAGGGCCCGCAAGGCGGGCCGTCTCGTTTTTTCGACGCAAGGACGGACAGCATGATGAAACAGGATGCTTATGCGTTGTGGCTCGACGGCGGCTCGCTGTTGCTGGTTGCCGACGCCGTACCCGCTGAACAACGCCAGGCGGTGCTCGACAGCCTGCTTTACGCACAGCTGGTGGCGGACAAGCAGCAGGGCTCGCGCTTTACCCAGTTCAAGGAGTGGTATGGCGACTACCGTCAAATGCTCCCCCGGTTCGGCTGGACCCTGACGCAGTTTTTTCACGATAACCGGCCGGCCCGGGACTGCGCCTTGCTGGTACCGGCACAACCCCTGCAATTGTGGTTGGCGACTCGCCTGGCGAATGCCGACACGTTGCTGGCGAAGGGGCTGGAACGCTTGCAGCAGAACGCCGAGGCCAGTGCCAGTTTGCGCAGCTTTGCCTGCGCGGCAGGCGAGAGCGGGACCCAGGTGACGCTGGAGGTCGGCCTGGTGTTGCCGGGGCCGATGATCCATGTGTGCAGCGTGAGCGTCGGCAGCTCGCTGGCCTTGGCGCACATCGAATTCGACAAGCCGCTGGGCGAGATGCTCTCGGGTGACCTTCAGGTCCGGGGATTCTCGGCCTTCCTCGACATGGCCCGCTTCGCCACGCATGCCGTCAACCTGCGCGCGCTCATTGAGAAGAAGCAGCAAACGCGCAGCTATCAATCCACGTTCGGGACCTTGCTCGAAGGAGCCCAGCATGACTAACCCACAAGCCGCCGTAGTCGGCTTCAGCGTGATGTCCTTCCTGCCCGGTGTAACCCCCGCGCAAAGAGACTCGGTGCAACTGGCCGCACTGATGGCCGAGCGGGTGACCCGCAGTGGTTACGATCAAGGGCATGTCCAGGACTGGTACGGCTACTACCGCAACCAGCTGAAGTACCTGGGCTGGGACGCGGTGCCAGCCGAAGAGGCCCATTGGCCCGGTCGCGAGCGCCCGGAACTGGTCGACCAGGCGCTGCGCAGGATCGACGCAACCGCAGGCGAACACTTTGCAAGCGTGACCAGATTGGCGCTGGAAGGGCTGCAGGCCGATCTCTCGGTCACACTCCAGCTTGAGCAGCGTTGCCAGTCCCAGGGGATTTTCCAGCTGTTGCCCTGCGGCCCGGCCAAAGGTGGGTACGTGGACATGCTGGTGTACCACGAGTCGGGGCAGAAGTCGGTGTTCAGCACGGGTTTTGCGTTTCGTGAGCGCAGCCAGCTCTCGGTGCGCGCGGAGCTGGTGCGTTTCAATACGCGACTGTTTGACCAGCAGCACAAGAGCAAGGTGCAGCGCAGCCTTGAGAAGGTTGCGCTGAAGGAGATCCTGGAACTGAGCCGCTAGGTCAGCAGGTAACCCTTGATCCCGGTGAAGATGATCTGCGCCGCCAGGGCGCAGACGAACAGCCCCATCAGCCGGCTGACGATCTGCAGGCCCTGGTCACCGAGGATCCGCTCGATCCGGTGCGAGAGGTACAGCACCAGGCCAACGGTGAAACTGGCCAGGGCGATACTGACGATCGCCAGCAGCTTGTCGTCCCAGTGCGGCTGGCTCACGCCCATCACCAGCAAGGCACCGATGGTGCCCGGGCCGACGGTCAGCGGGATGGTCAGCGGGACGATGGTCACGTCCTGCTGCACGTTGTCGGCCTGCACCGCCGACTTGCCCTGGGCCATGCCCAATGCCGAAATGAACAGCACGCTGCCGGCGCCGATGCGGAAGGCATCCGGGGTAATCCCGAACACGCCGAAGATCACCCGCCCGAACAGGTACAGCAACACGCTGGACACCAGCACCGCGATGGCGACCTTCCAGGCCAGTTGCTTGCGCTCCTTGCTGGAGTGGCCACGGGTCAGGCTGATGAAGCAGGACAGGACGAAAAACGGGCTGTAGAGCACGAGCATCTTCAAGTAAACGCTGAACAACTCATGGAGCATGGTGTGGGCTCGTGGCTAGTGGGGCGTTGGGCAAGTGTAGTCAGTGCGATACGGGAAGTGTGGCGGGCGGCGTGGCCGGCTGCTCACGGCGCGCGACCCAGTGTTCGATCAGCTCACGCAGTTGCGACAGTTCCACCGGCTTGGCCATGTGGCCGTCCATGCCGGCCAGGCGGGCGCGTTCCTTGTGTTCGGCGAGGATATGCGCGGTCAGCGCCACCACCGGGGTGCGCCGGCGTTCGGTCTCGGCTTCCCAGGCACGCAGTTGCTGGGTGGCGGAGAAGCCATCGAGCACCGGCATCTCGCAGTCCATCAGCACCAGGTCGTACTGCCGGGACATCATGGCCTGCAAGGCCTCTTCGCCGTTGCTGGCGGTGTCCGGTTCCAGGTTGAGCTTGCCGAGCATGCCACGGATGACCTTGGTCGAAATGCTGTTGTCCTCGGCCACCAGGATGCGGAAGTCACTTGGCACATCCAGTTCGCGGATGTGCTTGGCCGGCGGCATGCCGAGCGGCTGACCTTGGCTGCGCTGGGCCAGCTCTTCGGCCAGGGTGGTCTTGAGCGTGTAGCCGGCCACCGGCTTGGCGAGTATGCGCTTGACCCCGGCATTGCGCGCAATCACCTTGCTCGGCGCGTTGCTGATGCCCGTGAGCATCACCAACAGGATGTCGTGGTTCAGGCTCGGGTCTTCCTTGATTTTCGCTGCCAACTGCATGCCGGTCATGCCCGGCATGTTCTGGTCGAGCAGCACTGCATCGAAGTAGTCGCGCAGGTGCGCCTTGGTGCGCAGCAGGGCCAGTGCCTCCTTGCCCGAGGGTACCGCGCTGACATTCATGCCCCAGGCGCTGCACTGCTGCACCAGGACCTTGCGGCAAGTGTCGTTGTCGTCCACCACCAGTACCCGCGCACCGCGCAGCGGGCCGTCGAGGTCGGCGGGCGGCTGCTCCAGGCGGTACGGGTCGAGCGGCAGGGTCATCCACAGGGTGTTGCCCTGGCTGTGGCTGGTCTTGATGCCGAACTCGCCCTGCATCAGTGCGATCAGTTGCTTGGCGATCACCAGCCCGAGGTGGCCGCCGAGCTTGTTGCTGGAGAGGAAATGCTTGCTGTGCAGTTCAGCCTGCAGCAGCGCATCGCGCTCGGCTGCGGGCATCGGTTCGCCGCTGTCCTGGACTGCCAGGCGCAGGCGCGGCGCGGTACCGCGTTGGTCGAGGGCGACCACCAGCAGGATCTCGCCCTGGTCGGTCTTCTTCAGGGCGTTTTCCAGCAGGCTCAACAGGGCCTGGCGCAGGCGCGTCGGATCGCCGCTGATGACCCGTGGCACTTGCGGCTGGGTGAAGCTGATGAGTTCGACGTTCTGCTGTTCGGCCTTGGCCCTGAAGATGCTCAGGCAGTCTTCGATCAACGCATTGAGGTCGAACTGCACATCGTCCAGCTCGATCTGCCCGGACTCCAGCTTGGAGATGTCGAGGATCTCGTTGATCAGCGTCAGCAGCTCGTTGCCGGCGCTGTGGATGGTTTGCACGTAGTCGCGCTGCTTGACCGACAGCGGCGTGCCCAGCAGCAGCTCGGTCATGCCCAGCACGCCGTTCATGGGGGTGCGGATCTCGTGGCTGATCTTGGCCAGGAACTCGGCCTTGGCATTGACCTCGGCGTCGCTGGCGGCCAGTTCGCGGCTGGCGCTGAAACGCTCTTCGCTGATGTTGCGCAGGCGTTCGCTGACCGCCAGGTTGAGCAGCAGGCCACTGAAGGCGGTCAGCCCCAGGAGGATGAACAACAGCCATTGCGCCGGTACGCGGGTCAGCCCGAGCAGTGCCGGCAGCAGCACCAGGCAGCCGACGTTGAACACCAGCATGGCCAGGCTGAACAGCCGTGCCGGGGCAAAACCCTTGTACCAGTGGTAGGAGGCGATCAGCAGCATGCTCATGCTGCCCAGTGCCACCAGCGCGTAGGTCATCAGGTTCAGCGGCAGGGTGTCGATGAACAACAGCAGCAAGCCACAGGACGACACCAGCAGCATTTCGCCGATCAGCAGGCGGCTCAGGCGCGACTGAGATCGCGGCAGGAAGAAGCGCTGGGTGAACACCAGCCCGCACAGCGTAGCCAGCAGCACGATCAGATAGGCGGCCGGGGTTTGCGCGGCATGCCACAGGCTCCACGGCCCGCTGAGGTTGAGCAGGATCAGCGCGCTGAGCAGCATCAGGCTGTGGTAGGCCGCCAGCCACAGGCTGGTGGTCGAGCGCGAATAGGTGAAGCGGATCAGGTTGTGCAGCACCAGCATGCCCAGGCAGCCGAACAGCAGGCCGAAGAGCATCGGTCGGCGTTGATCACCGGCAGCTTCCACGGCCGGTTGCAGGCTGATGCCGGGGCGCAGTTGGTGTTCGCTGACCAGGCGCAGGTAGACGTCCAGCGTGCTGTGGCTGGCCGGCAGGGAGAGCAGGTTGTCGCTGTTGCCCAGGCCGAGCAGGCCAGTGTCGCTCTTGCGCCCGTTGTGGGTCTGTTGCAGCAGTGTGTCGCCGTCCAGGACAAACAGGTCCAGGTTCGACAGGTCGGGGGCGAATACCCGCACGATCTGTTCGTGATGGCCGGGGTCCAGGCGATAGTGCAGCCACAACGCCTGGCCGGGTTCGGCGGCATTGAGCTGGGAGAGTTCGATGGGGCTGAATTGATTGCGGTAGCGTTCGGAACGCACGTCGCTGAGCTGCAGGCTGGCCTGATCGTCAAGCAATACCGCCCAACCGCTGCCGGATTCGGCCATGGCCGGGTACAGGCAGAGCAGGGTCAGCAGGCTGACGGTGAGTCCAATGGCAATCCTGAGCCAACGCAAGACGATATCCTTTCCTAGCAGAAAGCCGGTGTACAACTATGCGCGGCGGGCCAAGGCGAAGGCAAGGCCCCAGCGGGGCCTTGTCGACGATCCGGGAGCAGGGCGGCTAGCGCCACGCTGCCCCGGGGCACACCATTATTCCTGATGCTTACCACGCTCGCGGGCAATGGCGCGGTAGCCAATGTCGCTGCGGTAGAAGCTGCCGTCCCAGGAGACTTCAGCGGCCAGCTTGTAGGCTTGCTGCTGGGCGGACTCGACCGAGCTGCCCATGGCGGTGGCGCACAGCACACGGCCACCGGCGGTGACCACCTGGCCATCCTTCAGCGCGGTGCCCGCATGGAACACCTTGCCTTCCAGCTTGGCAGCGGCGTCCAGGCCGTTGATCGCGGCACCCTTGGCGTAGTCGCCCGGGTAGCCGCCAGCGGCCAGGACGATGCCCAGGCTTGGGCGCGGGTCCCATTGTGCTTCGACCTTGTCCAGCGCCTTGGCGAAGGCCGCTTCGATCAACAGCACCAGGCTCGACTCCAGGCGCAGCATGACCGGCTGGGTCTCCGGGTCGCCGAAGCGGCAGTTGAACTCGATGACTTTCGGGTTGCCGGCCTTGTCGATCATCAGCCCGGCATACAGGAAGCCGGTGTAGACGTTGCCTTCGGCGGCCATGCCATTGACGGTCGGCCAGATCACCTGGTCCATCACGCGCTGGTGCACCTCGGCGGTGACCACCGGGGCTGGCGAGTAGGCGCCCATGCCACCGGTGTTCGGGCCGGTGTCGGCGTCGCCGACGCGTTTGTGGTCCTGGCTGGTGGCCATTGGCAGGACGTTCTTGCCGTCGACCATGACGATGAAGCTGGCTTCTTCGCCGTCGAGGAACTCCTCGATGACCACGCGCGAACCGGCTTCACCGAAGGCATTGCCGGCGAGCATGTCGCGCACGGCGTCTTCGGCTTCGCCCAGGGTCATGGCGACGATCACGCCTTTGCCGGCGGCCAGGCCGTCGGCCTTGATCACGATCGGTGCGCCTTTTTCGCGCAGGTAGGCCAGGGCCGGCTCGATCTCGGTGAAGTTCTGGTAGTCAGCGGTTGGAATCTGGTGACGTGCCAGGAAGTCCTTGGTGAAAGCCTTGGAGCCTTCCAGCTGGGCGGCGCCCTTGGTTGGGCCGAAGCAATCCAGTTTGCGGCTGCGGAACAGGTCGACGACGCCGGCAACCAGCGGGCCTTCGGGGCCGACGATGGTCAGCTGGACGTTCTTTTCAGCGAAGTCGGCCAGTTGCTCCAGGGCGCTGACGTCGATGGCGACGTTTTCGCACTTGGCTTCAGTGGCCGTGCCGGCGTTGCCCGGGGCGACGAAGACTTTTTCGACGCGTGGGTCCTGGGCGACTTTCCAGGCCAGGGCGTGTTCACGACCGCCGCTACCGATGATCAAAACTTTCATGTCAAAACCTCGATGACGCAAATTCAGGGAAGTGCATGTGGCTGCTGGCTTCTGTGGGAGCTGGCCTTGCCAGCGATGCGGGCAGCGCGCAGTTGGCTGACACGGCACCGATACCATCGCCGGCAAGGCCGGCTCCCACAGAGAGCGTCGCTACATCACTTAGTGGCGGAAGTGACGCATACCGGTGAAGACCATGGCGATGCCGGCTTCGTCGGCCGCTGCAATCACCTCGGCATCACGCATCGAACCGCCTGGCTGGATCACCGCAGTGATACCGACCTTGGCCGCGTTGTCGATGCCGTCACGGAACGGGAAGAATGCATCCGAGGCCATGACCGCACCCTGCACCTGCAGGCCGGCGTGTTCGGCTTTGATCGCGGCAATGCGCGCGGAGTTCACCCGGCTCATCTGGCCCGCGCCAACGCCGATGGTCTGACGACCCTTGGCGTAGACGATGGCGTTGGACTTGACGTACTTGGCGACTTTCCAGGCGAAGATCAGGTCGTGGATTTCCTGCTCGGTCGGTGCACGCTTGGTCACCACCTTCAGGTCACCTTCGGTGATCATGCCGATGTCTCGGCTCTGTACCAGCAGGCCGCCGGTCACACGCTTGAAGTCCCAGGCAGCGGCACGCTCGGCGGACCACTCGCCACAGGCCAGCAGGCGCACATTGGCCTTGGCAGCAACCACGGCACGGGCTTCTTCGCTGATGCTCGGGGCAATGATCACTTCGACGAACTGACGCTCGACGATGGCCTTGGCGGTTTCGCCATCCAGCTCGCGGTTGAAGGCGATGATGCCGCCGAACGCCGACTCGGTGTCGGTGGCGTAGGCCAGCTCGTAGGCCTGGCGGATACCGCCTTCGGCGTCAGGGCTGACCGCCACGCCGCACGGGTTGGCGTGCTTGACGATGACGCAGGCCGGCTTGACGAAGCTTTTCACGCATTCCAGCGCAGCGTCGGTGTCGGCCACGTTGTTGTACGACAGCTCTTTGCCCTGCAGTTGAACGGCCGTGGCGATCCCGGCTTCGGCCGGCTTGGCTTCAACGTAGAACGCCGCGCTCTGGTGCGGGTTCTCGCCGTAGCGCATTTCCTGGGCCTTGACGAACTGGCTGTTGAAGGTGCGCGGGAAGTCGCTGCGGCCTTCCGTGCTCAGGGTCTCGGCGCCCTGGTCAACCGTGCCCATGTAGTTGGCGATCATGCCGTCGTAGGCGGCGGTGTGCTCGAACGCCTTGAGCATCAGGTCGAAGCGCTGGGCGTAAGTCAGGCCACCGGCCTTGAGGCTTTCCAGCACCTGGCTGTAGTCGCTGGCGTTGACCACGATGGCGACGTCTTTGTGGTTCTTGGCCGCGGAACGGACCATGGTCGGGCCGCCGATGTCGATGTTCTCGATAGCGCTCGGCAGGTCGCAACCTGGCTTGGAGATGGTCGCTTCGAACGGGTACAGGTTGACGGCGACCAGATCGATCGGCTTGATCCCGTGCTGCTCCATGATCGCGTCATCGGTGCCGCGACGGCCGAGGATACCGCCGTGGATTTTCGGGTGCAGGGTCTTGACCCGGCCGTCCATCATTTCCGCGAAGCCGGTGTAGTCGGCAACTTCGACCGCGGCAACGCCGTTGTCCTGAAGCAGCTTGAACGTACCGCCGGTCGACAGGATCTCCACCCCGAGCTGTTGCAGTTCACGGGCGAATTCGAGGATCCCGGTCTTGTCGGAGACACTGATCAAGGCACGGCGGATCGGCAGGCGGGTAGTCTGGTCGGTCATTTCAGATTCCATAACGCGGTGGAGTCAGCAAAAAAGGCGACCTCATTATCTGGGAGCCGCCTTTTCTGGTTTGGATTCGTGCTTAGAGCAAGTCGTACTGCTTGAGTTTCTTGCGCAAGGTGCCCCGATTGAGCCCAAGGAGTTCGCTGGCCTTGGTCTGGTTGCCCTTCACGTAATTCATCACGCTTTCGAGCAAGGGGGCTTCGACTTCGGAGAGGACCAGGTTGTACACGTCCGTGACAGCCGCACCCTCGAGGTGCGCGAAGTAGTTGTGCAGCGCCTTTTCCACACTTCCGCGAAGGGTCTGTCCCTCTTCGCTGGGGGTATTCAGGTGCTGTTTCAGGTTGACGTTGTCGCTCACGGGCGTTGTTCCACTCACTAATGTCTCGGTCATCATCGTCATGCAGCCACCCCTTGTCCGTCCTCTGTCTCAAGGCTCTGTTCACATTCTTGCAAGTAGCTGCGAATGTCGGCGCATTGCGCGTGTGTCTCTTCCAAACGATTGAACCGGGCTCGGAACTCCTTTGCGCCCGGTAGTGTTGCCAGGTACCAGCCAACATGCTTGCGGGCAATACGTACGCCCATCACATCGCCATAGAAGGCGTGCAGCGCCGCCAGGTGCTCCAGCAGGATGCGTTGCACTTCTTCCAGGCCTGGCGCCGGCAGTAGTTCACCGGTGCGCAGGTAATGCTCGGTCTCGCGGAATATCCACGGCCGCCCTTGGGCAGCCCGGCCAATCAGCAGACCGTCGGCACCGGTGGCAGCAAGTACCTGTCGGGCCTTTTCTGGCGAGGTGATGTCGCCATTGGCAAAAACCGGGATGGACACCGCCTGCTTGATCGCAGCGATGGTGTCGTACTCGGCTTCGCCGGTGTACAGGTCGGCGCGTGTGCGGCCGTGGACGGCCAGCGCCTGGATGCCGGCCTGCTCGGCAATTTTCGCGACGATCAGGCCATTTTTGTTCGACCGGTCCCAGCCGGTACGGATCTTCAGGGTCACCGGCACGTCCACGGCGGCTACCACCGCATGGACGATCTCGCTGACCAGTGCTTCATCTTTCAATAAAGCAGAGCCTGCAGCTTTGTTGCAGACTTTTTTTGCCGGGCAGCCCATGTTGATGTCGATGATCTGCGCGCCCATCTCGACGTTGGCCCGGGCCGCCGCCGCGAGCATCTGCGCGTCGCCACCGGCGATCTGTACCGAGCGTGGCTCGGGATCACCTTCGTGGATCATGCGCAGACGCGACTTGTGGGTGTTCCACAAGCTCATGTCGCTGCTGACCATCTCCGACACCACCAGGCCTGCACCCATCCGTCGGCAGAGCTGACGGAAAGGCTGGTCCGTGACCCCGGCCATGGGGGCGAGGATCAGGTTGTTCTGCAGTGTGTATGGGCCGATGCGTACCGCCGACATAGGAGTTCCCTGTTGTGGGGCCGGATCATTAGAGTTCGAAAAAGGGTGGGCATGATACCCGCTCTCGGTGACCGGATAAAGGTCGATTTGGATAAAATCTGAACAACTGCGGCGTTATGCCCGGGAGTTTGAGACGCGCCGCTGGCGCCGTGAATCAGGCGCCAGGCCCGGGTTTTACTCCGGGGAGCGGAAACTGAGGCTGTAGTTCACCGCTTTCGGGCCCGGATCGAGGATGTCCAGGGCGATGTGGATCGGGGTCTGGCTGGGCATCTCGCCGCTGCCGGCCAGTTCGCCACTCAGGTACTCGCCAGGCTTGAAGCGACGGCTGGCGATCAGCTGGCCGTTGAGGTCGGCGAAACGCAGCTCAAGCAAGGGGAATGGCTGCGAGAACGGCGCACGATTGTAGATGATCGCGTCCACAATCAAGGCGCCGCTGAAGTCCGGGTGGCTGCGCACCACCAGGTTGCTGCTCTTGATGCGCGAGATATCGACCTTCGATGGCACCTTGCAGCCCAGGCTCGGGCACAGCTGCTGGAACCACGGGCGGTACTGGTCCTGACGGGCCAGTTCATCAAAATGGTAGGCGATGTACTGGCCTGCCAGGGCAGCCGATGCCAGCAGGATCAGCAGGCTCCAGAGCAGGCGGCGGCCCCAGTTGGAGCGCGGCTTTTGCCACTCCAGCTGCAGCGGGTCGTCGACCAGGTCGACCAGGGCTTCCTTGCGCGGGCGCGCGGGCAGTACGCCCAGGTCCGGCTCGTGGCGGTTGTTTGGCGCCTCGACTGCATCGATGTCGGCGTCATCGCGGGCCGATAGACGTTGCTCCAGCACCGGCTCGTGGGCCTGGTCATGCTCGGGGTGGTGCGGGTGTGCTTCGGGCGCGCTGACAGGCGGCTCGTCGTCCAGGTCGCCAAGGTCCAGCGACATGGTCGGTTCAGTGCGCTCGCCGGGCTGGTGCGGCTCGCTCGCTGCCGGCTGCTCGATCAAGGGTGGTGACGGTTCGTCCGGCACTTCAGGCTCGACCAGGGGGCTTTCGCGCTCGTCGGCAGGGGTGCTGAACAGGCTGTCCGGGAAGTGCGTATCGTCGCTGTCCGGGCCGTCGCGACGGGCGCTGAGGCTGTCTTCGCGGGGCGGCGAAGCCTTGAAATCAAGGCTTGGCTGGATCTCGCGCTGCTCCAGGCGAGCCAGCTCCTGGTCCAGGTCGAGCTGGTCCAGGTCGACTTCGGTGGATGACCACTGCGCCTGGCTGGCTGCTGGCGGCGCTTCAGGCGCTGGCGGCTCGACCAGCGGGGCAGGTGGGGGCGCGGCTGGCGTCGGGCTGCTGGCTGGCGGGGCGACGGGTTGCTCGCTCACGACCACGGCGCTGCTCGCCTCGCTTTGCTCGAGCAATTGCTTGGCGGCGTTGAACACCTGCAGGCAATTGCCGCAACGGACCACGCCGCGAGCCACGCTCAGCTGAGTATGGCTGACGCGAAAGCTGGTCTGGCAATGCGGGCACTGGGTGACGAAACTGTCGGTCATGCGGCGGTCCGGGGTAGGCGAAGGTCTATTCTAGGCGCACTCAGCGGCGCCGACCACTGATGCGTACCCAGCCGTCGCGCACGGCGATCGGGTCCAGGTCGAAGTCTTTGGCGTAAGCGGTGGCGACGTCTTCGCCCTGTTCGGCGAGGATCCCCGAAAGGGCCAGCAGGCCACCAGGGCGCACCAGGCCAGAGAGTTGCGGCGCCAGCGATACCAGCGGGCCGGCGAGGATGTTGGCGACCAGCACGTCAGCCTGCATGGCCGGCATGTCTTCGGGCAGGTACAGCGGGAAGTTCGCCGCGTCGATGCCGTTGCGCCCGGCGTTGTCGCGGGAGGCTTCCAGGGCTTGCACGTCGATGTCGGTGCCCACGGCGCGGCGTGCGCCGAGCAGCAGGGCGGCGATGGCGAGGATGCCCGAGCCGCAGCCGAAGTCGAGTACGTCAGTGCCCTTGAGGTCCTGGCCGTCGAGCCATTCCAGGCACAGTGCGGTGGTCGGGTGGGTGCCGGTGCCGAAGGCCAGGCCCGGGTCGAGCAGCAGGTTGACCGCCTCGGGTTCCGGCGCGGCGTGCCAGCTTGGCACGATCCACAGGCGCTGACCGAAGCGCATCGGCTGGAAGTTGTCCATCCAGCTGCGTTCCCAGTCCTGGTCTTCGATGACCTCGGCCTGGTGTTCCGGCAGCTCGGCGCCGGTCATCAGTTGCAGGTGGGCGAACACCGCAGCAGGCTCGGCGTCGGCTTCGAACAGCGCGAGCAGGTGGGTGTGCGACCACAGCGGGGTGGTGTTGAGGTCCGGCTCGAAGATTGGCTGGTCTTCGGCGTCCATGAAGGTCACGGAGACGGCGCCAACTTCCAGCAGGGCGTCTTCGTAGGTTTCGGCTTGTTCCGGGCTGATAGCCAGACGTACTTGCAGCCAGGGCATGGCGGGCACCTTTGGGTAATTCACTGAGGCAGCGCTACAGGCTGCGAAGAAGCCCGCCAGTTTACTTGAGTGTGCCGGGTTTGTCTGGTGTGTTGCGGGCTGCCCATCGCTGGCAAGGCCAGCCCCCACAGTAATGTGGACGCAAAAAAAAGACCCCGGTCGTCACGACCGGGGTCTCTTTCACATCACTCTGAAATCAGTTCTGCTCAGCGAGCTTGTGTTCCAGGTAGTGAATGTTGACGCCGCCTTTGCAGAAACCTTCATCACGCACCAGGTCGCGGTGCAGCGGGATGTTGGTCTTGATGCCGTCGACGACGATCTCGTCCAGGGCATTGCGCATGCGCGCCATCGCTTCGTCACGGTCTTTGCCGTAGGTGATCAGCTTGCCGATCAACGAATCGTAGTTCGGTGGAACGGCATAGCCACTGTACAGGTGCGAGTCGACGCGAACGCCGTTGCCGCCTGGGGCGTGGAAGTGCTTGACCGTGCCTGGGCTTGGAATGAACTTCTTCGGGTCTTCGGCGTTGATCCGGCACTCTAGCGAGTGACCACGGATAACCACGTCGTCCTGGGTGTACGACAGCTTGTTGCCAGCGGCGATGCTGAGCATCTCCTTGACGATGTCGATACCAGTGACCATCTCCGAAACCGGGTGCTCTACCTGCACGCGCGTGTTCATCTCGATGAAGTAGAACGCGCCATTCTCGTAGAGGAACTCGAAGGTTCCGGCGCCACGGTAGCCGATGTCAACGCACGCCTTGACGCAACGGGCGAAGACTTCCTGGCGGGCTTTCTCGTCGATGCCCGGGGCCGGGGCTTCTTCCAGTACCTTCTGGTGGCGGCGCTGCAGCGAGCAGTCGCGGTCACCCAGGTGAATGGCGTTGCCCTGGCCGTCGGACAGCACCTGGACTTCCACGTGACGTGGGTTGGTCAGGAACTTCTCCAGGTAGACCATCGGGTTGCCGAAAGCGGCGCCCGCTTCGCTACGGGTCAGGATCGCGGAAGCGATCAGGTCTTCTTCCTTGTGCACCACGCGCATGCCGCGACCACCGCCGCCGCCAGCGGCCTTGATGATCACCGGGTAGCCGACTTCACGGCCGATGCGCAGGGCTTCTGTCTCGTCTTCCGGCAGCGGGCCGTCGGAACCTGGAACAGTCGGCACGCCGGCTTTGATCATCGCGTCCTTGGCCGATACCTTGTCGCCCATCAGGCGAATGGTGTCGGCTTTCGGGCCAATGAAGGCGAAGCCGGAGTTCTCTACCTGTTCGGCGAAATCAGCGTTCTCTGCGAGGAAGCCATAGCCTGGGTGAATGGCGGTGGCGCCAGTCACTTCGGCCGCAGCGATGATCGCCGGGATGTGCAGGTAGGATTGGCTCGCCGAAGCCGGGCCAATGCACACCGACTCGTCGGCCAGGCCCAGGTGCATCAGTTCGCGGTCAGCCGTGGAGTGCACGGCCACGGTCTTGATGCCCAGCTCTTTACAGGCACGCAGGATCCGCAGGGCAATTTCGCCACGGTTGGCGATCAGGACTTTTTCCAACTTTGCAGACATCGTTGGCTCTCCGCGGTTCAAACGATGGTGAACAGCGGCTGGTCGAACTCAACCGGCTGGCCGTCTTCTACCAGGATGGACTCGATCACACCGCTGGTTTCAGCTTCGATGTGGTTCATCATCTTCATGGCTTCGACGATGCACAGGGTGTCGCCTTTCTTCACGGTCTGGCCGACTTCAGCGAAGGCTGGCGAGGTTGGCGAGGCTTTGCGGTAGAAGGTGCCGACCATTGGCGAACGGGCAACGGTGCCGTTCAGCTTAGGGGCAGCAGGCGCTTCTGCGGCAGCCGGGGCAGCAGCCACAGGCGCGGCGACCGGAGCAGCAGCCATCGGGGCTGGTGCGTAGTATTGCTGGGCTGGGGTCTTGCTGTGGCGGCTGATACGTACGGACTCTTCGCCTTCCTTGATCTCCAGCTCGTCGATGCCAGACTCTTCCAGCAGTTCGATCAGTTTCTTGACTTTACGGATATCCATTAATCATCAACTCCCAAGGTTCGGACAGGGGGCGTATAAACGTGTATTCAAACGTTTCTACAAGCCAGGCCAAAGGGGCCAGGCCTTCGTTATTAGGGCTTGCTGTTCACAGCCAGCTGTTCCAGGGCAGACTCCAGGGCCAAGCGGTAACCGCTGGCGCCCAGGCCGCAGATCACCCCTACTGCAACGTCGGAGAAGTAGGAGTGGTGGCGAAAAGACTCGCGCTTGTGCACGTTGGACAAATGCACTTCGATGAATGGGATGCTCACCGCCAGCAACGCGTCACGTAATGCGACACTTGTGTGCGTGAAAGCCGCCGGATTGATCAGGATGAAGTCCACGCCTTCGTTGCGTGCGGCGTGAATGCGGTCGATCAGCTCGTACTCGGCATTGCTTTGCAGGTACTGCAGATGGTGGCCAGCGGCACGGGCACGCTGCTCCAGGTCCTGGTTGATCTGGGCCAGGGTCACCGCGCCATACACACCAGGCTCGCGGGTGCCGAGCAGGTTCAGGTTGGGGCCATGCAGCACCAGTAGGGTAGCCATCTGCGGTTCCTTTGATTGTCGGGCAATATACGTAGCGCGGCGACTATGCCGCAAAGCGCCGAGCCCTGTCCAGTTACCTGCAATAGCCAGCACGATGACCGAGATTCACGCAAAATATATGACTATTTTGTTAAGTTCGGTCATCGGGGCCGCTTTTCAGGCGGCCCCAGCAGTTATAGACCGACTTCGCGGCGAATGCGCGTCAGATGCGCGGCAAATTCGCCGGCGTTTGTCTCGCCTACCACCCGTGCGTCGGTTTTTTCGCTGCCGTTCGCTGCAAAGAACAGCAGCGCCGGGGGCCCGAACAGTTGGTAGCGGTCGAGCAGGGCGCGTTGTTCGGCGCTGCTCTGGGTGATGTCGAAACGTACCAGGCGATAAGCTTGCAGTTGTTCGACCACGGGGGCGGCGTTGAGCACTTCGTGCTCGATCACCTTGCAGCTGATGCACCAGTCGGCATACCAGTCCAGAACCACCGGCTGGCCGGCGGCCTTGGCCTCGGCCAGCAGGCTGTCGAGGGCGGCCGGGGTGTCGACGGTCTGCCATTGATCGGCGCTTGGTGCGCCGGGTCCGCTAACAGCCGGTGCAGCCGTGCCAGCCAGGGGCCGGAACGGGTCGGTTTGCCCGCTGTAGGCGCCGTACCAGCAGGTCAGTGCGTAGAACAGCAGGAACAGGCCGAGCACCTGGGCCAGGCGCTGGCGGCTGGTCTTCACGCCGAACTCCAATGCGCCAAGGAACACCGCGACGCCAGCGGCCAGCAGGCCGACCAGCAGCAGGGTCACCTGGCCGGGCAGCACGCGGCTGAGCAGGCCGATGGCCAGGCCCAGCAGCAGCACGCCGATGGCATTTTTCACGGTGTTCAGCCAGGCCCCGCTTTTCGGCAGCCAGGCCGCGCCGCCGGTGGCCACCAGCAGCAGCGGGGCGCCCATGCCCAGGCCCAGGGCAAACAGTTTCAGGCCACCGCCCAAGGCGTCGCCGCTGGCGCTTATATAAAGCAGCGCACCGGCCAGTGGCGCCGAGACGCAGGGTGAGACCAGCAGGCTTGAGACCACGCCCAGTACGGCGGCGCCGAGCAGCGAGCCGCCCTTGGTCTGCCCGGCGATGCGGTCCAGGCGGTTGCTCACGGCGTGGGGCAGTTTCAACTCGAACAGGCCGAACATGGCCAGGGCGAACACCACGAAGAACAGCGCGAAGGGCACCAGCACCCAGGCCGATTGCAGGCGGGCCTGCAAGTTGAGGCTGGCGCCGAACAGGCCCATCAGCGCACCGAGCAGGGCGAAGCAGGCGGCCATCGGCAGCACGTAGGCCAGCGACAGGCTGAAACCGCGCCAGCCGCCGACCTGGCCGCGCAAGACCACGCCGGAAAGAATCGGCAGCATTGGCAGCACGCACGGGGTGAAGGTCAGGCCGATACCGGCGAGGAAGAACAGCGCCAGCTCTTTCCAGGTCCAGGCCTTGCTGGGCGTGGCGGGCAGGTCAGCGGGCGCTGCACCGATCCCGTCGATGCTCAGGCGTTCGGTTTCTGGCGGGTAGCACAGGCCCTTGTCGGCGCAGCCCTGGTAGGTGACCACCAGGGTGAACGGGCGCTTGTCGGCGGTGCGTGGCAGGTCTATGTCGACGATGTTGTGGTAGACCTGGACATCGCCGAAGAACTCGTCGTGCTTGGCTTCGCCAGCGGGCAGTTGCGCGGTGCCGAGGGCGATGTCGGCCGGCTCGGTACGGAACTGGAAGCGGTGGCGGTAGAGGTAATAGCCTTCGGTGGGCACGAAGCGCAGCTTGATGCCGTCGGCGTTGCCCTGGATCAGGTTGAGCTTGAAGGCTTCGCGTACCGGCAGGAAGTCGGCGCTGTTGTTCAGCGTGGGGGCACCGAAGGTGGCGCTGGGGCGGCTGTCGAGCAGGCCGGCACCGACGGCGGGCCAGGCCAGGACCAAAAGCAGGAGGCAGAGCAGGCGACGCATGAGCAGTCTCGCTGGGTGAACGTGGCTGCATGATAGCGGATATGACGCTTTGGGGCGTGTACGCCGGTCCCGCCGCAGCCAATCGCCGGCAAGGCCGGCTCCCACAATGGACGGCGTGATACACAAACGTGTGGGAGCCGGCCTTGCCGGCGATAGGGCCCTGCCAGGCGATATCACACCCGAAACGCGCGCACCGCCGTATTCAACTCACCACCCAGGCGCAGCAACTGCTCACCCTGCTCACGACCTTCACCAATCCGCTGCAGGTTGTCTTCACCCAGGCCATGAATCCGCTCGCTGTGGTCGCGAATCTCGCTCACCGCGCCACTCTGCTGCGCCGTCACATCGGCAATGCGCACCGCCGTGTCGGCAATCGTCTGGATTGCCGCGACGATTTCATCCAGCGCACCATCAGCCTTCTGCGCCTGATCCGCGGTCGCCTCGGCATGCTCCAACTGCGCCCGCATACCCTCGACCGACTCCCGGGCCGCCAGCTGCAAGCGCTCGATCAACGCCTGAATCTCCGCCGTCGCCCCGGTGGTGCGCTGCGCCAGCGAGCGCACTTCCTCCGCCACCACGGCAAAGCCACGGCCCATCTCGCCGGCCCGCGCCGCTTCAATCGCCGCGTTCAACGCCAACAAGTTGGTCTGCTCGGCAATCGAGCGAATCACCGTCAGCACCCCGCCAATGGTCGCCGACTCCTGCGCCAGCCCCTCGATCATCTGCGCGTTGCCCTGCACCTCGTCCACCAGCGTGCGCAACCCGGCCAAGCTCTGGCCGATCACCGCCTGGCCCTGCTCAACCGCCCGCCCGGCATCGCGGCTGGCGTCGGCGGCCTGGCTGGCATCACCGGCGACCTGAACAATGGTCGCCTCAAGTTCACCCAGGGCATCGCGAATCTGCGCGGTATCACCAGCTTGACGCTCGGCGCCATCGTGCAATGCACTGCTCATCCCGGCCAGGGCATGGCTGCTGCCAGCCACCTGTTCGGCATTGCTGCGAATGGTCCCGACCAGTTCCACCAGGTACGCCCGCAGGCGGTTCAGCGAATCCTGAATGTCATGCATCTCTCGGTTGCTGCGGCCCAGCGCAATGGCCTGGCTGAAGTCGCCGCCAGCCCAGTGCGACAAGGCCGGTGCCAGGTTGGTCAGCACCCGCGCCAGGCGCCGCTGCAAGGTGTCGATCAACAAGGCGATCAGCAGGATCAGGCCGATCATCAAGCCCTGGATGATCCGCACCTCGCCCTGGATCTCGCCATGCTGGCTGCGCACGCTGGGCTCCAGTTCGGCGATCGCCTGCTGCACGGCGGCCATGCGCGCCTGGGTGCTGTCGGCCAGTTCGGTGCGGCGCTGGATCTGCTCGCGGGTGCGCTGCAACTCGCCGGGGTAGCGATTGAGCAGGCTGTTCAGTTCGCGTTTGAGGGCCACGCCGGTGTCTTCGGCAGTCGCCTGGGTATCGCTTTCCAGGCCCATCAGCGAGGCAAAATCGTCGGCGCCGGACTCGACCGTGGCGGTCACCCCCAGCAACGGCAAGGCCTCCAGCGCCTTGGCCTGTTCGACGATCACTTGCAGCTCGCGCTCGACCTCGGCGGCCAGCTCGCTGCGCCCGCTGCTGACCAGCTTGTCGCGCGCCAGCGACAGCCGGCCCAGGTGCACGGCAGCATCCAGCAGGATCGCGCTGTAGCGCCCGGCCTCGCTATTGCCGCTGTCCCTGGCGTAGCGCGACAGTTGCTCCAGGTTCGCCCCCAGCTCACGCTCGGCCTGCAACAGCAGGGCCTGCGGGTCGCCGGCCAGCTTGCCGGCCGCGAGCAGTTCGTTGCGGGTGAAGGCTTGCAGGCTGTCCAGGCTCGGGCGCAGGCGCGCGGCGAAATCTTCCGGCAGTTGCTTGAGCTCGCCCTGCAACTCGTCGGTCGCCTGCACCGCCGTGGCATGACGCAGGGCGTCGCCGCTGTTCAGGTAGTCCTGAATATTGCGCGCCACCTGGTTCTGAAACTGCTGCGACAGCGCCAGGTAGCGCTCCATCAGCAGATAGGGCTGTTCCAGCGCACGCTGCGACCACCACAGGGTCGCCCCCAGTGCGAGGCACACGGTCACCAGTAGCAGGGTGTTCAGATTGGTCAGCAACTTCAGGCGCATGGGCAGGCTCTACCGACATCTAATTTGGTAAGCGCCTGAAGTTATTGCGTTTTTATGACGAGGTGATGACGGAGCCGAGCGTTCGGAGAAAAAAGTGGCACATGGCCGGTATTTTTACGCCTCAACCCGCTGCACGCGGTTGCGCCCGGCGCCCTTGGCCAGGTACAGCGCTTCGTCGGCGGCGGTGGCCATGCTCAGGGCGTCGAGGCCGTCGCTCAGCTCCACCACGCCGGCGCTGAAGGTGCACGACAGGTCGCGCGGCTGGGCCGGGTAGTGGATCTCGGCAAAGCGCCGGCGAATCTCGTCGAGCACCTTGTGCGCTGATTGCACGTCGGTGTTCGGCATGACAATGGCGAACTCTTCACCGCCATAGCGGCCAATGTAGTCGGTCTTGCGCAGGCGCTGCTTGAGGAACAGCGCCAGGCTCTTGATCACCCGGTCACCCATGGGGTGGCCGTGGCTGTCGTTGACCTTCTTGAAGTGGTCGATGTCGAGCATGGCAAAGCTCAGCGGGCGCTCCTCGCGGCGCGCGCGGAAGCTGCAGTCTTCAAGCAATTGCAGGATGTGCGTGTGGTTGTACAGCCCGGTCAGGCTGTCGCGGACCATCCGCGCCTTGAGGTTGCGCGCGCGCGCCGCCCGGTTGCGCACGGTGGTGATCAGGTGCCGCGAACGGATCGGCTTGGTCAGGAAGTCGTCGCCGCCCTCGCTCATGGCGTCGAGCTGCTTGTCCAGGTCGTCTTCGGCCGAGAGATAGATGATCGGCACGCTGACATAGCGATCGTTGTGGCGGATCACCTTGGCCAGCTCGGTGCCGGTGCAAGCCGGCATGTACATGTCGAGGATGATCAGGTCGGGCTGGAAGTCGGCCAGCTCCGCCATGGTCTGGATCGGGTCGATCAGGGTGCGGGTGACGATCCCGGCATTGTTCAGCAGGCGCTCGGTGTGCAGGGCCTGGGCCCGCGAGTCGTCGATGATCAGCACCTTGAACGGTTCGTACTGGGTGACGCTGGTCAGCAGCTCGACCTTCTCCAGAAGGCTCGAGGCCTCCAGGGTGCCGGTGAGGAACTCCTGGCCACCCGCGCGCACGGCGGCAAGGCGGGTTGGCGTGTCGGTTTCGTGGAGGCTGAAGAACAGCAGCGGCAAGCGCTGCTCCAGCCCCTGCTGGGCCTGCTCGGCGAGTTTCAGGCCCAGGCCCGGGCCGCCAAAGTCGACGTCCATGACAATCGTCGAAGGCAACCGCTCGCTCATCGAGGCTTCGAATTCGGCGGCGCTGTAGAGCGGCTCGACGCCCAGGCCGAAGAACTCCAGTTGCTTGGCCAGGCGCTCGGCGCGCTCGTGGTCCTGCAACATGACATAGATGGGTTTGCGCAGCGGCGGCAGTGGCACCTGCTCAAGCTGGTCGCCCTGGCGCAGGCCGGTGCGTGACAGGCGCTGCATCAGGCGGTTGAGTTCGCTGATCAGTTGGCTGCTCAGGCGCGCACTGTTGGCCTCGACCGCTTCCAGGGTCTGGCCGATGGCCTTGGCCAACTGGCTGTGTTCAGGCTGATCGAAGCGCTCGGCATAGCGTTGCAGGCGCAAATTGGCTTCGCACAGCTCGCCGAGGTCGCCGTTGGACCACTCGCTACGCTGCAAACGTTGCCAAATTTCGAGGATTTGCCGAGCCTGGTGGATGACCCGCTGGGCAAAGTGTTGCTTGAGGCGCTCACGATTCGGGTCTTCTAGCTCGGTCATGTCCTGACTACTTATTAGGGGTGAGGCATTCGAGTGATGGCTCTATGCTAGCACCACTTTCCTGGCAATCGAGTGTCTTGCATCAATTAAGTGCTTTGCTACCGAATTCAGTTCGTGACCTGCCAGTCGTTTATGCGAATCTGTGCGCTTGATTTATAGTGCAGGCACTCATGCCGTCCCCGGCGTGGCGCGTCTGCCATGAATGCCGGGTGATCGGCCGGCACCATGACCGGGGCTTGCGGTCGAACCCTGGACACGACCTGACAGAAAGGACAACGCCATGCTGGACTGGAAAAACCGTACAGGCAAAGCCGAAACGCGCGAACGGGTCGACACCCGTGGTGCTGCCACGCGCAGCTACTTCGGCGGCTTGCTGAGCCGTTCGCTGGGTGCCCTGATCGGCCTGTACCTGGTGGTGACCATCGGCCTGGGTTGGTACTGGAGCGAAGAGCCGGCGTTGTTCCCGGTCCAGCAGAACGCCCAGGCTGCCGCCGAGCGCAATGGCCAGCAGATGGTGGTGGGCTACACCACCGTCGAAACCCTCAAGACCGTGGTCGGCACCCTGCTCAACAAGCCCGGTGGCTATATCTCCAACGACCGCTTCCCGCCTGGCTTGTGGATGGACAACATGCCCAGCTGGGAATACGGCGTGCTGGTACAGGTGCGTGACCTGAGCCGTGCCCTGCGTAAAGACTTTGCCCGTTCGCAGTCGCAGTCTGCCGAAGACGCCGATCTGGCCAAGGCCGAGCCGCGTTTCAACTTCGACAACAAGAGCTGGATCCTGCCGTCGAGCGAGTCCGAGTACCAGGAAGGCATCAACTCGCTGACCCGCTACCAGAAGCGCCTGGCCTCCCCGGAACAGCAGGGTGCGCTGTTCTATACCCGGGCCGACAACCTCAACAACTGGCTGGGTGACGTTGCCACCCGCCTGGGCTCGCTGTCGCAGCGCCTGTCGGCGAGCGTCGGCCGGGTCAAGCTCAACAGCAACCTGAAGACCGAAAGCGTGGTGCCGGGCCAGGCCCCGCAGGTTGACGAGGAAGTGGTCGAAACCCCGTGGCTGCAGATCGACAACGTGTTCTACGAAGCCCGTGGCCAGGCCTGGGCGCTGTCGCACCTGCTGCGCGCCATCGAGGTCGACTTTGCCGACGTGCTGGCGAAGAAGAACGCCACGGTCAGCGTGCGCCAGATCATCCGTGAGCTGGAGGCCTCGCAAGAGCCCCTGTGGAGCCCGATGGTGCTCAACGGCAGCGGCTTCGGCATCTGGGCCAACCACTCGCTGGTCATGGCCAACTATATTTCCCGCGCCAACGCCGCAGTGATCGACCTGCGCCAGCTGCTGTCGCAAGGCTGATGCTCATCAGCCAAGCCGAGGTCGCGCACCGCGCGGCCTCTGACGCCGAACTGATCGCCTGGGTCGATGAGCAGGACACCCTGCTCGGGGCCAAGCCCCGGATCGAGCTGCGCGAGCAGGGCCTGATCGGGCGCGGCACCTACATCCTGCTGTTCAACAGTGCCGGCGAGCTGTGCGTACACCAACGTACCCTGAGCAAGGCGATCTACCCCGGTTACTGGGATGTCGCCGCCGGGGGCATGGTCGCGGCGCAGGAAAGCTATGAACAGTCTGCCGCGCGCGAGCTGGAGGAAGAGCTGGGCGTGAGCGGCGTGCCGCTGAGTTTTCACGAGCGGTTTTTCTTCGACCAGCCCGGCAACCGCCTCTGGTGCGCGGTGTTCTCGGCCGTCTGGGACGGGCCTTTGCGCCTGCAACCCGAAGAGGTCAGCCAGGCCCGGTTCGTGCCCCTGGCAACGGCCCTGGAGGAGAGCCTGCGCATCGCCTATTGCCCGGACTCGCTGGCTGCGCTGAACCGCTTCGTCGACCGTCGGGCCTGACGTCGCTAAAACTGTGCAAAATGGCGCAGTTTTGTACTTAGCATCCGGCGCATTTGTCGTTACACTGCGCGACCTTTTTACCCTGCCACAGCTTGTTTGCGGCAGGTGCGCTGCCCCTGCCAGAGTGGGGCTTCGCGGTCGGTACCCTGCCAGGGGCGTCGACCAGTTTTTGTCCTCAACGTAGAGGATCAAAAGTGGCCAAAAAAGCCGCATCTTTTGCCGCCCTCGGCGGCTTGGTGTTCTCCACCGATGCAGGCCGGCATTGCCCGGATTGCAGCAAACCCATCGATGCCTGCATCTGCAAGCAAACGCTCATCCCTGAAGGGGATGGCATCGCCCGTGTGCGCCGTGAAAGCAAAGGCCGTGGCGGCAAGACGGTGACCACTGTCAGCGGTGTCCCGCTGGCCCTGGAACAGCTCAAGGATCTGGCTGCCACGCTGAAGAAGCGTTGCGGTACGGGTGGCGCGTTGAAAGACGGGGTCATCGAGATCCAGGGCGATCACGTCGAGTTGCTGATCGGCGAACTGACCAAACAGGGTTTCAAGGCGAAAAAATCCGGCGGCTGATGGCCTGCCCGCGCATTTTCGCCCGGTGCTTTCTAAACTCGTTCCCGAGAAAAAGGTCTATGCCTTCACAAGGGGAAATCGTCACTTTCATTTTTTACACTGGGCCAATCCGCTTGGCCGGGTGTTCTTGAATTCTTTATAGGGGACTTAGATGTCCGTACGACGCACACGCAAAGACGATGGCAGCCAATGGACCGTGGCGGACAGCCGCAGTGTTTATGGGATTCGCCATTGGGGCGCGGGCTATTTCGCGATCAATGAAGCCGGGCGCGTCGAAGTGCGCCCGAACGGCCCGGCCAGTGCACCGATCGACCTGTTCGAACAGGTTGACGAGCTGCGCAAGAGCGGCCTGTCGCTGCCGCTGCTGGTTCGCTTCCCGGACATCCTGCAAGACCGCGTGCGTCAGCTGACCGGTGCGTTCGACGCCAACATCGCACGCCTGGAATACCAGAACGTGTACACCGCGCTGTACCCGATCAAGGTCAACCAGCAGGAAGCGGTGGTCGAGAACATCATCGCCACCCAGAACGTTTCCATCGGCCTGGAAGCCGGCTCCAAGCCCGAGCTGCTGGCGGTGCTGGCGTTGGCGCCGAAGGGCGGCACCATCGTCTGCAACGGCTACAAGGACCGCGAGTTCATCCGCCTGGCGCTGATGGGCCAGAAGCTTGGCCACAACGTGTTCATCGTCATCGAGAAAGAGTCGGAAGTGGCGCTGGTGATCGAAGAGGCCGCCGAGCTCAAGGTCAAGCCTCAGATCGGCCTGCGCGTGCGCCTGTCGTCGCTGGCATCGAGCAAGTGGGCCGACACCGGTGGCGAGAAGTCCAAGTTCGGCTTGTCGGCGGCGCAACTGATCTCGGTGGTCGAGCGCTTCCGCGCGGCCGGCCTGGACCAGGGCATTCGCCTGCTGCACTTCCACATGGGTTCGCAGATCGCCAACCTGGCTGACTACCAGCACGGCTTCAAGGAAGCCATCCGTTACTACGGCGAGCTGCGCGCCCTGGGCCTGCCGGTTGACCATATCGACGTCGGTGGCGGCCTGGGTGTGGACTACGACGGTACCCACTCGCGCAACGCCAGCTCGATCAACTACGACATGGACGATTACGCCGGTGTCGTGGTCGGCATGCTCAAGGAGTTCTGCGACGCGCAGGGCCTGCCGCATCCGCACATCTTCTCCGAGAGCGGTCGTGCGCTGACGGCCCACCACGCCATGCTGGTGGTGCAGGTGACTGACGTCGAGAAGCACAACGACGAAGTGCCGGCAATCGAGAACAAGGAAAGCCTGCCCGAGACCGTGCAGTGGCTGGCCGACCTGTTGGGCCCGACCGATATCGAGATGGTCACCGAGACCTACTGGCGTGCCACGCACTACATGAGCGATGTGGCGGCGCAGTATGCCGATGGCAAGATCACCCTGGCCGAAAAAGCCCTGGCCGAGCAGTGCTACTTTGCCGTATGCCGTCGCCTGCACAACTCGCTGAAGGCGCGTCAGCGTTCGCACCGCCAGGTGCTTGATGAACTGAACGACAAGCTGGCCGACAAGTACATCTGCAATTTCTCGGTGTTCCAGAGCCTGCCGGACACCTGGGCGATTGGCCAGGTGCTGCCGATTCTGCCGTTGCATCGCCTGGACGAAGAGCCGATGCGTCGTGCGGTGCTGCAGGATCTGACCTGCGACTCCGACGGCAAGATCAACCAGTATGTGGACGAGCAGAGCATCGAGACCAGCTTGCCGGTGCATGGCATCAACGAGGGTGAGGACTACTTGCTGGGGATCTTCCTGGTGGGCGCTTACCAGGAAATCCTGGGTGACATGCACAACCTGTTCGGTGATACCGACTCGGTGAACATCTACCAGAACCCGAATGGTTCGGTGTATCACGCCGGGATCGAGACCCACGACACCATCGAGGACATGCTGCGTTATGTGCACTTGTCGCCCGAAGAGCTGATGACGCACTACCGTGACAAGGTAGCCAGCGCGAAGATCACCGCGCGTGAGCGCACGCAGTACCTGGATGCCTTGCGCCTGGGGCTGACGCGCTCTTCGTACTTGTCCTCGTAATTGCTATCGCGGGGCCAGCCCGCTCCCACAGGTACTGCCTACACAGTTCCATTGTGGGAGCGGGCTGGTCCCGCGATGAGGCCCTGGAGGCCTACGCAAACCACCCATCACTCCGCTGCAAACGCCAGCCCATCACCCCCAGCGTCACCCCCCGCAGCGCCATGAACAGCAGGAATGCCAACCACAATCCATGGTTGCCCAACCCGCTGGCCAACCAGGCGAACGGCAAGGCAATCGCCACGCTCACCAGCATCCCGTTGCGCATCTCCCGCGCCCGCGTCGCACCGATGAACAACCCATCGAGCAGATAACTCCACACCGCAATCAACGGCAGCAGCGCCAGGTACGGCAAGTACACGAACGCCGTCTCACGCACGCTCGGGATATCCGTCTGCAACTGGATAAACCAGTGCCCGCCCAGCAGGAACAGCAACGCAAAGCCGACACTGGCGAGCAACGACCAGCCACAGGCCACCGTCAACGAACGCCGCAACGCCTGCCGATCCCCCGCACCAATCGCATGCCCGCACAGCGCCTCCACCGCATGCGCCAAGCCATCCAGCGCATACGCGGTCAGCAGCAAGCCATTGAGCAGCAGTGCATTGGCCGCCACCGTCGCCTCACCCATCCGCGCACCCTGCACGGTGATCAGGAAGAACACCCCCTGCAACGCCAGGCTGCGAATGAAGATGTCGCGGTTCACGCTCAACAACGGCCGCCAGCTCTGCCACTGGGCCAGTAAGGCCCAGGCGATCTTGCCCGGGTACGCCCGCAATGACGGTCGGGTCATCGCCAGCCCCAGTAGCGCTGCTGACCACTCGGCAATCACCGATGCCCGTGCCGAGCCCATCACTCCCCAGTCCAGGCCCAGCACGAACCACAGGTTGAGGATGATGTTCAGCACATTGGTGGCCAGCAGGATCATCAACGGCGCCCGCGCGTTCTGCGTGCCCAGGAACCAGCCGACCAGTGCATAGGTGGCCAGCGCCGCCGGCAAACCGAGCAGGCGGATCTGGAAGAAGTCCCGGGTGCTCTGCTCCAGCGCCGCGCTCGGGTTCATCAGGCCCAGCGCCAGATGGCTGAAGGGCAGGGCCAGCACGCCCAGCAACAAGGCAAACAGCAGCGCCAGCAGCAAGCCCTGCACCAGCACCTGGCGCAACGCCGCGCCATCGCTGCGCCCGGCGGCCTGTGCGGCAAACCCGGTGGAGCCCATGCGCAGGAAGCCCAGCACCGCCACCAGCAAGGTGTACAGGCTGCCGCCCACCGCCACCGCGCCGAGCTGGTGGGCATGCGGCAGATGGCCGATCACTGCGCTGTCGACCAGCGCCACCATCGGCACGGAGACATTGGAAAGAATCATCGGCGCGGCCAAACCCCAGACCTTGTAGTGGGTCGGGCGGTCACGCCAGTCGGCTAGCAGTCGGGACATGCAGGGCTCCTTGAGGGCCGGCAGTGTAACCCGTTGCGGCAACAAATCCGGTGAACGGGGTCTCACCGCTGGCGCGCCGGCCGGTGAAGGTGCCGCGCTTGATATATAGTTCTTCCCCTAGACCCTGCTGCCAAAAGAGTTACCCCCATGCTCAACAAAGGATTGTGGCTGGCCTGCGCGCTGGCGCTGCTCAGCGCCTGCGACTCGTCGTCCGTGGACAAACCGGCCCCGGCGCCGAGCGAGACGGCCGCCGTCGCGCCGCCCAAGGCCAAGGTAGATGCCGCCACCCTGGCGCAGCGTTACGCCGGGCGTGAGCTGAGCGTGGTGGATGTTTCCGAAGTCCAGGTGGATGGCGCCAGCGCGCTGTCGGTGAGCTTCTCGGCGCCGCTCGATGCGCAGCAGCCGTTTGCCGACCGCCTGCACCTGGTTGACACCACCAAGGGCAAGGTGGACGGCGCCTGGGAGCTCTCCGACAACCAGATGGAGCTGCGCCTGCGCCACCTCGAGCCGCAGCGCAAACTGGTGTTGACGGTGGATGCCGGCCTCACCAGCGTCAACGGCAAGCGCCTGGCTGCCGAGTACGTCAGCCGCCTGGAAACCCGCGACATGGAGCCGAGCATCGGCTTTGCCAGCCGCGGTTCGCTGCTGCCCACGCGCCTGGCCGAAGGCCTGCCGGTGATTGCGCTGAACGTCGACAAGGTCGATGTCGAATTCTTCCGGATCAAGTCCGAGTCGCTGCCGGCCTTCCTCGGCCATTGGGGGCGTACCACTGCCTTGCAGTACTACGAGTCCCACGATCTGCTGCCGATGGCTGACCTGGTGTATGCCGGGCGCTTCGACCTGAACCCGGCGCGCAATACCCGCGAAACCCTGCTGCTGCCGATTGCCGGGATCAAGCCGCTGCAAGAGCCGGGGGTGTACCTGGCGGTGATGCGTGCCTCGGGCACCTACAACTATTCCCAGCCGGCGACGCTGTTCACCCTCAGCGACATCGGCATTTCCGCGCACCGCTACAGCGACCGCCTGGATGTCTTCACCCAGGCACTGGAAGGCGGCAAGGCCCTGGATGCGGTGAACCTAGAACTGCTCGACGGCAACGGCAAGCTGCTTGCCCAGGGCAAGACCGACAGCGCCGGCCACGCCCAATTGCCGCTGCCACCCAAGGCCGATGTGCTGCTCGCTCATCAAGGCCCGCACACCACCTTGCTGCGCTTGAACACGGCGGCGCTGGACCTCTCCGAATTCAGCATTACCGGCCCCCAGGCCAACCCGTTGCAGTTCTTCGTGTTCGGCCCGCGCGACTTGTATCGCCCGGGGGAAACCGTGCTGCTCAATGGCCTGCTGCGCGATCAGGACGGCAAGCCGGTGAACGCCCAGCCGGTCACCGTGGAAGTGCGCCGGCCGGACGAGCAGGTCAGCCGCAAGTTTGTCTGGGAGGCCGACGCCAATGGCCTCTATCAATACCAACTGCAACTCGCCAGCGAAGCACCGACCGGACGCTGGCAGCTGATTCTCGACCTGGGCGGCGGCAAGCGGCAGATCCACGAGTTCCTCGTCGAAGACTTCCTGCCCGAGCGCATGGCCCTGGAACTCAAGGGCAGCGACGCCCCGCTGAGCCCGGATGAAACGGCTGAAATCAGCGTCAACGGCCGCTACTTATATGGCGCACCGGCAGCGGGCAATCGCTTGAGCGGGCAGGTTTACCTGCGTCCGCTGCGCGAAGCGGTGCCGGCTTTGCCGGGGTATCAGTTCGGCTCGGTGACCGAGCAGGAACTGACCCAGGACTTCGAACTGGATGAAACCACCCTCGATGCCGAGGGCGATGCCACCCTGAGTATCGAAAGCAAATGGGCCGAAGCGCGCTCGCCGCTGGAGCTGACTGTGCAGGCAAGCTTGCAGGAGTCCGGCGGGCGGCCGATCACCCGGCGCCTGGAACAACCGATCTGGCCGGCCGAGCGCCTGCCGGGCCTGCGCGGTCTGTTCGACGGTGAAGAAACCGACGGCGATGGGCCGGTGGAAATCGAGTTCCTGGTCGCCGACCGCGACGGCAACAAGCTCGCGGCCGACGACCTCAAGGTGCGCCTGGTACAGGAGCGCCGCGACTACTACTGGAACTACTCGGCCAGCGACGGCTGGAGCTACAACTTCAACGAGAAGTTCCTGACCCAGAGCGAGCAGACCCTCAGCGTCAAGGCCGGCAGCACTGCCAAGCTCAGCTTCCCGGTGGAGTGGGGCCCGTACCGCGTCGAGGTCGAAGACCCGCAGACCGGGGTGATCAGCAGCCTGCGTTTCTGGGCCGGCTATCGCGCCCAGGACAACGCCGACGGCGGCGCCGTGCGTCCCGACCAGGTGAAGCTGGCGCTGAACAAGCCGGCCTATGCCGATGGCGATACCGCGACCATCACCGTCACCCCGCCGGCCGCCGGCAAGGGCTACCTGATGATCGAGGGCGGCGACGGCCCGCTGTGGTGGCAGGAAATCGACGTGCCGGTCGAAGGCAAGGCCTTCGACATCAAGCTCGACCCGAAATGGGCGCGGCATGACCTGTACGTCAGCGCCCTGGTGATTCGCCCCGGTGAGCGCAAGGCCAATGTCACGCCAAAACGCGCGGTGGGTGTGCTGCACCTGCCGCTGGACCGCGCCCAGCGCAAGCTGGCGGTCACCCTGAATGCCCCGGAGAAGATGCGCCCCAAACAGCCGTTGACGGTCAAGGTCTCGGCGCGCAATGCCGACGGCAGCGTGCCCAAGCAGGTGCAGGTGCTGCTGGCAGCGGTCGATGTGGGCATCCTCAACATTACCGAATACCTCACCCCGGACCCGTTCACCGGCATGTTCGGCCGCAAGGCCTACGGCGCCGACCAGCTGGATATCTATGGACAACTGATCGAAGCCGGCCAGGGTCGCCTGGCCAGCCTGGCCTTTGGTGGTGACGCGGGCATGGCCAAGGGCGGCAAGCGCCCGGATACCAGCGTGACCATCGTTGCCCTGCAAAGCGCACCGGTAACCCTGGATGAGCAGGGCGAAGGCCAGGCGACGGTCGAGATCCCCGACTTCAATGGCGAACTGCGCCTGATGGCCCAGGCCTGGACCGCGGACCACTTCGGCGTCGCCGAAGGCAAGACGGTGGTGGCGGCGCCGCTGATTGCCGAGCTGTCGGCGCCACGCTTCCTGGCCGGTGGCGACCGCACGACCCTGGCGCTGGACCTGGCGAACTTGTCAGGCAAGGCGCAGAAACTTGCTGTCAGCCTGAGCACCGAAGGCCAACTGAGCCTGACCGGCGCGAGCGAGCAAAGCGTGAGCCTGAAGGAAGGCCAGCGCGTGACCTTGCGCATTCCGGTGCAGGCCGAAGGCGGCTTTGGCCAGGGCAAGGTGCTGGTCAAGGTGCAAGGGCTGGACTTGCCCGGTGAGCCGGCCATGGCCTTTGCGCGGGACTGGACCCTGGGCATCCGCCCGGCGTACCCGGCGCAACTCAAGCATTACCGCGTGGCATTGCGTGACCAGCCATGGACCCTGCCGGCGCAGGACCTGGCGGCGTTCGAACCGGCGGGGCTTGAGGCCATGCTGTCGGTGTCCAGCCGTCCGCCACTGAACCTGGCCGAGCAGATCCGCGCGCTGGAAGCCTACCCCTATGGTTGCCTGGAGCAGACCACCAGCGGCCTCTATCCGTCGTTGTATGCCGACGAGGCCACGCTCAAGCGCCTGGGCATCAAGGGTGAACCGAGCCAGGTGCGTCAGCGCAAGATCGAGATGGGCATCGAGCACCTGCTGGGCATGCAGCGCTACAACGGCAGCTTTGGCCTGTGGAGTTCAGATGGCGAGGAAGAGTACTGGCTGACCGCCTACGTCACCGACTTCCTGCTGCGTGCCCGCGATCAAGGTTACGCGGTGCCGCCCGAGGCGCTGAAGAAAGCCAGCGAGCGGCTGCTGCGCTACCTGCAGGAGCGCAACCTGATCGAGGTGAACTACAGCCAGAACGCCGAACACAGCCGCTTTGCCGTGCAGGCTTATGCCGCGCTGGTGCTGGCGCGCAGTCAGCAGGCGCCGTTGGGTGCATTGCGCAGCCTGTTCGAGCGACGTGCCGATGCACGTTCCGGCTTGCCGCTGGTGCAACTGGCCATCGCGCTGGACAAGATGGGCGACAAGCCGCGCTCCGAGCAGGCGTTGCAGGCCGGCTTGGCGGTGACCCGCACCAGCAACGACTGGCTGGCCGACTACGGCAGCCCGGTGCGAGATCAGGCGTTGATCCTGGCCTTGCTGGAAGAGAACAACCTGGCGGCGAACCAGGTGCAGGACCGTCTGTTCGAACTGTCCGACCGCATGGCGGCGAGCCAGTGGCTGTCGACCCAGGAGCGCAACGCGCTGTTCCTCGCTGGTCGCGGTTTGCTCAAGCAGCAGGAAGGGCAGTGGACGGCGCGTTTGGACAGTGCCGGTGAAGTGCGCGAGCTGAACCCGAGCGAATCCGGGCTCAAGCTGGAGGGGCCGTTGCTGGCGTCGCCGCTGACCGTGCAAAACGCCGGGGAGCAGGTGTTGTATCAGCAACTGACCTTGTCCGGGTACCCGCGCGAGGCGCCGCTGGCGGCGGGCAACAACATGACCATTCGCCGGGACTTCCTCGGCATGAATGGCCAGGCGCTGGACCTGAAGGCCTTGAACAGTGGTGACCTGGTGCTGGTGCACCTGGCCGTGAGCGCCAAGGAGCGGGTGCCGGATGCCCTGGTGGTTGACCTGTTGCCGGCGGGGCTGGAGCTGGAGAACCAGAACCTGGCGCAGAGCGCGGCCAGCCTGGACAACGCCAGCAGCGCTGTGAAGCAATGGCGCGAGGCGATGCAGAACGCCAACGTGGTGCATCAGGAGTTCAGGGATGACCGCTATGTGGCAGCGTTGAACCTGGATGGCTATGGCACCACGCACCTGCTGTACCTGGCGCGGGCGGTGACACCGGGCACCTACCGCGTGCCGCCGCCGCAAGTGGAGTCGATGTACCGGCCGAACTGGCAGGCGTTGGGGGATTCACCGGGGGAGATGGTGATCAAGGGACGTTGATTGGCTTCAGGCCTCATCGCGGGGCGAGCCCGCTCCCACAGGTCAGTGTGATGCTGTTCTGTGGGAGCGGGCTGGTCCCGCGATGCTCTTCAGTGCACCACCAGACTCAGCACCCACAACCCCAGCAGCAGCCAGATGACCCCAAGCACCACCGAAGCCCGCATGAACGCGCGGATCGCCGAATACAGCAGCATCAGGCCAATCACCAGGATCAGGATGCTGATCAACGACGTATCCATGCCCAACGTGCGCGCCAGGCCATCGATGAAATTGCCGCCGGCATGGGTCAGCCCGTTGAACAGCCCGCTCAGGCCATCGACCACAAAGCGAATCAGTGCGCCCAGCGCCTGGCCCAGCCACTCGAAAAAACCTTCTACATGCATAGTCGCTTCCTGATGATCAACACGGTGAACCCACCGCACTCCAGCCTTTGGCCATTATCGGGCCCGCTCAGTTCCCCGGGCCGCGCCTGATGCTCAGCTTAGCCCGCTGGCGCAAGGTGTTGCTCGGCGTCGTGGCGCTGTGCGCCATCCTCTGGCTGGCCGACCGCCTGTGGCCATTGCCGATGCCCGCCGACGACCTCGCCCGCGTGGTGCTCGCCGAAGACGGCACGCCACTGTGGCGCTTCGCCGATGCCGAAGGCGTGTGGCGCTACCCGATCAGCGTCGAGCAAGTCTCGCCGTACTACCTCGAAGCTTTGCTCACCTATGAAGACCGCTGGTTCTACCAGCACCCCGGGGTGAACCCGCTGGCATTGCTGCGCGCAACTTGGCAGAACCTCAGCGGTGGGCGCGTGCTCTCCGGCGGCAGCACCTTGTCGATGCAGGTGGCGCGACTGCTCGATCCGCACGCGCGTACCTTGCCCGGCAAGCTGCGCCAGCTGTGGCGCACGGCGCAGCTGGAATGGCACCTGTCCAAGCGCGAGATCCTCGAGCTTTACCTCAACCGCGCGCCCTTTGGCGGCACCCTGCAAGGGGTGGCAGCTGCCAGTTGGGCGTACCTGGGCAAGTCGCCCCTGCAACTCACGCCGTCGGAAGCCGCGTTGCTCGCCGTGCTGCCGCAAGCTCCCAGCCGGCTGCGTCCGGATCGTCACCCGCAACGTGCGCGGGCCGCGCGCGACAAGGTGTTGCAACGCCTGGGCGAATACGCCGTGTGGCCGTTACAACGGATCGCTGAAGCGCAGGAGGAGCCGCTGTTGCTTGCGCCGCGTCAGGAGCCAGCGCTGGCACCCTTGCTGGCGCGCCGGCTGAACCGGGCAGACAGCCCGCCGCTGATTCGCACCACCCTCGATGCCGCCTTGCAGCGGCGCCTCGAAGACCTGTTGATGGGCTGGCGCGCGCGCCTGCCGGAACGCACCTCGGCAGCGATTCTGGTGGTCGAGTCGCAGAGCATGGCGGTACGCGCCTACCTCGGTTCTGTGGACCTGAACGATGAGCGCCGCTTCGGCCATGTCGACATGGTCAGCGCGCTGCGTTCGCCCGGCTCGACACTCAAGCCGTTTCTCTATGCCATGGCGATGGACGAAGGGCTGATCCATTCCGAGTCGTTGTTGCAGGACGTGCCCCGGCGCTACGGCGATTATCGCCCCGGCAATTTCTCCCAGGGTTTCAGCGGGCCGGTCGCGGCGAGTTCAGCGCTGGCGCTGTCGCTGAACCTGCCGGCCGTTCAACTGCTGGAAGCCTACGGGCCAAAACGTTTCGCCGCGCAGATGCGCAGCGGCGGGGTGCCCTTGAGCCTGCCGGCGCTGGCCGAGCCGAACCTGTCGCTGATCCTGGGTGGCGGTGGCAGTCGCCTGGAAGACCTGGTCAGCGGCTACAGTGCGTTCGCCCGCGAAGGCATGAGCGCGACCATCCGCCTGCAACCCGATGCACCGTTGCTCGAGCGTCGCCTGCTGTCGCCGGGTTCGGCGTGGATCATCCGGCGCATTCTCAGCGGGCAAGCGCGCCCGGACCGTGACCCGCACGCCGAACTGGTGCAACGCCCGCAACTGGCCTGGAAGACCGGCACCAGCTACGGCTTTCGTGATGCCTGGTCGATTGGCGTGGGGCCGCGCTACCTGATCGGCATCTGGATCGGCCGCCCCGATGGCACCCCGGTGCCCGGCCAGTTCGGCCTGGCCTCGGCGGCGCCGTTGATGCTGCAAGTGCACGATGTGCTGAGCAACCGTGACAGCCAGCGCGGGATCACCACGCCGATCCCGGCGGTGCCGGCCAATGTCGGGGTGGCGGCGATCTGCTGGCCGCTGGGCCAGCCCATGAGCCGCCAAGACCCGAACTGCCGGCGCCAGCGCTTCGCCTGGACCCTGGACAACACCACGCCGCCGACCCTGCTTGCGCAGGATCAACCGCTGGGCATGGGCTTGCTGGAAAAGGTCTGGGTGAATGGTGAAGGGCGGCGGGTAGACGCCAGTTGCGCGGGCGCGCAGGCCCGGGACATCGCCTTGTGGCCGGCGCCGCTGGAGCCCTGGCTACCCCGCGTCGAGCGCCGCGAGGCACGCTTGCCGGCCATCGAGCCAAGCTGCCCGCCACAGGTGCCGGCAACGGCGCCGCCGCTATCGATTGTCGGCATCCGTGGCGGTGACCAGCTGCGCCGCCCGACCACCAGCCACGAGCCGCTGCGCCTGGACGTCTCGGCGCTGGGCGGGAGTGGCCAGCGTTGGTGGTTCCTCAACGGTGCGCCCGTGGGCGAGACCCAGGGCCAAGGCAGCCTGGCGACCCGTTTCGAGTCGGTCGGGCACTATGAGCTCAGCGTGCTGGACGCCAGCGGGCAGACGGCGCGGGTCGAGTTTCAGGTCAACGAGTGAACCGGCGCTTCAGTAGCGCCGGATCATCCACACTCCACCCAGAATCAGCACCAGCCCGGCGATCTTGCCCAGGCTCGCCGGCACTTCGCGAAAGCCTGCCCAGCCGAAATGGTCGAGGGTCAGGGCCATCGCCAGTTGCCCGGCCAGCACCAGCGCCATGAACAGTAGCGCGCCGATGCGCGGGCCGGCAAAGGCCGCCACGGTGATGAAAAACGCACCGAGCAGGCCGCCGCACCAGTGCCACCAGGTCAGGCCCTTGAGGGCGTTGAGGCTCGGCACTTCGCGCTGCACCAACATCAGGATCAGCAAGGCCAGGGTGCCCACCGCGAAGGAAATCAGCGCGGCGGCCAGCACGCTGGATACCTGTTTGGCCAACTGGCCGTTGATACCGGCCTGCAAGGGCAGGAAGGCGCCAGCGACGAAGGGCAGGCAGAGCAGCCACCAGGCAGGGGCAGGCATGAGCATCTCCAGGGAAAAAAGGGGCGCGGAGTATACCGGCAGTGGGCGGCAATGGCCTCTCAAATGGCATTAATACCTAGGCGCAGTGGCCATCATTGCGCCTTGTCGTTGAGAGCAAGTCATTGAAACGACGCCACTAAATCGACAGCTTCCAAAGTATAGAAGGGGTTAATACCAAGCTCAGAATTGTTGGCTGTGCACCCGCGCGCTGAGATGGCTGCAACGGACGTGGAGGTGCCGGCGATGCCGATGCCTTGCGCCTACTACGAGCAGCGGCAGTGGTAGCAACAAGGAGTCGCCAATAATGAAAACTCAAGCGTGGTGTAAAGCAAGTTCGGTACTGGCCCTGGTAGTGGCAATGGGGCTGGCAGGGTGCAGCAGCGGTGGCGGCGGGCACCACAGCAGTGTCGATGAGTCGGCAGCACCGGCAGCGGGCACTGATGGTGGTACTGCCGGTGGTGGCACAGGCGGTACTGATGGCGGTACTGCCGGCGGCACAGGTGGGACTGGTGGAGGAACAGGCGGAGGAACAGGCGGCACCGGTGGCACGGGTGGCGGTGATGGTGGCCTGGCCGGTGGTGGTACAGGCGGAACCGGTGGTACTGGTGGCACGGGCGGTGGCACGGGTGGCACAGGTGGTACGGGCGGCGGAACAGGCGGCACAGGCGGCACGGGTGGAACTGGAGGTACCGGCGGCGGCACCGGCGGCGGTGGCACCGGTGGCGGCACGACCAACCCGACCCCGACGCCCCTGGTCGTTGGGCAAGTGGTTAACCAGGTCGGTGATGCAGTCAGCAGCCTGGGCACTGGCGTCGGCAGTATCGGTACCGTGGTCGGCAGCCTGCCGGTCATTGGCGGCACCGGCGCAGGCGGCCTGGTGACATCGGTCGGCACCGCTGTCAGCGATATCGGCGGCGGCATCAGTGGCGGGGTCGGCCAGATAGGCACCGGTGGCAATGCCATCGGCACCACGCTGGCGGGTGTAGGCAAGGGCGTATCGAGTATCGGTGGTGGCGTGCAGGGCCTTGCCGGCAGCTCGACCATCGAGCAGATCCCGGTGGTCGGCGGTGTGCTGGGCAAGGTCGGCGAAACCGTGACCATGCTCGGTGACACCCTGAGCACCAACAGCACCAGCGGCCCGCTGGGCAACCTCAATCAACAGCTGAGCAATCAGGTGGTGAACATCGTGTCGATGGTCGAAAGCACCACCGGCAAAGCGGGCAGCTCTACCGGCCTGAGTGGCCCGGTCAACGGGCTGCTGGACAAGGTTGGCGGCACGGTGACGAGCCTGGGTGACAAAGTCACCGCGGCCGGTAACGGCAACCCGCTGACTACTGCCGTGGGCAGTGTGGTCAGCGATGTGGGCACTGCGGTCAACACGGCGGGTGGCTTGGCCAGTACCAGCACCGGTACGCCGACGAAGCCAACGGCCGGCTTGTTGGAGAACGTCGGCGGCGCCGTGGTCGGCGTTGGCAGTGGCCTGGCAGGCGGCAGCAACAATGCGCTGGTGGATACGGTGGGTGCGGCCGTGGGCAAAGTCGGTACCACCGTTGCCTCGCTCGGGCCGGTACTCGGTGGCAATGGTGTCGCCAGTGCCACAGCAGCAGCCCCCACGGCAGCCCTGACGACCAACATCAGCACCGCGGTGACACCTGTGGTGAACAACGTGGCCAGCCTGACCCAGAACATCACCACGTCCACTGGCCTGGCGGCACCGGTCAACAACCTGGTCAGCAATGTTGGTGGCGCGGTCAGCGGCCTGGGCTCGCAGGTGGCGGCAGCGACCAGCAACCCGGTAGTGGATCAGGTCGGCGGCGCCGTGACGGCGGTGGGCGGAGTGGTCAACCAGGTGGGCAGCGCGCTCACCGGTGGTGGCCAGGCGGGTGGCAACGGCGGTCTGCTCAACGGGCTGCAAGGTGGCCTGCAAGGCGGCTTGCTGGGCAACAAGAAGTAAAAAGCCATCATTGGTTAGACGATTTTACGGGCAACACCTACGCTTGAGTCTGACGAGGGAACCGCCTTGGTTCCCTCGTACTTTTCAGGATCAGGGAGTGTCCTATGCGATCGATGGCCGTCGCGTTATTGGGTCTGTCCTGCGTGGGCGGGCTCCATGCCGAGCCTCTGCCGAGCTACCTCAACAGCAACGAAACCGAACGTAATTTGCCGGCGCCGAACCTCCCGGCCGACGCCTTTCGCCCCAGCACCCCCCAGTTGCAATTGCCCACCCCGGCCGCCGCTCCCAGCCAGCAACTGCTGATGGGCACCAAGGTGGTGATCCGCAAAGTGCGCATCGAGGGTGGCACGGTGTACCCCCTGAGCGACCTGCGCGACAACTACCAGGGCCTGCTGGAGCGTGAGGTCACCCTGGCCGAGTTGATCGATGCGACGCGTCGCCTGACCCAGCGCTACCAGAAGGACGGTTACCTGCTGTCCTACGCCTTCCTGCCCCCCCAGGACTTTGCCGAAGGGCGCCTGCGGGTGGTGTTGGTCGAGGGCTATATTCGCGATTACGAATTGCAGGGCGATGTCGGGCGCGTCTCGGCGTACCTGGACAAGCTGGTCAGCAAGCTCAAGGCCGAGCGCCCGCTTACGCGCAAGACCTTCGAGCGCTACACCACCTTGATGAGCCGTGTGCCGGGCCTGACCTTGCAGGCCCAGGTGCCGCCACCGGGGACCACCGATGGCGCGGCGAAACTCATCGCCCAGGCGTCGCGCAAGCCGTTCACCAGCACCCTGAACCTGGTCGATGGCAGCCGCGAGCAGACCCAGGCGCTGATCGGCTTGAACAGCAACGCGCAGACCGCGTTTGCCGAGCAGTTGAGCTTCAGTGCGCTGGTGCCGCCGGGGGATGACGATGAGCATTACTACCGTCTTGACTACTCGCAGAACCTTGATGCCGAAGGCACGCAACTGAACCTGTCGGCGTCCAAATACCGCAGCAACCCGAGTGCACTGGTGCGCCTGACCAACGACATCAACCTCAAGCAGCACCGCGAAAACGACCGCTACTCGATTGGCCTGAGCCAGGCCTTGATCGCCTCGCCAACCGAGGCGCTGACCGTGGCGGCGCGCTTCTACGCGGTGAACGACAGCACCGAGTACCGGGTGGTGGGTTTCCCGTTGAAAGTCAGCACTGATACCGATGTGCGTGCGTTGGCGTTCGAGGGGGACTGGCGCAAGTCGACCGAGCGCCAGCTGCGCATCATCAGTGGCGGGGTGTACCAGGGGCTGGACCATTTTGGGGCCAACACCAATGTTGGTTATGACCTCGATTTCCTGCGCCTGCGCTTGTCTGGCGTACAGAGCGACCGTTACCTGGAAAGCTGGCAGGGCGTGGTGTCGGCGGCGGCGTACTGGAGTGGCGACAACCTGCCCGACAGCGAGCGCGCGGTGTTTGGCGGGCAGAACTTCGGCCGCGGTTACCCGGATGACCAGGCCTCTGGCGACAAGGGCTGGGGCGCGGCGTATGAGCTGAACTACAGCTTCAAACGCGATGGCCAGTGGTTGAAGGTGCTGCAACCTTATGCGGTGCTGGATGCGGCGCGGGCCTGGTTCAATGAGCTGGAGGTGCGTGACTCACGCATGTCGTCGTTGGCGTTGGGGCTGCGTTTTGGTGATGCGCGGTATTACAACATCTCGCTGGAGGCGGCCAAGCCGATGTCGGACATCGCCCTGGACAGCTTCAACCGGCGGCCGCGGTTTACCGTGAGTTTCAGTTATCAACTTTGAAAGCATCGTGGGAATTCACCGACTCTGCGGGAGCAACTGTCGCGCACCG
>NZ_JAMDGY010000099.1 GCF_028656955.1 Pseudomonas fontis
ATTGAGCAAGACCATTGCCAGCACCGGCAAGGACGAAGCCACCGGCAACCTGGTGACCAAGCAATACAGCGTCAAGGGCCCGGTGATGTTGATGCTCACCACCACGGCCATCGACGTGGACGAAGAACTGCTCAACCGTTGTTTGGTGCTGACCATCAACGAAAGCCGCGAACAAACCGAAGCCATTCACGCAGCCCAACGCAAAAAACAAACCCTCGACGGCCTGCTGGCCGACGCTGAAAAACAGGCGATTACTCGCCTGCACCAGAACGCCCAGCGGCTGATCAAAACCGTGGCCGTGGTCAATCCGTTTGCTGACCAACTGACCTTTCTTTCGGACAAAACCCGGACCCGGCGTGACCACATGAAATACCTGACGTTGATTCGCTGCATTGCCTTGCTGCATCAGCATCAACGCCCGATCAAACACGTCGAGCATCGCGGCAAATCCTTGGCTTACATCGAGGTCACGAAGGGCGACATCGTGCTGGCCAACCGGCTGGCCCACGACATTCTTGGGCGCACCCTGGACGAACTACCGCCGCAAACGCGGCGGTTGCTGGAGCTGTTGCAAGGCTGGATCGAGGCCCGGAGTCAGGCGCAGGGACTCAAAGAAAAAGAGTTTCGCTTTGGCCGCAAGGACGTGCGCGAAGCCACCGGATGGGGTGATACCCAGTTAAAAATCCATCTGGGCCGATTGGCCGAGCTGGAATATTTGCTGCTGCACCGCAAGGGTTTGGCCCATGAATACACCCTGACGTATGACGGAAAAAGCGGTCATCAACCGCACCTGATGGGCCTGATTGATGCCGACCAACTCGACAACAAATCCGCCCGGTCGGGGGAATCAGAAGAACGGTCGGACTTAGGTCGGGCCATGGTCGGTAGTCAGTCGGACCCCCTGAACCACGCGCAAAGCCACGCTATTTCTGGCCTTGAGCCGAAAGCGGTCGGCCTGAATCAAAAACCACTGATCCAGCCGCCACAAAAAAACCACTCCGCGTTGTCCAGCGCCGTCTAAGTCGAGGTGGTTATGCCGAAAAAAGGCGAGAGCAAAAAACAGCGTGTTTCGGAAAAAATCATTGGCCCGCTGGGCGATCCCGGCAGCCTGTATTTTCAGATGAAACAGTTTCTGCAATACCAGCGCGAACGCAGCTACTCCGAACGCACCGTGGGCAACCGCGAACACCTGCTGATTGCGTTTATCCGTTGGTGTGACGAGCGGGGTTTGACCCGGCCGCAAGAAATCACCCGGCCGATTTTAGAGCGCTACCAGCGGCATCTGTTTTTATACCGAAA
>NZ_JAMDGY010000100.1 GCF_028656955.1 Pseudomonas fontis
TCCCACAGGGTTTTGTGGTGCAAGGCAAGGCCAGCTTCCACAGGGTTTTGTGGTGCAAGGCAAGGCCAGCTCCCACAGGGTTTTGTGGTGCAAGGCAAGGCCAGCTCCCACAGGGTTTTGTGGTGCAAGGCAAGGCCAGTTCCCACAGCGGTTTGTGGTGCTTGGCAGGACCACTTTCCACAAGGGTTTGTAGTGACCCGCTAACCTGTGGGAGCCGGCCTTGCCGGCGATGCTTTTGCTGTTAAGGTAGCCAGGCACACCGCCAAGGAGTCAGGTCGTTCATATGCTCACCCGCTTGCTCGTCGTGTTCCTCAGCAGTCTGCTCATGGCCAGCGCCGCCCGGGCCGCCGCGCCCGTGGTGCTGCTCACCGAAAACTTCCCGCCCTACAACATGTCCAGCGACGGCAAGAGCTTTGCCCGCGAAGACAATATCCAGGGCATCGCCGCCGACATCGTGCGCGAGATGTTCAAGCGTGCCGCCGTGCCCTACAGCATGACCCTGCGCTTCCCCTGGGACCGCGTCTACAAACAGGCACTGGAAACTCCCGGCTACGGCGTCTTCGTGCTGGCCCGCCAGGCCGATCGCGAACACCTGTTCAAATGGGTCGGGCCCATCGGCCCGGACGACTGGATCCTGCTCGCGCGCAAAGACAGCAAGGTCAGCCTGGACAACCTCGACGCCGCCCGCGGCTTCAAGATCGGTGCCTACAAAGGCGACGCCATCGCCCAGCACTTGGCCAAGCAGGGCCTGCGCCCAGCCCTGGTACTGCGTGACCAGGACAACGCGAAAAAGCTCGTCAACGGCGAAATCGACCTGTGGGCCACCGGCGACCCGGCCGGCCGCTACCTGGCGCGCCAGGTCGGCATCACCGACCTCAAGACGGTCTTGCGCTTCAACGGCGCCGAGCTGTACCTGGCGCTGAACAAGCAGGTGCCGGACGAGGTGGTCAAGGCATTGCAGGCAGCCCTGGACCAGATGCGCGCCGAAGGCTTCATCGACGCCACCTTCGCCCGCTACCTGTAGACGCCGTTCTTGCCGTGGGCCGGCATGGCGCGGTTGCTGCGTTCGGCAATCATCTGGTGAATCTCGATCAGCTCGATCCCCTGGGCCTTCAGTCGCGGTAGCTCACGCTCCAGCACGTCGAGGGTCTGCGGGTAAGGGTGGCCGATCATCACCGCCGAACCCTGCTTGCGCGCCAGGGCAATCGCCACCTGCAACTGCCGGGCAATCGCCTCCGGCGTGCGCAGGTCATCCAGGAACACATCCCGCGACAGGTGCGCCAGCCCTTGCGCCTGGGCCTTGGCCGCCGCCACGGTGGCTGCGCTGGTACGGCTGTCGACAAAGAACAGATGACGCCGCTGCAGCTCGCCCATCAGCCAGGCCATGGCCTCCGGCTGCGCGGTCATGCGGCTGCCCATGTGGTTGTTGATCCCGCTGACGAAAGGCACCTTGGCCAACGCTGCTAGCAGCCGCTGTTCCAGCTCCGGTATAGGCGTGCCGGGGTGCCAGGCATAGGGGCCGGTGGCCGGGTCCATGGGCATGTGCAGCATGACCGTCTTGCCGGCGCGATGGCCCTGGCGGGCGAACTCGGTGGCGTGGGGGGTATCGGGCATGATCGCCAGGGTGACCGGGCCGGGCAGGGCCAGCACGCGGGCGTCGCGAGCGGGGCTCTGGCCGAGGTCGTCGATGATCAGGGTCAGGTAGGCGTTACCCGGCGCTGCATGAGCAGCGCCGGTGAACAGGCAGATCAAGGCAAACAGCAGGCCGCGCATCACTTGTCGCGGGTGATGCTCAGGCCTTTGAGCAGGCTGATCGCCTGGCTCAGCTGGAAGTCGTCGTCCTGCGGACGGGCCTTCTTCGCTGCGGCCTTGCTGGATGGGCGGTCCGCGCCGCCATTGCCGTTGCCCAGGTGGCCTTGCAGGTCGGCTTCCTTGAAGTTCTCGTTGTCCTGCTCGCTGGTCAACTTGGCCTGGCGCACCTCGATGTCCGGGACGATGCCCTGGGCCTGGATCGAGCGCCCGTTCGGGGTGAAGTACAGCGCCGTGGTGAGCTTCAGCGCACGGTCATTGTTCAGCGGCAGCACGGTTTGCACCGAACCTTTGCCGAAGCTGTCGGTGCCCATCAGCACGCCGCGCTTCTGGTCTTGCAGGGCGCCGGCAACAATTTCCGAGGCCGAGGCGCTGCCGCCGTTGATCAGCACCACCAGTGGCACGCCTTCGCTGGCGTCGGCCGGGTCGGCGCTGAAACGCAGCTCGGAGTTGGCGATGCGGCCCTTGGTGTAGACGATCAGGCCTTTGGTCAGGAAGTGGTCAGCCACTTCGACGGCCGACTGCAATACGCCGCCCGGGTTGTTGCGCAGGTCCAGCACCAGGCCGCGCAGCTTCTTGCCGTTGTCCTTGCGCAGCTTGGCCAGGGCCTTGCCGACTTCTTCGCCGGTCTTGACCTGGAACTGGGTGATACGGATGTAGCCGTAGCCGTCTTCGAGCATCTGCGCCTTGACGCTCTTCACCTGGATCACCGCGCGGGCGATGGTCACGTCGAACGGCGTGCCACCGTCGCGTACCAGGGTCAGGGTGATCTTCTGGCCGATCTTGCCACGCATCTTGTCGACGGCTTCGGTCATGGTCTGGCCACGGGTCGGTGCGCCGTCGATCTTGACGATCAGGTCGCCCGCCTCGATGCCAGCGCGCGAAGCCGGGGTGTCGTCGATCGGCGACACCACCTTGACGAAGCCGTCTTCCATGCCGACCTCGATGCCCAGGCCGCCGAACTCGCCGCTGGTGCTTTCCTGCAGTTCCTTGAAGTCTTCAGGGCCCAGGTAGGCGGAGTGCGGATCAAGGTTGCTGAGCATGCCCTTGATGGCGTTCTCCAGCAGGGTCTTGTCGTCGACCGGCTCGACATAGGCAGCCTTGATGCGGTCCATCACCTCGGCAAAGGTGCGCAGCTCTTCAAGCGGCAACGGCGCCTTGGCGTTCACCGTGGTCGGCGCTACCGCCGCTGGCTGCGCTTGCTCGGCCGCGTTGGCCAGGGACGCGCCCGTGACCAGGGCAATGGTCAGGGCCAGCGAGGTAAGGCGAGGCGAATGCAGCATGTCGAACGAACTCCTGATCCTGGTTTTGCCCCGTGTGGAGCGTCGCGCTTGCCGAAACCCGGCGCGCGCGTGAAGTAAGGTACTGCCTATCCTTGTGCGTGACACCACTGCGCAGGATCGCTCGGGCGACCCTGCTGGCGAATGGCGAAGTACAACGCCGAGGTGTCCTGCCCGCCGCTGTCGCCAACGGTGGAGATCGCCTCGCCGGACTTGACCACGTCGCCGGCACTCTTGAGCAGGGTCTGGTTGTGCCCGTACAGGCTCAGGTAACCATTGCCGTGGTCGAGAATGACCAGAAGTCCGGCGCCGCGCAACCAGTCGGCGAACACCACGCGCCCGCCATGCACCGCATGCACCTGGCTGCCGGCCGAAGCACTGATCATCACGCCGTCCCACTTGGCCCGGGCATCGTCGCCACGGGTTTCACCGAAACGTGCCAGCAGTCGACCATTGACCGGCCATGGAAGTTTGCCGCGGGCGGCAGAAAAAGCGCCACCGTAGGTAGCGCCGTCACTGGAAACCACTGCACCGGGCACGGGCTTGGGCTTTTTCGGCGCGTCGCTTTCGCTGTCGCGGCTGGCCAGGGCGGCTTCGCGCTGGCGCTGTTTTTCAGCTTCCTGCGCGGCCAGCAGGGCCCGCTGACGGGCTTCTTCCGCTTCACGCGCCTGGCGGGCGAGGGTTTCCTCGATGGTCTTCAGCACGCGGGTCAGGTCGGCCTGGTCCTGCTGGCGGGCGACGAGCTTCTGGTCGCGTTCCTTGACGTCGCTGTTGAGCTTGGCGAGCACGTCCTGGCGTTCGGCGCGGACTTTTTCCAGGGCCTGGCGCTGGGTGTCCAGGTCGCTCTGCTGGGCCAGCAGTTCGGATTGCTGGTTGGCGATGTCTTTTTCGACATTGGCCAGCTGGCGCAAGGTTTCATTGAACTTGCGCAACTGCTCCAGGCGGGCCTGGCTCAGGTAGTCGTAATAGGTCAGGGTGCGGGCGAACTTCTCGGGGTTCTGCTGGTTGAGCAGCAGCTTGAGGTATTCCTCGCGGCCGTTGTTCTGGTAGGCCGAACGGGCCTGGATGGCGATCAGCCGTTGTTGTTCAACGCGGGCGCTCTGGAGTTTTTTTTTCTCGAGATCAAGGCGCTCCAGCTCGCCCTGGCTCTTTTTTAGTTCCTGCTGCAGGGCCTCCACCTGCTTTTCCAGCTTGCCGATGTCGGTTTCTGTGCTGCGCAGGTCTTTCTGCACACCGGATTTTTCCTGCTGCAATTGCCCCAGCAGCTTTTTCAGCTCGGCAATGTCCTGGCGCGTGGCGTCCAGTTGTTGCTGGGTTTGCGTGCGTTCGTCGGCAACGGCCGGGCCGAACAGGCAAGTCAGGGCAATGAGGATCAGGGCGCGGAGCATGGGGTAGGCATTAACCAGGCATGGAGACTGGCCTAGTATGCCCGCCATGCGCGGCAAAAAAAACGCCCCAAGGCATCTGCTTTGGGGCGTTTGTCCGGAAAACCGACCGTTAGGGGCGGTTTGTCAGGTTCAGGCGTCGATCAGGATCGAGGTGCCGGTCATTTCTGCCGGTTTTTCCAGGCCCAGCAGCTTGAGCATGGTCGGCGCCACGTCGGCCAGTACGCCGCCATCGCGGACCTTCACGTTGCGTTTGCCAACATAGATGAAAGGCACCGGCTCGGTGGTGTGCGCGGTGTGCGCCTGGCCAGTGCATTCGTCCGACATCTGCTCGACGTTGCCGTGGTCGGCAGTGATCAGCGCTTCGCCGTCGACCTTGGCCAGGGCTTCGACGATACGGCCGACGCACAGGTCCAGGGCTTCAACGGCCTTGACCGCCGCGTCGAACACGCCGCTGTGGCCGACCATGTCGCCGTTGGCGTAGTTGACCACGATCACGTCATAACGCTGCTGCTCGATGGCCTCGACGATCCGGTCGGTGACCTCCGGCGCGCTCATTTCCGGCTGCAGGTCGTAGGTGGCGACCTTTGGCGACGGGATGAGGATGCGTTCTTCGCCTTCGAACGGCTCTTCACGGCCACCGGAGAAGAAGAAGGTGACGTGGGCGTATTTCTCGGTTTCGGCAATGCGCAGCTGGGTCTTGCCGTTTTTCGCCAGGTATTCGCCCAGCACATTGCTCAGGCTGCCCGGGGCGAACGCGGCCGGGGCCGCGATTTTCGCCGAATACTGGGTCAGGCCGATGTAGGCGGCCAGTTTTGGCAGACGTGCACGCGGGAACTCGTTGAACTCGGGTTCGACGAACACGCGCGACAGCTCGCGGGCACGGTCGGCGCGGAAGTTCATGAAGATCACGGCGTCGCCGTCTTCAACCTTGACCGCTTCGCCAACGCGCGTGGCCTTGACGAATTCGTCGCTCTCGCCACGCGCATACGCCGCTTCCAGGCCAGCCTGGGCGGTGTCGGCGCTGAATTCGGCAGTGCTGTCGACGATCAGGTTGTAGGCGGTGCTGACACGGTCCCAGCGATTGTCGCGGTCCATGGCGAAGTAGCGGCCGATCAGGCTGGCGATGCGGCCCTTGCCGACGTTGGCGAAGGCTTCATCCAGCAGCTTGATCGACGACTCGGCGCTTTTCGGCGGGGTGTCGCGGCCATCAAGGAAGGCGTGCAGGTAGATTTTTTCGGCGCCACGCTGGGCGGCCAGTTCAACCATGGCTACCAGGTGGTCCTGGTGGCTGTGTACGCCGCCATCAGACAACAGGCCGAGGATGTGCACGGCCTTGCCGGCGCCAGCTGCCTTGTCCACTGCACCGCAGAGCACCGGGTTTTCGAAGAACTCGCCGTCCTTGATGGCCTTGGTCACGCGAGTGAAGTCCTGGTACACCACCCGGCCTGCGCCAAGGTTCATGTGGCCGACTTCCGAGTTGCCCATCTGCCCGTCAGGCAAGCCGACGTCCATGCCGGAGCCGGAGATCAAGCCGTGCGGCTGGGTAGCGCGCAGGCGATCGTAGACTGGCGTGTTGGCCGAGTAGATAGCGTTGTACTCATGGCTTTCGCTGTGACCGAAACCATCCAGGATGATCAGGACCAAGGGTTTTGGCGTGCTCGTCATCAATCCCACTCACGGTTGTTCAGATGATAAAGATCCGCATTTTAGGGCAAATTGGCCATGGATGACGAATTTACCTTGTTACCCCGGCGCTACCGTCCGACGGGCAGCGCGCTCAAATGAGAATTGCTATCGACAACGCGCTGCAGTAGGCTTTGGCCGGCCTTGGCTGCTGTGTATACTGGCCAACATTTTTAATGGCCTGGATCACCCTCCGATGGTTGCTCACCTGATTGAATTCGCAACAAATCACTATCTTCTGGTCGCTATCTTCGCTGTTCTGCTGGTCTTGCTGATCATCACCGAAGCGCGCAAAGGCGGCCGTAGCCTGAGCACTGGCGAGCTGACCGCACTGGTCAACAGCGATAAAGGCCTGGTCATCGACATCCGTCCGACCAAGGACTTCGCAGCTGGCCACATCGTTGGTGCCCTGAACATTCCGCAAGACAAGTTCGCTGCGCGTATTGGCGAGCTGGAAAAGCACAAGGCCAACAAGACCCTGATCGTGGTCGACGGCGTTGGCCAGCACGCTGGCACCATTGCCCGCGAACTGCTCAAGGCCGGCTTCACTGCTGCCAAGCTGTCGGGCGGCGTGTCGAGCTGGAAAGCCGACAACCTGCCGCTGGTGAAGTGACATGGCCAACGTCATCGTCTACTCCAGCGACTACTGCCCTTACTGCTCGCGTGCCAAGCACCTGCTGGCCAGCAAAGGTGTGGCCTTCGAAGAGATCAAGGTCGATGGCAAGCCACAACTGCGCGCCGAAATGAGCCAGAAGGCCGGGCGCACGTCGGTGCCGCAAATCTGGGTTGGCAGCCGCCACGTGGGTGGTTGCGACGACCTGTATGCCCTGGAGCGCGCCGGCAAGCTGGACGCCCTGCTCAACGCTTGATTCCAAACCCCTACAAGACCCTGCAAAGAAGGATCTGTCATGACTGAACAACAAAGCAACGGCGCTGCGGCAGCCGACGAAAGCGCTCCACAATTCTCCCTGCAGCGCATCTACGTGCGTGACCTGTCGTTCGAAGCGCCAAAAAGCCCGGCGATCTTCCGTCAGCAGTGGGAGCCGGCTGTTGCGCTGGACCTGAACACCAAGCAGAAAGGCCTGGAAGGCGACTTCCACGAAGTCGTGCTGACCCTGTCGGTGACCGTCAAGAACGGTGAAGAAGTGGCTTTCATTGCTGAAGTCCAGCAGGCCGGCATCTTCCTGATCAAGAACCTCGATGCGGCTTCGATGAGCCACACCCTGGGTGCCTTCTGCCCGAACATCCTGTTCCCGTACGCTCGCGAAGCGCTGGACAGCCTGGTGACCCGTGGTTCGTTCCCGGCCCTGATGCTGTCGCCAGTCAACTTCGATGCCCTGTACGCGCAAGAAATGCAGCGCATGCAGGAAGCTGGCGAAGCGCCGTCGCTGCAATAAGCGACCCGCTGTCAGCAAAAAGCGCCCTGCGGGGCGCTTTTTTCTTGCCTCAGGCAAAGCCCTGCTGGCGCCAGGCTTCATACACCGTCACCGCCACCGTGTTGGACAGGTTCAGGCTGCGACAGCCCGGCTGCATGGGCAGGCGCAGGCGTTGCTCTGGCGGCAGGCTGTCGAGCACCTCGGCTGGCAGGCCACGGCTTTCCGGGCCGAACAGGAAGGCGTCACCGGGTTGGTAGGCGACTTCGTGGTAGGGGTGCGAGGCCTTGGTGGTGAAGGCGAACAGGCGTGGCTGGCCAAGGCTTGCCAGGCAGCTGGCGAGGTCCGCGTGGCGCTGCAGCGTGGCGTACTCGTGGTAGTCCAGGCCGGCGCGCCGCAGGCGCTTGTCATCCAGTTCGAAGCCGATGGGCTCGATCAGGTGCAGGTGGCAGCCGCTGTTGGCGCAGAGCCTGATAATGTTGCCGGTATTCGGCGGAATTTCTGGTTGAAAAAGGATGACGTGAAACATGCACGGCTCCGAACTTAAAGACGGCGAGCATTCTACCCCTGATCCGGACCCGCGTTCGAAATCCTGGATACGGGTGCTGTTTTCCCTGGCCTTGTTCGGCCTGCTGGTCGGGCTGATGCTCGGGCGCCTGACGGCACCTGAGCCGCGCGAGCTGGAACAGGTGGAGGTGCTCGAGGGTGGCTTGAACCTGTGGTTCAACGAAGAGCCGCAGCTGCACGGTGAGCAGGTCGACGGCACGATTGCCTTGTTGTTCGAAGCGGATGGGCGCAGCCAGAAGGGGCGTTTGCAACTGGCCGGCAAGCCGGTCACCTGGCGGGTGCAGAAGAGTGACAAGGGCTTGCTGGTGAGCCTGGTGGCGGCCCGTGCGCTGCACGGCGACTGGGTCGGCGAGTCAGTGCAGGGTCGCTGGCGAGTGCAGGTGCGCCTGCGCGAAGAATAAAAGAGGGGATTCCCCGGCCTGCCTGTACCAAGGTCCCCAAAACTGGGTGATAACCATGATATGCAGGGGGTGTGCCAGTTTTATTGCAGTGAGCAAAAGGGCGGTTTTTGCGGCTTTTGCGGGGGGAATGGGCGGTTGAGCAGGGCATTTGTGCCTTGTGACGGTGCAGCGGGCTCAGCTTCGGTGCATTTTTGCGGGGAGGCTTGCCTGCTTAATCGCCCGGCGCCGACGGTCTAGGCTGCGTCCTGGCATGTGCCAGTCAACCTGAACAGGACGTGAATTATGTTGCCCCCCCAGTACCTAGCAACGATGGGTGTCGATCACTTGGCCAAGGCGGCCGAAAAAATCGCTTCGCCAACGCTCAATGCCCAGGAGCGAGAAGGCCTCCAGGGCCTGTTGTACCTGACGTCCCTGGTGGCGCGTTTTCAGGCTGGCAACCTGACCGGGGAAGATGAGGAGTTTCTTGCTGCCATCTGCCACTTTGATCGCAACGTCAATCTGTTGGGCCAGTGGCAAAACATGATTGGTTGAGGCCAGCAGTGCTGGCCTCATCGCTGGCAAGGCCAGCTCCCACAGGTTTCAGCAGTGCTGAGGATTTTGTGGGAGCCGGCCTTGCCGGCGATGGGGCCCTGAAGATCAGGCCTCGTCGTCGCCGTCCTCTTCGCCGCCATCGACCTTCATTCCCAGTTCCTTGATCTTGCGCGTCAGGGTATTGCGCCCCCAGCCAAGCAACACCGCCGCATCACGCCGGCGGCCGGCCGTGTGCTTGAGCGCGGTTTCGATCATGATCCGTTCAAAGCTCGGCACCGCGCTGTCGAGCAAGTTCGACTGGCCACGCGCCAACGCCTGGTCAGCCCACTGGCGCAGCGCCTGCTCCCAGTTGGTTACGGGCGCGGCATCCTGCGGCAGGTTCAGCAGTTCGGGCGGCAGGTCGCCGATATGCACTTCACGCCCGGAAGCCATCACGGTGATCCAGCGGCAGGTGTTCTCCAGTTGGCGCACGTTGCCCGGCCACGGCAGGTTGCGGATGAACTCCTCGGTTTCCGGCTTGAGCAGCTTGGGCTCTACCGCCAGCTCCTGCGCCGCACGGCCGAGGAAATGCCTGGCCAGGGTCGGGATGTCTTCGCGACGGTCCGACAGGCGGGGGATATGAATGCGGATCACGTTCAGGCGGTGGAACAAGTCCTCACGGAACTTGCCGGCCTGTACCAGGGTTTCGAGGTTCTGGTGGGTTGCGGCAATGATGCGCACGTCGACTTTCACCGGCACGTGGCCGCCCACGCGATAGAACTCGCCATCGGCCAGCACGCGCAACAGGCGTGTCTGTGTATCTGCCGGCATATCGCCGATCTCGTCGAGAAACAGCGTGCCGCCATCGGCCTGCTCGAAGCGCCCGCGGCGCAGGTTGGCCGCACCGGTAAAGGCGCCCTTCTCGTGACCGAACAGCTCGGACTCCATCAAATCCTTGGGAATCGCCGCCATGTTCAAGGCGATGAACGGCGACGCCGCACGCGGGCTGTGGCGGTGCAGGGCGTGGGCGACCAGCTCTTTGCCGGTGCCTGACTCACCGTTGATCAGCACGGTGATGTTGGAATGGCTCAGGCGGCCGATGGCGCGAAACACCTCCTGCATCGCCGGCGCTTCGCCGATGATTTCCGGGGTGCGGGCCAGGGTGGGGGCCACATCCAGCCCCTGTTGCTCCTGGGCATGCTGGTTGGCGCGCTTGACCAGCGAGACCGCCTCGTCGACATCGAACGGCTTGGGCAGGTATTCGAACGCACCGCCCTGGTAGGAGGCCACGGCGCTGTCCAGGTCCGAATGCGCAGTCATGATGATCACCGGCAAACGCGGGTGCTGTTCGCGGATCTGCGCAAGCAGGTCCAGGCCGCTGGCACCGGGCATGCGGATGTCGGAGATGATCACGTCCGGCTGCTGGCGGGCCAGGCGACTCATGACGCCATCGGCACTGTCGAAGCTTTGGGTGGTCATGCCTTCCTGTTGCAAGGCTTTTTCCAGGACCCAACGGATGGAGCGGTCGTCATCGACGATCCAGACAGTTTCACTACGGCTCATTGGGGCGAGGCTCCTTGTTCCAGCGGCAGGAAGATCGAGAAGGTGGTGTGGCCAGGGTGGCTGTCACATTCGATCAGGCCCTGGTGCTGGCTGATGATGTTCTGGGTAATCGCCAGGCCCAGCCCGGTACCGTCCGGGCGGCCACTGACCATGGGATAGAAGAGGGTGTCCTGAAGTTCGGCCGGGATGCCCGGGCCGTTGTCGATGATCTCGATCTTGGCGACCAGGCGGTGGCGCGTGTGGCCGATGGTGAACTGGCGCATGGCGCGGCTACGCAGGCTGATGCGGCCCAGGCGCAGTTCGTTCTGCCCACTGATCGCCTGCATGGCGTTGCGCACGATATTGAGCACGGCCTGGATCATCTGCTCGCGGTCGATCAGCACGTCCGGCAGGCTCGGGTCGTAGTCGCGCACCAGGGTGATGCCGCCCTGGCTTTCCGCTTCGACCAGGCTGCACACGCGCTCGAGCACTTCATGAATGTTGGTCATTGCCAGCAACGGCAGCTTGTTCGAGCCGAGCATGCGGTCGACCAGGTTACGCAGGCGGTCGGCCTCTTCGATGATGACGTTGGTGTAGTCCTTGAGGCTTTCTTCGGGCAGCTCGCGGGCCAGCAGCTGGGCGGCGCCACGGATGCCGCCAAGCGGGTTCTTGATCTCGTGGGCCAGGCCGCGCACCAGCATCTTGGTGGTTTCCTGCTTGGACAACTGCGCTTCTTCCTTGGTGATGCGCAGCAGGCGGTCACGCGGGTGCACTTCGAGCAGCAGCAGGGTGTGGCCCTTGCTGAGGATCGGGGTGACGGCATAGTCCACGGTCAGGGTCTGGCCGGTGAGGGCGGTGAGCATGGCTTCGCGCTTGGTGAACGGGTGCGCGTGCTCGACTGCCTGGCGCAGGGAATTGAGGGCTTCGGCCGACTCGGTGAACAGCTCACTGATGAATTGGCCATGGCTGCGCTGGCCGCTGATGGCCAGGAGCATTTCCGCTGCCGGGTTCATGTACTCAAGGCGCAAATCGGCGTTGAGCAAAATAGTGGCAGTGGTCAGGTTGTCCAGTAGCAGACGGTGCAGTGCATCGCTGATGGTCATGGGGCGGGTTGACCTCTGTTTATCTGCGTGTGCGAAGAAAATGCAAGAACCAAACCAAGGCTCCGAAAAGAAGCGGCATCGCCTGAAACCGGGCGTCGGCTGCCCAATAAGTGACTGGATTTCGTGGGGCGTTGTTACTTTTGAACCAAAATGGGCTGTGAGTCGACAGATAACGCTGTCTTGTGCACCACTATAGAGCACTGGGCGGGAGGGGCAGGGTTCGGTAGATACCGTCTTGCCCGT
>NZ_JAMDGY010000101.1 GCF_028656955.1 Pseudomonas fontis
AATCTGAGCCATGATCAAACTCTTCAGTTCAATACTGCATTGGATTTTGAAAAAATCCTAAACTTGGCTCAGCAATCTCAAAATGAACTATTCGATTTCTCGTATAGCCACTTGTGATGCTGATAATCTTTTTGACTATCAGTCTGAGCTCACAAGCACCCACACGAATTGCTTGATTCAGTTGTTAAAGAGCGGTTGGTTAAGAATCTTTCGTCTCAACCGAGGCGCGCATTCTACGCTTTCCTCAGAGTCTGTCAAGCGTTTATTTTGAAGTCTTTCAGAATTTCCTGCTTAACTTCAAGCGCTTAACTCGCTACGATCTCTCGTCAGCGGGAGGCGAATTCTACAGAACTTATCGTTGCTGTCAACTGCCTTTTCACCGCTGTCGATCTTTCGATCGAAGCATCCCGGCACTACCTGGAACATCTAACTCATTGAGTTTCAAGGAGTTTTCTGTTCCGACTACGCCGGAAGTGGGGCGAATTATAGAGAGATTAAATCGAGCGTCAAGGGTTAATTTGAAAAGCCTTCAAATTAACCCTGAAGCCGCTCTCTATATAGAAGAGGGCGCCTTACAGCACGCCTGCCCCCCTAAGCCGCAGGACGTCCTCCGCCTCCAGGCCCAGCACTTCAGTCAGTACGGCTTCAGTGTGCTCACCCAGCAGCGGCGGCGCGTAACGGTACTCCACCGGCGTCTCGGAAAGACGGATAGGGCTGGCCACCTGCGGCACGCTGCCGGCCAACGGGTGTGGAATCTCGATAGCCAAGCCCCGCGCCTTCACCTGCGGGTCCTGGAACATCTGCGCCAGGTCGTTGATCGGCCCACACGGCACCCCCGCAGTCTCCAACTGGCTGACCCACTCGGCCGTGGTCTTGAACACCGTGGCCTGGCGTATCAGCGGGATCAGCTCGGCACGGTTTGCCACACGCAGCTTATTCGTAGCAAAGCGCGGATCGTCCGCCCATTGCGGCTGGCCTGCCACTTCAGCGAACTTGCGGAACTGGCCATCGTTGCCCACGGTAAGAATGAAGTCGCCATCTGCCGTAGGGAAATCCTGGTATGGCACGATGTTCGGGTGTGCATTGCCCAGCCGCCGTGGCGCCACGCCAGTCGTAAGGTAGTTCATGGCCTGGTTGGCCAGGCAGGCTACCTGCACGTCCAGCAGCGCCATATCAATGTGCTGGCCGCCACCGTCGTGATCACGATGGGCGAGGGCGGCCAGGATGGCGACGGTCGAATAGAGGCCGGTGAGGATATCGGTCAGCGCCACACCGACCTTCACCGGCCCGGCGCCTTGCTCACCCTCCGGGCGACCGGTCAGGCTCATCAGCCCACCCAGCCCCTGGATCATGAAGTCATAGCCCGCGCGCTTGGCATACGGCCCGGTCTGGCCGAAGCCGGTGATCGAGCAGTAGATCAGCCGTGGGTTGATCGCTTTCAGGCTTTCATAGTCCAGCCCATAGGCCGCCAGGCCACCCACCTTGAAGTTCTCTATAAGGATGTCCGACTTCGCCGCCAGCTCGCGCACCAGGCGCTGGCCCTCGGCCTGGGTGAAGTCGATGGTCACCGAACGCTTGTTGCGGTTGGCCGACAGGTAGTACGCAGCCTCGCTGGTGTTCTCGCCGTAGGCGTCCTTGAGGAAGGGAGGGCCCCAGGCGCGGGTATCGTCCCCGGCACCCGGGCGCTCGACCTTGACCACCTCGGCCCCCAGGTCAGCCAGGATCTGGCCCGCCCAGGGCCCGGCCAGCACACGCGATAGGTCCAGCACCCGCAGATGAGATAGCGCGCCCATGGAATGCCTCCTTATTAATAGAAGGCCTGGATGCCGGTCTGCGCGCGACCAAGGATCAGCGCATGCACGTCATGGGTGCCTTCATAGGTGTTGACCACCTCGAGGTTGACCAGGTGACGCGCCACACCGAACTCATCGGAGATGCCATTGCCGCCCAGCATGTCGCGCGCCAGGCGGGCGATGTCCAGGGCCTTGCCGCAGGAGTTGCGCTTCATGATCGAGGTGATTTCGACCGCAGCCGTTCCTTCATCCTTCATCCGGCCCAGGCGCAGGCAACCTTGCAGGGCCAGGGTGATCTCGGTCTGCATGTCGGCAAGCTTTTTCTGGATCAGCTGGTTGGCGGCCAGCGGGCGGCCGAACTGCTGGCGGTCCAGGGTGTATTGGCGTGCGGTATGCCAGCACGCTTCAGCTGCGCCCAGCGCACCCCAGGAGATGCCATAGCGTGCCGAGTTCAGGCAGGTGAACGGGCCCTTGAGGCCGCGCACATCCGGGAAGATGTTCTCTTCAGGTACGAATACGTTGTCCATCACGATTTCGCCAGTGATCGAGGCGCGCAGGCCGACCTTGCCGTGAATGACCGGAGCGCTCAGGCCTTGCCAGCCTTTCTCCAGGACGAAGCCACGGATATCGCCGGCATCGTCCTTGGCCCAGACCACGAACACATCGGCGATCGGGCTGTTGGTGATCCACATCTTGCTGCCGCTCAGGCGATAGCCGCCATCGACCGTCCTGGCACGGGTGATCATCGAGCCCGGATCAGAACCGTGGTTGGGCTCGGTCAGGCCGAAGCAACCGATCCACTCGCCGCTGGCCAGCTTGGGCAGGTACTTCTGTTTCTGCGCTTCGGTACCAAACTCGTTGATCGGCACCATCACCAGCGAAGACTGCACGCTCATCATCGAGCGGTAGCCGGAGTCGATACGCTCCACTTCGCGAGCGATCAGGCCGTAGCACACGTAGTTCAGACCGCTGCCGCCGTACTGCTCGGGAATGGTTGCCCCCAGCAGGCCGACTTCACCCATTTCACGGAAGATCGCCGGGTCAGTCTGTTCATGGCGGAAGGCTTCCAGCACACGCGGTGCAAGCTTGTCCTGGGCGAACTGTTCAGCGCTGTTACGCACCATGCGCTCTTCTTCGGTGAGCTGCTGATCAAGCAGCAGCGGATCGATCCAGTTGAAGCTTGCTTTGCCGGCCATGCGTGAATCCTCGAGAAATAGGTTCAGATGTTCTTGTGCATTGATCCTAGGCCTGTTCGGCCGTCGCGACAAACGAGGATTGCGCAAGCACTTGTGTTAATTTCTCACTCCGAAAGGGCGGCGAAGGCCAGTTTCACCGCCAATTAGTGAGGTTGACGTATATGCGCCGCAAGATCCCCAGCACTACGGCATTGGTTTGCTTCGAAGCGGCGGCCCGCCACGAGAGCTTTACCAAGGCAGCCCATGAATTGGCCCTGACCCAGGGCGCCGTCTGTCGGCAGATCGGCGGCCTGGAGGAGTTTCTGAATGTGGAACTGTTCCGGCGTTCGCGGCGCGGCGTCAAACTGACCGAGGCCGGCCTCTCTTATAGCCGCCGGGTTGCCACCCAGCTGGACGCGGTGGAGCGCGACACCCTGTCGGTCATGGGCCAGCAGGGCGCCAACGTGATCGAACTGGCGGTGGTGCCGACCTTCGGCACGCAATGGCTGCTGCCACGCCTGAAGGGCTTCCAGCAACGCCACCCGGAGGTCACGGTCAACCTGACCAACCGCACCCGGCCGTTCCTGTTCGCCGACACCACGTTCGATGCCGCCATCTATTTTGGCGATGCCGATTGGTCCGGCACCGAGTCCCATCGCCTGATGGGTGAGAACCCGCTGCCGGTGTGCAGCCCGGCCTTGCTGGACGGGCAGGGCAGCCTCAGCGCCGAAGCCATCGCCCAGCTGCCGCTGCTGCAGCAGACCACCCGCCCTTATGCCTGGCGCCAATGGTTCAACAGCCTGGAGATGAACGTGGCGCGGGACATGACCGGCCCGCGCTATGAGCTATTCTCGATGTTGGCACAGGCGGCAATGCACGAAATGGGCATTGCCCTGATTCCGCCGTTCCTGATCCAGCGCGAACTGGAGCAGGGCAGGCTGGTGATTGCCAACGCGCACGCGCTGTCGAGCATCAAGGCGTATTACCTGATGATCCCCGAGCGCAAGGTGGAATCGGCCTCTTTACGCGCGTTTCGCGACTGGCTGGTAGACGAAGCTCAGCGCTACGCCGCAGCCCACAAGGACGAGACAAGTTACTGACCCCGTAGTCAGCAATTTTAGAGCACTACAGATATACGGAAATGTCGAATATGAACAGACTGTTCCGGCACCCCCTCAAATACCGCTTAACCCTGCTGTTTACGCGGCTTTCACGACTTAAATCGGTTTCCTTTTCTGCTTTCAGCAGATTTCTCGAAAAAAATTCAAATTTTTCCGTAATCTCCCTGAAGCCCGTGCTTGGCGGGCTCCGGACCATTTGTTGCGACATTCGGTCACAGGGTGACTTGTAGTTTAAGTACCGTCACCCTCCAAAACTTGTTGAAGCGATTCAGGATCGCCTGCAATATTTCGCGCCCCGCCGGTATTCACGGCGGGATCGTGCTGATCGGCCGCCCCAGACGCACCATCCGCAGTGCGCTGGTTTACCAACAAAAGATCACGCAGGAGATATTGACGTGCACATTGGTGTTCCTCTCGAAACGCAGACGGGCGAAACACGGGTCGCTGCTACCCCCGAAACCATCAAGAAACTGATTGGCCAGGGTCATCAGGTCACTGTGCAACGCGGCGCCGGGCTCAATGCCAGCGTGCCGGACAGTGCCTATGAAGCAGCAGGCGCCACTATTGGCTCCGCCACCGATGCGTTTGGCGCACAACTGGTTCTCAAGGTTGTAGCACCTGACGACAGCGAACTGGGCCAGATCCAGAGCGGCACCGTACTGGTGGGTATGCTCAACCCCTTCAACAACGACCTGATTGCCAAGATGGCCGAGCGCGGCATTACCGCCTTCGCCCTCGAAGCCGCGCCACGTACGTCGCGGGCCCAGAGCCTGGACGTGCTGTCGTCGCAGGCCAACATTGCCGGCTACAAGTCGGTGCTGCTGGCCGCGCATCACTATCCGCGCTTCATGCCGATGCTGATGACCGCCGCCGGTACCGTGAAAGCGGCCCGCGTGCTGATCCTCGGTGCCGGCGTCGCAGGCCTGCAGGCCATCGCCACGGCCAAGCGTCTGGGTGCGGTGATCGAAGCCTCGGACGTGCGTCCGGCGGTGAAAGAGCAAATCGAGTCGCTGGGCGCCAAGTTCATCGATGTGCCGTATGAAACCGACGAGGAGCGCGAATGCGCCGAAGGCGTCGGCGGCTATGCACGGCCGATGCCCGCCAGCTGGATGCAACGCCAGGCCCTGGCCGTGCACGAGCGCGCCAAGCAGTCCGACATTGTCATCACCACTGCGCTGATCCCCGGGCGCAAGGCGCCGACCCTGCTCAGCGCGGAAACCGTGGCGCAGATGAAGCCAGGCTCGGTGGTCATCGACCTGGCAGCGGCGCAAGGCGGCAACTGCCCGCTGACCGTCGCCGACCAGATCGTCCTGGCGAACGGCGTGACCATCGTCGGCCCGACCAACCTCCCGGCCCAGGTCGGCGCGGATGCCTCGGCGCTGTATGCACGCAATCTGCTCGACTTCATGAAGCTGCTGTTCGACAAAGACGGCCAGTACCTGCTCAACCTCGAAGACGACATCGTCGCCGCGTGCCTGATGTGCCGCGACGGCCAGGTCATCCGCAAGAACGGATAAGGAGCCAGACAATGGAAGACATGCTGATCTCTCACGGCGTCTACAACCTGATCATCTTCGTGCTGGCCATCTATATCGGTTACCACGTGGTGTGGAACGTCACCCCCGCTTTGCATACCCCATTGATGGCGGTTACCAACGCCATCTCCGCCATCGTCATCGTCGGCGCCATGCTGGCGGCGGCCCTGACCGTCACCCCGCTGGGCAAGGTCATGGGCACCCTGGCCGTCGCCCTGGCAGCGGTCAACGTGTTCGGTGGGTTCCTGGTCACCCGGCGCATGCTGGAGATGTTCAAGAAGAAAGCAGCCAAGGTCGAGGGGCGGAAGTAAACATGAGCATGAACCTGGTAACACTTCTCTACCTGGTGGCGTCGGTCTGCTTCATCCAGGCCCTCAAAGGCCTGTCGCACCCAACCACGTCGCGGCGCGGCAACCTGTTCGGCATGCTCGGCATGGCCCTGGCGGTGTTCACCACCGTCGGCCTGATCTACAAGCTGGGCGCGGAACTGGCCACGGCGGGTATCGGCTATGTGATTGTCGGCCTGCTGGTCGGCGGCACCGCCGGCTCGATCATGGCCAAGCGCGTGGAAATGACCAAGATGCCGGAACTGGTCGCCTTCATGCACAGCATGATCGGCCTGGCTGCGGTGTTCATTGCCATTGCCGCCGTGGTTGAACCGCAATCGCTGGGCATCGTCGCCAGCATCAGCGACCCGATCCCGACCGGCAACCGCCTGGAGCTGTTCCTTGGCGCAGCCATCGGTGCGATCACCTTCTCCGGTTCGGTCATCGCCTTCGGCAAGCTGTCGGGCAAGTACAAGTTCCGCCTGTTCCAGGGTGCACCGGTACAGTTCACCGGCCAGCACAAGCTGAACCTGGTCCTGGGCCTGGCCACGCTTGCCCTCGGCCTGGTGTTCACCTTCACCGGCAGCTACAGCGCCTTCGTGCTGATGCTGGCCCTGGCGTTCGTGATGGGCGTGCTGATCATCATCCCGATCGGTGGCGCCGACATGCCGGTCGTGGTGTCGATGCTCAACAGCTACTCGGGCTGGGCGGCCGCCGGTATCGGCTTCTCGCTGAATAACTCGATGCTGATCATCGCCGGCTCCCTGGTCGGTTCGTCCGGTGCCATCCTCTCGTACATCATGTGCAAGGCGATGAACCGTTCGTTCTTCAACGTGATTCTCGGCGGCTTCGGCGGCGCGGCAGACGTGGCCGGCCCGGCAGGTGCCAAGGAAGCCCGCCCGGTGAAATCCGGTTCGGCCGACGACGCCACCTTCCTGCTGAGCAACGCCGACACCGTGATCATCGTGCCGGGCTACGGCCTGGCGGTGGCCCGTGCCCAGCACGCGCTGAAGGAACTGACCGAGAAGCTGACCCACAACGGGGTGAACGTGAAGTACGCGATCCACCCCGTGGCTGGCCGCATGCCCGGGCACATGAACGTACTGCTGGCGGAAGCCGAAGTGCCGTACGACCAGGTGTTCGAGATGGAAGACATCAACTCCGAGTTCGGCCAGGCCGACGTGGTGCTGGTACTGGGCGCCAACGACGTGGTCAACCCGGCGGCGAAGAACGATCCGAAGTCGCCGATTGCCGGCATGCCGATCCTCGAAGCCTTCAAGGCCAAGACCATCATCGTCAACAAGCGCTCGATGGCCAGCGGTTATGCCGGGCTGGACAACGAACTGTTCTACCTGGACAAGACCATGATGGTCTTCGGTGATGCGAAGAAGGTCATCGAGGACATGGTCAAGGCTGTCGAATAAGCCCTTGTTTGACTGTGACAATTAGCCCCAGCGCGGTACCGGCTGGGGCTTTTTCATGCCCGGCCAGCCGACAGAAGGCTCTATTTCAGGGCTTCGCATTCGACCTTGGTCGCGGGACGGGGCCAGGCGAAATCACTAGACTGCGCATCTAGCTTTTGTAGCCTGAGATAACAATCCATGTACCGTGATCGTATTCGCTTGTCCTCCCTGCACAGCAAGGTAATGAGTGCGGCCGATGCCGCAGGCCTGATCGAGGATGGCATGACCGTCGGCATGAGCGGCTTCACCCGCGCCGGCGAAGCCAAGGCCGTCCCCCACGCGCTGGCAGAACGGGCCAAGCAATCGCCGTTGAAAATCAGCCTGATGACCGGCGCGAGCCTGGGCAACGACCTCGACAAGGAACTGACCGAGGCCGGCGTACTCGCCCGCCGCATGCCGTTCCAGGTAGACAGCACCCTGCGCAAGGCCATCAACGAAGGCAAGGTCATGTTCATTGACCAGCACCTGTCGGAAACCGTCGAGCAACTGCGCAACCAGCAGCTCAAGCTGCCGGACATCGCCGTGATCGAAGCCGTCGCGATCACCGAACAGGGCCACATCGTGCCGACCACCTCGGTGGGCAACTCGGCCAGCTTCGCCATTTTTGCCAAGCAGGTGATCATCGAGATCAACATGGCGCACAACGCCAACCTCGAAGGCCTGCATGACATCTATATCCCGACTTACCGGCCGACCCGTACGCCGATCCCGCTGGTGAAGGTCGATGACCATATCGGCAGCACCGCGATCCCGATTGATCCGGCCAAGATCGTCGGCATCGTCATTACCGAACAGCCGGATTCGCCGTCTACCGTGCTGTCGCCAGACGTTGAAACCCAGGGTATCGCCAACCACCTGATCAACTTCTTCAAGCAGGAAGTGGAACAAGGGCGCATGACCAACAAGCTTGGCCCGCTGCAAGCCGGTATCGGCAACATCGCCAACGCGGTGATGTGCGGCCTGATCGACTCGCCGTTCGAAGACCTGACGATGTACTCCGAAGTCCTGCAGGACTCGACCTTCGACCTGATCGACGCCGGCAAGCTGAGCTTCGCCTCGGGCAGCTCGATCACCTTGTCGAGCCGGCGCAATGCCGACGTGTTCGGCAACCTGGAGCGCTATAAAGAGAAGCTGGTACTGCGCCCGCAGGAAATCTCCAACCACCCTGAGGTGGTGCGGCGCCTGGGCATCATCGGCATCAACACCGCGCTGGAGTTCGACCTGTACGGCAACGTCAACTCCACCCACGTGTGCGGTACGCGCATGATGAACGGCATCGGCGGCTCGGGCGACTTCGCCCGCAACGCCCACCTGGCGATCTTCGTGACCAAGTCGATTGCCAAGGGCGGCGCGATTTCCAGCGTTGTGCCGATGGTCAGCCATGTCGACCATACCGAGCACGATGTGGATATCCTGGTCACCGAGCAAGGCCTTGCCGACCTGCGTGGCCTGGCGCCACGCGAGCGCGCCCGGGTGATCATCGACAACTGTGTGCACCCGGATTACCGCGCAGCACTGAATGACTACTTCACCCGCGCCTGCGAGCGTGGTGGGCACACCCCGCACATCCTGCGCGAAGCCCTGCAGTGGCATGAAAACCTGGAAGAAACCGGGCGCATGCTGGTCGGCTGACCTGCTGCGTCAACAGCCGGTGCCGCGCAATGCGCACCGGCTGTACAGTTGGACGGCAGCATCGACAGAAAACTGTACTACTGTACCGGTCGATGATCGGTACTTTCCCGCTTGAAACCACCCTCTTTGCACAAAAATGCACCATTCGAGTGCGGACCGGTACAGTTACGCCAAAATCAGGTGCAACAGTGCCCTTAAACAGTTAACTGACCCATCACACTTCAAGTGAACTGTATCTACTGTTATGGTCGACGGAGGAGGATCATTGGCATCAGTTAAATCACTACCTAATGCCGCCACAAGCGGAAGGATGACACATCATGGAACGTACCCTCAGTTCCGGTCTGGTTTTCGAAAACACCGTTGAACAATCCAAAGCCTCGCTGCCACTGCGCCTGCTGGCTAACCTGATGCTGTGGCAACGCCGCATCTCCAGCCGCCACCAACTGGCTCGCCTGGATTCGCGTCTGCTGGCTGATGCCGGTATCAGCGAAGCACAACGCTACGAAGAGCTGAGCAAGCCGTTCTGGCGTTAATGCAAGGCTCGCCGGCCTGAAGCCGGCACCGTGAATTCCCCAAAACCCGTCGCAGGTCACTGCTGACGGGTTTTGTCGTTCTGGGAAGGCCGGAATAGAGCGGCTGGGTAGATACCAGTACAGTTTTTTATATTTAGAAATTTACCTTAACAGTTGAACTTGTCGAGCTTTTGCTGGCCTCATCGTCGGCAACGCCGACTCCCACAGGGCCAGAGCTGCAGCCCTCTGTGATGGCAGGCGACCCGAAAACTTGCGTGATACGCTTGTCTGTAGCGTCACCCGCTATGCGTGCGTCTGACACATCAGCACCCACTGTCCTTCTTTGGAGATCGACCATGACCCGTTCCCATCTGCTCGGCGCCGCACTGCTTCTAACCCTGGCGTCCGCCGCCAACGCCACCAGCTTCGTGGTAACCACCGATGCCGTCGTAGGCAGTGTGGCCGCCACTACCGATGCCACCTCCGACGTATCCTCCTCGTTCCGTGACGACAAGATCGTGCGCGCCGCCCGTGACGACGCCGCCAGCTTCGTCGCCAGCCAAGGTGATATCCGTGGCGTGAAGCTGGAAAGCGCCTTCGCCCACATCCGCCAGCAAGCGCCGACGCTGCAGGCTTCGGATGTACAGCTGGCCCAGGCCATCCTGGCCCTCTAAGCCCGCCGCACAACATCGCGTAAAGACCCTGCGCTGGCCCGAGCCAGCGCATTGGGATAGCCTTTGCCGCCTGATTTCATCACCCTATATAAGTGCTCATGCGTTATCTGCTGTCGCTGTTGCTCCTGTCAGTCGTGCCCGGCGCCGCCCAAGCCCTGGACCTGACCACCCAGAACCTGATCGTCAGTGGCTACGTCACCAGCAAGGTGACCTCGGCCCCCTTCGACCGTAAGCTGGTCCTCGCCGCACAGGACGACGCGGCCGCGTTCGTCGCCAGTGGCGGGGCGCTACGGGGTGCGCAACTGGAGGCCGCGCTCAACCGGCTGCACCAGACCAGGCCCGAACTTCATGTCAGCGACCTTGAACTGGCGCAGGCAATTCTCGTCCAATGATTACCGCCGTTTTTCCGGAGATGCTCCATGCGTAAACCGCTGATTGCCGCCACCCTCGGCCTTCTGATGCTCGCCGACCTGGCTCAGGCGCAAACCCTGGTGGCCACCAGCAACATCATCGTGCGCGCCTTCGGTCGCTCAATCGACTTCACCTCGGACACCACCACCTCGATCCGTGACGCCAAAGTGGTACGCGAAGCCCGTGACGATGCCGCCAGCTATGTCGCCAGCAGCGGCGATATCCGTGGCGCCCAGCTGGAAGCCGCATTCGACACCCTGCGCCAACGCGTCCCTGAAGCGCGTGACGCCAGTGACCAGGTGCTTGCCGAAGCCATTCTCGCGCTGTGAACAGCCTTCGTGCCTGGCTGATGAGCGCCGCCCTGCTGCTCAGTGGCCCCGCGCTGGCCGACCTGCAGCTTGTGCTGCAAACGGACGGTCTCGACCCGCACCAGCAGCGGGCCAGCCAGGCACTGCTGGATGAAGCGCTGCAAGCGCTTCCCCCGGCATTCAAAACCCGCCTGGACCGTCGCGTCCAGGTCAGCTGGAGCGAGCAGATGCCTGAGGATGCCTACGGGCAGGCCTCGCTGGTGTCCAGCCTCGAACTCAACCGGCGCCTGCTGGCCAGCCTCACCGCCGGCACGGCCGCCACCACACAGACCAAACGCCCGCACGGCACGGTTCGCCAGGAACTGCTGGCAACAGTGCTGCATGAGCTGACCCACCTGTACGACCGCGCCCGCCTGTGGCCCAGCCCTGAGCGCACACTGATCAGCCGTTGTGCGCGGGCGGGCAGCACGCAAGGGCGGGTCGGCCTGCCTGATGACTGCCGTGGCCAGACCGAACGACGCTTCACCCTGAGCGATGATCCGCGCCTGCTCGACCTCGCCGGCTGGCCGCAGTACGTCGGCCGCCGGGGTGAGCGCGAGCAGGGCAACCACCAGGTGTCCCGCACGCCGGACAGCTATGAGCTGAGCAGCCCGAAGGAGTTTGTCGCGGTCAACATGGAGTACTTCCTCCTCGACCCGAGCTACGCCTGCCGCCGCCCGGCCTTGCATGCCTACCTTGAAGCACACTTCGGCTGGTCGCCGGAGCACCCGGCCTGTGCGCGTGACCTGCCGTTCCTCAATGCCGGCAATGATTTCGCCAAGGAGCCCCTGGGGCAGATCGACCCCGAGCGGGTCTACGCCGTCGACTACCTGCTGGCCGAAGCCAACCAGAACTGGGTCAGCCGCTGGGGCCACAGCATGCTGCGCCTGGTTATCTGTGCCCCCGGGCGCCCGCGTGGCCCGGATTGCCGGCTGGACCTGGACCAGCACCTGGTGCTCTCGTATCGCGCCTTCGTCAACGATGTGCAGCTGTCCAGCTGGGGCGGCCTCACCGGGGCCTACCCGTCACGGCTGTTCGTCTTGCCGCTGGCACAGATCATCGACGAGTACACCAAGACCGAGCTGCGCAGCCTGGCCTCGGTGCCGCTCACGCTGACCCGCCCGGAGCTGGAAAACCTGGTGCGCCAATCCGCCGAGATGCACTGGAACTACGACGGCAACTACTACTTCATCTCCAACAACTGCGCCGTCGAAACCTTGAAGCTGCTGCGCAGCGGCACCGCCAGCCCGCGCCTCACCAGCCTCGACAACATCACCCCCAATGGCCTGCTGGAAGTGCTCAAAGGCCGTGGTCTGGCTGACACCAGCGTGCTCGATGACCCGCGCGAAGCCTTGCGCCTGGGCTATCGCTTCGACTCCTACCGGGACCGCTACCAGGCCATGTTCGAGGTACTGAAGAAGCACCTGCCGATCCCCCAGGCCAGTGTCGAAAGCTGGCTTGAACAGCCCGCCGCCAAGCGCCAGCCCTGGTTCGCCCAGGCCGACCTGCGCACCAGCGCCGCCTTGCTCTTGCTTGAACAGGCCAGCCTGCGCCGGCAACTGCTGCTGGCCCAGGACGAGGTCAAGCAACGCTACCTCAGCGGGCGGGCCCTGAATGACGCGGGCGTGGCCAAGGCCAACAACACCTTGCAACAGGTGCTGGCCAACAGCGGCTACCTGAGCAAGCCGTCACAACTGCTCGGCAACAGCGGCTATGGCCTGCCGCAAGCCGAAGAACGTCGCGAGCTGCAGCGCAGCAGCAGCGAACACCAGCAGCAATTGAAGCGACTGACCGGCGACCTCGACCTGGAAGTCCGCGCCTTGCTCGAACCCGCCCGTGCGGCAGAAATCACTGCCGTCGAAAGCAACCTCAAGCAGGTCGGCGAACACCTGCGCGCCTTGCACAAAGCCGCTGGCGGGCTGCAATTGCCCTGAGTCCAAGGTTGACTTTGAATCTGCCTGTGCCACTATTTCGCCGCTAGAAAAATGGCATTTTGACGCCATTGCGCTTGTACCGCATCGCGGGCTGGCGAATCGTGAAACCTCTTTCTATCGACGTGTCGGCCTGACCTCAGCCAGGCCCGGCCGCGCACGGACGACTGTCGGCATGGTGGGAATATATGGACGTAGTCGGTGACGACCGCGAGTACGAGTGGTCACTGGAAGGTCAGCGCTGGCTTCAGGATGCCCACGGCAGATTCGCCCTGACACACGTCGACGGCCAGGCGCTGGACAGCAGCGAGCTGGACCTCGACTTCCTCGTGGGCGCGCAACGAGCGCCCGATGGCGCCTCCTTCCTGCCTGCCGCGTTCAGCCATTGCCCGCAGACCGGCAAGCCCCTTGAGCCCGTGCGCTATGACGCGCAGCGACGCTGGTTGCCGCCGTATGGCAACGGCAGCGGTCGCCGGGTGGTGGAAAACGACTGCAAGCTCGACAGCGCCGAGCAGATCGTCGCGGCGCTGTTCACCAAGCTTTCCGCCAGCCCCCAGAGCAGCCTGAATGATCATGCCGAACTGCTGACGGCGCCGCGCAAGAACGGGCTGAACTTCCTGGTGGCCAACCTTGGCGGCCACCGCGAAGCGTTGTTCGCCCTGGACCGTGAAGGCAGCCTGTTCCTCTGGCAGCGCCAGGCGAAGCAGTGGGCCACGCTGCGCCCGGAAACCACCCCCATTGGCCGTTCCAGCCTGCCAAGCTGGGCATGGGCGGTAAGCCTGCGCGAGCAGGGCGCTCAGCAGCGGCTGATCCTGGCGGGTGATGAAGGCGCGAGTGAAATCAGCGTCCACCCAGTGACCGGACGCTACCGCCTGGAGCGCTGCCACGGCAAGGCCATCGGGGCCCCCGGCGACCTTGATGGGCAGACCTTCATCCCGCAGCAGTTGCCCGACGGCAGCGTCTGCCTGGTCGAGCGCCACGCCGATGGCTGGCGTCAACACCCCATCGCCCATGCCGACGCCGCACTCATGAGCGAGCTGTCGGCACCGCTGCGCCTGCCGTCTTCGCGCCGGCTGCTGTGGGTTGGTGAGCATGGCTACCTCAGCGTGAAACTGGGTGAAACCCTGGATGCGCAATGGCTGGCCTGGCCTGTCGGCGCCACAGCGCGCCCGGAATATGGCCCGCCTTTTGTCGATGGCTATGGCATCTGGCAACTGCTGTTCAGCGATGGCGTGCAGTTCTACCTGCGCCTGGATTCGGATGAACGCCGCGAACTGCGTGGCACCCGCCTGGGTACCGGGCACCTGAACTACAAGTTCAATGTGCGCCTGGACAAGCCCTGGGACGAGAACGACGAGCACGTCAACCCGACCACCCGCGACGTGATCTATCCGTTCGTGGAGTTCAGTGACCAGCGTCACTTGCTGTCCTTCATCGTGCGCGAAACCTCGGGCCTGCAGAAGTTCTTCGACGCCAGCCAGCCAACCGACACGCACTACCGCCTCGAACGCATCGGCGAGCCGCCACTGGAGATGCTGCTCAAGGTCAGCCAGCCGTGGAACGCCCAATGGTTCTGCTACGACAACGCCCTGTGGCTGTACATCGACTCATCTGGAGCGCTCTACCGATGGAACGTCTGACCCGGCGCCTGCGCCACGGCCTGTTGCTGGCCCTGAGCCTGGTGTGCTTCGGCGCCCAGGCCGATTCGCTGCGCCAGGTGTTCCTGGTGCAGAACTCCGGCTGGATGGAGCCGTTCTACCTCGACCCGGCCTCGGGCTTCAAACCCCTGGTGACCCAGCTGGCCGCCACTGCGGCCGGCAATGGTGAAGTGGTGATCGGCGCGTTCAACCAGGCCGACAACGCGCACCCGTCGCCCGAGTGGACCTACCGCGGCCCCGGCACCCACGCCAAGCTTGGCGAGAGCGTCAGCGCCCTGAAGCTTGCGCGCAAGGCCAGCGGCGCCTATGCCGACACCGACTTCAAGGAAGCCTTGCTGGCGGCCATCCAGACCGGCCTGGAAGGGCGCGAAGGGATCGTCTGGATCATCACCAACAACAAGAACAGCCCGAACAACAGCAGCGAAACCCAGCTGAAGAACCGCGAGTTCTACGACCTGCTGCACAAGGAAGCGGTGATCACCCGCATCGCCGCCTTCCCGCAGAAGATGCCGGTCAAGAGCAGCAACTTCGAAGCCAACGGCCTGATGATCTATGCCCTGGCCTACGGCGAGAATGCCAGTGCGCAACTGGAGCAGGTGCTGGCCCAGCCGACCCTGGCGACCTTGCTCAAGGATGACCGTGTGCGCCTCAAGCCGCTGACCCAGGCGGCGGTGCGATTCATCCCTACCGGCGTCCAGGACACCCCGGACGTCAGTGCCGAGCTGGCCCCGGACCAACAAACGGTGGTGCTCAACATCAACGTCGATGGTTCACCGAAGACTGCCGTGCTGCTCGGGCACTTCGAGAACCAGTTCAACCCGTACCAGATCCATTCGGCCAACGTTGCCATGCGCCTGGACGTCCCGGGTGAAGCCTTGCAGTCGTCGATCTCCATGCAGCGCATCGAGAACCTGGAGCCGGGCGCCCGCTCCGAGCAACTGGCGATCAGCCTGCAACTGCCGCCGCTGCCTTCGCAGTGGTCGAGCGAGGTGCTGTTCTCCAGCGGCTACCAGCGTGCCGGGGCCATCGAGGTGCAACTGAGCGACCAGCAACTGCAGATTTCCCAGCAGTTCATCGCACGCATGAACGAGCTGTTCCCCAACGACGCCTTGCCGGACGTGTTCATCCCGTCCAGCGAAGCCAGCTCCTCGGCCACCCGCCTGCCCATCGTGCTGCAGATCAGCTACCCGCTGGGCCCGGTGCTGTTGCTGCTGGTGCTGTTCGTCCTGGTGTTGATCGGCGCGCTGTTCGCCAAGAGCCTGATCGCCGGCAAGAAGCCGGTGACCGTGCTGGTCGAAGGCGTGGCGCAGCAGATCCCGCTCAAGCCGTTCAGCAGCGCAGCGGTCTACGACGAACGCCAGAACAAGGTCGCGACAGTCAAGCGCAGCCTGTTCGGCACCTCCATTGAAAAGCTCTCGGCGGATGTCGCCGTGCGCCTCAAATAACTTTTTATTGCCCTCGGAATCGGAAGCCCAGTCATGGCCCAAACCAGCTCTCTGCCAGCCCCAGTCGAAAGCGCAGCCCCTGCGCCAGCCCCCGTCACCACTACCTCGACCTTGAGCGTGCCTGCTCCGGTGATGGACCTGGGCCCGAAAAAAGTCGACAGCCGCGATGCGCTGATCGGTGTAGCCGTGCTGGTCGTTCTGGCGCTGATCTTCTTCGTCATCAAGAACGCCTACGCCAACTGGCGCGTGCGCGAGCGCGTGGCCCCAAGCCGTGCCAACGCATCCGGCTGGTTCCTGTTCCTCGGCCTGCTGATGGTCTCGGCCATGGCTGTACTGGCGGTGATCAACTCGGGCCAGTTCCTGGTCCCGCTGTACCTCGCGCCACTGGCCGGGGTTGCCGGCCTGTCGCTGCTTGCCTGGCTGATGACCTTCTCGGCCAAGCGCTGAGCATCACCGCCTGACCTGCGGCTGGCCTGCCAGCCGCATTGAACCGATGTATGGATTAGACCGCCGACCCGCGTCGGCCCGCCCAGCCAGGGCTCATGGAGTTTCCCGATGAACGAGCATGCACAACCTACCGGCCCGGCAGCACTGAACCCCGTCAGCGAAAAGATCTACCCGACGCTGTTCATCGCCCTGGGCGGTACCGGCATGAAGGTCAATATTCGCCTGCGCCGACGCATCCTCAATGCCATCTGGGGTGGCAACAACCAGGTCCAGCAAATTGCTGACTTCCCCCTGGTGCAGTTCGTCAACTTCGACCTGGACGCGGGCGAGGTCACCCAGGACGGCAAGTCGGTGAAGACCGACGTGCTGGCCGAGCAGGTGGCGTTCACCTCCGAAGAAAAGATCATCGAGCCGCTCAACCTGAGCAAGTACACCCACTCGATGGATGAGCTCAACCGCCACCGCGAAGTGGCCGAGTGGTTCCCGCTGACCCCGGACAAGATCCGCGCCCTGGGCATCGACCCTTCCAAGGGTGCCGGGCAGATCCGCGCACTGTCGCGCCTGTACTTCTACGACAAGTACCCGGTGATCCGCGACAAGCTGCGCGACAAGGTCGGCCGCCTGTTGAGCAACATTGGCGGGCACGCCGACAAGCTGAAGAAGCTGGGCCTGGAAATCGACCCCGGCAAGATCCGCATCGTCATCAGCGGCTCGGCGGCTGGCGGCACCGGTTCGGGCTCGTTCCTCGACATGGGCTACCTGGCCAAGGCGATCCTCAAGGAACACAACATTGCCGGCAAGGTCGACCTGTTCTTCGTCCTGCCTGGCGGCTTCCACGCCTACAACACCGAACGCGTGCAGGCCAACGGCTACGCGGCGCTGATGGAGCTGGAAACCTGCATGCGTGGCAACCGCCTGGTCAAGCACTGGGATGCCACCGACAACCTGTTCATCGACAACCGTCCGTACGACGACGTCTACATCCTCGACAACAGCAACGTCGCCCAGGCCAAGACCAGCGACCAGGAAGACGTCTACGAGATGCTCTCGGACGTGCTGTTCACCGACTTCACCTCGCAGGACTTCGCCAACAAGAAGCGCTCGATTGCGGTCAACCAGAACCAGCACAAGATCCGCTCCTACACCGTGCGCCTGCCGCAGGACTACGGCGACGACACCGAGCTGCGCTTCCCGTGCTCATACTCCTCGCTGGGCCAGGCCGTGCTCGACACCCGGGTGGACGCGCGGCAGAACGTGCGCCTGAGCCGCCAGGTGCAGCAGATGCTGATGGCCTTCTTCGGCATCGCCAAGACGACGCTGAACGACAACCGGCCAACCGACAAGGAACGCGACGACTTCCTCAAGGAACAGCTCAATGTCACCCCGCGCACCTTCACCGAGCTGCCGGAGTTCCTCTCCAAGGTCGAGCTGACCCTGGCCACGGGCGAGTTCACCCACTACCAACTGGCTGACGACCTGCTGCTGGTTGAGGGCGACAACAGCGTGACCGCGCAGGTCGAGCAGAAGGTCGAAGCACTGTTCGAACGCCTGCAGAACGGCAGCACCGACAAGGACCAGTGGCTCACCCACGTGCGCGAGATCCAGCAGCAGCTGGAGCGCGACACCAAGGGCAGCAGCGTCGACAGCGCCGAGCGCAACCATGAGGTGCGCATCCGCGAGAACCGCCTGCGCCGCCTGGCCGAGCTGGTGCGCGAAGACGCCCTGCCGGACAAGCTGTTCCGGCGCCTGGACGATGACGAGCGCGGCGGCCTGGATTACACCCTGGCACTGGTCGAGATGCTCAAGGACCGCCTGGAAAACGAAAGCGGCGGGATCATCCCGGCGCTGGAGAAAAACGCCGCGCGCTTCAAGGAGCTGGCCGAGAAGCTGGAATCCTCGGAGCTGGCCCGCGAGTTCGAGCGCCTCAAGGAAACCACCGGCGGCGGCTTGATGGCCCGTCTCAGCGGCAAGGACAAACAAGCCGAGACCGTGCTCACCCAGGTCAAGGACACCCTGCGCGACAGCCTGCTGTTCTACGTGCGCTTCGTTGCCGCGCGGGAAGCGGCGCAACTGCTGCGTGACGTCTCCGAGTGGCTGGGCCGCAAGGAATCGGTTGACCAGAACGGCCGTGCCGTGTGGAACGGTTTCGTCGGCCGCCTGCAGGACGGGCGTAACGCGGTCGACCAATTGCTGCGCCGGATCGAAACCGACATCAGCAAGATCGACGCCAGCATCAAGGAAAAACACGCCACGCTGATCCCCCTGACCCTGGTCCAGGGTGGCGAAGAGCAGGCGGTCGACGCATTGCAGGTGCGTGAATGGGCCAAGGAAGCCTTCAAGGACTTCGGCGGCTCCAAGACCCTGTTCAGCAAATTGCAGGACGAGGAGGGCCAGGAAGAACTGCTGGCCAAGCTGCGCAACAAGGCCGTGCAGCAATTGCCGAAAAACCCGCAGGGCATCGACCCGCTGCTCAGCGCCCTGGCTGCGCTGACCCCGGACGAGCAGCGCGACAAGTTCCGCAAACTGCTGCAACGGGCCATGCCCTGGGCACCGCTGAACCTCAACGGTGGCTTCGGCATCAGCAAGGACCGCTACACCTGCCTGGTCGGCGTGCACAACGCCGCCGAGTTCAAGCGCACCTATGGCGCCATGCTGACCCAGTGCATGCCGCAAGGCACCGGGCTGACGGCCGGGCAGATCCAGTTCGTCGAGTCGGGTACCCCGGGCAAGCTGATCTGCTTCACCGAACTGAGCGGCTTCCCGCTGCCGGCGCTGACCCCGCTGCCGACGTACCTGGCCAGCTACCGCAAGGAAAGCGCGACCATCCCGCTGCACAGCCACAAGCGCATCAGCCAGTTCGTGCAGCCGATCCAGTTCACCCAGGAGCAGTACCGCCAGTTCGCCGAGGACTTCAAGCTGTACCTGCACGCCGTGGCCACCGGCGTCTTGCGCCGCACCCAGGGTGAGCGCTACGAGTTCATGATCGACCAGGACTACTTCACCGTGGGTGACGAGTTCGCGATTCGCCAGAACGGCCTCAACGCCCTGCAACGCAAGGACATCGAAGACCAACTGCGCCAGCGCTATGAGCAACTGCGCAGCCCGCAGCAACTGGCGGCCATGGTCGCGCTGTTCGAAGACCTGCGTCGCGGCGCCTACAAGCCGCAGGTGCGCCTGGACGAAATCGGCGTGTCGTCGCTGTACCAGACCTTCCCGTACAAGATCGCCGAGCTGCTGAAGAACGAATACGACAACCGCCTCAAGCGCCAGCACCCGGACCAGGCCGAGCGTTTGCTGGAACAGGCGCGGGGGCTGATCGAACAGTTCGCCGAGCCGGTGAGCGGCTCGCGCGCTGACGTCTACCGCGATGAAGTGCACGACGACCACAGCGAGAAACGCACCCTGCGCAAGGAGTTCTTCAGCGCAGGCTGGCTGGATGGCCTGTTCCAACCGGCCGCCGCCAGTGCGCCGGTGTTCGCCGCCGCCCCAGGCCTGGTGCCACCGCCGGCCCCCGGTGCCGGCGCAGCAGTACCGCCACCGGTGGCAGCCCCGGTACACCGTTATCACCTGAGCGTGGCCGGCACCAACTATGGCCCGTACACCGTCAGCGAGTTGCAGCAGTTCGTGCAGGGCAACCAGGTGACTCGTGACAGCCTGCTGTGGCGCGAAGGCATGCCGGCCTGGTCGACGGCCGGGCAGATCGCCGAGCTGGCCCAGCTGTTCGCCCCGGCCGTGCCGGCGGCGCCAGCGCCAGGCACACCACCGCCGGTCGCGCCGTTGGCGCCGCCGCCCGTGAATTGAGGGAGGCTCGCGACTGATGTCTGCATCCACTAAGAAACCGGCCTTCCCGCTGAACTGCGCCAACGCCGGCTGTGCCAAGGCACTCGCCGGCCCGGTGAAGTTCTGCCCGTACTGCGGCGCCAGCAGCCAGGTGGCGGTCACCGCGGTGGCTGCTGCGCCGGTCAGTGCACCGGTCAGCGTACCGACACCCACTCCGACCGTGGCGCCGGTGGTTGCGCCGGCGCCGGTCCGTGAAGTGACGGTGGAGCGTCGTGAGGTAGAGCCGCAGCCCACACCGGCGCGGATCGCGCCGCCACCACTGCCGGTGGCCGCCGGCAAACCGCGCAACCTGGCCCGCAATGCCGGGTTGGCGGCGGCCGTGCTCCTCGCGGTCGTCGGCTACGCGGCCTACCAGATGAACGCCGGCAAGGCGCAGCAAGCGTTCGAAGCGACCCTGCAAGCCGGGCGTGAATGCCTGAACGCCAGCCAGTTCAACTGTGCCCTGGAAAAGGCCGACCAGGCCTTGCGTACCGACAGCAAGGACCCGCGCGCGCTCAACCTGCTGCAACAGGCGCAGGGCGGGCTGGACCGCCAGCAACGCGAAGCTACCGCCAAGCGTGATGACGCTCGGATGAAAGCCCTGGCGGCGCAACAGGCCCTTGACCTGGCCGCTGCCCGCGAGAAGGCTCAGCGCGAGCAGGAACAACTGGCGAAGGTCATCCCGCCCCCCGTCGAGAAGATCCAGGCCCAGGCACCGCCGCCGCCAGCATTGCCCAAGCCGCCACCCACCGCTCGTCCGGCACCACCACGCCCGACACCGACTGCAGCCAGCCCTGGCCTGGTCGGCCAGCAACTGAGCCAGGCGCGCAGTGCCTTGTCCCGTGGCGATGGCAATATGGCCCGCGCCCTGGCCAACATGGTCCTGAGCCAGGACCCGAACAACCGTCAGGCACAGATCGTCCTGCGCCAGGCGGAACAACTGCGCAACCAGTCGTCGTTCAGCAAACCCAAGGCATTGGGTGGGGTGATCATCGAATAGACCGGCCTAGAGCGTCTCCCCGGGTTCGCCCGGGAGTTGCTCGTCCAGGTGCAGCCAGGGCAGGCGGCTGGCGGTCCAGATATGCCGGCTGGGCTGCAACTGCTCCGGGTGGTCCAGGGTGGTCACGGTGATGTCGATGCTTTCCGGGCTCAGGTCGGTGGTCAACGCCACGTGGGCACCACAGCGCCGACAGAAATAACGCACGCAACTGGCCGACGAGTCATAGCGCTGCGGTGTGCCTTGCAGCCACTGGAACGCACTGCACGGCACGGTCAGCCAGGTCACCAGCAAACCGCCGGTGACCTTGCGGCACACCGAGCAATGGCAATGGGCAATATCGTCGAATGCGCCACCCTCAAGTCGGTAGCGCAAGGCGCCGCAATGGCAGCCTCCTTCTTGCAGCTGTTTCATCTCACGCTCCTGTCCCATGGAATAAACACCTCTGGTCACCTTTGCCGCGTCGAAAGCTGGCTGAAAGGTTGGCCGCTTAGCATCAGCGCACCACCGGCATGAGACCGGCCAGCCAGGGCTGCCTGAGATTAGTACAGCGCCCGGCCCAGTTAACAACAACAATGGTGATACTGATGTTTTTCCACGCCTGCCTTTCTGCTGTATTCCCGCCCTTACTCCACGCGCCGCGCCCTTCGCGCTGATCATCCGCCCGAATCGTCCTTAATCTTCGACGCGACACGCCTGGAGTATTCCCATGCTGACCTTCCTCGGCTTTGCCATGGTCATCACCTTCATGTACCTGATCATGACCAAGCGCCTGTCGGCCTTGATCGCACTGATCCTGATACCGATTCTGTTCGCCCTGTTCGGCGGTTTCTCGGCCAAGATCGGCCCGATGATGCTCGAAGGCATCACCAAGCTGGCCCCGACCGGGGTCATGCTGATGTTCGCGATTCTGTACTTCGCCCTGATGATCGACTCCGGCCTGTTTGACCCGGCCGTGCGCAAGATCCTCAAACTGGTGAAAGGCGACCCGCTGAAAGTCTCGGTCGGCACCGCCGTGCTGGCCCTGGTGGTCTCCATGGACGGTGACGGCGCCACCACCTACATGATCTGCGTAGCCGCCATGCTGCCGCTGTACAGCCGCCTGGGCATGAGCCCACGGATCATGGCCGGCCTGATCATCCTGGCCGGCGGCATCATGAACATGACCCCCTGGGGTGGCCCGACCGCACGTGCCGCCAGTGCCTTGCACGTCGACCCTTCGGACATCTTCGTGCCGATGATCCCGGCCATGCTCGCCGGTGTGGTGGCCCTGCTGGTGATTGCCTACATGTACGGCAAAAGTGAGCGTGCGCGCCTGGGCGAGCTGCACTTGCCGGGTGACGAAATCGACCACAGCGAAATCAGCGTGTCGCAGTTCCCGGATGCCCGCCGTCCGAAACTGCTGTGGTTCAACGGTGCCCTGACCGCCGCCCTGATGGTCGCGCTGGTCGCCGGCCTGCTGCCGCTGCCGGTGCTGTTCATGATCGCCTTCAGTATCGCCATGATCGTCAACTACCCATGCCTGCAAATGCAGAAGGACCGCGTCGCGGCCCACGCGGGCAGCGTACTGGCGGTGACCGGGCTGATCTTCGCTGCGGGTATCTTCACCGGCATCCTGTCCGGCACCGGCATGGTCGACGCCATGTCCAAGAGCCTGCTGGCGGTCATCCCGGAGGCCATGGGGCCTTACCTCGCGGTAATTACCGCCATCGTGAGCATGCCGTTCACCTTCTTCATGTCCAACGATGCGTTCTACTTTGGCGTACTGCCAGTACTCGCCGAGGCGGCCAGCCACTACGGCATCACCCCGGTCGAGATGGCCCGCGCGTCGATCGTCGGGCAACCGGTGCACCTGCTCAGCCCGCTGGTACCCTCTACGTATCTGTTGGTGGCCTTGGCCGGGATCGACTTCGGTGATCACCAGCGCTTCACCTTGAAGTGGGCAGTGCTGATTTGCGTATGCATAATGATCGCCGCGCTGCTGATGGGAATTTTCCCACTGTTCAGCACACTATAAGATTACGGTTCCACCTAACCGATACGCGCCGCAGCCGTGGCGCGTATCGCCTGAAAGCTTGAAGGAAGACACATGGAATGGCTGACCAGCCCAGAAATCTGGGTTGCCTTTTTTACACTGACTGCGCTTGAGATCGTTCTCGGTATCGACAACATCATCATGATCTCGATCCTGGTCAGCCGCATGCCGAAGCACATGCAGCAGCGCACCCGGATCTTCGGTCTGGCGCTGGCCATGGTCACCCGCATTTTGCTGTTGCTGTCGATCACCTGGGTCATGCGCCTCACCGCCGACCTGTTCGAAGTATTCGGCCAGGGCATCTCCGGTCGCGACCTGATCCTGTTCTTTGGTGGCCTGTTCCTGCTGTGGAAAAGCTCGCAGGAGATCTACCACGGCCTGGAAGGTGAAGACGAAACCCACGACGAGCCGAGCAGCGGCAAGGGTGGCAAGTTCATCTACACCATCATCCAGATCGCCATCATCGACATCGTGTTCTCCCTGGACTCGGTGATTACCGCCGTCGGCATGGTCTCCCATGTACCGGTGATGATCGCGGCAATCGTCGTCGCCGTACTGGTGATGATGCTGTGTGCCAAGGCCATCAGCGACTTCATCGACCAGCACCCTTCGCTGAAGATGCTCGCGCTGTCGTTCCTGATCGTGGTCGGCACGGTGCTGATCGCCGAAGCCTTCGAGGTGCATGTACCGAAGGGCTATGTGTACTTCGCCATGGCCTTCTCGCTGGCGGTGGAAGCCATCAACATCAAGATGCGCACCGCGATGGCCCGCAAGAAGAACAAGGAGCACGACCCGGTCAAGCTGCGCAAGGACATCCCGGGCCAGTAAGGCTTGAGGTAGCGGTAAACCAAACGCCCCGGCTTGCCGGGGCGTTTTGCATTCCCGGCACGGATAAAGTGGCGGTGGCAGCGGCTGCATTTTTCGCCGGCTGCGCGCATCAAGACCTGCCCTACAGATCCGTCAGAACGGTCTGACATCAATCCCGAGCCGAACCATTAACTATTCCCTCTCTTTCGGACAGGGATAGTTCATGAGATCGACCACTGATCGTCCGTTTTTCCACTGTGCACTGTCGGGCAATCCGCCTGGCCTCATCACGAGGCCTCGCTGATGGCACGCCAATCCGACCTGCGCTACACCTTCAAGCCCTTTGTCGGCGATGCCACGTTCGAGGTGCTGTCCTTCGTACTGGAGGAGGGGCTCAGCACGCCGTTCAGCTTGAACGTCGAGCTGTCCGGCGATGACCCCGACGTCGACTTCGGCCAGTTGCTCGACTGCCCCGTGCTGCTGACGATCTGGCGCGGCGAACGCCCTGTTCGCTATGTACACGGCCTGGTCAGCAGCTTCACCCAGGGCGACACCGGCGTTCACCGCACCCGCTATCACGCGTTGATCGAGCCACAACTGGCGCGTGCCCGCCTGCGCTCGAACTGGCGGATCTTCCAGCACAAGAGCGTGCCGCAGATCTTCGAGATCCTGCTCAAGGCGCAACACCTGACCAACGTGGAACTGGTGGTCTGCTTCGACCATCAGGTGCGCGAATACTGCGTGCAGGCCGGGGAAACCGACCTGGCATTCATCGAGCGATTGGCCGCAGAAGAAGGCTTCATCTACGCCTTCGAACACACCGCCAAGGGCCATCAGCTGATTCTCACGGACCGCTTGCTGGCACTGGGTTTGATCACCCGCAGCGTGATCAAGCCGGACCCTGATGACCCGGACAGCGAACCCGTAGAAGAAGACGAAGGCAACGACCCCCTCGCCGTGCTCTACAACCCTGTCCCCGGTGGCGATCACCCCGAGCCTGCGCTGCACCACTTTCGCTACAGCGAGCAGGTGCGCAGCGCCAAGCAGGTACAGCGAGCAGGTGCGCAGCGCCAAGCAGGTACAGCGCGACTACAGCTTCAAAAACCCGGCCTACCGCCAGGAACACAGCGCTACCGCCAGGGACTTGCAGCACCAGTCCCACGATTACGAGCGCTTTGATTTCCCCGGCCGCTACAAGCGCGACGAAGTCGGCAAGCCCTTCACCCAGACCCGCATGGCCGCCTTGCGCCACGATGCACGCATTGCCGAAGTGCAAGGCGACGA
>NZ_JAMDGY010000102.1 GCF_028656955.1 Pseudomonas fontis
GTGGGCTCGGAGATGTGTATAAGAGACAGGTCGTGAGCCGTGGTCGAAGCCGCTGCCGGCAGGCTGCGCTGGAGCCCGTGAGGGCTCCCAAAGGCGGCGCCTGCTGTGCAGGCGAGCGCAGCCTGACGGCAGCGGCTACAGAGCAGCGATAGACCGCAAAGCAATAGCCAAGCGAATTCGCCGGCAAGGCCAGGTTCTACGACTTCGCGATCGGCCGCCAGCTTCCCAGCATATGCACCAACTCCCCATGCCCACGCAGCCGCAACTGCCCCTGCGCCCCGACGTCACTGCACTCCAGCACCACCTCACTGGGCAGGCGCACCGGTTTCTGGAAGCCCACCGCAATCTCATAACCACTGAGCGGCAGATGCCCGCGCAACGCCGCCACCGCCATGGCCTTGCTCCACATGCCATGGGCAATCGCCTGGGGGAAACCAAACAGCTTGGCGCTCACCGCACTCAGGTGGATCGGGTTGTAGTCCCCGCACACCTTCGCATAGCGCCGGCCAATATCGCTGTCGGCATACCAGCGGGTCAGTTCGCTCAATGGCAACGCTTCAGGCGCATCAATCTCAACGGCGTCACCCTCAAGCGTCACCCCCCGACAAAGCATCCGACTGGTCTCTGACCAGATCAACCCCAGGCCATCTGCCGCTTCGGTCACCAGGTCGAACGTCGCCCCCTTCTCGTGTGGCTGCAAATTTTCCACCCACACCGAAAACTGCAATTGGCTCACCCCACCCAACGGGCGCAGCACGCGAATCGAGTTGTGCAGGTGCACCAGCCCCAGCAGCGGGAACGGAAACTCCCGGCTGGTCAGCAACTGCATCTGCAAGGCAAACGCCATCACATGCGGGAAGGTCGCCGGCAAGTGATGCTCATCGCCGAAGTGGCACAGCTTGCAGTAGGCATCCAGCCGCCTGGCGTCCACTGCCAGGGTGCAACGCAAGCCGCCGGCGGGCAGCACGCTGCCAGTGATTTTGCGCTTGCGCGCCGCCTTGAAATACAGCCCGGACAGCGCTTCGGTGTGGCCTGGGTCGGTCCATGTCCGGGTCATGTTCAGGCCCCCATCGCGGCTTGACCGCACACTCGCAGCACCTGGCCGTTCACCGCGCCGGTACCCGGCTGCGCCAGCCATGCCACGGCCTCGGCGACGTCTTGCGGCAAGCCGCCCTGGCCCAGCGAACTCATGCGCCGGCCCGCTTCACGCAAGGCAAAGGGAATCGCCGCCGTCATCCGCGTTTCAATAAAGCCCGGTGCCACGGCGTTGATGCTGCCACCGGTCTTGGCCAACAGCGGCGCCCAGGCCTGGGCCAGGCCGATCAGCCCGGCCTTGCTCGCGGCATAGTTGGATTGCCCACGGTTGCCGGCGATCCCGCTGATCGACGCGAGCAGCACGATGCGCGCATCGGCATGCAGCGCACCGCCATCAAGCAAGGCCTGGGTCAGCACCTGCGGCGCCTTCAGGTTGACCGCCAGCACGGCGTCCCAGAACTCCGGGGTCATGTTGGCCAGGGTCTTGTCGCGGGTGATGCCGGCGTTGTGCACGACGATGTCGATCCCCTCGGGCAAACCCTCCAGCAACTGCGCCGGGGCATCGCTGGCGCAGATGTCCAGGGACAGGCTGCGGCCACCCAGGCGCGCGGCCAGCGCGTCGAGGTCATCCTTGACCTGCGGTACATCCAGCAACACCACCTCGGCGCCATCGCGGGCCAGGGTTTCGGCAATGGCCGCGCCAATGCCCCGCGCCGCGCCGGTCACCAGGGCCGTGCGCCCGGCCAGCGGGCGGGTCCAGTCCTGCACCTGGCGAACACAGGCGCCCAGGCGCAGCACCTGGCCGCTGACAAAGGCGCTTTTGGGCGAGAGGAAGAAACGCAGCGCGCCTTCAAGTTGATCCTCGGCATCGCTGCCGACATACAGCAATTGCAGGGTCCCGCCCGCCCGCAGCTCTTTGGCCAGCGAGCGGCTGAAGCCTTCAAGGGCGCGCTGGGCGACGCTGGCCTGAGGGTCGTCCAGCGACTCCGGCGCACGCCCCAGAATCACCACCTTGGCGCTCGGTGCAAGGCTGCGCAGCAGCGGCTGGAAGAATTCACGCAGTTGCTTGAGCTGATCACTGTCGCTGATCGCGCTGGCATCGAACACCACCGCCTTGAGCTTGCTGCCCAACCCCGCGACCCACGCCGGCAACCCCAGCGCCTCGTCCGCAAAGCTGAACAGTTCTGCTGTCAGGCGCGGGCCGAACGCTGCGACTTTCGCTGCCAGCGGGCCACCGCCAAGCAGCAGCGCGCCCTCGACCGGCCGCAGCCGGCCCGCTTGCCAACGCTCCAGCCGGGCTGGCGAAGGCAGGCCGACAGCGCCCACCAGGCGGCGTCCAAGGTCGGAGTTGGCGAAGTCGATATAGCGATCGCTCATGAGTACGTCTCCCTGAAATAAGCACCAAAGTGTGGACCATGATTGCCCTTTGGTCGTTCGCCCGGCGAAAAAACACCTACGCTTTAGCCGGTCTATCTCGCAGAAAAAGGAACGCACTACATGTCAGCTTTGCGTCGGGTCGCGATCATTGGCGGCAACCGCATTCCCTTTGCCCGCTCCAACGGGCCGTATGCCACTGCCAGCAACCAGACCATGCTCACCGCCGCCCTCGAGGGGCTGATCGAGCGTTACCAACTGCATGGCCTGCGCCTGGGTGAAGTCGCCGCCGGGGCGGTACTCAAGCACGCTCGGGACATGAACCTGACCCGCGAATGCGTGCTCGGCTCACGCCTGTCGCCGCAAACCCCGGCCTACGACCTGCAACAGGCCTGCGGCACCGGGCTTGCGACGGCCCTGCAAGTGGCCAACAAGATCGCCCTGGGGCAGATCGACTGCGGCATTGCCGGCGGTGTCGACACCACGTCCGATGCGCCGATTGCGGTGAACGAAGGCCTGCGCAGGATCCTCCTGCAAGCCAACCGCGCGAAAACCACGGGCGACAAGCTCAAGGCCTTCCTGCAACTGCGCCCTGGCCACCTGATCCCGGAATTCCCGCGCAATGGCGAGCCGCGCACGGGCCTGTCGATGGGTGAGCATTGCGAGCGCATGGCGCAGACCTGGCAGATCGAGCGCCAGGCCGAGGACGAACTGGCGCTGCTCAGCCACCAGCACATGGCCGCCGCCTATGCCGAAGGCTGGTACGGCGACCTGCTCACCCCGTTCCAGGGCCTGAGCCGCGACAACAACCTGCGCCCGGACCTGACCCTGGAAAAGCTCGCCAGCCTCAAGACGGTGTTCGATCACAGCGACAAGGCCACGCTCACGGCCGGCAACTCCACACCGCTGACCGACGGCGCCTCGGTGGTCTTGCTGGCCAGCGAGGACTGGGCCAAGGCCCGCGGCCTGCCGATCAAGGCGTATCTGGTCGATGGCGAAACGGCTGCGGTGGATTTCGTCAACGGCCAGGAAGGCCTGCTGATGGCCCCGGCCTACGCGGTGCCACGCCTGCTGGCGCGCAACGGCCTGACCCTGCAGGACTTCGACTACTACGAAATCCACGAGGCCTTCGCCGCCCAGGTGCTGTGCACCCTGAAGGCCTGGGAAGATGCCGAGTACTGCCGCACCCGGCTAGGGCTGGAGGCGCCGCTGGGGTCAATCGATCGCAGCAAGCTCAACGTCAAGGGCAGCTCGCTGGCGGCCGGGCACCCGTTCGCAGCGACCGGCGGGCGCATCCTCGCCAACCTCGCCAAGCTGCTCGAAACCGCCGGCAAAGGGCGTGGCCTGATCTCGATCTGCGCGGCCAGCGGCCAGAGCGTGACGGCGATTATCGAGCGCTGACCAGCGCAGGGTCTGCTGCCTGCGGGGCCGGGCGATTGGCGTAGTGCTCGGCCATGATCGAACAGACGATCAGTTGCAGCGGGTGATAGATCATGATCGGCAACAGGATCAACCCCAGCCCCGGGTGCGCGCCGAAGATCAGCGCGGCCATCGGGGCGCCGGCCGCCAGGGACTTCTTGCTGGCGCAGAACACTGCGGCGATCTCGTCGGCCGGGCTGAACTTGAGGGCACGGGCGGTACGGGTGGTCATCCACAGGATCAGCGCCAGCAACAGGCCGCTGCCGACCAGCGCCATCAGCAGCACCGCGCTGCCTTGTTGCTGCCACATGCCGGAAACCATCGAGTTGCAGAACGCGGCGTACACCAGCAGCAGGATCACCAGCTTGTCCATCACGTTGGTGTAGCGCTTGTGCCGGGCGAAGAAGCGCCCCAGCCACGGCCGCAACAATTGCCCGAGCACCAGCGGCATCAGCAACAGGGCGCAGAGGTCGAGCAAGGTCGCGCCCAGATCGATGCCATCGCTGCCGCTACCGACCACCAGGCTTACCAGCCACGGGGTGATGAAGATCCCCAGCACGCTGGACAGGCTGGCATTGAGGATCGCCGCCGGCACGTTGCCGCCGGCGCTGCCGGTCAACGCCACCGAGGAGGAGATGGTCGAGGGCAGGGCGCACAGGTACAGGAAGCCAAGCATCAGCAATGCCGGGATCTGCGTGCCGAGCACGCTCTTGCCCAGCAGCCACAGCAGCGGGAACACCACGAAGGTGAAGCCTTGCACCATCAGGTGCAGGCGCCAGTTCTTCAGGCCGTGACGGATCTGCTCGCTGGACAGGTTGATCCCGTGCAGGAAGAACACCAGGAACACCCCGATGTTGATCACGTACTCGGCATGCATCGAGCCGCCGCTGCTGCCAAAGCGCGGGAACAGCCAGGCCAGGAAGGTGGCGAGGAACATGCCGCAGAGGAACCAGTCGGTTACCACGCGTTTGAAATGTCGGAATGCTTGCATCGGCGGGCCTGCGAATCATTTTGTAATAATGAAACCAGAGGCTACCCTGCGAGCAGTTTTCCGTCTTGCGACACAAGGCCAAGCGATGCCGAGTAAAGGACAACATCCTGCCCCGCGCCTGATTCCCGCCCTGGCGTCGCTGCCAAGGCCGTTGTATGCCCGGGCCGAAAGCCTGCATGCCGGGTCGTGGACGCCGCGTCATCAACACGACTGGGTGCAGTTTTCCTACGCGATCAGCGGGGTGCTCGGCGTGTACACCGCCGAGGGCAGTTATTTTGCCCCGCCGCAGTGGGGCGTCTGGGTGCCGGCGGGGGTCGAGCACGAGGTGATCACCTCCACCCGTGCCGAGATGCGCAGCCTGTACGTGCGCCGCGAAGACGCCCTGTGGGCCGAACCGCGTTGCCGGGTGCTGGAGGTGACCCCGCTGGCGCGGGAGCTGATCAAGCAGTTCTGCCTGTTTGCCGTGGACTACCCCGAAGGCGACAGCCCCGAGGCGCATGTGGTCCAGGTTTTACTCGATCAACTGCAGGTGTTGCCGGAGGTGAGCTTCTCCTTGCCGTTGCCGCAGCACCCGCGCCTGCTGGAGCTGTGCAACGACCTGCTCGAACACCCCGAGCAGCAGCACAACCTGGGCCATTGGGCCGAGCGCATGGGCCGTTCGCAGAAGACCGTGATGCGTTTGTTCCAGCGCGAGACCGGCTTGAGTTTTCGCGCCTGGCGCCAGCGCATGCGCCTGCTGTCGTCGCTTGATGCCCTGCAAGCGGGCCACAGCGTGACCGAGGCGGCACTGGGCTGTGGCTACGATTCCACCTCGGCCTATATCGCCGCGTTCAAGGGCTTGTTCGGCGCCACGCCGGGGGAACTGTTCAGGAATTGAACAGGTCCCACGATTGTTTTGGACTTCCCGTACATCGTGGGGTCCATTGCCTGTAGTGGCGCTTGTTGTATCGTGACTGCGCAACTGATCGCCAGCTGTGAGAGGATGGCCGGCAACCCGTGATACACCGTGTGTTTGGCAAAACAGGACCCAGAACAAAAACCGATGAAGACTCCAAAACGGATTGAGCCGCTAATTGAAGACGGGCTGGTCGATGAAGTGCTGCGCCCCTTGATGAGCGGTAAGGAAGCGGCGGTGTACGTCGTGCGCTGCGGGGCGCAGCTGCGCTGTGCCAAGGTCTACAAGGAAGCCAACAAACGCAGCTTCCGCCAGGCCGCCGAATATCAGGAAGGCCGCAAGGTACGCAACAGCCGTCAGGCCCGGGCCATGGCCAAGGGTTCCAAGTACGGGCGCAAAGAGGCCGAAGAAGCCTGGCAGAACGCCGAGGTCGCGGCCTTGTTCCGCCTGGCCAACGCGGGCGTGCGCGTCCCCAAGCCCTACGACTTCCTCGATGGCGTATTGCTGATGGAACTGGTGGCCGACGAGCACGGCGATGCCGCGCCACGGCTCAACGATTGCCATCTGGAGCCGGACCAGGCGCGCGAGTACCACGACTTCGTGATTCGCCAGATCGTGCTGATGCTGTGCACCGGGCTGGTGCACGGTGACCTGTCGGAGTTCAACGTGTTGCTGGGCCCGGACGGCCCGGTGATCATCGACTTGCCGCAGGCCGTCGATGCAGCGGGCAACAACCATGCGTTCAGCATGCTTGAGCGCGATGTCGGCAACATGGCGGCCTACTTCGGCCGCTTTGCCCCGGAGCTGCGCGACACCCGTTACGCGCGGGAGATGTGGGCGTTGTTCCAGGCCGGCGACCTGCTGCCGGACAGCCCGCTCACCGGTCTGTATGCCGATGACGAGCACGATGCCGACGTCGATGGCGTACTGCGTGAAATCGACGCGGCGCGCATCGAGGAATCCCGTCGCCAGGCCGCCCGTGCCGACGCCGAACGCGGCCCGACCAAGGGCGAAGAACCGCCTCCGCCCTGGATGCAGTGATGCGCTAGTGGCAGCAGCGCCCGGCGGCCAGGTCCTTGAGGATCGGGCAGTCGGGGCGCTGGTCGCCCTGGCAGTGGGCAACCAGCTCGCTCAAGGTGTCGCGCAGGCTCACCAACTCTTCGATACGCCGGTTCAGGTCCGCGACATGCTCGGCGGCCAGGGTCTTGACGTCGGCGCTGGCGCGATGGCGGTCCTGCCACAGGGTCAGCAGCTTGGCCACCTCGTCCAGGGAGAACCCCAGGTCACGCGAACGCTTGATGAAGTTCAGGCTGTGCAGGTCGTCCTGCTGGTACAGGCGATAGCCGCTGTCACTGCGGTGGGCCGGCTTGAGCAGGCCGATGGACTCGTAGTAGCGGATCATCTTTGCGCTCAGGCCGGTGCGGCGAGCAGCTTGACCAATATTCATGAGGCGTCCTCCAGTGGCGCGGTGTCGGGCTTCCAGGTTTTCAGCCAGAGGGCATTGCTCACCACGCTGACACTCGACAGCGCCATGGCGGCGCCAGCCAGCACCGGGTTGAGCAGGCCGAAGGCGGCCAGCGGAATACCGATCAGGTTGTAGATAAAGGCCCAGAACAGGTTCTGGCGGATCTTCGCGTAGGTCTTGCGGCTGATCTCCAGCGCCGCTGGCACCAGGCGCGGGTCGCCGCGCATCAGGGTGATGCCGGCCGCCTGCATGGCGACGTCGGTGCCGCCGCCCATGGCGATGCCGATATCGGCAGCCGCCAGTGCCGGGGCGTCATTGATGCCGTCGCCGACCATGGCCACCACCCCGGTTTTTTTCAGCTCGACCACGGTGGCGGCCTTGTCTGCCGGCAACACTTCGGCGTGCACGTCCTGGATACCCAGGGCCTGGCCGACCACCTTGGCGCTGCCACGGTTGTCGCCGGTCAGCAGGTGGCTGCTGATGCCTTGTCCCGCCAGTTGGGCCACGGCGCTCCTGGCACCGGGCTTGAGGCTGTCACCAAAGGCGAACAGGCCCAGCACACGCGGCTGCGCGCCACGCTCGATCAACCAGGACAGGGTGCGGCCCTCGGTTTCCCAGGCGCTGGCGCTATCGGCCAGTTCACCCGGTTGCAGCCCGGCCTCTTCAAGCATGCGCCGATTGCCCAGGGCCAGGTCGCGGCCGTCGAGCTGGCCGGCGATACCGCGACCGGTCAGGGATTTGCTGTCGCTGATGGCCGGCACGGCAACGCCTTGCTCTTCACAGGCGTCCAGCACGGCCTTGGCCAGCGGGTGTTCGCTGCCGCGTTGCAGGGCGCCGGCCAGGCGCAGCAGTTGCGCCTGGTCATCCACCAGCGCCTGGCTGTGCACGATGCGCGGGCTGCCGGAGGTCAGGGTGCCGGTCTTGTCGAAGACCACGCGGTTGACCGCATGGGCGCGCTCCAGGGCTTCGGCGTCCTTGATCAGGATGCCATGGCGCGCGGCCACGCCGGTGCCGGCCATGATCGCCGTCGGCGTGGCCAGGCCCAGCGCACAAGGGCAGGCGATGACCAGCACGGCGACGGCGTTGATCAGCGCGGTTTCCATTGGCGCCCCGTACAGCCACCAGCCGACCAGGGTAATCAAGGCCAGCACCAGCACGCTGGGGACGAAGACCTGGCTGACCCGGTCGACCAGCTTCTGGATCGGGGCCTTGGCGGCCTGGGCGTCTTCCACCAGGCGGATGATGCGCGCCAGCACGGTTTCGGTGCCCAGGGCGAGGGTGCGTACCAGCAGCCGGCCTTCGCCATTGATGGCGCCGCCGGTGACCCGGTCGCCGGGCTGCTTGGGCACCGGCAGGCTTTCGCCGCTGATCAATGCTTCGTCGGCATGGCTCTGGCCTTCGATCACTTCGCCATCCACGGGGAAGCGCTCGCCGGGCTTGACCATGACCAGGTCGTGCAGGCGCAGGGCGCTGATCGGTACGTCACGTTCCTCGCCATCCACCACCTGCAGCGCGCGCTCCGGGCGCAGCGCTTCGAGGGCGCGAATGGCACTGGCGGTCTGGCGTTTGGCGCGGCTTTCGAGGTATTTGCCCAGCAGCACCAGGGCGATCACCACGGCCGAGGCTTCGAAATACAGATGCGGCATCGTACCGGCGCTGGCGCGGGCCCATTCATACAGGCTCAGGCCGTAGCCGGCGCTGGTGCCCAGGGCAACCAGCAGGTCCATGTTCCCGGCCCCGGCGCGCACGGCCTTGAACGCGGCGACGTAGAACCGCGCGCCAAGAATGAATTGCACGGGGGTGGCCAGTACGAACTGCGCCCAGGCCGGGAGCATCCAGTGGACGCCGAACGGCTGCAGGAGCATCGGCAGTACCAGCGGCAATGCCAGCAGCACGGCAATGGCCACGGCCCAGCGCTCGTTGCGCAGGCGCTTCTCGGCGTCGGCCTGGTCCTGCTTGCCGGTTTGCGGGAGGGTGGCGCTGTAGCCGGCACGGACCACGGCATCGATCAGCAACTGGTTGTCGAGCGGGGCGATGAGGTCAATGTGGGCGCGTTCGTTGGCCAGGTTGACGCTGACCTGCTGCACCCCCGGCACCTTGTTCAGGGCCCGCTCGACGCGGCCGGCACAGGAGGCGCAGGTCATGCCGCCGATCTGCAATTCCAGGCTGCGGGTCGGGACGCTGTAGCCAGCCTTGCTGACAGCCTCGATCAGCGCCGGCAGGCTTTGCGCAGGGGCCAGGACCCGGGCCTGTTCGGTGCTCAGGTTGACGTTGACGTCTTGCGCGCCGGTCACCTTGCGCAGCGCCCGCTCGACCCGACCTGCGCAGCTGGCGCAGGTCATACCGGCAATCGGCAGGTCGAACGTGGTTGAATCGGACATGGGGCACTCCTCCGTGGATTGGCCTCCAGCTTCAACCTTGTCACGAGGTCAAGGTCAATACTCCAGGCTGGCGCGTTTCAGGTTCAGGCCATATTGATCCATTGCGATGCGGTATTTATTGATCTGGCCCGCCTGCAAGGTCAGGGTGGTGCTGCGCTGGTTCTCGATGCCGTTGTTGCAGCCGGGCGCTTGCCCTGGCAACAGGCGCAGGCGAACATCGACGGTGCCGGCGGGCAGGTTGAAGGAGGTGGCCTGTTCCTGGAACAGGCGCGCCGAGAGTTGGTCGTTGAGGTAAATGCCGATCTCGCACGAGGTGGCGACTTCGAGACGTTCGCGGGAAATGATCAGTACGCTGTAGTCCGAGTTGCCTTCGGCGCTGGCCTGTGGGGCGAACGCGACCATGCCCAGCAAACCGATAAGGCCCAATGCTGCCTTGCCCATGGGTGAGTCTCCTGCAAAAAAATCGTCAAAGGCGCAGCTTGGCCGAGCGGCGCGCGGATTTCCAGCCCGGCAGGCAATCGACTAACTTGACCTTACCCCGGTGGCAAGATTGAAACTTGGGAAAACCCGAGTAGGAGGCAATGCCAATGCAAGTGTTCAACGTTCAGGGTATGACCTGTGGTCATTGTGTGAAATCCGTTACCCAGGCCATCCAGGCGCAGGACCCGGCGGCGACCGTGGAGGTCCACCTGGGGCAGAAGGAGGTGCGGGTGCACAGCCTGCTGACAGAGCCGCAGATTCTCGCGGCGATTCGTGAAGAAGGCTATCAGGCTGAGCCCCAGTAACCACCGCCAACTCTGTGGGAGCCGGCCTTGCCGGCGATGAGGCCGGTAGGGCCGCGAAAATCTGTGGCCGCTTCGCAGCCATTCGCAGGCAACGCCGGCTCCCACAGGGAATTTGTGCGTCACGACTGCTCCATAACCCCCGAGGGCCGGGTAGACTAGCCAACTTGCTTAGCCTGCTACGGATTCTCGATGAACCTAAGAACCCTCCTTATTCTCGGCGCCCTGAGTGCGTTCGGGCCATTGGCAATCGACTTCTACCTGCCCGGTTTCCCGGCCATGGCACAGGCATTCGCCACGGATGAAAAACACATCCAGAGCACCCTGGCCGCCTACTTCCTCGGCCTTTCGCTCGGCCAACTGGCCTACGGCCCGGTCGCTGACCGCTTCGGCCGGCGTATCCCGCTGCTGTTCGGGGTCACGCTGTTCACCCTGGCGTCGTTTGCCTGCGCCTACGCGCCGAACCTCGACTCGCTGATCCTCGCCCGCTTCGTCCAGGCCCTGGGCGGATGTGCCGGCATGGTGCTGTCGCGCGCCATCGTCAGCGACAAGTGCGACGCCGTCGGCACCGCCAAGGTGTTCTCGCAGTTGATGCTGGTGATGGGCCTGGCGCCGATCCTCGCGCCCATGCTCGGCGGCCTGCTGGTCAACCTGTACGGATGGCAGTCGATCTTCCTCGCCCTGACCCTGTTCAGCGCCCTGTGCGCCCTGGCAGTGGCGCTGGGCCTGCCGGAAAGCCTGCCGGCCAACCAGCCGCGCCCGCCGTTGTCCGGTGCGTTTCGCCAGTACGGGCGGTTGCTCAAGGACAAGGTATTCATCGGCCATGCACTGACCGGCGGCATCGCGATTGCCGGCATGTTCGCCTACATCGCCGGTTCGCCTTTCGTTTTCATCAAGCTTTACGGGGTTCCGCCGGAGCATTACGGCTGGCTGTTCGGCAGCAACGCGGCCGGGTTCATCCTGGTGGCCCAGGTCAATGCACGCTTGCTGGCCAAGCGCGGCCCGGCGTTCCTGCTGGCGCGCACGGTGTGGGTGTATCTGGCGGCGGGGGTGGTCTTGCTGGGTATCAGCGCATTGCACACCCGTGAACTCTGGCCGCTGTTGATCCCGTTGTTCATCTGCATTGCCAGCCTGGGCTGCATCATCCCCAACGCCTCGGCCTGCGCCATGAGCGGGCAGGGCGCCCGCGCCGGTAGCGCGTCGGCATTGCTCGGTTGCCTGCAATTCAGCGTCGCCGCAGGTGCGGCGGCGCTAGTGGGGGTGTTGCACGATGGCAGCGCCATGCCGATGGCCATAGTCATCAGCCTGTGTGGCGTGGCGGCCGTGACGGCAGCGGTGTTGACCCGGCGCTTGCAGCTCAGCCGGCCCGTTTGAGCGGGTGGGGTGCCTGCAGGCGGGCCTGAAGGGTGCTGACGAAAGCGCGGGCCTCGGCCTCGCTGCGAAAGCTCACCACGTGCTGGTCGAGCTGAACCTGCCAGGGACACTCGGGTTTTCTGGCTGACGCACTGACGACAATCTTCATCGCTGCTACCTCCAGTGGGCTAGGGCTGATGAATTGTAGCGCCGCACTGGCCACCTGGCATGACCTGGGTCAGTGCCCTGACTGACGGTCATGCCAGGTTCTTTTTCGCGATCAGAACCCTTCGAGCACGATCTTGCCCTTGGCCACGCCGCTCTCCAGCAGGGCGTGGGCACGGCGCAGGTTTTGCGCGTTGATGGTGCCGAAATGCTCGCCCACGGTGGTCTTCAGGGTGCCGGCGTCGATCAGTTCGGCGACCCGGTTGAGCAGCACGTGCTGCTCGATCATGTCGGCGGTTTCAAACAGCGAGCGGGTGTACATGAGCTCCCAGTGCAGTGACAGGCTCTTGCGCTTGAGCTTGATCACGTCCAGCTGTTTCGGGTCGTCGATCAGGCCCAGCTTGCCTTGGGGGACCAGGGCTTCGACCAACTGATCGAGGTGCTGCTCGGTCTGGGTCAGGCTGGCCACGTGAGTCACCTGCTCAATGCCCTGGGCCTTGAGTGCTTCAGCCAGCGGCTGGCGATGGTCGACCACCACATGGGCGCCGAGCTGGCGAGCCCAGGCCTGGGTTTCTTCGCGTGAAGCGCTGCCGATCACTTTCAGCCCGGTCAGTTGGCGCGCCAACTGCGTGAGGATCGAGCCGACACCGCCGGCAGCGCCGACGATCAGCAGGCTCTGGCCCAGGTCGGTATGGCCTTCGGCGATTTGCAGGCGCTCGAACAGCAACTCCCAGGCGGTAATCGCGGTCAGCGGCAGGGCTGCCGCTTCGGCGAAGCCCAGGGTCTTCGGCATATGGCCGACAATGCGCTCATCCACCACGTGCAGTTCGCTGTTGCCACCGGCGCGGGCAATGGAGCCGGCATAGAACACCTTGTCGCCCGGTTGGAACAGCGAGACCTCGCTACCCACTGCCATGACCACACCGGCCACATCCCAGCCCAGCACCTTGGCCGCGCCGCCTTCGGGCTGCACGCTCTGGCGCACCTTGAAGTCGACCGGGTTCACCGAGATGGCTTTGACTTCCACCAGCAGGTCACGCGGGCCCGGGGTGGGGGCTGGCAGCTCGATATCCTGCAACGCGGCAGGGTCGGTGATGGGCAGGGAGTGGTAGTAGGCAACGGCTTTCATTGGGTGACTTCCTTTGAGGGGGTGGCAATGGCGCCCATCATTGGCGCTTTCACTCTTGGTTAAAAGCAGCTAAAAGCGCAGTGTCTTTCAATGAATTTTTGATAATGAGGCCTGCGCCATGCTGCGATCCGATGATTTGCTGGTATTCGTTCGCGCTGCCGAACTGGGCAGCCTGTCGGCGGCGGCGCGGGTGCTGGACTTGTCGCCTGCGGTAGCCAGTGCTGCGCTCAAGCGTCTGGAAGGGCAGTTGGGCGCCCGCCTGCTGGCACGCTCCACACGCAGCCTGCGCCTGACTGCAGAAGGCGAAGGGTTTTTGCAGCATGCCCGCAGTGCGCTGGTCAGCCTGGAGGATGGGCAACGCCAGTTGGTTCAGGGGCGCGACAAGGTCAGCGGGGTCTTGCAGTTGTCGGCGCCTTCGGACTTGGGCCGCAATGTGCTGTTGCCCTGGTTGAACGAGTTGCAGCAAGAGCACCCGTTGTTGAACGTGCGGCTGTTGCTCGGTGACCGCAATGCCGACCTGTTCCGCCAACCCGTGGATGTGGCCGTGCGCTATGGCACGCCGGAAGACTCAAGCCTGGTGGCGGTGCCGTTGTGCCCCGACAACCGTCGGGTGCTGTGCGCTTCCCCGGCCTATCTGGCGCGCCATGGCTCGCCGGGCGATTTGCAGGCACTGGCCGGGCATAATTGCCTGCTCTATCAGCTCGGCGACCGGGTGTACGACCAATGGCGGTTCGGCGAAGGCGCCAGTGAAATCACTGTGCAGGTGAAGGGCGACCGCTTCTGTGACGATGCCGATGTGGTGCGGCGCTGGGCGCTGGCGGGGGCGGGTATCGCCTACAAGTCCTGGCTGGACATCGCGGCCGACGTGCAGAGCGGGCAGTTGCGGGTACTGCTGCCAGAGCTGCGCGGGGAGGCAACGCCCCTGCAATTGCTGTGCGCCCAGCGTGCTCCGTTGGGCAAACCGATCCAGCTGTTGCGCGACTTGCTCAAGGTCCGCTGCCAGGTGTTGATGGAGCAATTGAAGCTGCTGAGCCAATAAGTGACAGCATTTGTCAGTCTGACAGTCACGGCTTTATTACGTGAACGTTCTTGTAACGCGGGTTGTAGGGCTACGCCCGTTTATTATTTTGATCATCTATTCAGCCAACTTCGGCGCACTTAGGGTGGACGGGGTATTGCCTCCCTCTGCACCTGTTTTTCGGTGGTTTTCCTGCTGTGGCAAATGTGGGTACGGGTGCGCAGACCTTGGCTGTTCCCCACGCAATGGCAGATTTTCCGCATGAAAACCGGGCTTATACTGCGCTGCACATGACACGCCAGAACGATACGTTTCCATCTCGGCAACGCGAGAAAACAGCACCTCCTGTTATTACATTCAGCAACGAATGGCATGCCGGTCGTGAGCGGGTCCCATCAGGAACTATTGATTTCGCAGGGAGTGAGTGCATGAACCTAGTAACCAGCATCAGCCAGGTCGCCGGTCTGCTGGCCGACCCCAAACGCAGTGCCATGCTCTGGGCGCTGATCGATGGCATGGCGCGGCCTTCGGAGGAGTTGGCCTTGATGACCGGGCTCAGCCCATCGTCCGCCTGTGCCCATCTGGCGCGCTTGGCCGCAGGTGGTTTGCTCAAGCACGAGGCGCGTGGGCGCAAGCGCTATTTTCGTTTGGCCACGCCGGAAGTCGGCGCTGCGGTGGAGGCCCTGGCCAGTTTGCCGGTGAGCATGTGCCCGCCCTGCAATGACCCGCGTGAGGCCGGCATACCGCTGGCCATGCGGCGAGCGCGGCTGTGCATGGATCACCTGGGCGGGGAGGTCGCCGCCGATCTGTATCAGCGCTTGCTCGATGCGCGCTGGCTTGAGATCAATGACCAGCACCTGGATGTCACGCCTTATGGACGCGGGCAGTTTGCGCGCATTGGCATCTACATCGAGGCGGTTGCCTTGCGCCAGGGGCGCCTGGCCAGCCCGTGCCAGTGCTGCAACGAGTGGGCCGGGCAACGCCAGCATGTCGGCGGGGCGTTGGGCAGCAGCCTGCTCAAGTTGTTCATCCAGTCTGGCTGGGCGCGCTTGAACGAAGAGACGCGGATGTTGCAGGTCAGTACGGCGGGGCTACGCGAGATAAGGCGCATCGCAGCGGTCGAGGAGCAAGCGAGGGTAGCGGACGAGCTTGCTGTGTAGCCGCTGCCGCAGGCTGCGCTGGAGCCCGGGAGGGCTCCCGACACGCAGCCGGCAGCGTTTACAAACGCTCGGTCAGGCCCGGACCAGCCGCGCATCCAGGCTGTTCTGCGCCAGGCGTTTGGCCTGGTCTTCAGTCATCCCCAGGTGGGTATGCAGGGCATGGAAGTTCTCGGTCACATAGCCGCCGAAGTACGCCGGGTCGTCGGAGTTCACGGTGACCTTCACGCCACGCTCGAGCATCTCGAGGATGTTGTGTTCACGCATATGGTCGAACACGCACAGCTTGGTGTTGGACAGCGGGCAGACCGTCAGCGGGATCTGTTCGTCGATGATCCGCTGCATCAGCCGCTCGTCTTCAATGGCGCGTACACCATGGTCGATACGCTGGATCTTGAGCAGGTCCAGGGCTTCCCAGATGTACTCGGGCGGGCCTTCCTCACCGGCATGCGCCACGGTCAGGAAGCCTTCGCTGCGCGCCCGGTCGAACACCCGCTGGAATTTGCTCGGCGGGTGGCCCATCTCGGAGCTGTCCAGGCCCACGGCGATGAAGGCATCGCGGAACGGCATGGCCTGGTCGAGGGTCTTGTGCGCCTCTTCTTCGCTCAGGTGGCGCAGGAAGCTCAGGATCAGGCCGCTGCTGATGCCCAGCTGCTGCTGGCCATCCTTGAGTGCGCCGGCGATGCCGTTGAGCACCACTTCGAAGGGGATGCCCCGGTCGGTGTGGGTCTGCGGGTCGAAGAACGGTTCGGTATGGATGACGTTCTGCGCCTTGCAGCGTTGCAGGTAGGCCCAGGTCAGGTCGTAGAAGTCCTGCTCGGTGCGCAGCACGTCGGCGCCCTGGTAATACAGGTCGAGAAATTCCTGCAGATTGTTGAACGCATAGGCGCCGCGCAGGGTTTCGACATCGTTCCAGGGCAGGGCAATCTTGTTGCGCTCAGCCAGGGCGAACAGCAACTCGGGCTCCAGCGATCCTTCCAGGTGCAGGTGCAACTCTGCCTTGGGCAGGGCGTTAAGCCAGTCGTACATAATCAATGCTCATCAGGTTCGGTTGCCGGCATTCTACTACAGTCATTAGCCAGTACCCCCGCCACCAAGGGCCGCCGATGCTCGCACTGCTGAATCAGGAAAAGCCGTTATTGCTGGCGGTGGTGATGGCCATGCTGGCCTGGCCACTGGAGCACTGGCTGCTTGGGCAAGGGCACGGCATAGCCCTGATCGCCGGCTTCGTGTTGGTGGGTGCCATCGTCTGCGCCTCGATGCGCGTGGCCCAGCATGCCGAGCGGCTGGCAGAAATCGTCGGTGACCCGTATGGCACGATGATCCTCACCTTGTCGGCGGTGATGGTCGAAGTGGTCATCCTGGCCATCATGATGAGCAACGAGGCGTCAGCCACGCTGGTGCGGGACACCATCTATTCGGCGGTGATGCTCGACATCAACGGCATTCTTGGCCTGGCAGCGCTGATGGGCGGGCTCAAGCATGGCGAGCAGTCCTACAACGACGATTCGGCGCGTACCTACAGCGTGATGATCATGACCGCGATGGGTGTGTCGATGGTGGTGCCGGAGTTCATCCCGCAGCAACACTGGCGGCTGTACTCGGTGTTCACCATCGGGGCGATGGTGGTGCTCTACACCTTGTTCCTGCGCATGCAGGTCGGCCCGCACAGCTACTTCTTCAGCTACAGCTACCCGCAGAAAAAACGCCGCGAACCCGCCGGTACACCCGAACCGGTGAACAAGATGCAGTCCATCGCCATCCTGGTCTTCGGGGTGGTGATCATCGGCCTGCTGGCCGAGGTCATGTCCACGACCCTCGACTACGGCCTGGAAGCCAGCGGCGCACCGCCGGTGTTGACCGCCATCGTGGTCGCGACGATTTCCGCCGCGCCGGAGATCCTCACCGCACTGCGCGCGGCCTTGGCCAACCGCATGCAGTCGGTGGTCAACATCGCCCTCGGTGCGTCGCTGTCGACGGTGATCCTCACCGTGCCGCTGATGGAAGCCATGGCCCTGTATACCGGCCAGCCGTTCCAGATGGCCATGACCCCGGTGCAGACGGTGATGATTGCCATCACCCTGATCGTCAGCGCAATCAACCTCAACGATGGCGAAACCAACGCCATCGAAGGGATGACTCACTTCGTGCTGTTCGCCACCTTCATCATGCTGGCGTTCATGGGGCTTTAGCCGGCGATCAACTGCGCAGCGGCCTGGCGGTGGTTGGCGATCAGGCCCTGGATATCCATGCCTTCAATCTGGCCGTCGATTACCCGCCATTCGCCACCGACCATGACCCGGTCCGCGCGGTCCGCGCCACACAGCAGCAGGGCCGAGAGCGGGTCGTGGCTGCCGGAGAAACGCAGCTCGTCCAGCTTGAACAACGCCAGGTCCGCCTGCTTGCCAACGGCCAGTTCGCCGATATCACTACGCCCCAACAACTGCGCGGAACCACGGGTTGCCCAGCCCAGCGCGAGTTCCGGGGTGATCGCCTCGGTGCCGTAGCGCAGGCGTTGCAGGTACAGGGCCTGGCGCGCTTCAAGGATCATGTTGGACGCGTCGTTGGACGCCGAGCCGTCTACGCCCAGCCCGATAGGTGCACCGGCGTTGGTCAGGTCAAGGGTCGGGCAGATGCCGGAAGCCAGGCGCATGTTCGAACTCGGGCAATGGCAGATGCCGGTACCGGCTTCGCCCAGTCGAGCAATTTCATCAGGGTTGAAGTGAATGCCATGGGCCAGCCAGGTGCGCGGGCCGAGCCAGCCGACGCTGTCCAGGTAGTCCACGGTACGCAGGCCGAAACGTTGCAGGCAGAAGTCTTCCTCGTCGAGGGTTTCCGCCAGGTGAGTGTGCAGGCGCACATCCAGCTCTTCGGCCAGGGTGGCGCTGGCGCGCATGATTTCCGGGGTCACCGAGAACGGCGAGCATGGCGCCAGGGCGATCTGGATACGGGCGCCGTCGCCGCGCTCGTGGTAGCTGTGGATAAGTCGCTGGCTGTCGGCCAGGATCACTTCGCCCTGCTGCACGGTCTGCTGCGGCGGCAGGCCACCGTCGGCCTCGCCCAGGCTCATCGAGCCACGGGTGAGCATGGCGCGCATGCCCAGTTTGCGCACGCTGCCCACCTGCACGTCGATGGCGTTCTCCAGGCCATCGGGGAACAGGTAGTGGTGGTCGGCCGCGGTGGTGCAACCGGACAGCAGCAGTTCGGCCAGGGCCACTTCGGTGGCCAGCTCCAGCTTGGCGGGGGTCAGGCGGGCCCAGACCGGGTAGAGGGTTTTCAACCAGGGGAACAGCGGCTGGTTGACCACCGGCGCCCAGGCACGGGTCAGGGTCTGGTAGAAGTGGTGGTGGGTGTTGATCAGGCCCGGCAGCACCACGTGCTCGCGGGCATCGAAGGTTTGCTCGCAGGGTTGGCTGGGGCTTTGGCCGAGGCCGAGGACTTCACGGATGACACCGCCTTCAAGCACCAGGCCGCCACGGGCGTCGAGGGTGTTGGCAGTAAAGATGGCAAGCGGGTTTTTCAACCAGATACGGGTCGCAGGCATGGTGCCGGCTCCTCTGAAAGTGGGTTCAGGTTAGCCAGCTCAGTGTTGCCCTGTCTGCTGATCCAGGTTCGCCGCGGTGGGCGAGGCGTCGAGTCTACACCCACCGCAACGCAAATCACCAGACCAGCGTTTCACCCTTGTAGTTGATGAAATGCAGGCCGCCCTTGCCAGCGTTGGCGTTGATCTGATCGCGCATGCCGCGGGTGCTGGTGAGCACGTCGATCTCGGCGTTCTCGCCGCCCATGTCGGTTTTCACCCAGCCTGGGTGCATGGCCAGCACGGTGTATGACGGCTGCTGCAGGGTGACGTAGCTGTTGATCATCGAGTTGAGCGCGGCCTTGCTGGCCTTGTACAGGCACATCTCGCTGCCATCGGGAATGGCCACGCAGCCAAGGATCGAACTCATGAACGCCAGCACGCTGTGACGGTCACGCAGTTGCGGGGCCAGGCGCTGGGCCACGCGAATCGGCGACACGGCGTTGGTCAGGAACAGGTCGCCGACATCTGCCAATTTTGCGCGTTCGGCGTTCTGATCGCCCGGGCCCATGACGCCGGCGTTGACGAACAGCAGGTCGAACACCTGGCCTTGCAGGCGCTGTTGCAGCGCATCGATTTGTTCGCCGCTGTTCATTTCCAGGGTTTCCACCTGCACGTCCGGCAAGGCTGCCAGATCCTTGGCCTTGGCCGGGTCACGGACCGTGGCAACGACCTTCCAGCCATCTTCGTGCAGGCGTTGCACCAGGCCCAGGCCCAGGCCGCGCGAGGCGCCGATGATCAGTGCGGTTTTCGAAGTGGTCATGAAGCAACTCCTTGTGAGGGGGATGTAAGCGAAGGGCGTAGCGGGCATGCCTGCTGCAACGCCAGGAACCCTGAAGGGCATCGACCTTGGAGCATACGCCAGCCTTCACCTTGTTGTACGCGCTGTTGGCGCACCTGGTTAAAAAATGATCACCCTCGTGCGGAGGCGGCCAGGCAGGCGATTGCTGCACAGGTGCACGGTTTATCCACAGCTTGCTCCACAGTATTTGTGTGCAACTTGGAAAACCGCGCATTGGCCCGGTTCATGGGCCCTCCAGCACCTTGTCGCGGATTCAAGCGGCTGATTTATCAACAGAATGAGCGCTGCCATCAAAGATTGATCAAAATATGATCGTTTGCTTGAAAGCCACGTAATCAAAGGGCTGTAGAGGAGTGCCCAGAGGTTATCCACAGCCGGGCCCACAGTGGATGTGGGCAAGTGTTCAGGTACGCTCGAGCAGGATCCGGCCCCGGCTGAGATCCGCCAACTGACGCTGCAACGGCTCGATGTGCGCTTCCCCTACGGCGAGCAGCAGGTCGACGCCGTTGGCGGTGAATTGCTCATCCAGCACCAGGCCATCAGCTTCCGCCACGCGCAACTTGAGCAGGGCCAGTTCACTGAAGGTGCAGTTGCAACGCAGTTCGACGCGGCTGACCAGCAGGCGTTTTTCCGCCTGTTGCAGGCACTTGTTGGCCCCGCCGCCATACGCGCGGGCCAGGCCGCCGGTGCCCAGTTGAATGCCACCGTACCAGCGGATCACCAGTACCACGACCTGATCGCAATCCTGCGCTTCGATGGCCGCAAGGATCGGCCGCCCTGCAGTGCCGCCGGGTTCGCCGTCGTCGCTGCTGCGGTACTGGTCGCCGAGCTTCCAGGCCCAGCAGTTGTGGGTGGCGGCCAGGTCGCTGTGTTGCTCGATGAAGCGTTGCGCATCGGCGGGGCTGCTGATGGGCGCGGCGAGGGTGATGAAGCGGCTCTTGCGAATCTCTTCGCGAAACTCGCAGGTGTCCAGCAGGGTAAAGGGCATAAGCGCGGTTCAGTTCGGTGGGGTCAGGCCACAGCCTTTGAGGATGATGTGGATAAGGTTGTTGCTGGCGTCTTCCATGTCCTGCTTGGTCAGGCGGCTGCGGCCGGTGACCTGGCAGATCTGGGTGGCGAAGTCCGCGTAGTGCTGGGTACTGCCCCAGAGCAGGAAGATCAGGTGCACCGGGTCGACCGGGTCGATCTTGCCGCTGTCGATCCAGTGCTGGAACACGGCAGCCCGGCCCTTGAACCACTCGCGGTAGTCCTGGCTGAAGTAGTCGCTCAGGCAATGGCCGCCGCTGATGATCTCCATGGCGAAGATCCGCGAGGCCTGCGGGTTGCGCCGGGAAAACTCCATCTTGGCGCGGATGTAGTGGGCCAGCGCCACGGCCGGGTCGTCATCGGCACTCAGGGCGTTGAAGGTGCTGTCCCACAACTCGATGATGTTGCTCAACACCGCCACGTACAGGCCCAGCTTGTTGGTGAAGTAGTAATGCAGGTTGGCCTTGGGCAGCCCGGCCTTCAGCGCGATGGTGTTCATGCTGGTGCCTTTGAACCCGTGCCGGGCGAACTCGTCCTCGGCGGCCTGGATGATGGCTTGTTCGTTCTTCTGGCGGATGCGTCCGGCGGGTTTGGCAACATGCGGGCGATGGGCAGGAACTTCAAAGGTCATGGGCAATTCCGGAAAAGTGCACGGGAGTTTTTAGGCATCAGCACTGATACCCCAGCCGGGCGGGGCAAACAAGCGTTCGCCCGAGAAATAGCGCAAATGCGTCTCAACGTGTCGCCGCCAGGCTTTCCAGGAAACTTTCCAATACCAGGTGCGGGCGCCGGCCCTTGCGCGTGACCCATGACAATCCCAGGTCATAGAAGCGCTCGCTGGCCTTGAGTGCACGCAGCCGACCCTGCTGGACCCAGAAGCTGGCGTAGTGGTCTGGCAGGTAGCCGATGAAGCGGCCGGTCAGGATCAAAAAGGCCATGCCCTCACGGTCGGAGGCACTCGCAGTGCAACGCAGGGCCTGGTAATGCGCCTGGATGTCGGCGGGCAAGCGGAAGGTGGGCGCGATGGCTTCTTGGCCATTGAGCCGTTCATCGTCCAATTGCCGATCATCTACGTAGAACAGCGGGTGACCCACTGCGCAGTAGAGCAGTGAGCGTTCGCTATACAGCGGCTGGTACTCAAGGCCCGACAGCGGGCTGGTCTGCGGCACCACACCGACATGCAGGCTGCCGTCGAGCACGCCTTGCTCCACCTGGCTGGGGGCGATCATGCGGATCTGGATGCGCACGTCCGGGCCACGGTCCTTGAGTTCGGCCAGGGCGTGGGTGATGCGCATGTGCGGCAGGGTCACCAGGTTGTCGGTCAGGCCGATATTGAGCTCGCCGCGCAGGTGCTGGTGCAGGCCGTTGACCTCGGTGCGAAAGCTTTCCAGCGCACTGAGCAATTGCAGCGCCGACTGGTACACCTCGCGGCCTTCCTCAGTCAGCGAAAACCCCGCGCGCCCGCGCTGGCACAGGCGCAGGCCGAGGCGTTGCTCAAGGTCGCTCATTTGCTGGCTGATCGCCGAGCGACCAATGCCCAGCACGTTCTCTGCCGCCGAGAAGCCGCCGCACTCGACCACGCTGCGGTAGATCTTCAGCAGACGGATATCGAAATCACTGACCTGGGCGAGGGTCTCAGGGCGACGGCTCATAGTTTAGTATCCGGCTAACTGAAGATTAGAAAAGTAGGCTTTTTCGGACTTTATCGTCGTGACAACGTAGCTGCAACAACGCTAATCACTCTCTTGCTGCCTAATTGTCTTGCGAGGTCTTGCCCGATGAACATGCCTGAACACGCTACTGCCGGTCTGGCTAGCCAGCTCAAGCTGGATGCGCACTGGATGCCGTACACCGCCAACCGCAATTTCCAGCGTGATCCGCGCCTGATCGTCGCGGCCCAAGGCAATTACCTGGTCGACGACCAGGGCCGCAAGATCTTCGACGCTCTTTCGGGCCTGTGGACCTGCGGCGCTGGCCACACCCGCAAGGAAATCCAGGAAGCGGTGTCCCGCCAGTTGGGTGTGCTCGACTACTCGCCAGCGTTCCAGTTCGGTCACCCGCTGTCGTTCCAGCTGGCCGAGAAGATCGCCGACCTGCTCCCGGGCAACCTGAACCACGTCTTCTATACCAACTCCGGCTCCGAGTGCTGCGACACCGCGCTGAAGATGGTCCGTGCCTACTGGCGCCTGAAAGGCCAGGCCAGCAAGACCAAGCTGATCGGCCGTGCCCGTGGTTACCACGGGGTGAACGTCGCTGGCACCAGCCTGGGTGGGGTGAACGGCAACCGCAAGATGTTCGGCCAGTTGCTGGACGTCGACCATATCCCGCACACCTTGCTGCCGGGCAACGCCTTCACCAAGGGCATGCCGGAGGAGGGCGGTATTGCCCTGGCCGACGAGATGCTCAAGGTGATCGAGCTGCATGACGCCTCGAACATTGCCGCACTGATCGTCGAGCCGCTGGCGGGTTCCGCCGGTGTACTGCCGCCGCCGAAGGGCTACCTGAAGCGTCTGCGCGAAATCTGCGACCAGCACAACATCCTGCTGATCTTCGATGAAGTGATCACTGGTTTTGGTCGCATGGGCGCCATGACCGGTGCCGAAGCCTTCGGCGTGACCCCGGACCTGATGTGCATCGCCAAGCAGGTCACCAACGGCGCCATCCCGATGGGCGCAGTGATCGCCACCAGCGAGATCTACCAGACCTTCATGAACCAGCCGACCCCCGAGTACGCCGTGGAATTCCCGCACGGTTACACCTACTCGGCGCACCCGGTGGCCTGCGCCGCCGGTATTGCCGCGCTGGACCTGCTGCAAAAGGAAAACCTGGTGCAGTCCGCTGCCGAGCTGTCCCCGCACTTCGAGAAGTTGCTGCACGGGGTCAAGGGCACCAAGAACATCATCGACATTCGCAACTACGGCCTGGCCGGCGCCATCCAGATCGCCGCGCGAGACGGTGATGCCATCGTGCGTCCGTACGAAGCGGCAATGAAACTCTGGAAGCAAGGCTTCTATGTGCGCTTCGGTGGCGACACCCTGCAGTTCGGGCCAACCTTCAATACCAAGCCCGAAGAGCTGGACCGCCTGTTCGACGCGGTCGGCGAAGCCCTGAATCAGGTCGACTGATCCCTCTATATATAAGCAGGCGCGTACACCGCGCCTGTTAACCCCCTTTTCTGGAGTTCTGCATGAGCATTGTTCAGCATCTGATTCACGGTGAGATGGTTTCTGGCGGTACGCGCAAGGCCGATGTGTTCAACCCGGCCACTGGCCAGGCGATCCACAAACTCGAACTGGCCGACCGGGAAACCGTGCAGAAGGCCATCGACTCCGCCAAGGCGGCGTTCCCGGCCTGGCGCAATACCCCACCGGCCAAGCGTGCCCAGGTGATGTTCCGTTTCAAGCAACTGCTGGAGCAGAACGAAGCCCGCATCTCGCAGATGATCAGCGAAGAGCACGGCAAGACCCTGGAAGACGCTGCCGGCGAACTGAAGCGCGGCATCGAGAACGTCGAGTTCGCCTGCGCCGCGCCGGAAGTGCTGAAGGGTGAGTACAGCCGCAACGTCGGCCCGAACATCGATGCCTGGTCCGACTTCCAGCCGCTGGGCGTGGTGGCCGGTATCACCCCGTTCAACTTCCCGGCCATGGTGCCGCTGTGGATGTACCCACTGGCGATTGCCTGCGGCAACTGCTTCATCCTCAAGCCGTCCGAGCGTGACCCAAGCTCGACCCTGTTCATTGCCCAGTTGCTGCTCGAAGCCGGCCTGCCCAAAGGCGTGCTGAACGTAGTGCACGGTGACAAGGTCGCGGTGGACGCGCTGATCGAAGCACCAGAGGTCAAGGCCCTGAGCTTTGTGGGTTCGACCCCGATTGCCGAATACATCTATGCCGAAGGCACCAAGCGCGGCAAGCGCGTGCAGGCCCTGGGCGGCGCGAAGAACCACGCGGTGCTGATGCCGGATGCCGACCTGGACAACGCGGTCAGCGCACTGATGGGCGCAGCCTACGGTTCCTGTGGCGAGCGCTGCATGGCGATCTCGGTGGCCGTGTGTGTCGGTGACCAGGTGGCTGATGCCCTGGTGGCCAAGATCGTTCCACAGATCAAGGCCCTGAAAATTGGCGCGGGCACCAATTGTGGCCTGGACATGGGCCCACTGGTCACCGCCGCTGCGCGCGACAAGGTGGTGGGCTACATCGACGACGGCAAGGCTGCCGGTGCCGAGCTGGTGGTGGACGGTCGTGGCCTGCAGGTCGCTGGCCATGAGGAAGGCTACTTCGTTGGCGGTACCCTGTTCGACCGGGTGACCCCAGAGATGCGCATCTATAAAGAAGAGATCTTCGGTCCAGTGCTGTGCATCGTCCGGGTCAACAGCCTGGAAGAGGCCATGCAACTGATCAACGATCACGAGTACGGCAATGGCACCTGCATCTTCACTCGTGATGGTGAGGCTGCGCGTCTGTTCTGCGACGAGATCGAGGTGGGCATGGTCGGGGTCAACGTACCGTTGCCGGTGCCTGTGGCGTATCACAGCTTCGGCGGCTGGAAGCGTTCGCTGTTCGGCGACCTGCATGCCTATGGCCCGGATGGCGTGCGCTTCTACACCCGGCGCAAGGCAATCACCCAGCGCTGGCCGCAGCGTGCGAGCCACGAGGCGTCGCAGTTCGCCTTCCCAAGCCTGTAATTGCGCGGGCGATAAAGGAAGGCCGCGAGGCCTTCCTTTAGTGTTTTAAGGGTTTTTGACCCTCATGACAGATTTGTTGCAGATAAGCCTTGACGCTCGATTTAATCTCTCTATAATTCGCCCCACTTCCGGCGTAGTCGGAACAGAAAACTCCTTGAAACTCAATGGGTTAGATGTTCCAGGTAGTGCCGGGATGCTTCGATCGAAAGA
>NZ_JAMDGY010000103.1 GCF_028656955.1 Pseudomonas fontis
GGGCAAGACGGTATCTACACAGGGCGAAGAGCGGTAAATATAATTTACGAACCTTTCACCAGCCTTTAAGGGCTTTCTCCTGTAGAACGAACAAGAACCGGCAAATTTAATTAGACTCACTCTATCGATTTGACTTAGTCGATTCCCTAAGCTAATTTGTTGTCCATTATGTTGAACACTCAAGCGTTACCGCACCTCACCTCCCGCCTCGTCTCCCGTGAACGTTACTGGACCGGCGACCTCTAGCTCCTCCCTTCCGGCACTCAGCCTTCGGCACTGACGCCCGCCCGTTTTTGCCCGACTTTTCGTACCGCCCATGGGAGGGCACCATGCGTTCCTGGATTTATCTGTTCATCGCCATCGTCGCCGAAGTGATCGGCACCGCCTCGATGAAATTCCACGTCTCCGACTCGCCGCTGCTCAGCCACGGCCTGATGTACGTGATGATCGGCCTGTCCTACGGCTTCCTCGCCCTCGCGGTAAAACGCGTACCGCTGGGCGTCGCCTACGCACTCTGGGAAGGCATCGGCATCGTGCTGATCACCCTGGTCAGCGTCACCTGGCTGGGCGAAACCCTCGGCCTGCTCAAGGCCCTGGGCCTGGGCGTGATGATCGCCGGCATCCTGCTGATCAAGTCGGGTACACGCAGCGCCAAGGCCGTTCGTGAAACTGAACGGGAGGCCCTGCCATGCTGAACACCAACCTGGTCCCCTTTGCCTGGCTGGCCCTGGCCATCGTGCTGGAAGTGCTCGCCAACCTGCTGCTCAAATACTCCGACGGCCTGCGCAAGCGCCTGATCGGCCTGGTCTCGATCCTCTGCGTGCTCGGCGCGTTCACCGCGTTGGCCCAGGCAGTACGGGACATCCCGCTGTCGATGGCCTACGCCATCTGGGGCGGTTTCGGCATCCTCGCCACGGTGGCCATGGGCTGGGCACTGTTCGGCCAGCGCCTGGCCGGACGCGGCTGGCTCGGCTTGCTGCTGCTGGTCGGCGGCATGGGCCTGTTGAAGCTCGCCTGAACCCCGCTTTGAAGCCTGTTTAGCGCGTTTTGTTCAATCGCTTATGCACAAGGCACATGCCAACGATGCGCCTTGTGCAACGGCGAGCGACAATCTGTACGCGTTTGCGCAAATGGCTGTTTTTTCTGATGTTTAAACATGAACAAAATTTAACCAAGCCATTACAGCCCTTGGATCCATTAAATCTCAAGGCTCGCGCGCAATTCTGCCCACAGAGTTATCCACAGCTTGAAGGCCTAAATGCGCTCGGCAAGCAGTAGCAAATTGCGTGGGGTAAGGGGGTAGGGGCAGAAGGTGCCGAGCCGCACGCTGTAACCCTGTTCTTGCAGGTACAGCGCGCGGTCCAGCACCAGCCACAGCTCCAGCGGCCGGCGGAACAGGTTGCGCACCCGCTCAAGGTTGCGCACCTGCGCGAGGCGCAATTGCCCGGCCGCTTCCAGCGCCGCCCAGTTGGGTGACGTGTCGAGTGTCAGCCCCTTGAGTTCGGCCAGGTCGCGGCAGTAGTCGGCGAACGTCTTGTTCAGCCAGCTGCTGGGCAGCGAGGGCGTCGGCAGGTAGTCGTCACTGTGGCGCAGTTGGCGTTGCAGCAGGTCGAAGCCAAGCCTTCTCGCCATCGACTCATCACGCTGACGTCGAACGCGGCTGCCGGCAGTGACGGTCTCGCTCAGCGGCAGGCCGAGGTCATCAATCGACAGGGTCAGCGCCGAACCTTTCGCCGCTGTGGATAACGCCTGGTACTGCGGGCCGCGCGTGCGGTTGTAGCAGCACGGCGCAATCGCCAGCTGGCGGCAGCCGTTGGCGCTGGCCAGTTGCATCAGGCGTACATGCAGGTCGCCGCACGCATGCAGGGCCACCGGGGTATGCGTGGCGTTCAGTTGCAGGGCGGCGGAATCGGCCATCACGTCCTGTAGGCGGTGCTGCGCTTCAAGCTGATGATGCTCGCTGAGCTGCTGGCCGGCCTCGACCAGCGCCGGGTCGAACTCCAGGCAGGTTAGTTGCTGCGCAGGCTGCAACAGGCGTCGCCCCAGGTGGCCTTTGCCGGAGCACCAATCCAGCCAGTGCGCAGGGCGCTGGGCGAAATCCAGGTGCGCGCCGAAGGCTTCGATCTGCGCCCACTTGCGCCCAGGTACATCGACGTTCAGCCGTGCAGTCGCAGGGCTCAGTTCGACTGTGGATAACTCGCCAACAGCCGCCAGTTGCGCAGCCTGCGCAGCGATCTGTGGATAAGGTGCCGGGGCATCGAGCGGATCAAGCGTCGCCTCAGCTTCTTCCAATGATCGCCCGCGCAGCCAGGCTGCCAGCGCGGGGTGCTCGGCTTCCCAGGGCAGGTGCAGGGAGGTGAACGGACGCGGCCGCCACAGCCCCTGATGGGCCAGCAGAAAACGGTCCAGCGCCTGGAATTGGCTGAGCAACGGGTCGAGGTCGGTCATGGAATAGAGGGGGGGATGAACGGGGTTGGCGCCAGTCTGCGCCAACCCCGTCGGCCAGGTCTAGCGACCTTGGCAGGCATCCACGCGCAGCCAGCGTTCCAACTGCTTGAAGCCCTGCACCAGCAGGAACGAGATCAGCAGGTAGAACAGGCCCGCCGCGAAGAAGATCTCCACCGGCAGGTAGGTGCGGGCAATGATGGTCCGCGCCATGCCGGTCAGTTCCAGCAGGGTGACGGTACTGGCCAGGGCGCTGGCCTTGAGCATCAGGATCACTTCGTTGCTGTAGGCCGGCAGGCCGATGCGCGCCGCGCGCGGCAGCATGATGTAGATCAGCGCCTTGGTCTGGGACATGCCCAGCGCCCGCGCCGCCTCGATCTCGCCCCGTGGGATGGCCTGCAGGGCACCGCGCAGGATCTCGGCGATGTACGCGGCCGTGTGCAGGGTCATGGTGAACACCGTGCACCAGAACGGATCGCGCAGGTACGGCCAAAACGCGCTGCTACGCACGGCTTCGAACTGCGCGAGGCCGTAGTAGACGAGGAACAGCTGCACCAGCAGCGGCGTGCCACGGAAGAAGAAGATGTAGCCGAAGGGCAGGGCGCGCACGTACCACAGGCGCGACGAGCGGGCGATGCCCAGCGGGATCGCCAGGATCAACCCGGCGATGACCGCGATGGCCACCAGTTCCAGGGTCAGTGTTGCGCCCTGGAGCAGGCGTGGCAGCCACTTGATGATGACTTCCCAGTTCATTGGTTCGGCCTCGCGAAGCCGCGAGCGGCGCGTTTTTCCATGAAGTGCATGCCGGTCATGGCCAGCACGGTCAGGCCCAGGTAGATCAAGGCGGCGACCAGGTAGAAGGTGAACGGCTGCTTGGACACGGTCACGGCGATTTGCGAGTGACGCATGATTTCTTCCAGGCCGATCACCGACACCAGCGCGGTGTCCTTCATCAGGATCATGAACAGGTTGCCCAGGCCAGGCAGCGCAATGCGCCACATCTGCGGGAGGATCAGCTTGGAGAAGATCCGCCCTTTCGACAGGCCCAGGGCCAGGCCCGCTTCACGGTGGCCCTTGGGGATGGCCAGGATCGCGCCACGGAACACTTCCGTGGCGTAGGCGCCGAAGCACAAGCCCAGGGCGATCACGCCCGCTGCAAAGGCATTGAGCTCAAGGCCGGGAATATTCAGGGCTTCGCCCAGCCGGTTCATCAGGCTGACGGTGCCAAAGTAGATCAGCAACACCCACAGCAGTTCGGGCACGCCGCGAACCAGGGTGGAATAGAACCCGCCCAGCCATTGCAGCGGTTTGTACGGCGAGGTCTTGGCCAGGGCGCCAAGCAGCCCCAGCACCAGCCCGAGCAACAGGGCCGACAATGCCAGTTTGACGGTCATCAGTGTGCCGGCCAGAAGCGCCGGACCGAATCCGTAGAGATCAATATTCATGGGCAGGTTTGTTCAAGGGACCGGCAACGCCGCAGGGGCGCTGCCGGTCGGGGCGAATCAATAGATGCTGAACGGGAAGTACTTGTCGTTGATCTTCTTGTAGGTGCCGTCGGCAACGATTTCCTTCAGTGCGGCATTCAGCTTGTTGCGCAGTTCGTTGTCACCCTTGCGCACGGCGATACCGACCTTGTCGCTCTCGTTGACCGGCTCGCCCTTGAACTCGTAGTTCTTGCCCGCATCGGACTTCAGCCAGTCGTAGTTGGCGTACTTGTCGGCCAGCAGCGCATCAACGCGACCGGAAGTCAGGTCCAGGTAGGCGTTTTCCTGGGTGTCGTACAGGCTGACCTTGAACTTGTTGTCCATGCCGCCGTGATCGTCCAGCCAGATAGCGGCCTGGGTGGCGCGCTGGGTGCCGAGGGTCTTGCCGACCAGCGACTTGTCGTCGGTCTTGAAGTCGACGTTTTTCGGCGCGATGAACTGCTGCTTGTTGGAGTAGTACGGGTCGGTGAAATCAACGGCCTGCTTGCGCTCGTCGGTGATCGACAGCGAGGAGACGATGAAGTCGAACTTTTTGGCGTTCAAGGCCGGGATGATGCCGTCCCAGTCGGAGGTGACCACTTCGCACTCGATTTTCATCTTGGCGCACAGGGCGTCGCCGATGTCTTTGTCGAAGCCGACGACCTGGCCGCTGGCATCCTTGTTGTTGAACGGCGGGTAGGCCGCCTCGATGCCCATTTTCAGTTTTTCCGCAGCCATGGCGTTGGCTGAGAACACCAGGGTGGCGGCAGCGGCCAGGAGGACTTTCTTGTAGTTCTGCATGCGTGTTGCTCCGTTAGCGGTTGCTGGACATGAATTGTTTGCAACGTGCCGAGTTCGGGTTTTCGAAAACCTGTTGCGGCGTTCCCTGCTCTTCCACCAGGCCCTGGTGCAGGAAGATCACTTCACTGGACACCTGGCGGGCAAAGTTCATTTCATGGGTCACTAGCAGCATGGTCCGGCCTTCGTCGGCCAGTGCGCGAATCACGCTGAGCACTTCCTGGACCATTTCCGGGTCGAGCGCCGAGGTCGGCTCGTCGAACAGGATGACTTTCGGGCGCATGGCCAGGGTACGGGCAATCGCCGCCCGCTGCTGCTGGCCGCCGGACAGTTCGGCCGGGTAGCTGTGGCGCTTGTTGTGGATGCCGACCTTGTCGAGCAGCGCTTCGGCCGCTTCGATGGCCTCGGCCTTGCTCTGGCCGAGTACCCGGCGCGGCGCCTCGATGATGTTGTCGAGGATGCTCATGTGCGGCCAGAGGTTGAAGTTCTGGAAGACGAAGCCGATCTCGCTGCGCAGGCGGTTGATCTGCTTGTTGTCGGCGGCGATCAGCTCGCCGTTCTTCGCGGGCTTGAGCTTGAGTTCTTCACCCGCCACCAGGATCTGGCCCTGGTGCGGGTTTTCCAGCAGGTTGATGCAGCGCAGCAGGGTGGACTTGCCGGAGCCGGACGATCCCAGGATGGAGATGACGTCGCCATCGCAGGCGGTCAGGGAAATGCCCTTGAGAATCTCCTGCTCGCCGTAGCGTTTGTGCAGGTTGCGGATTTCCAGCGCGGGCGTGGCCTCAGCCATGTGCGGTCCTCATGTGTTCTGTGCGCTCCTGCTTGTTGGCCGCCTTCCTGGCGAGGCGCCACGCTAGCATAGCGCTCGGACGACAGCCAACAACGTAGGACGGGCCAAGTACCTGGCAGGTGGGCGGGTGTCGCATCGCTACAGTGGACTGTCGCGCGGATGTCCGCTCACCCCTGTTTCCAGGGCGGGAGCCTTGATGAAAAAAGGCGCGATGGTGCCATTTTTGGCCGCTGCTGGAAAGGCGTATTTGACCGCAGGTACAGGAACAGCCTGTGTCGGTGGCAGTGGGTTGCGCCGAAAGGGTTGCACCTAAAAGGCCCACAAAACGTCAGGGGGTGTTACCGATGGGCGAAATCGGTGCACCCGTCGGCATTTGTAAGTGAGTATTTCAGTAAAGCTTCCATTTGTGCCAAGGTTAAGGGGCTTTCGGTCAGCGCATGGCCGAAAGCGCCGTAAGCCTTGCTGCACGCGGGTGTGGGAAATTTCGAACGAACGGTCGTCCATCTGGCGCAGTTCTTGCCATTTCATTCCGCCACAGGACGTAGCAGCACCCCTCACGAGGGGGTGACGAGTTTCGTAGCGGGATGAACGCCATTCTTTGCAAAGGTAGTTTTATGAGCGGTACGCACAATTCCAATGACCTCGCTCAGGGGCTCAAACAGCGGCATGTGACCATGCTGTCGATTGCAGGTGTTATCGGTGCCGGGCTGTTCGTCGGTTCCGGCCACGCCATCGCCGAGGCTGGCCCGGCCGTCCTCCTGGCCTATGCTGCGGCCGGTACCCTGGTGGTGCTGGTGATGCGCATGCTGGCCGAGATGGCCGTCGCTTCGCCGGATACCGGCTCCTTCTCGACCTACGCCGACAAGGCCATCGGCCATTGGGCCGGCTTCACCATCGGCTGGTTGTACTGGTGGTTCTGGGTGCTGGTGATCCCGCTGGAGGCCAACGCGGCCGCGACCATCCTGCATGCCTGGTTCCCTGACGTGGCGATCTGGGCGTTCACCCTGGTAATTACCTTGCTGCTGACGGCCACCAACCTGGCCAGCGTGAAGAACTACGGTGAGTTCGAGTTCTGGTTCGCGCTGCTCAAGGTGGTGGCGATCATCGGCTTCATCATCCTCGGCCTGGCGGCGATTTTCGGCTTCATGCCCAACAGCCAGGTCAGCGGCGTCAGCCACCTGTTCGACACCCAGGGCTTCATGCCCAACGGCATGGGCGCGGTGCTGGCGGCGATGTTGACCACCATGTTCTCGTTCATGGGCACCGAGATCGTCACCATTGCCGCGGCGGAATCGAAGAACCCGACCAAGCAGATCACCAAGGCGACCAACTCGGTCATCTGGCGGATCTTCCTGTTCTACCTCGTGTCGATCTTCATCGTCGTGGCCCTGGTGCCGTGGAACCATGCTTCGCTGGCCGAGGTGGGTTCCTACCAGACCGTGTTGCAGATGATGGGCATCCCGAACGCCAAGATCATTGTCGACATCGTTGTGCTGATCGCGGTCACCAGCTGCCTGAACTCGGCGCTGTACACCTCTTCGCGCATGCTGTTCTCGCTGAGCAAGCGTGGTGATGCACCAGCGATGGCCCAGCGCACCACCTCCAGCGGCACGCCGCATGTGGCGGTGTTGCTGTCGACGGCGGCGGCGTTCCTGACCGTGTTTGCCAACTACGTGGCGCCGGCGCAGGTGTTCGAGTTCCTGCTGGCCAGCTCGGGTGCGATCGCGCTGCTGGTGTACCTGGTGATTGCCGTGTCGCAGTTGCGCATGCGTCGTCAGCGCATGGCGCGGGGCGAGACGATTGCCTTCAAGATGTGGCTGTTCCCGGGCCTGACCTGGGCGAGCATCGTGTTCATCGTGAGTGTGCTGACGCTGATGGTGATCCGCCCGGACCACCGCGCCGAGATCGTTGCCACCGGCTTGCTGAGCATCGCCGTGGTTGCCGCGGGCCTGCTGGTTGCGCGCAAGCGCAAGGCCGAAGGCGCGGGGCGTGTGGTGCTGGACAACTGATGGGTTAGTCTCGACCGGCAACAAAAAAAGGCCGCGCTCCGATGGGATCGCGGCCTTTTTGTTGCTGGCTACCAGTCGCCGGGGCGTTCGAAACGCTGATGGAGGATGCGCAGTACCTGGATCTGCTGGCCCTTGAGCCGATAGGGCGCCACAAACGGCAGGTTTGTGAACACCAGCTCCCTGATGTCGGGCACAGGAGAGGGCCGACCTGCGCCGGGGAAGTGGGAGAGAAGCTCGAGGGAATTGAGCAGGGTACGGATCACCTGATCGGCCGTCTTGATGCCGGTCTTGCCCACGTAATGCTGGTAAATCGACCCGAGGTCGCTTTCAGCCTTCCCGGTCAGCGCAATCTTTGCCACGGTTTGCCCACTTTGCCTGGATCTCGGAAAGGTCGGTCAGGTTGCCTGCATCTGCATCGTCGATGCCTTCGGCAATGGCCTGTACATGCCAGGACTCTGCCTCCACATAGCGCAGCAGGGCGCGCTTGAGGTGATATTGGCGGTCGCGGTCGGTGGCGGCTGCCAGCGCATCGAGTTGCTGGGCGAGGGATTCTTCGACACGAAAGGACAGAACCGGGGAAGCCATGTCTACGCTCCAGGGAGGTGTATACGTTGTAAACAGCAAGATGGAGGTTAGAGTGGGTCCGGCGTGGGGGTCAAGGCGAAGGGGATGTACGGTGGCGGTATATATCTGCTGATCATGTAGGGCTTTTCAAGACCCACGCTACCACCCTCTCAGTGTGGGTGTGGGAGCCGGCCTTGCCGGCGATGGGCTGCAAGGCAGCCCCGGAGGCCTCAGAACTTCTTCTGTTTCGAGACAATCTCGGACGCCGTGACATAGGCATCCTGGAACTCGTCGCTTTCCAGCCAGGCCATGGCCTCTTCTTCCTCGGTGCCGTCCAGCCATTTGCGGTAGGCGCACAGCACTTTGCAGATGTAGTCAGTCGAGTGCTCTTCGCTGTGGCCCTTGAGCACCAGCGCCAGCAGCGGGTCCACCAGGAACACCGCAATCGTCGCTTCCAGGCTGGTGTCCTTCGCCGCTTTCATTTTCTCGAACAACGCGTCATAGCTGCCCGAGGCCATCGCCTTGTCGAACACCTGGTCGACGCTGGCGCTGGAGCTCTCGCCGCCGCCCTTGACCGCCTGGCCGCTACGCACCATGCGGTTCTGCCGCGCCTTGGTGGCGGCGCGCTTGGCGCGTTTCTGTTGCTTGGTATTAGAGGCCATGGGTGAATCCTTGTGGTCAGACGGGCAAAATTTTGCGTATTGAATCGCAGTTGGCCGGCAAACCCAAGCACCCATCGACAAGCACCCCTCAGAATCGGAACTTCGCCACCATCGCATTCAGGTCCACCGCCAGGCGCGACAGGTCCTGGCTGGCGGCGCTGGTCTGGTTGGCACCCGCCGACGTCTGTGTCGACAAATCGCGGATGTTCACCAGGTTGCGGTCCACTTCACGGGCCACCTGGGCCTGCTGTTCCGACGCGCTGGCGATCACCAGGTTGCGCTCGTTGATCGCGCTGATTTCCCGCGCGATCACTTCCAGCGCGTCCCCCGCCGCCTGCGCCACCTCCAGGGTGCTGCCGGTGCGTGCGTTGCTGCTGTGCATGGCCGCTACCGCACGTTGGGTGCCGGTCTGGATGCCGTTGATCATCTGTTCGATTTCTTCGGTGGACTGCTGGGTGCGATGGGCCAACGCGCGCACCTCATCGGCCACCACGGCAAAGCCACGCCCGGCATCACCGGCCCTGGCCGCTTCGATGGCGGCGTTCAGTGCCAGCAGGTTGGTCTGGTTGGCAATCGAGCCAATCACCTCAAGCACCCGGCTGATCTCGGTGACGTTGTCAGCCAGTTCCTCGACCTCCTTGGAGGTGGCGCTCACATCGCTTGCCAGGTGCTGGATCGACTCCAGTGCCTGGGCAACCTGGCCACGACCATGCTGGGTGGTCTGGTTGGCGTCCTGGGAGGCCTGGGAGGTGCTGACCGCGTTGCTTGCCACCTCTTCGACGGCGGCGGTCATCTGGTTGACCGCAGTGGCTGCCTGCTCGATCTCGTCGCTTTGCTGCTGCAGGCCACGGTTGGTGTCTTCAGTCACCGCGTGCAGTTCTTCAGAGGCGGATGCCAACTGGTCGGAGGCCTTGGCGATCTGCTGCAGGGTGTCGCGCAGATTGTGCTGCATGCGTTGCAGCGCGGCCATCAGCAACGCGGGCTCATCGCGGCCCTGGTAGGTGATGTCCTGGCTCAGGTCGCCACTGGCCACCCGTTCAGCCACCCGCACCGCTTCGCCGAGCGGCTGGACGATGCTGCGGGTCAGCAGCAGCGCGGCGGCAATCATGGTGGTCAGGATGATCGCCAGCGCAGCAAAGGCCACGACGAAGGCTTCGGCCGAGGTTTCGCTGCTGTGCAACGAGGCGCTGTTGGCGCCTTCGGAGTTGAACCGGATCAGCTTGTTCAATGCCGCCATCATGGCGTCGGCAGCCTGGACGTTGGGTCCGTTGACCAGTTGCTGCGCATCGTCCAGGCGGTCGTCGAGGACGGCCTTGAGGATGTCTGCCTGCTGGTTCTGGTAAAGGCTGTAGGCAGCGTTGAATTGATCGAACAGCTGCTGGTCTTCGGCGTTGAAGATGGTTTTGCGGTAGGCCTCCAGCTGCGCCGGGATCTGCTGGTAGATGCTTTCGATCTGCGCCACGCTGCGCCGTCGCTGGTCGCCATCGCGCAGTTGCAGGCTGTTGGAGGTGAGCGCCCGGCCACTACCCAATTGGGTGCCTATCTCACCCAGGGCGAGCACTGCCGGCAACCAGACTTCTCTGATTTCGGTCGTTGCGGCGTCCATCTTGCGTGTCTCGAAAAGTGAGGCCAGACCCATGGCCAGCACCAATGCTGCGAGGAGGGTAAAAATGCAGCCCGCACGTCGCCCTATCTTGAGAGTCCTCAACATGTCCTGCTCCTTGATGGCCAGCGCCGGGCCACTCAAACGAGGGTAGATGACCGTTGATGTCATGCTGATATCAATTGTTACCATCTATGTTTCGTCGAGCAGGAACAGGTTATTGCGGGTGTAGCCGCTGCCGTAAGGCTGCGCTCGCCTGCAACGCAGGCGCATAGGGGGAGCCCTGCGGACTCCAGCGCAGCCTGACGGCAGCGGCTACCTCAGCGTGCAAACAGGGTCAGGCCGTTTCGTCCTCCTCGAACCCCCGCGAAGCACGCCCGACCAGCAACGGATCCGGCTGATGCGCCACCCGCAGGTTCTTGTCCGGGTAGTCCAGCGAATGCAGGAAGTGGCGGATGCAGTTGATCCGGGCGCGTTTCTTGTCGTCGGACTTGATCACCGTCCACGGCGCATCGGCGGTGTCGGTGTGGAAGAACATCGCTTCCTTGGCAGCGGTGTACTCGTCCCACTTGTCCAGCGACTTGATGTCGATGGGCGAGAGCTTCCAGTGCTTGAGCGGGTCGTCGCGGCGCGAGATGAAGCGGCGCAGTTGCTCTTCGCGGTTCACCGAGAACCAGAACTTGAACAGCAGGATCCCGCTGTTGCACAGCATGCGTTCAAGGTCGGGGGCCTGGCGCATGAACTCCAGGTATTGCAGCGGTGAGCAGAACTCCATCACCCGCTCGACGCCGGCGCGGTTGTACCAGGAGCGGTCGAAGAAGACCATTTCCCCCGACGTCGGCAAGTGCTGGATATAGCGCTGGAAGTACCACTGGCCCTTCTCCTGCTCGGAAGGCTTCTCCAGTGCGACGATGCGCGCGCCGCGCGGGTTCAGGTGCTCCATGAAGCGCTTGATGGTGCCACCCTTGCCGGCCGCGTCACGGCCTTCAAACAGCACGACGATGCGCTGGCCGGTTTCCTTGGCCCAGTTCTGCACCTTGAGCAGTTCGATCTGCAGGTCCTGCTTGGCCTTCTCGTATTCGGCGCGGCGCATGCGGTTGCGGTAGGGGTAGCTGGCCGGCAGATGCGCCGACGTGCTGTCTTCATTGGTGCCGCGCGGCGCCGAGGCAACCTTGAGGGCGGCCGGTTGCGGGCTGACCACGGCAAGCTCCTGCTTGACCTTCACGGCCGGCTTGCGCGCAGCGGCCCGGCGCGGGCGAGGTGCTTCGGGGGCAAGCTGTGGCTGGGGGAGGGCGGTGGAATCTTCAGTCATTGAAAGGGCCTGTGTCTGCTAGCGAATGTCCACCTTGCAGCTTAGGCGCGCTGCAAGGTGGCACATTGACACGTATCAATAGCCGAGTCGGTCGTATCTATCTGCCGCGTTCGCTGGCGCAGATTGCGCGAAGCCCATTCCGGGCAAGCCGTGAGGTGTGTGCGGCTGGACCAGGCCATGGCGTAGCGGGCACTTTTCCCGGCGCAAACAAAAAACCCCTGAATCTTTCGATTCAGGGGTTTAGATGTTTTGGTGCCCGGAGACGGAGTCGAACCGCCGACACGTGGATTTTCAATCCACTGCTCTACCGACTGAGCTATCCGGGCAACGAGGCGCATTAAATAGAATTTTCAGGGTACCGTCAAGCAAGTATTCAAAAAAATTTTAATTAATACCGTCGCTTACGGTTTTCCGCCCTATTCGCTAGGTGGAACGTAACCTTCGGCCTGCGCGTACTCTTCACCGGAGAAGAACTTGTCCATCTCGCCCTGGAGGAATTTGCGGTCCTCGGCGTTCATCATGTTCAGGCGCTTCTCGTTGATCAGCAGGGTCTGGTGCTTCTGCCAGTCGGCCCAGGCCTTCTGCGAGATGTGATCGTAGATCTCCTGGCCCTTGGCGCCCGGGTACGGCGGACGCTCAAGGCCTGGCAACTCTTCTTTGTACTTGCGGCACATTACGGTGCGGGTCATGACGACTCTCCTGCATTCAAAACGTCGGCCGCGCGTTTCAGCAGCTTCTTGACCGGGGCAGCAAGGCCCAGGCGCGGCGGGGTGGCGAGGTTATACCAGAGCCAGTCGGCCTCGGCCACGTGCGTGCCCGGCTGGCCGACACGCACCAGCCACGGCTCGATGGCCAGCTGGAAGTGGCTGAAGGTGTGGGTCAGGCCGCTGAGCGCCTCGGAACGCTCCAGCTGCAAGCCATGCTGGTCGACCAGGTCATCCAGCTGCTCCAGGCTGTCGAGCTCCGGCAGGCTCCACAGGCCGCCCCACAAACCGCTGGAAGGGCGCCGGTAAAGCAAGATGGCACCGTCGTCGTTGGCCAGCAGCGGCATCAACGTACGACGTTGTGGCAGTTCTTTGCGCGGCTTGGGTATCGGGTAGCGAATTTCCTGGCCGAGCATGTGCGCCTCACAGCCCCGTTGCAGCGGGCAGATCAGGCAACTCGGCTTGCTGCGGGTACACAGCGTCGCGCCCAGGTCCATCATCGCCTGGGTGTAGTCGTTCACCCGGCTGTGCGGGGTGTAGCGCTCGGCATTGGCCCACAGCGCCTTGGCCACTTTCGGCTCGCCGGGGTAACCCTCCTGCGCGGTGTAGCGGGCCAGCACGCGCTTGACGTTGCCGTCGAGGATCGGCGCGCGCAGGCCCATGCTGATGCTGGCCACCGCCCCGGCCGTGGACAAGCCGATGCCCGGCAGCTCGGTGAGCTTCTCGACGTCAGGCGGGAACTCGCCGCCATACTGCTCGACGACGATTTTCGCGGTCTTCTGCAAATTGCGCGCGCGGGTGTAGTAGCCCAGCCCGGTCCACAGGTGCAGCACTTCATCTTCCGGCGCCGCGGCCAGGGCCTCGACGGTCGGCAGGGCGTCCATGAAACGCCCGAAGTAATTGAGCACGGTGCTGACCTGGGTCTGCTGCAACATGATCTCGGAGACCCACACCCGATACGGCGTGATGCCCTGTTGCCAGGGCAGGTCGTGACGGCCATGGCGGTCGAACCAGTCAAGGACGGCGCCGGAGAACTGCTCGGGACTCATCGTTTGAACAGCCCCTTGAGCGCGTCTTTGAGCTCAGGGCTGACCTTGTCGCCGAGTTTCTCTTCGAGCTTCTCGTTGATCCGGTTGCCCAGGGCCTGGCCGGCCAGTTTGCCGACGCCATCCTTGTCGATGCGGCAAGCCTTGGCGCCCATTTCCAGCGGGCCACGGCAGCGCAGCGGGAATTCCAGGCCGGCAAAGCGTTCATTGACCTGGCAGGCCGGGTCGGGCATCTCGCGCTTGTCACCTTCGATGGTGACACCGACGCGGTAGTCCATGCCCAGCACGCGCAGGTCGATATCGCCGTTGCCCTTGAGGGCCAGGCCAGGAATGCGCGCGCGCAGGTCCGGGTTGCTGGCGACGCCATTGCGCAGCACCAGGCTGCCCTTGAGCTCCTGGAACGGCGTGTCCTTGCCGCGCGGCTCGCCGCTGAGCGACTTGCGATTGAGCGTGGCGATGCCCTGGCACAGCTGTTGTTCAAGGTTGGCATTGACCAGCACGCCGTCATTGATGACGAAGCTGGCAGTGCCGTTGAGGGTATCGACCAGGGCCTTTTGGCTGTTGCCGTTGGCGGTCAGGTTGCTGTTCAGGGTGAGCAGGCCCTTGACCGGCGGGGTGTCGGTCTGGCTCTTGATGAAGTGCTCGACCGGCACGCGGGTGACCTTGGTGTTCAAGGCGATCAGCGGCACGGCCGGGCGTACATCGAGGGTGCCCTTGGTTTCAAACTGGCCGGCGTACAGGCCGCCACTCAGCGTTTCCAAGGTGACCAGACCGTCCAGGCCGCTGGCCTTGAGGGTCGCGTCGTGGATCGGCAGTTTCTCCAGGGTCAGCACGCCGAAGTTCAGGTCTGCTTGCACATCGAGGGCGCGCAGGCGGTCCACTGGCAGCAGCTTGTCATTGCTCCAGGCGGTCTGGGTCGGTGCATCCGGCAGCGGCGAAGTGCCCGGGCCGGCAACTGCACCCGCTTCCTTCTGCTGCACTTCGGCCTGGCGCGCGGCGGTAGTGCCCTTGGCCGCTTCGCTCTTGGCCGGCAGATAACGGTCGGCGTCGAACTTGTCGGCCTTGAGCTGAACGCGCAGCGCCTGCTTGGCGAAGTCTTCGACGGCCAGGCGGCCGGTGAAGGCGCTGTCGTCGAGCTTGATTGCCAGGTCTTCCAGGGCCAGGCGGTTGTTGCTGCCGTCCAGGCGGCTGACCAGCTCGAACTTGCCCAGGGTGGTCGCATCGGCCATCGGTGGCAGCACCACGCCCACGCTGTCGAGGAACTTGCGCAGGTCGAGCTGGGCGATGGACAGGCCGCCGGTGAGCTTGGGCTCTTTGTCCAGGTCGCGCACGTTCAGTTCGCCCAATGCGCGCAGCTGGTTGGCGGAGACCTTCAGGCCATTCCATTCGGCAACGTTCGCGGCCATGTCGACCAGCAACTGGCCCTGGGCGGCGAAGGTCATGGTCTTGCCTTGCAGCGGTTCGCCCGAGGCTTCGCCGCTGAGCTTCATGTCTTCGAACTGGTAGCGCTTGAGCGCGCGATCAAAGCGCAGCTCGCCGTTGAGTTCGGTGCGAGCCTTGACCACCGGGGTGCCGACGCTGAAGAAGGCGGTCATCTTCAGTGGGATGTTCACGCCTTCGTGCACGGCGCCGGTGCTCAGCTGGATGCTTTCGGCGGTGAGCGTCTGGCCGTTGCGCGCGTCGGTGTACTGCACGCGGGCGTTGTTCACGGTCAGGCTGTCGATATCCAGTTTGACTGGGCGTTCGACGGTCGCCGGTTTCTCCGTAGCGGCTGGCGTGGCGTCAGCCGGTGCGGCGCCTGCGACCACGCTCGTTTCGCCAGCCGGCAGCGGCTTGCCGATGTCTTCCCAGTTGCCGTGGCCGTGCTCGTCGCGTTCCAGGGTCAGGTTCAGGCCCTCGACGCGCACGTCGCTCATCTGCACTTCGCGGCGCAGCAGCGGCAATACGCGCACCGACAGACCGAGCATCTGCAGGTCGGCAAACGGTACTTTCGGATTCTTCAGGGTGGCGATGCTCGCCTCGTGCAGTTCCAGCCCCAGCCAGGGGAACAGGCTCCAGCCGATATCACCGTTGAGCGTCAGCTCGACGTGGGCCTTGTCGCGTGCCAGCTGGCGGATCTCGTCTTTGTAGTCGTTGGGATCGAAGAGGTGGGTCAGGGCGAAGCCCAGAGCCACAATGATCAGCAACAGCCCGAGAATCACCAGCCCCAGGATTTTGCCGAACGCTTTCATGGGCGAGTCCTTGTAGTCCGATTTCTAAAATTAAGCCGCAGAGTATAGCGCCGTGCGTTTGGCCGCTGACGGATCTGTCTTCAGCTGTTGCGAATTCCTACACAGAACAGCAGATCAGTTGGCGTGAAAAGCACGGTGTCAGGGGGCGCTCATCCGACAACGCAAATGCTACTCTTGCGCCGTTCTCGGGTCTGGCTGCGGCGAATTGCCGCGCGCGAGGGCCGATTGCCCCTATAACGACTCGCTGCCTGCGTGCGCCAAAGTCGAGGGCGTCGGTTCGATCTGGGTGCCAACCAACTCTACGAGGGATAACAACAAATGAGCAGTATCACGGCGGGAGCGGTGCCCAGCGCGCCTGGCTTTTTGTCCAAGGAGCGCATCGTAGCGCGAGCAGGGTTCAACCGCTGGCTGGTGCCGCCGGCGGCCCTGGCCATTCACCTGTGTATCGGCATGGCCTATGGTTTTTCGGTGTTCTGGCTGCCGTTGTCCAAGGCGGTCGGCATCACGGCCCCGGTCGCGTGCGCAGCGGACATGAGCTTTGTCACACAGGCGTTCTCCTCGACCTGTGACTGGCCGATCTCGATGCTTGGCTGGATCTACACGCTGTTCTTCATCTTCCTCGGTTGCTCGGCAGCCATCTGGGGCGGCTGGCTGGAACATGCCGGGCCGCGCAAGGCCGGTGTGGTGTCGGCGGTGTGCTGGTGCGGTGGCCTGCTGATCTCGGCATTCGGCATCTATCACCACCAGATCTGGCTGATGTGGCTGGGTTCCGGGGTGGTTGGCGGTATCGGCCTTGGTTTGGGCTATATCTCGCCGGTCTCGACCCTGATCAAGTGGTTCCCGGACAAGCGCGGCATGGCCACCGGCATGGCGATCATGGGTTTTGGTGGCGGCGCGATGGTCGGTGCACCGTTGGCAGCCGTGCTGATGAACCACTTCGCCAGCCCTGAGGGCGTCGGCGTGTGGCAGAGCTTCGTGGTGATGGCGGCGATCTACTTCGTGTTCATGATCGGTGGTGCCCTGTCGTACCGCGTGCCGCCAACCGGCTGGAAGCCTGAGGGCTGGACCGCGCCGGTGAAACGAGCCAGCAACGCGATGATCACCCACCGCCACGTGCATGTGAGCGTGGCGTGGAAAACCCCGCAGTTCGTGCTGATCTGGCTGGTGTTGTGCCTGAACGTGTCGGCCGGGATCGGCATCCTGGGCATGGCCTCGCCGCTGTTGCAGGAAGTGTTTGCCGGCAAGTTGCTGGGCAACGACCTGACCTTCAGCCAACTGGACGCCGCGCAACTGGGGCAGATCGCCGTGATCGCGGCGGGCTTCACCGGCCTGCTCAGCCTGTTCAACATTGGCGGGCGGTTCTTCTGGGCGTCGTTCTCCGACTATATCGGGCGCAAGAACACCTATTTCGCTTTCTTTGCCCTGGGCTTTGCCTTGTACGCGCTGGTGCCGAACATGGGCCACCTGGGCAACATCGCGCTGTTCGTGGCGGCGTTCTGCATCATCCTGTCGATGTATGGCGGTGGTTTTGCGACCGTGCCGGCGTACCTGGCGGATCTGTTCGGTACGCAGATGGTCGGTGCGATCCATGGTCGTCTGCTGACCGCCTGGGCGGCGGCGGGCGTGCTCGGGCCGGTGCTGGTGAACTACCTGCGCGAGTATCAGCTGAAGATTGGCGTGGAACGTGCGGCGGCCTATGACATGACCCTGTACATCCTCGCCGGCCTGCTGGTGCTGGGCTTTATCTGCAACGCGCTGGTGCGTCCGGTGGCCGACAAGTACTTCATGACCGATGCCCAGCTGGCGGCCGAACAGGCGCTGGGGCACGACAAGGGTGCTGACAGCAGCACGGTGCTGGAGTGGAAAGCCTCGGCGGGCAGCAAGCCGCTGGTGATCGCCGCCTGGCTGGCGGTGGGGGTTCCACTGGCGTGGGGTGTGTGGGTGACCCTGCAGAAGACGGCAGTGTTGTTCCACTAAATCTGTAGCCGCTGCCGCCAGGCTGCGCTCGCCTGCAACGCAGGCGCCGCCTTTGGGAGCCCTTCGGGCTCCAGCGCAGCCTGTCGGCAGCGGCTACATTGATTTGTGTAATAGAGTTGCGCTCACAGGCAACCGATTCTGCCAATTCCTACCTCAATGGCAGGTAATTCCCCTGCCACATGTCATGTTCGTTTCAAGCCGCGCGCTTCTAGGCCTATAATGGTCACCTTTTTCGCCCAATGATTTTGCGGAGCTGGTGATGGTCGAACGTACGGCTAGCGTCGAGCGCAATACTCTGGAAACCCAGATCAAGGCCTCGATTAACCTGGATGGCAGCGGCAAGGCCCGATTCGATATCGGTGTACCTTTCCTCGAGCATATGCTTGACCAGATCGCCCGACACGGGCTGATCGACCTGGATATCGAGTGCAAGGGCGACCTGCATATCGACGATCACCATACTGTCGAAGACGTCGGCATCACCCTCGGCCAGGCATTCAACCAGGCCATCGGCGACAAAAAAGGCATCCGTCGCTACGGCCACGCCTATGTCCCGCTGGATGAAGCACTGTCGCGCGTGGTCATCGACTTCTCCGGCCGCCCAGGCCTGCAGATGCACGTGCCCTACACCCGCGCCTCGGTCGGTGGCTTCGACGTCGACCTGTTCCAGGAGTTCTTCCAGGGCTTCGTCAACCACGCCAACGTCAGCCTGCACATCGACAACCTGCGTGGGCACAACACCCACCACCAGATCGAGACCGTGTTCAAGGCCTTCGGCCGCGCCCTGCGCATGGCCATCGAGCTGGACGAGCGCATGGCCGGGCAGATGCCTTCGACCAAAGGTTGCCTGTAATGCAGACCGTTGCCGTTATCGACTATGGCATGGGCAACCTGCACTCGGTAGCCAAGGCCCTGGAGCACGTCGGCGCCGGCAAGGTGCTGGTCACCAGCGACGCTGCGGTCATCCGTGAAGCCGACCGCGTGGTGTTCCCAGGTGTTGGCGCGATCCGCGACTGCATGGCCGAAATCCGCCGCCTGGGCTTTGACAGCCTGGTGCGCGAAGTCAGCCAGGACCGTCCGTTCCTCGGCATCTGCGTCGGCATGCAAGCGCTGCTTGAACACAGTGAAGAAAACGACGGTGTCGACTGCATCGGCCTGTTCCCGGGCAAGGTGCGCTTCTTCGGCAAGGATCTGCACGAAGACGGCGAGCACCTGAAGGTGCCGCACATGGGCTGGAACGAAGTCAGCCAGGCGGTTGACCACCCGTTGTGGCACGACATCCCCGAGCGCGCCCGTTTCTACTTCGTGCACAGCTACTACGCCACCGCCGGCACGCCGGGCCAGGTGGTCGGTCGCGGTCACTATGGCGTCGACTTTGCCGCAGCGCTGGCCGAAGGCTCGCGCTTTGCCGTGCAGTTCCACCCGGAGAAGAGCCATACCCATGGCCTGCAACTGTTGCAGAACTTCGCTTCGTGGGACGGTCGCTGGTAATGGGCAAGTCCAGGAGCAAGCCGCCGATTCTCACCCTCGCACCCGAACAGGAACGCGAGGCACTCGACAAGCTCAAGCGCTTCCTCGAAGACCGCTTCGAGTTGCAGCTGGGTTCGTTCGAGGTGGCTGAAGTCCTGGAGCTGTTCACCAAAGAGATTGCGCCGCACTACTACAACAGGGCGATTTTCGATGTGCAGAGCCACCTCAAGGAACGGTTCGAGAGCATCGAAAGCGACCTGTGGGCGCTCGAGAAGAACTGACTTCCCGAGCAACACTGTTTACCGAATAGACAGGTTTTCCAGATGCTGATTATCCCCGCTATCGATCTCAAGGACGGTGCTTGCGTACGTCTGCGCCAAGGCCGCATGGAAGATTCCACCGTATTCTCCGATGACCCGGTGAGCATGGCCGCCAAATGGGTTGAAGGGGGCTGCCGTCGCCTGCATCTGGTCGACCTCAATGGCGCCTTCGAAGGCCAGCCGGTCAATGGCGAGGTGGTTACCGCCATCGCCAAGCGCTACCCGAACCTGCCGATCCAGATCGGTGGCGGTATCCGCTCGCTGGAAACCATCGAACACTATGTCAAAGCCGGCGTAAGCCACGTGATCATCGGCACCAAGGCGGTCAAGCAGCCCGAGTTTGTCGCTGAAGCCTGCCGCGCCTTCCCGGGCAAAGTGATTGTTGGCCTGGACGCCAAGGATGGCTTCGTTGCCACCGATGGCTGGGCTGAAGTCAGCAGCGTGCAGGTCATCGACCTGGCCCGGCGTTTTGAAGCCGATGGCGTGTCCTCGATCGTCTACACCGACATCGCCAAGGACGGCATGATGCAGGGCTGCAACGTGCCGTTCACCGCCGCACTGGCCGCCGCCACGAAGATCCCGGTCATCGCCTCTGGCGGTATTCACAACCTGGGTGACATCAAGGCTTTGCTCGACGCCAAGGCGCCGGGGATCATCGGCGCCATCACCGGCCGGGCGATCTACGAAGGCACCCTGGATGTGGCCGAGGCGCAAGCCTTCTGCGATAGCTACAAAGGCTGAGGAGACCGCCATGGCCCTGGCCAAACGCATCATCCCTTGCCTGGACGTCGACAACGGTCGAGTGGTCAAGGGCGTCAAGTTCGAGAACATCCGTGACGCCGGCGACCCGGTGGAAATCGCCCGTCGTTATGACGAGCAGGGTGCCGACGAGATTACCTTCCTCGACATCACGGCCAGCGTCGATGGCCGTGACACCACGCTGCATACCGTCGAGCGCATGGCCAGCCAGGTGTTTATCCCGCTGACCGTGGGCGGTGGCGTGCGCACCGTGCAAGACATCCGCAACCTGCTCAATGCGGGCGCGGACAAGGTCTCGATCAATACTGCGGCGGTGTTCAACCCGGAGTTTGTGGGCGAGGCGGCAGCGCATTTCGGCTCGCAGTGCATCGTCGTTGCCATTGATGCGAAGAAGGTCTCGGCGCCGGGCGAAACGCCGCGCTGGGAGATCTTCACCCATGGCGGGCGCAAGCCGACCGGGCTGGACGCGGTCGAGTGGGCGAAGAAGATGGAAGGCTTGGGGGCGGGTGAGATCCTGCTGACCAGCATGGACCAGGACGGCATGAAGAACGGCTTCGACCTGGGCGTGACCCGGGCGATCAGTGATGCGCTGGGGATCCCGGTAATTGCCTCGGGTGGTGTGGGCAACCTGCAACACCTGGCGGACGGGATTCTGGAAGGGCATGCCAGTGCTGTGTTGGCGGCGAGTATTTTCCACTTTGGCGAATACACCGTGCCTGAAGCCAAGGCCTATATGGCACAGCGCGGGATTGTGGTTCGCTGAGATAAAGCGGGGGCCGCTTTGCGGCCCATCGCTGGCAAGGCCAGCTCCCACAGGGTTTTGTGGTGCAAGGCAAGGCCAGTTCCCACAGGGTTTTGTGGTGCAAGGCAAGGCCAGTTCCCACAGGGTTTTGTGGTGCAAGGCAAGGCCAGCTCTCACAGGGTTTTGTGGTGCAAGGCGAGTGCACATGGTGC